>NZ_MKWJ01000010.1:0-113898 GCF_001899725.1 Sphingomonas sp. 67-41 | reverse complement strand
AGCGGCGCGGTGAAGCTGCCATTGCCGGCGACGATGGCGGTGCCGATCTCGGTGCCGGCGGCGTTGAGCACATGCACGGTGGCGCCGGGCTCGCCGGTGCCGGTGACGGCAGTGCCGTCGGCGGAGACCGTGCCGGCCGGCGCGAGCGGCGGCGTAATGTCGGGTGCCGTGGCCGGCGTCGCTGGCGAGACATTGCCCGCGGCATCGGCCTGCGTGACCTGGAGAAGCTGGCCGTTGAGCTGGGCAGTGGAAAGCGTGGCGGTATAGCTGCCATTGGCTGCAACCACGGCGGTGCCGATCGGCACGCCGCCGGGATCCCGCACCGTCACCGTTGCGCCGGGCTCGCCGGTGCCGGTCACGATCGTTCCGGTCGCATCGACAGTGGCGGCAGGGGCGGCCGGCGGCGTGGTGTCTGGCGCCGTCGCCGTGACCGAAGGCGAGGCATTGCCCGCCGGATCCCGCTGGATCGCGGTAAGCGTCTCGCCATTGGTCTGCGGCGTCGCGAGCGTGGCCGTGTAGGTGCCGCCGGGCGCGACGGTGGCAGTGCCGATCGGCGTGCCCGCGGCATTGGTGATCGTCACCGTCGCGCCGGGCTCGCCGGTGCCGACGACGGTGGCGCCGTCGGGCGATACGGTGGCGGTGGGAGCAGCCGGAGGCGTGGTGTCCGGCGCCGTGACCGGCACGGCCGGCGAGACGTTCGCCGCCGCGTCCGCCTGGGTGACGGACAGTAGCTGGCCGTTGGTCTGCGGCGTGCCGAGCACGACGGTGTAATTGCCATTGGCGCCGACGGTCGCGGTGCCGAGCACGGTGCCGCCCGCATCGGCGACGCGCACCGTTGCGCCGGGCTCGCCGGTGCCGGTGACGATCGTGCCGGTGGCATCGATCGCCGCGACCGGTGCGACCGGCGGCGTCAGGTCGGGCGCAATTGCCGTGGCCGGCGGTGAGACGTCACCCTCCGCATCGGCCTGGGTGACGTGCAGCGTCTCGCCGTTCAGCTGGGGGGTGGTGAGTATCGCCACATAGGTGCCGCCGGGCGTGACCGTTGCGGTGCCGATCACGACGCCATTGGGTCCGGTCACGCTCACCGTGGCGCCGGCCTGACCGGTGCCGAACACGGTCGCGCCATCGGCCGCCACCGTCGCGGTGGGTGCCCCAGGGGAATCGTTCGGGACGAGGTCGGGGGCGACCGCACTCCCCTGGGGCGAGGCATTGCCGGCGGCGTCCGTCTGGACGAGGCCGAGCAGCTGCCCGTTGGTCTGCGGCGGGACCAGCGTGGTGGTGAAGGTGCCGTCCGAAGCCACGACGACGGTCCCGATGTGCAGGCCCGTCGGATCGGTGATGACCAAGGTCGCCCCCGCTTCGCCCGTGCCGGTTATCGAGGCGCCATCCGCTGCGACCGTCCCGACAGGCGCGGGCGGAGCGGTGAGATCGGGTGCGGTGAGCGACAATGCCGGGGAGGTGTTCCCCGCTGCATCCGTCTGCGTCACGCTCAGGACCTGGCTGTCGATCTGCGGCGTGGAGAGGACGACCGAGAAGGTTCCCGCCGCAGTCACCGTCGCTGTTCCGATCACCGTCGACAAGGGATCGCGTACCACGACCGTCGCTCCCGGCTCGCCCGTGCCGGAGACGACTGCGCCGGTGGCATCGAGGGTGGCGGCGGGGATTGCGGGAGGCGTTATGTCGGGCGCGTTGGCGGTGCCGGGAGGCGAGACGTTGCCCGCCGCATCGGCCTGGGTGGCGCTGACCGTGCCGCCATTGGCCTGGGGCGTGGCGAGGGTGATCGAGAAGTGCCCGTCGGCTGCGACCGGGCCGGTGCCGAGCACGGCGCCCGAGGCGCTGGTGACCGTCACCGTCGCACCCGGTTCACCCGTTCCCGTCGCGGTGGTGCCGTCGGCGCTGATCGCGAGAGCCGGAGCGGCAGGCGGAGTGATGTCGGGGGCCAGCGCCGGCGTCGGAGCGGAGAGGTTGCCGGCGGTGTCGGTCTGGGTGACCTCGAGGAGCTGGCCGTTGGCCTGGGGCGTGGTGAGGATCACCGCATAGGCGCCGTTGGCGGCGACCACCGCAGTGCCGATCGCGGTGCCGAGCGGATCGTGGACGATCACGGTCGCCCCCGCCTCGCCGGTGCCGGTGACGATCGTACCGGTGCCGTTGACCGTGGCGGTCAGCCCGGTCGGCGCGGTGATGTCGGGCGCCGTCGTGTGCAGGTCGGGCGAGGGATTGCCGGCCGGATCGGTCTGGCGAACGGTCAGCACTTCGCCATTGGTCTGGGGGACGGAGAGCGTGACCGAATAGCTGCCGTCGGCGGCCACCGTCACGGTGCCGAGCACCGTACCGGCCGGGCTTCGCACGACGAGCGTCGCCCCCGCCTCGCCAGTGCCGGTCACCGTCGTGCCGTCGGCCGAGACCGTCGCGGTCGGCAGTGCCGGCGGGGTCAGGTCGGGCGCGGCGGCCGGGACGGGCGTGGACGCATTGCCGGCGGGGTCGGTCTGGGTGACCTGGAGCAGCTGGCCGTTGGTCTGCGGAGTGGTGAGGGTGACGCTGTAGCTGCCGTTCGCGGCAATTACGGCCGTGCCGATCGCGATGCCGGAAGGGTCGCGGACGGTGACGGTCGCGCCCGCCTCGCCGCTGCCGCTCACCACCGTGCCGACGCCGTTCACCGCAGCGGTGAGGCCGAGCGGGGCCGTGATGTCGGGTGCGTGCACCGCCACATCGGGCGAGGCGTTGCCTGCAGGATCGGTCTGCGAGACTTCCAGCAACTGGCCGTTGGCCTGGGGCGTGGTCAGGGTGATCGAGAAGCTGCCATCGGCCGCGACCGGGCCGGTGCCGAGCGGATTGCCGGCGGCGTCATGGACGGTCACCGTCGCGCCGGGCTCGCCGGTGCCGGTCACGACCGTGCCGTCCGGCGAGACGCTCGCCACGGGCGCGGCGGGCGGAGTGATGTCGGGCGCGGTGACGCTCACCGGCGTGGAGACGTTGTGGGCGGCATCGGCCTGGGTGACTTGCAACACCTGGCCGTTGGTCTGCGGGGTGGTGAGCGTCGCGGTATAGCTGCCGTTCGCGGCTACGGTCGCGGTACCGATCACCGTGCCGGCGGGGTCGCGCACCGACACGGTCGCACCGGGCTCGCCGCTGCCGGTCACGACCGTGCCGCCGGCGCCTATCGCTGCGGTGAGGCCGAGCGGGGCCGTGATGTCGGGCGCGTGCACCGCCACATCGGGCGAAGCATTGCCTGCCGGATCGGTCTGCGAGACTTCCAGCAGCTGGCCATTGGCCTGGGGCGTGGTCAGGGTGACGCTGAAGCCGCCATTGGCAGCTACAACGGCGCTGCCGAGCGCGTTGCCGGCGGCGTCATGGACGGTCACCGTCGCACCCGGCTCGCCGGTGCCGGTCACTGTCGTGCCGTCCGGCGAGACGCTCGCCACGGGGGCAGCGGGCGGCGTGATGTCGGGCGCGGTCAGGCTGACAGTCGCGGAGGCGTTGCCCGCGCCATCGGTCTGCCCGACCGTCAGCGTCTCGCCATTGGCCTGGGGCGGCGCGAGCGGTACGAAATAGCTGCCATTGCCCGCAACCACCGCGGTACCGATCGCCGCGCCGCCGGCGCCGGTGATGGTCACGGTGGCACCCGGCTCGCCGGTGCCGGTCACCGATGTGCCGTCCGGCGCGATGGTCGCGGTCGGCGCTGCAGGCGCGACGACATCCGGCGTCGTCACGCTGGTGGGGGGCGAGACATTGCCGCTGGGATCCGTCTGGGTGACCACGAGCGTGCCGCCATCCGATACGCCCGGCGCCAGCGGCACCGTGTAGCTGCCGTTCTGACCGACGACCGCAGTGCCGACCGCGGTGCCGGTATCGGGATCGCGCACGGTGACGGTGGCGCCGGGCTCGCCGGTGCCGGTCACCGCCGTGCCGTCCGGCGTGACGCTGGCCGTCGGCGCGGCGGGCGGGGAGAGGTCGGGCGCGGTGACAATTGTTGGAGGCGAGTGGTTGCCGGCCGGATCGGTCTGCACCACCGTCACCGGCTCGCCGTCGAACACGGCGGGCGGAAGCGCGATCGAATAGCCGCCATCCGCATTGGCGACGGTGCCGCCCAGCGGCCTGCCGGCGGCATCCGTCACCGTCACCGTCGCACCGGGCTCGGCACTTCCCGAGACGGTGAAGGTATGCGGGTCCATTATTGCGGTGGGAGCGCTGGGTGGCGTGATGTCGGGCGCCGCGAGATTGATGGCATTCGATCCATTGCCCGCCGCATCGGTCTGCGTGACGGCGAGCGTGCCGCCATTGTTCTGCGGCGTGGTGAGCGTCACCGAGTAATTGCCCTGTGCATTGACGACGGCGGTGCCGATCACGGCATCGCTGCCGTTGCGCACGGTCACGGTCGCTCCGGGCTCGCCGGTGCCGGTGACGATCGTGCCATTGGGATTTACCGTGCCGGTGGGCGCGGCCGGCGGGGTGGTGTCGGGTGCGTGCGCCGTGGTGGGGGCGGAGACGTTGCCCGCGGGATCGGCCTGCGTGACGGTGACCGTCTGGCCATTGGTCTGAGGCTGGGTGAGCGTCACCGAATAGCTGCCGTTGCTGCCGACCGTGCCGCTGCCGAGCAGCGCCCCCGAGCCGTCGCGTACCTGCACGGTGGCGCCGGCTTCGCCCGTGCCGGTGACGCTGGCGCCGTTGCCGCTCACCGTCGCGGTGGGCGCACTGGGCGGCGTCGTGTCCACGGTGGTGCCGGGACTGCTGCCGCCCCGGCTCGAGCCGCCGCCCGCCAGCGCCGCCGCGCCCCCGGCCACGGCGGCGCCCCCCAGCAGCACAGGGAGCAGCGCGCCGCCACCGCCGCCGGCTGCCTCCGCCCCGGCCCCGATCAGCAGGTCGTCGATACCGTGCAGCGCCGCGAACCGCGCCGGCCCCGAGGCCGCGGTGTTCGCCAGCCAGAGATGATCGCCCTCGCGGACCACGAGATCGCTCGCGGCGCCATTTGCCTGGACGTAGAAATTGGAGACACGGATCGTCTCGCCATTGGCGAGGTGTACGATCAGGTCATTGCCTTGCCGCTCCAGCGCGGTGATCTGCGAGCGGTCGATGTCGAGCCGAACCACGCTGGGGCTGGATAGATCGATGGAGTCCCCGGGAACGTGAACAATATTGCCCGTCGATTTATCGATCACATCGGCACGCATGACAGTCTCCTCCCAGAGAAATCCACGCAACTTCGCCGGAGCCGACTGGTTAATATCTGCGCAAGTATTTAGTTTAAATCTCGTAACCTGCGAAACATTGTTGGAAGGTCCGGTAGTTCGCTCAAACCTTACGGGAAGGATTTCGATGCAATACTTCCGAAATCGGAATCGATCGATCTACTATGCGGCCCTCTCAACTGCAGGTGCATGCGCATGCGCCGCGGGCGCAGTGCTTCCGTGCCGCGGGGCCGGGGACCTTCACCGATCGGCGCAGTCCCTTGTCTTCAGCCGCGGTGCCGCGTCTCGGCCAGATCGAGTTCGCGCGTCAGCTTGCGCGCGGTCTCGCTGCCGATCGCGCGCGCCCTGCCGAGCTCCAGCAGCCGCGCGCGCTCGGCCTGGATGCCGACGAGCCTGAGCTCGCTGGCCAGCCTTTCCTGCGCGCGCGCTTCGCCAGCCATGCCGTCGCCCAGGCCCTCGATGCGCTCGCGATAGAAGCCCATCACGCGGGCGCCTGCCGCCGCGTAGAGATCGGGGTCGCCATGCGCTTCGCCCAGCGCGTGCTGATGCCGCTCGACGGCGCGGATGGCGGCCTCCGCGGTGGCGACCCGCGCGGAATCCTCTTCCGCCTGCCGGGACGGCTCCGGGGGCAGGACCAGTCCCTTGAGCAGGATCGGCAGCGCGATGCTGGCGATTACCAGCGACAAGATGATCACGCCGGCCGCGAGGAAGATCGCCAGGTCGCGCGCGGGGAAGGGCGTGCCGTCCCGCAGCACCAGCGGCAGGGTGAGCACGCCGGCCAGGGTGATCGCGCCGCGCACGCCGGCGAAGGAGGTGGCCGCGACCAGCCGCCAATTGGGGCTGCGCATCGCCGCGGCACCCTCGCGCTTGCGCAGGATCGTCAGCCGCAGCGACGTCCACACCCAGGCAAAGCGCAGCGCCGCCAGCCCGGCGACGATGGCCACGACATAGACCGCCAGCCACCAGGGCGAGGCATGGCCGGTCAGCAGCACGGTCTGCCTGGCGCCCGCGACGATGCCGGGCAACTGCTCGCCCAGCAGCACGAAGATGACGCCGTTCAGGGTGAACTGGAGCGTGTCCCACACCGAGTTCCGGCGCATGCGGGTGACCGCCATCGCCTGGCGCGAGATTTCGGCGAAGGTCATGGTCACTCCCGCCGCCACGGCGGCCAGGATGCCCGACGCATGGAGATGTTCGGCGAGCAGATAGGAGCCGAAGGGGATCAGCAGGCTGACGAGGATCTGCGAGCCGGTATCCTCGCCCCAGCGCCGGGTCACCCACGCCTTGGCGCGCGAAGCCGCGAGCGTGACGAGCACGCCGATGGCGAGCCCGGCGCCCGCGACCCAGAGGAAGGTGAGCGCGGCTTGACCCGCGGAGAAGCTGCCGGTCAGCGCGGCGGCGACGGCGAAACGCAGGCACACCAGGCCCGAGGCGTCGTTGAGCAGCGATTCGCCTTCCAGGATGTGCATCATGCGCTTCGGGATGGGCACGCGCGCGGCGATCGCCGACACCGCGATGGGGTCGGTGGGCGAGATCACCGCCGCCAGCGCGAATGCCACCGCCAGCGGCATGGCGGGGATCATCCAGTGGATGAGCAGCCCCATGCCGATCACGGTCAGCAGCACCAGCCCGAGCGCCAGCTCGACCACGGTGGGCAGATCCTTGAACAACTCGTCCTTGGGAATGCGCCAGCCGTCGAAGAACAGGAGCGGCGGCAGGAACAGGAACATGAACAGCTCGGGATCGAGCTCGACCCGGTGCGAGGTGGACAGGCCGATCGCGGCGCCCAGCACGATCTGCACCAGCGGGGTGGGCACGCCGAAGGGAAGCATCCGCGCGACGGCGCCGCTGACGACGACGGCGAGCAGGAGGAACAGGATGATCGAAACGGTTTCCACGGCTCTGCCTTGTTCTGCGCGGCCCGGCGGCCGCCGCTGGTTGCATGTCCCGGCAGGAGCCGGGGACGGGACGGGAATTCAGTTCGCGCTGGCGAGCCGATAGCCGACTCCGGGCTCGGTCGCGAGCAGCCGCGGATCGCTCGGATCCTCCTCGATCTTCTGGCGGAGCAGGCCGATATAGACGCGCAGATACTGGCTGTCGGCGGTGTCGCTGCCCCAGCCCACGGCGAGCAGGCGCTTGTGCGTCACCACCTGGCCGGCGCTGAGCGCCAGCGTCCGCAGCAGGTCATATTCCTTGGGCGAGAGTTTCACGACATCGCCCGCCAGCGACACGCGCCGCGCCTGGAAGTCGATCTCCAGCGGGCCGCTGCGATAGGTGGTGGGGGTGTTCTTCAGGCTCGAACTGCGCCGGATCGCCGCGCGGATGCGCGCCATCAGCTCGCCGATCTCGAACGGCTTGTTCACATAGTCGTCGGCCCCGTGGTCGAGCGCGGCGATCTTCTCGCCTTCCTGGTGGCGCGCGGAGATGACGATGATCGGCACCTCGCTCGTCGCGCGCAAGGCGCGGATGACGTCCTTGCCGTCGATATCGGGCAGGCCGAGGTCGAGCAGCACCACGTCGGGCCTGATGTCCTCGGCCATGCGCAGCGCCGGCACGCCGCCCGAGGCGACGGCGACGCTATAGCCTTCGGCGCCGAGCACCGGTTCGAGCACCGCGATCAGCGCGGGCTCGTCGTCGACGAGGAGGATGTTGGTCATGCTTGCATAGCCTCGGCGAGCGGAAGTCGGATGGTGATGCGGGTCCCGCGGCCGTCCAGCCCGGGGATCGTGGCGTGGATGGTGCCGCCCAGCGCTTCCACGAAGCCCTTTGCGATCGCCAGCCCCAGCCCGCTGCCGCGTCCGGTCGTATCGGGCCTGCCGGCACGGTAGAAACGCTCGAACACCCGCTGGAGCGCGTGTTCCGGTATGCCTTGTCCGCTGTCCGCTATGTCGATGCGGCAGGCGCCGTCCTCGGCGGATATGGCGATTTCCACCCGGGCGCCTTCGTCGCTGTAGAGGATCGCATTGTCCAGGATGTTGAGCAGCACCAACTCGAACAGCGCGGGGTTGGCGGCGACCGGCAGGTCCGGGTCCGGTGCGTGCAGCGTCACTTGCCGCCCGCCCGCGCGCGGCCGGATCCGGTGCAGCGCCGCGCCGGCCATTTCGGCGGCGCCAAGGATCTGGAGCGGCTGCGCGATGCCGCCGGCCTCCATCCGGCTCATCTCGAGCAGATTTGCCGTATAGCGATTGAGGCGCTCGCACTCGTCGACCACGCCGCGCAGCAGGCGCGCGGAGGTTTCGGCGTCGAGCTTCTCGCCATAGGCGATCAGGCTGGATGCCGACGCGCTGATCGCGGTGAGGGGCGTGCGGAAATCATGGCTGACCGAGGCGAGCAGCGCGCTCTTCAGCTTCTCGGCGCGGGCGACGGCGCGGCGCTCGGTGATCTGTTCGGACAGCGCCGCGCGCTCGAGCGTCAGCGCGACCATGTTGGCAACCGCATCGATGAAGGCCGGCTTGATCTTTCCCGGCCGCAGCGGCTCGAGCACGAGCACGGTGACCGGCGCATTGGCGAGTTCGAGGCGCCTGCCGATCAGCGGGCTGTCTCCGGAGACCTGGGGGGCGTGCGCGATCCCGTTCGCGAAGTCGTGCCAGCTCGCCTCGCATGGCAGTGCCGAGAGGCAGCGCAGCCCATCCTCGTCGGCCTGGAAGAGCGTTGCCCGGGCCCCGAGGATCCGGTGCACGGCCCGCTCGACGGTGACGACGACATCGGAAGGGCGCGCCGCCGACTGGAGTTCCTGGCTGAGCGCCAGCAGGCTGTTGAGCTGAAGGTTGCTCGATCGCGCCGCCAGGGCATGGTCCTTGAGCTGTCCGGCAAGCACGCCGGAAACCAGCGCGCACAGGTTGAACACCACAAGCGGCGCGAGGTCGCCGCCCGTCGCGATCCGGAAGGTGAGGGCCGGCTCGGTCAGGTAGAAATTGTAGATCAGAAAGGCCGCGAGCGCGGCGATCAGGGCCGATGCGAGCCCGCTCAGCGCACCCGCCACCGTGATGCCGAGCACGAACACCAGCGCCGAGGCGACTTCGCCCAGCGGATGAACGGCGAATGCCGCCATGGCGGACAAGGTGAGGACGATCGCAGTGCGGAGCAGGCCGGCGCGATCGAGATGCAGCCGCGCCGTCAGGAAACCGATGAGGGGATTTGGTCGTCCGGTCGTCATCGAGCTCCTGATATTCTCGGGCGGCTGGTCCGGGCGGCGGGCTGGGGCCGGGAGCCCTTTGTGCCCGCCGCCGCGGTAGGAACGCGCGCCTCTCTTGGGGGGAGGCCTGCATGAGGGGGTGCAAAAGCGCGCTCTCGCCAAGTGCCTATGGCGGCGGCCGGTCTCGGTCCATGCATAAAAAACCTATAGTAACGCTCGCTCGCCAGGCTTCTCTAGGGATGTTTCCGAAACATTTCTTGGAGAAGTTATGCGTAGGGAACTCGTGCTGGCGGTGATGGTGGGGGCGGTGGCCCTTGGCGGCTGCACCAAGCGGACGCACCCCGGCAATGTGTCGGACGTGCCCAATGCGGGCGGTGGCGAACCCTATGTCGAGAATGGCGAAGATCCGGCGCTGGCGCGGCTGCAGGCGGACCTGGTGGCGAGCGCGGGCAGCGACCGCGTCTTCTTCACCTTCGATGCGTTCAGCCTCTCGCCGGAGGCGCGCGCCACGCTGACGCGCCAGGCGCAGTGGCTGCGCCAGCATCCGCGGGCGGGCTTCCTGGTGGAGGGGCATGCCGACGAGCGCGGCACGCGCGAGTACAACCTGGCGCTGGGCGACCGCCGCGCGCGGGCCGCGGCCGACTTCCTGTCGCTGCAGGGGATCGCACCGAACCGGATCACGACCATTTCCTATGGCAAGGAACGGCCCGAGGCGCTGGGCTCCGACGAAGCCTCGCACGCGCAGAATCGGCGTGCCGTGTCAGTCGTCATTCATCTGCCGTAAGGGATATGGGGGGCGCCGGAGGAACGTCATCGTTTCGCAGGCGACCCACGCTATCCGATTGCCCAAGATGAAGATGTCACTGGTCAACCACAGCCGCGCCGATGCGCCTGCCTCCCGGGCCGGGCGTCCCGCCCTCGTCCGACCGATGGGGCCGTCCGATTCGGTCGCGTGCGAACCGGGCGCGACGCGCCCGGCCAACGATGCCATGCCCGCCGCGGGCATGCGGATCGCACTCTTCTCGGGCAACTATAATTGCGTGCGCGACGGCGCGAACCGCGCGCTCAACCGGCTGGTCGATCACCTGCTCGCGCGCGGGGCAGCCGTGCGCGTCTATTCGCCCACGATCGCCGATCCGGCCTTCGCGCCCGCAGGCGATCTCGTGTCGGTTCCGTCGCTGCCGATCCCGGGGCGCAGTGAGTTCCGGGTGGCGCTCGGCCTGCCGGCATCGGTGCGCATGGACGTCGAGCGCTTCGCGCCGAACATCGTGCACGTGTCCGCGCCCGACCTGCTCGGGACCGGGGCGCAGAAGCTGGCGCGCAGGCTCGGCGTGCCGGTGGTGGCCAGCCTGCACACTCGGTTCGAGACCTATTTCGACTATTATGGCCTCGGCGCCCTGCGGCACTGGGGCGAGCGCCGGCTGCGGCGTTTCTACCGGGCGAGCGACCGCGTCCTGGCGCCGAACGCCGACTCGGCGGAGAGCCTGGCGGCGATGGGCGTGCCGGACGAGGACATCGCCATCTGGGGCCGCGGTGTCGACCCCGCGGCCTTTTCGCCGGCGTTGCGCGACCTGCACTGGCGGCGCGGCCTGGGGTATCGCGACGACGAGATCGTGCCGATCTTCTTCGGCCGGCTGGTCGTCGAGAAGGGGATCGCCACCTTTGCCGATACCATCCATGCGTTGCACGAGCGCGGCTATCCGCTCCGTCCGCTGATCGTCGGTGCGGGGCCGGCAGAGGCACGCTTCCGGGCGTTGCTGCCCGACGCGGTCTTCGCCGGACATCTCGACGGCACCGCGCTGGGCCGCGCGGTGGCGAGCGCCGACATCCTGATCAACCCGAGCATGACCGAGGCCTTCGGCAACGTGAACCTGGAGGCGATGGCTTCCGGCCTCGCGGTGGTCAGCGCCGATGCGGGCAGCGCCCGCGCGCTGATCGCTTCGGGCAAGTCCGGCCTGTTGACGCCGCCGGTGGCGACGCGCCTGGCCGATGCCGTGGCGCAGCTGGCCGAGCGTCCGGACCTCAGATTCGCGATGGCGGCTGCGGCCCATGCCGAGGCGCGGGGCTATCGCTGGTCCGAGATCCTGGACAAGGTCGTCGCCAGCTATGCCGATCTGCTCGGCACCCGGCGCAGGACGAGCGCCGCCGCATAGGCGATGCCCCGGGGGCGGCCGGCGATGCCTTCACCGCCGGCCGGTCGACGGCTCAGTTCGATTTCGCCGTGCCTTCCCAGGCGGGGGTGGGCTTGCGATAGTCGAGTGCGGGTGCCCGCTTGCCCAGCAGCGCATCATATTGGAACGCCGGGCCGCGTGCCTTGTCGAGCTCGGCCTTCGCCGCCTTCAGCGTCTCGGGGCTCAGGAACAGGTCCGCAGCCGTCAGCGCGATCGTCTTGGCCGCGACCGCGGCGCCCTTGATCCCGATCGACGATCCGGACGCCGCCACTGCCTGCCAGCTGTGCGCGGGCGTGCCGGGAACCCAGGTGGCGGTGCTGAGGCCGATCGTCGGCACCGTCCAGCTGATATCGGACACGTCGGTCGAGCCGCCGCCGTCCGGGCCGCGCTCGCGCGAGCCGGTCTGCGTCACCGAATCCAGCGGCTTCTGCGTCGGCAGGCTCTTCTGCAGTTCGGTTGCCCAGGCGACTTCCTGCGGCGTCCACTGCTCGCCGCCCACGGCGTCGAGATTGCGGCTCATCACCTTGGCAAGCGTCTCGCTGGCGAGCATCGAATAGACGCCGCCGGTGATTTCGTGGTCGACCGTCGTGCCCGTCGCCATTGCCGAGCCCTCGGCCGCCTTCACCACCCGGCCCCACACGTCGCGCACGATCGCGGGATCGACGTTGCGGACATAATAATAGCTCTCGGCGAAATCGGGCACCACGTTCGGCGCCTCGCCGCCCGCGGTGATGATGTTGTGGATGCGCGTCGAGGACGGAACATGCTCGCGCATGAAGTTCACGGCGACGTCCATCACCTCGACTCCGTCCAGAGCCGAGCGCCCCTTGTCGGGCGATGCCGCTGCATGGGCGCTGATGCCGTGGAAGCGGAACTTGCCCGAGATGTTCGCCATGCTCTTGCCGGTCGAGACGCCGTTCGCATCGCCGGGATGCCAGTGGAGCACGGCCGAGACATCGTCGAACAGGCCGGCGCGGACGAGATAGACCTTGCCCGAGCCGCCTTCCTCGGCGGGCGAGCCATAGACGCGCAGCTCGCCCTGCACCTTGTTGGCGATCATCCATTCCTTGATCGCAATGGCCGCCTCCACGCTCGCCGCGCCGAACAAATTGTGGCCGCAGCCATGGCCGGCCGCCTTGCCCGGGATCGCGGTCTTGGTCGGCGCGGTGGTCTGGGCGAGGCCGGGCAGGGCGTCATATTCGGCGAGGATGCCGATCACCGGCCCCGAGCCCTGCTTGAAGCTGGCGACGAAGGCGGTGGGCATGCCGGCGACGCCGGGGGTGACGGCGAAACCCGCCTTCTTCAGCCGCGCCTGGAGCAGCGCCGACGACTTGTTCTCCTGATAGCCGACTTCGGACCAGCCCCAGATCGTCTTGGCGGTGCTCTCCAGGTCGGGCGCGCGCTTGTCGATGCCGGCGAGCATGGCGCTGCGCTGGGCTTCGGGCACGCCCTGCGCATGGGCCGAAAGCGGCGCGAGCGCGGCGGCGAGCAGCAGCGCGGTCTTGATCGTCATCTCGTGCACTCTCCTATGTTCTATTTGGCGCCGATGGCGGCGGCATCGGGCCGGCGCGTATCCGCCGATCCCAGGAACCTGTCGCCCTCGACCATGATCGACTGGACCGAGCCCATGGTGTTCGACGCGCGTACCTTGTGCCCCTTCGCCTCGAGCAGGGGAATGATGTCCGGCGAGAAACCCTCTTCCAGCTCGAGCGGGCCGTCGCCGCCCGACTGGTTGATCCGCGGGCGTTCGGCGGCTTCCGCAACGTTCAGGCGGTGATCGATGACGTTGGAGAGCATCTGCACCATCGTCGCGATGATGTAGCCGCCGCCGGGCGTGCCGGTGACGAGCCAGGGCTTGTCGCCCTTGAACACGATCATCGGCGTGATCGTCGAGCCGACGCGCTTGCCGGGGACGGGCTGGGTTGCCTTCCACTCCTCGCCGCGGCGGCCCCAGGCGAGGTTGCCGAGCGAGTTGTTGAGCAGGATGCCCGTGCCCGGCGCAACGACGTGCGCGCCATAGGAAGCGGAGAGGGTATAGGTATTGCTGACGGCGTTGCCCGCCGCATCCACGACCGAGAAGTGCGTCGTGTCCTTGCTCTCATACGGATAGGGATTGCCGTCGGGCAGGGTCCTGGCGTCGAGCGCGCCGTCGGCGCGGATCAGCTTCGCGCGCTCGGCGGCATATTCCTTGCTGGCGAGCCCCTTCGCCGGGGTCCGCCAGTCCGGCCCGCCGCCGACCAGACGGCGGTCCGACCAGACGATCTTGAGCGTCTCGGCGAGGAGGTGGAGGTTGGCGACGCTGCCCCAGCGCTGCTCGCGCACCGGGAAACGCTCGAGGATGTTCATCGCCTCGGCGACGCTCACGCCCGACGCGGTGGGCGGCATATAGGCGATCGGCATGCCCCGGTAGCTCGACCAGATCGGCTCGGAGATCACCGGCTGATAATCGGCCAGGTCCTTCGCGTCGATCACGCCGCCGCCGGCCTTCATCCCCGCCGCGATCTTCTGGGCGATGGCGCCGGTGTAGAAGCCGTCGCGGCCCCTGGCGGCGATGACCTGCAGCGTCGCCGCGAGGTCCGGCTGCCTCCAGCGCTCGCCGGGCGCATAGGCGCTCCCGTCCGGCTTGAAGAAGACGGCGAGCGCGGCGGGATCGTCGTACATCGCCTTCTTCTGCTCGGCATTGGCCTGGGCTTCGTCGTCCGACAGGATGACGCCATCCCGCGCCATCGCGATCGCCGGCGCGATCAGCGTGCCCCAGGGCAGCGAACCGAAGCGCTTGTGCGCTTCCCACAGGCCCGCGATCGTGCCGGGGATGGCGACGCCCTTCATCGAATAGCTCTTGGCGGGATCCATCTTGCCGTTCGCGCCCAGCAGCAGGTCCGGCGTCGTGTTGCGCGAGGCCTGGCCGTAATAGTCGATCGCGATCGTCCGGGCGGGCTTGCCGTCCTTCGCCGCCATGTGGATCAGCATATAGCCGCCGCCGCCGACATTGCCGGCGCGCGGCAGCGTCACCGCCAGGGCGAAGGCAGTGGCGATCGCGGCATCGACTGCGTTGCCGCCCTTGCGCAGGATCGCGGCGCCCACATCGGCGGCGATCCTGTTCTGGCTCACGACCATGCCGCCGCGCCCGATCGCGGGCTTGTGGATCTGGTCATAGGCGACGATGTCGCCACCGGAGACGCGCTGCGTGGCGGGCGCCTCCGGTGCTTCCTGGGCGTAGGCCGGCGTCGCGAGCGACGCCAGCGCCAGGGCGAGCGCGATCCGCATCAGAAGCTCGCCCGCATGTTGGCGTACCAGTAGCGGCCATAGGGGCTGTAGAGCGAGCCGAGGAAGCCGTTCGAGCTGAGCGGCGGCGACTCGTTGGTGAGGTTGCGCACGCCGATGCGCAGGCGATAGCGGCCGCCATTGTCGCGCTTGCCGACCGTGACCTGGCCATAGAGGTTGAAGGTCATCCGGTCCTCGATCAGCCAGGCGGCGCCGGCCGAATCGATCAGGCCGGTATCCTGGACGTCGCTCGTATATTGGGTGAAGCCGCCGATCTGGAACGGCCCCTTTTCCCAGGTGATCGACCCGGTGACCTTCCAGCGCGGCTTGCCGTTCTGGCGCACCAGGTCGCCCGCATCGGCGATGTTGGTGCCCGCGTTGATCGTCCCCGCTGCGCGCGCGGCGATCAGGTTCTGGATCGGCGGCGAGGGCTCGAGGAAGAACTTGTCGAGATAGGCGGCGTTCGCGTTCAGGCTGATCCTGCCCGCGCCGAAATCGGGCAGGCGCCAGTTGAAGCCGAGATCGACGCCCGCGGCCTCCTGCGGCAGCAGGTTGACGTATTTGTCGTTGACGTAGAGCACCCGGCCGACCGGCGCCAGGCCCGTGCCGGCGAACAGCGCATTGTCCTCCGCCGTCGGCGCGGCGCGGATGACATTGGGGTCGCTCGATCCCTGCACGCGCAGCAGATAGTCGTTGATCAGCGCATTGCCCTCGCCGAACAGGCCGACGATGCCCTTCTGGCTGACATGCCAGTAATCGGCGGTGAAGGTCATCCGGCCGACCGCGGCATCGAGGAAGTGCGGCTCGAGCACGACGCCGACCGTCCAGGTCTTGGACTGTTCGGGCTTCAGGTCGGGATTGCCCGAGCGCCGTGCGGTGGTGGCGAAGCCCTGCGAGCAATTGGCGAAGCTGCTGATGCGGAGCGGGTTCGGCGTGACGCCATCGGCCAGGAACGGCGGCTGGCGCAGCTGGGCCTCGCAGCGGACCCAGTCGGTGCGGGTGTTCGAGCGGGTGACCATCGTCGCGTTGATCTGCTCGAGATTCGGCGCCTTGAAGCCCTCGGCATAGGAGCCGCGCAGGCGCAGGCCGCGCACGATGTCCCATGCGGCCGCGATCTTCGGCTTGGCGACCGAGCCGACGTCCGAATAATGTTCGAAGCGGCCGGCGAGCTGGAGCTCGATGTTGCGGACCAGCGGGATGTGCATGTCCGGCGAGACCACCGGCACCGCCAGCTCGAGATACGCCGCGGCGACGGTGCGCCGGCCGTTGGTGTCGGGCGAGGGGCTGGTGCCGACCAGGTCGGATCCGTTGACCGCGCCGGTGATCGAATCGGTGAACTGGATCGTCCCGTCGACGCGCGGATCGCGGTCGTCGCGCTGGGTCTCGCGGCGCACTTCGCCGCCGATCGCGATGCCGACATTGCCGCCGGGCAGGCGGATCAGGTCGGTGGTCGAGCCCTTGATGTCCCACATCGCCAGCGTCGACTGGCTGACGCGGGTGGTCTTGATCCGGATCGCGTTGATGGCGGCGAGGCTGCTCGGCGTGTTGTCGGCGCCGCTCGGCGGAGTGAGGCCGCTGCCGTTGAACGGATTGTAGGCGTCCGGCGTGGTCAGGTTGATCTGGCGCTGGAGCAGCGTCTGGCTGATCCCGTCGGACGTGTCGCGCACCCGCGCTTCCGAATAGAGCGCGGCGCTCTCCCATTCGAAGCCGAGCGCCTTGAACCGCAGGCCGCCGAGCAGGCGATACTGGGTATTGAGCACGTCGACATGGTTGGGGCCGACATCGGCGAAGTTGTAGCTCGACAGCGTGATCGCCTGGCCGGTGGCCGCGGCGTTGATGCCGGGCAGGCGGTTGGGGCTGCCGACCGGGCCGAACGGATTGTAATAGGCATTGGCCGCAATCGTCAGCGGGCCCGAGGACAGGGTGCCGCTCGATGCCTGGATGCTGTCGCTCTTGCCGTTGTAATAGCCGGCCTCGCCGAACAGCTCGACGCCGCCGCCCAGCTCGTAATGGCCGTTCAGGAACAGGTTGATGCGGCGGATATTGGGGGTGACGTTGGTGTTGAAGGCCAGCGGCGCGTCGAAGCGCAGGTCGCGGATGCCCGCTGCCGAGCTGGTGCCGGTGGCGACGCAGTTGGTGCCGCCGATGATGCCGGCGCCGCCGGTCGGGCAGCCGGTGAAGCTGGTCGGCTGGATGTGGAACTGGCCCGAGGTGTTGGTCAGCGCGGTCGTGCCCTGGCGCACCACCACGTTGCCCACCGTCTGGAACGAGCCCCAGGGCGTGATGGTCGAGCGGCCGTCGAGCGAAGTCGCGCCCTCGAAGCGGGTGCCGACGAAGAGCGGGCGGTTGTCGTTCGAGCGAGTATAGTCGAAGTCGCTTGCGAGCACGCCGTCGCGCTTGTCGTAGCTGGCGAACAGCGTGATGTTGCCGCGATCACCGAGATTGCGGCCGGCGAGCAGGTGGGTGTTGGTCTCGAACAGGTGCGAGCCTTCGCCCCAGCCGACCTGGCCCTCCAGCTCAACGCCGTGATAGTCGGTCTTGAGCACGGTGTTGACCACGCCGGCCACGGCGTCCGAACCGTAGATCGCCGCGGCGCCGTCGCGCAGCACTTCCATGCGCTCCAGCCCGAACACGGGAATGGCGTTGGTATTGACCGTCAGCACCGGCACCAGATTGTCGTCGGCGCGGCTGGTCGGGTGATTGACCACGCGGCGGCCGTTGAGCAGCACCAGCGTGTTGCCGACGCCGAGGTTGCGCAGGTTGATCGAGCCGACATCGCCGCGCGCCGAGTTGGAGCTGTTCGGCAGGTAGGAGCTGTTGAAGCTGACGTCGCCGAGCTGCGGGATCGAGCGGAACAGCTCGTCGCCAGACGTCGCGCCGGTGGCGCCGATCTGGGCTTCGTCGACGACGGTGACGGGAAGCGCGGCGGTCACCTTGCTGCCGCGGATCTGCGAGCCGACCACGACGATCTCGGGCGGCGGCGCCTCGTCGCCGTTCACGGCCTGCTCGACGCGGGCGGTCTCGGCGGCGGCCTGCTGGTCGCCGGTGGGCGCGGCGGCAGGGCTGTCCTGATAGAGCGCGACCGGGCGAGTTGCCGGCTGGGCGTCGGCGCGCGGCATCACGCGCACGCTGTTCGGGCCGGTGAAGCGATAGGTATAGCGGCTATTGGCGAGCAGCAGTTCGAGCGCGTCGCGGATGGTGTACCGGCCCTCGAGCTTCGGCGCCTTGATCCGGGCGATCGCGGGATCGGTGAAGACCAGCTGGACGCCGGTCTGCTGGGCGACCTGCATCAGCGCGCTGTCCAGGCTTCCGCCCGAGAAATGGATTTCGTGGCGCACGGCCTCGCGCGCCTGTGCGGCGGCGGGAACGGCGACGAAGGCGGCAACCGTGGCGAGAAGCAGCTGGCGTGTGTTCATGGATATCGACCCCCCTGAATCGATGCCTGGACGTGGCAATCATGGTTTATGACGCTGGGACTCCCCGCACGCGAACCAAAGTGGACCAAATTTTTTTCGGGTGTTGCGTCCGTGCAAGGTTCGCCTTTGCCGCAACCGCGCGTCATGGCAGGAGGAATATGCGCGGGTGCGCGACAGGGAGATGCGGGCTTGGCCGCCGGACGACCAGAAATGCAGGCGGCCCCGGAGGCGGACGACGGCAGTTTCGACGCCTATCGCGCGGCGCTGCGCGCGTTCGTCGCGCGCCGGGTCGACGATGCATCCGAAGTCGAGGACCTGGTGCAGGAAGCCTGTGCCCGGCTCGTCGCCAGCGCTCGCGAGCGGACCGTGGACGAGCCCCAGGCCTATCTCTTTCGCATCGCCGCCAATCTGATCGCCGATCGCCATCGTCGGGTACTGCCGGTCGTGCCGCTCGGGCCCGAGATCCATCCGCCGGTGCGCCCCGCGCAGGAGGATCGGCGCCGCGTGGCCGATCTCCAGGCGGCGCTCGAGGCCGCGCTGGACGAATTGTCGCCTCGCTGCCGGGAAGTGTTCGTGATGCGCCGCTTCGACGAGCGCGGCACCGGCGAGATCGCCCGTGAGCTCGGCATCTCCCCGCGCATGGTGCAGAAGCACCTCAACCACGCAGTCGCGCACCTCTACGACCGGCTCGCGCATCTGATGGAGCGCGGCGCATGAGCGAGCGCAATCTCGGCAAGCGCGCCTCGGCCGTGTTCGAGGCGTTCCTGGACGGGCGGGACGGCGACCTCCATCCGGCGGACCGGGCCGAGGCCTCGGCCTTCTGGAACTGGCTCGGCGAGTTCGAGCGCCCGGGCGCGGCGCCGGTGCGGCAGCGGTCCGCCTGGCTGGGCCGGGCGGCGGCGGGGATCGCCGCGCTGGCCGTTGTCGGCGGCACCTTGTGGCTGTCGCATCCGCGGCCCGCGCGCGAGACGGTGCAGAGCGTGGCGACCGGCCATGCCGAGCGCCGCCGGATCGCGTTCAGCGACGGATCGGTGGTGACCCTGGCGGCGGACAGCCGGGTCGACGTCGCCTATGCCCCGCGCGAGCGTCGGCTGCGGCTGGTGGCCGGCGAGGCGCTGTTCAAGGTGGCGCACGACAAGAGCCGGCCCTTCGTCGTCGAGACCCGGCACGGCGAGGTCGTTGCCGTCGGCACCATGTTCGACGTGAGCGTGGGCAGGCGCGAGGCGAAGGTGACCGTGGTGGAGGGCGTGGTGCGCGTCGCCTTGTCCGAGCCCGGGCGGCCGGGCACTTCCGAGCCGATCGAGAAGCTGGCGCGCAAGGGCGAGCGCCTGTCGTTCGGTATCGCCAAGGGCACGGGCGGCGACACGGGCTTCATCCGGCAGGCGGCCGATATCGATGCCGACAGCGCCGTCGCCTGGACGCGTGGGCGGCTGGTCTTCCGGGGCGAGCCGCTGAGCGAGGTCATCGAGGAAGTGAACCGCTATGCGAAGGACCGCCTGGTCCTGACCGATCCGCGCGCAGGATCGGTGCGGGTCTATGGCGTGGTCAACCAGGGGGATACGGCCGCGATCCGCGATCTCATCGCCAATCCGGGCGCGGTCGCCATCGAATCCCGCCAGCGTTGAGGGGCCCCTCAGCGCTGGAGCTTGGTCGCCAGGATGACCGAGGAAGTGGTGCGCTCCACGCCTTCCATCGCCCCGATCGTATCGAGCAGGTCGTTCAGCCGGTTGACGTGCGGCGCCTCGATCACGGCGATCAGGTCATATTCGCCGGAGATCGCGTAGAGCCCGGCCACCGCGGGCATCGTCATCAGCTGGTCGATCGTCGCCTGGGTGGCCTTGGGATAGAGCTTCACCATCACATGGGCGCGGATCAGGCTGCGGTCGTAATCCTCACCCAGGCGCACCGTGTACCCGACGATCGTGCCCTGCCGCTCGAGCCGTTCGATGCTGCTGTAGATCGCGGTGCGGGAAACCCCCAGCAGCGTGGCCAGCTCGGAGACGTTGCGCCGGGCATCCTCGCGCAGCAGCGCCAGGATCCGGGGATCGATCTCTTCGGATCGCAGCGTCATTTCGGCCCCGGCGCCCCGATCAGCTTGCCGCCGGCGACGCGCGCGACGCCGCTGAAGGCGGGGCGCGTGACGCGGAGCGTGCGCAGGTCGATCGCGCCGTCGGGCGCGATCCCGGTGATCCGCACGCCGGCCCAGTCGAGCGGCTTGCCTGCGCGCAGGCGCGCCGTGCCATGGGGCTCGACCAGCCAGGCATGGCCGCCCGGCGGGGCATGGAGCTTCGCGCTGCCGTCCGCCTCGACGCAGAGCGCGGCGCCTTCGTCGATGCCGAGTCCGATCGCCCGCGGGTCGCGCAGCCGCGCCTTGGCGACGAACGCCACGAGCCGCCCGAGCCGGTCGCGCTTGGCGAAATGCGTGTCGGTGACGACATGGGCGAGCCGCGGCATGTGGAGGAAGCCGGTGACCAAGGTCACCGCCGGCCCGGCGGGATCGGCGAGCGCGGCCGGGCTGTCGATGCTGCCGCCGTCCATCGCGCCATAGGCGGTGCCGCCCAGGATCGCGAGCCCCGCGCTGGTGCCGCCGAGCGGCCGTCCCCGGCGGACATGGGCGTCGAGCGCCGCGGCGACCGGCGTGTCCTTCCAGTAGCGGACATAATTGGCCTGGTCGCCGCCCGCGATGAAGATCCCGTCGGCATGGGCGAGAATGTCGAGCACGCGCGCGTCGTTTGCCGCCGCGCGGCTGTGAAAGACGATCGTCTGGACCGAGGCGACTCCGCCGACCTGGCTGTAGATCTCCTCGCCCGCCTGCCCCTCGCCCGAGGCGCGCAGCACCACGATATGGCCATGCCCGGCCCGTTCGGCGAACCAGCGGAAGGCGCCATAATCCCAGTCCCCGCCGCCGACGAGCATCAGTGCCGGGGCCGTCGGGCCGCTCCGCGCGGCGGCAAGATCGCCGATCGCGTAATAGCTGTAGCTCTCACCCGGCCGGGCCGATGCCGCCGCCGGCGCGAGCAGGGCCAGCACGGCCAGGGCAAGGCGCAATAGTGTCTTCACGGCCATAGTCCTTTGCAATTCGTTCGTATGGCATAGCCAAACTGCATTTTTATTGTTTCAATTTGATCGCTCTCGTTATCAATATGTCACAAACGCATCAGGGGGTCGATATATGCGGTACATGAAGTTGGTGGCGGTGGCGCTGGCGGGGACCAGCATGGTCGCGCTCCCGGTCGCGGCGATGGCGCAGGCGGCGTCGGGCGAGCAGAGCGTGCCGGCGACGGGCCAGGAAGCGAGCGAGGGCGAGGGGCAGATCGTCGTGCTCGGCTCGCGCATCCCGCGCATCCAGGGCGAGGGGCCCGCGCCGGTGACGACGATCACCGCCGACGACATCCTGCGCAGCGGCTATCAGAGCGTGCCCGACGTGCTGCGCGCGATCACCCAGAATGGCGGCGAGACGCAGAGCCAGCAGAGCTTCTCGGGCGCGGATTTCACGCCGGGCGCGCAGCAGGTCGATCTGCGCGGGCTCGGCCCCAACCACACGCTGGTGCTGGTCAATGGCCGCCGCATCGCGGACTTCCCGCTGCCCTTCAAGGGCAACGGCAACTTCACCGACATCTCGAACATCCCGGTGGGGCTGATCGAGCGCGTCGAGATCCTCAGCGGCAGCGCCTCGGCGATCTACGGGTCGGACGCGATCTCGGGCGTGGTCAATTTCCAGCTCAAGTCCAAGCCCGACGGCACCCGCATCGACTATCGCTACGGGGCGACCGAGCATGGCGGCGGATCGTCGCAGCGGCTGAGCCTCACCACGGGCTGGGAGACCGGCGGCTTTCACGGCGTGGTCGGTGTCGAACTGCTCGACCAGCGGCCGCTATGGCAATATCAGCGCAAGCTGCAGGATTCGACCGCCGATGATCCCACCGGGGCCCCGCTGGCCCGGCGCACCTTCCTGCGCGCCGACGAATATCTCTATTACATCAACCCCGGCAAGGCGACGTGCGACCGGCTGTCCTCGCTCAACCGCGGCACCACCTATTATGCCGCGCGCCCGCGGCGCGACACCATCTCCGGCGACGGCTATTTCTGTGGCAGCAACGCATCGGTCGCCTACGGCACGATGCTCTCGAAGCGGCAATCGGCCAGCGGCTTCGGCACCATGGGCTATACGCTGAGCGACCATGCAGAACTGTTCCTCGACTTCCAGGCCAGCTATTCCAACCTCAAGCTGTTCCGCGACGTGCTGTCCTGGTCGTACGTCGCGCCCGACGGGAACGAGGAAGGCACCTTCTACAATCCCAATTACCTGGCCCCCGGCGACACCGACAGCGGCGACCAGCTCGACAATTGGACGCGCCAGTTCACGCCCGAGGAAATGGGCGGGTTCGATGTGGGCATGACCCGCAACCGCTCGTTCAGCTACAATGTCACGCCGGGCGTCAAGGGCAGCTTCGGCGGCACCTGGAACTATGAGTTCAGCCTCAACCACGCCGAATACAGCGCGCGGATTTCCTTCCCCCAGGTGGTGATCTCCAAGGCCAATGCCTTCTTCCTCGGTCCGCAGGTCGGCGTCGATCCCAACTCGGGCTATGCCCAGTTCAACGCCAATCCGACGCGGCTCTACACGCCGCTGACGCCGGCCGAGTATCGCTCGATCACTGCCGATTCGATCTATCGGCCCAAATCCTGGGTCAACAACGTCGCCGCCACGGTGAACAATACCGAACTGTTCCGCCTGCCCGGCGGCCCGGTCGGCTTCGCGATCAGCGCCGAAGTGGGGAACCAGGGCTATGACCTGAAGCCCGATCCGCTCGCGCTGACTCAATATTATGTCGGGCTGGTCGATTCGGACGGGAAGGGGACGCGCCAGCACTGGGGCGCCGGCGGCGAGCTGCGCATCCCGGCCTTCTCGTTCCTCGAGCTCGATGCCGCGGCGCGCTACGATCATTACAGCTTCGCCGGCAACGGCTTCGGCAAGTTCACCTACAATCTCGGCGCGGTGGTGCGGCCGACCAAGTCGCTGATGCTCCGCAGCGCCTATGGCACCGGCTTCCGCGCGCCCGATCTCAACTATGTCTTCCGCGGGCCGGGCAACACCCATCCCTCCGGCACCGATTATTATCTCTGCCGCAGGGACGAGCCGGGCGTCGCCTTGCCCGATTGCAGCTATGCCGATCAGGGCATCGTCTCGCACCGTTCGGGCAACCGGCGGCTGCGGCCGGAGACCTCGACTTCGCTCAACGCGGGCATCGTGTGGCAGCCGTCGCGGCGCTTCGACGTGTCGGTCGACTATTTCCGGGTCGCGATGAAGAACCAGGTGCTCGACATGAACATCGACAGCATCCTGCGCGACGAAGCCGATTGCCTTCTCAAGCAGACAGCGGCGGGCAGCCCGGTCGACGGCAATTCGCCGACCTGCCTCGACGCGAAGGCGCGCGTGCAGCGCTATGTCGGCGGCGCGCTCGATGGCCAGCTCCAGGGCGTCTTCATCAATCCGATCAACGTGGCGAAGGAGACCACCGACGGCATCGACTTCGCCGCGCATCTCCGCATCCCGACGGCCGGGATCGGCACCTTCGCGCTCTCGGCGAGCTACACCTATGTGCTCAACCACACGATCCGCCAGTATCCGGGCGATCCGGTGATCGACAAGCTGACCTATGACAGCGGCTACGACATCCCGCGCGACAAGGGCACGGCGAGCCTCAGCTGGGACCTCGGCAAATTCTCGACGACGCTGACCGGGCAGCGCCTGGGCAGGCTGCCCAATTACGACGAGAATGCCTTCATCAAGGAAAGCTATCTCTTCAACCTGTCGGCCCAGTACAACATCACCGATCGCTTCCGCCTGTCGGGCACGATCAACAATCTGTTCGACCAGAACCCGATCAAGGACCGCACCTATGGCGCCTATCCCTATTACGACATCTCGTGGTTCGACGGGGTGGGGCGGAGCTTCTACGTGCAGCTGACCTACAAGATGGGCGGGGCCAAGCTGTGATCCGCCAGGCCGGAGCGATTCTTCTCGCCTCGTCGCTGTTGGCGGGGGCGGCGCCCGCCGCGGCGCAGGGACTGTCGAAGCCCGAAAAGGCGATCGACCGCACGGTCGATGCCGAGTTCGAGCGTTCGGTGGCGCTGCTCGCCCGGCTGGTCGACCAGAACAGCGGCACGCTGAACCTGCAGGGGGTGGCGAAGATCGGCGAGATGATGCGCGCCGAGCTCGAGCCGCTCGGCTTCGTCGTCAGCTGGAAGCCGATGGACGCCGTCCAGCGCGCCGGCCATCTGATCGCGGTCCATCGCGGCAAGCCGGGCGGCAGGCGCATCCTGCTGATCGGCCATCTCGACACGGTGTTCGAGCCGGGCTCGCCCTTCCAGAAGTTCGTCCGCACCGGCGACAAGGCCGAGGGGCCGGGCGCGGGCGACGACAAGGGCGGCATGGTCGTGATGGTCGCGGCGCTGCGGGCCATGCAGGCGGCGGGCACGCTCAAGGACGCGAATATCGAGATCATGCTCACCGGCGACGAGGAGGATGCCGGCAGCCCGCACAGCATTGCGCGCGCCGATCTGATCGCCGCGGGCAGGCGCGCCGATGTCGCGCTCGATTTCGAGGGGCTGGTGATCGACGGCGGCAAGGACATGGGCTCGATCGCGCGTCGCTCGGTCACCGACTGGCGGATCACCGCGACCGGCAAGACCGGCCATAGCTCGCTGATCTTCGGGCCCGATTTCGGCGACGGCGCGATCAACGAGCTGGCGCGCATCCTGGCGGCCTTCCGCAAGGAGCTGCCCGAGCCCAACCTCACCTTCAACGCCGGGGTGATCGCCGGCGGCGCCAGCGCCGCGATCGACGAGAGCGGCAATGCCAGGGCCGCGGGCAAGACCAACATCATCGCCGCCACCGCCGTCGCGACCGGCGATTTCCGCACGCTGAGCGTCGAGCAGACCGCGCGGATCCGCGCGAAGATGGAATCGATCGTGGCGGCGCACGCCCCGGGCACCGATGCCAGGATCGAATTCGGCGAAGGCTATCCGGCGATGGCGCCGACCGAGGGGAACAAGGCGCTGCTGGCGGCACTCAACGGCGTCAACCGCGACCTCGGCCTGGCCGAGATGGCGCCGCTCGACCCGCTCAAGCGCGGCGCCGGGGACATTTCGTTCGTCGCGCATGACGTCGACAGCCTGGCCGGCCTCGGCACCTACAGCACCGGCGATCACGCGCCGGGCGAGACCGTCGACCTTGCGAGTATCCGGCGCCAGGCAAAGCGCGCGGCCATCCTGATCACGCGCCTGGGCGCGGGGCGGCCCGCCAGGCGGTGAGGCGTCGAGGGAAGGACGGGCCCCCGGGGACAACGACCCGATCGGCAAACCCCGTCGTCCCTGCGAAGCCGGCGATGACGATGTAAATCGGGATGGCGGCGGAAGGACAAGCGGTTTGGGCGTCGCCGAGGCGGCCCGGCCCGCTTTCCCGCCGCCGTGCTAGAAGCGCTTCCGGATGGACAGGCGCACGGTGCGCCCCAGCGGATCGATCTGGTAGCGCGTGTATCCGGCCGGGATGCTGCCGTCTTCCAGGGTCGCCCGGCGATAGCCGTCGAACAGGTTCCGGATGTCGAGCGAGAGCTTCACATTCTTCAGCCAGGGCGTTTTCGCCGCGCCGGGCAGGATGTGTTCGGGCTCGACGAAGAGCGACAGGTTGAGGATCGACGAGGGGGCAAAGCGATAGGCGCCGCCCGGCCCGGCGTTGCGCAGGCGCGCGGAACCGCTCCAGTTCCCGTTCAGCGTTGCGCCGATGCCCCGCTTTCCCGCGGTCGCCTGGAGCGAGACGAAATCGCGGGACTGGCCGCTGTCGGGGCCGAGCTGGTCGATCGGCGGAATGCCGGCGCGCGTCAGCAATTCGCTCTTCAGGCGGCGGCGATAGTTGAGCGAGATGCTCCAGCGCATCGGATCGGCACTGGCCCCGGCGGGCGTGGCCTTGCCGCGGCGCGGCAGCAGCAGTGCGATGCCCGAAGTCAGCTCGGCGCTGGTATCGCGGGCGAGATTGATGGCGCGCGCGTCGACCGAGACCAGATGGCCCCCGGCATCCCGCGTCACGCGCTCCGGAAAGGCTGCCTCGATCGCCGGCGTCAGCTCGGGGAAGGGCGCGACGCCGCCCTTGGCGACCTGCTCGCTATAGCCGAAGTTCAGCGTCAGCGTCTGGTCCGCCAGCGGACGCGCCATTGCCGTCAGCGCGCGACTCTGGCGCCGGCCGCGGCCCAGATTCGGGTTCCCGCCCAGGATCCATATGGCATCGACCGCTTCCTGCCGCGCATAGTCGTAGATCCGGTTGATCGTCGTGACGACGGGGCCGTCGAGCTGTTCGGGCGAGGGGGCTGCCTCGACATCCTCCAGCGTGCCGCGAAGCTGGAGGACGGGATGCGGCGTCCAGGTCAGCCCGGCGCCGAACCGCTTCTGCAGGCTGCCCCCCGAGAGCGACTGGCCGCCCGCGACCAGGTTGAGCGCCAGGTCGCCGAGCGGGCCGGCACCATCCTTTCCGCGCCGGGACAGCGGGACGTTCAGGGAGAGCTGCCCGTCGATCCGGCCGGATGCCCGATCGGTGACGACGAGATTGCCCGAAAGGTCTCCGTTCCGGCTCTCCAGGCTGTTGCGGCTGGCATTGATCGAGAAATTGGCGGTCAGGGGCCCCGCCGGGAGATCGATCGCCGTCTTGATGACGTTGAGCCGGGCGGAGAGATTGTCGCCTTTCGCGCGATTGCGGCCCGCCAGCAGGAACCGCGTGCTCCACGGGCCATAGGGATTGAACGCGGGATCGCCAGCGGCGACCAGTTGCTGCACGCTGCGCGCATCGATTCCGCGCTCGATCAGGCTGTCCGTCCAATTGCGTCCATAGCTGCCGGAAAGCGTAACCTGCCAATCCGCGATCCGGCCCGTCAGCGTCAGCGACGTGCCCAGCGTTTGCGAGCTGTTATCGTTGCGCAGCGCCCGCTCGCCGGCAAAGGGGCGCACCAGGAGCACCGCGTTGCCGAAGGGCGACCAGGGGCTGCCGGCCGGGATCTCGATCGAAGCCATGGGCAGCCCGCGCAGCCCGTTGCTCCCGATGCTGGTGGCATTGAAGCTCAGCGATGCCGAAAACGCCCCCAGCGGACGGGTGACGCCGGCGCTGAGCAATATCGAGCGCTTCGACGGCAGCAATGTCTCATATGCATCGGGATCGACCGGATGCGTGCGGTCCGCGGTGCCGGCGAAGTCCGCGAGCGTCGGCGCCTGCGATGCGGCCCCCGGGGGGATGGCGGCAAGGCCCACCGGCCGGCCGGCGAGCTGGCTGAGCGCCGGGTCGATCTCTCCGCCGCCGGGCGCGGTGACATAGCCCGTGCCGTCGAAGATGCCCGCTGCCGCGGGGAGGCTGCGCGCGCTCTTGCGGAGCGCCGAGTCCCGGCTGATGCGCGCCTGCACGTTCCAGCGGGTCGGCCCGTCGATCGTCACCCGGCCCGCGGAAAGGTCGCCGCCATATTGCCCTCCCGCGGTCGCTGCGGTCATGCCCGCGTCCAGGTTCAGGCTGGCGAAGTGCTGCTTCAGGACCAGATTGACGACGCGCCGGCCGGGCGGATAGCCATATTGCGCCGCGGCATCCGGCTTCAGCACGGCGAGGCGGTTCAGCGCTTCCGCCGGATAGGACAGGATCGAGCGGTCGCCATCCGCCGGCCGGCCGTTGATGAGCAGGACCGGTTCGTCGTCGCTGCCGCTATTGCCGATGAAGGGCGTCAGGCGAGCCAGCAGGTCCTGGATGCTGTCCGCGCCGTGGCTGGCGATCTCGTCCTCGCCGAACTCCGTCTCGGCGGCTACCCTGGCTTCGCCATAGCGCCGGGCGGTGACGACGATCTCGTCCCCCGGCTGCGCTTCGGCGGGAGAGGGGCGGTCCTGCGGGCCGGTGGCTGCGCCCGGCTTTTCGCCCGCCGTCTGCGCCCTGGCACCCTGGGGCAGCGTCATGGGCAGTGCAAGGGACAGCAGCACGGAGAAACGGGCCAGGGGCATCATAGACCGCGTACTTTCCGCACTCCGGATTCCCCCGATACGACGCCGTGGACCCGTAATGACTAACGCTCCGGTCAAATCAAGGCGCGCTGCCTTGTGGCCGGAGGCAAGGACGATAACGACACCGCGTTGCGGGGATGCGCCCGCACTGCAGGGAAATGAAGCGGGCGCACCGAAGCAATGCGCCCGCCGAGTTTCAGTGTTGAGAGGGTGAGTGCACCTTCATTCAGGCGGCAAAGCCATCGACCGTGCAGGCCGGACCACCGGTGTGGGGCGGAAGGACGGCGCCGCTGATGGTCAGGGTGCTGCCATCCCAGGTGCCGCTGATGTCGCCATAGCAGTCGCCGATGGTGATCGTGGTCACATCGACGTTGTGGAACGTCAGGACGCCGGCCGAATAGGAGGTGGTGTACGGCATGTTGTTGAAGTGCAGCGCGGCGCAGTTCGTGTCGCCGGGGTTCATCTCGATAGAGCCCTTGTTGTTGGCCGCATCGAGAGTGAGCTTCAGATCGCACGTGACGGTGATGCCCTTGGTGGCGACGACGACGCCGTTCAGAACGCCGTTCGGTGCAGCCTGAGCCATGGCCGCCGAACCGAAGAACGTCGAACCAACAACAGCCGATGAAATCAGGACGAGTTTGTTGAGCCTGTTCATTTATCATCTCCCGCGTTATTTGATTCGCACTGTCTTATCAGTGCGACTCGACTATAACTTATCTGTCATTTTATTCAAGAGTATTCAGATTTAACGTAAAATTAATTGCGTTGAACGGTTCGTCTCAGAATCGCTTCATGATGTTGAATCCCACGATGCGAGGGTCCAACGTGAATACGTTGGTTGTCAGGCCAGTATCATCGGCATTTGTGAAGAAGTCCGTGATCGGGGTGTTGTTGAAAAGGTTCTTTACGTAGAGCTGAAATGTAATGTCGGATTTCGGCCGAGACAAAGTCAGGGCTGCATTTACGTTGTCCCACGCTCTCAGGCGATCATAGGCGGTATTATAAACGCGCGCATAGCTTTTTGACTGACGGTAATAGTCACCGCGCAGCGTGAGTTCCCAGTCTCCACCATCCAGGAAGAAAGTGTATTGCGCGCCGACATTGGCGGTCCAGCGCGGGGCGTTGGGTAGCTCGTTGCCGGTGAGGTCGGCGGCGAAGCCGCGCCCGCCATTGGGCGCGCCGCTTCCGCCCTGGGCGATGTTCAGGCCGACCGTGCTCGCATTGTAGGGCGCGAACGGATCATAGGTGAAGCCATAGGTGTTGTAGAGCTTGAACTTGCTGTCCACCGCCGGGTTGTAGGTGCCGATGCGGGTCGCGCCCGGGCAGAGTGCGGCCAGCGCGATCTCGTTGCCCGACGGCAGCACCTTCTCCACCAGCGCGCGGGGCGCGATGCAGTTCGAGGGGACCTGCAGCCAGGGCCGCAGCACCACCCAGTCCGGATCGCCCTGCGTCCGGTTCATCACGTCGATCGACTCCGAGCCCTTCTTCAGCCGCGTCTTGAGGAGGCCGAAATTGCCGTCGATGCGAAAGGCACGCGAGGGGCGCCATGCCGCCTCCAGCTCCAATCCCATGCTCGTGGCGCCGAAATTCTCGTTATAGGCAATCCGGTCGACGATCTGCGAGATCTGGTAATCCTTGTAATCGTACAGGAATGCAGTGGCGTTCAGAGTCAGCTTGCGGCCGGCAAAGGCGTTCTTCGTGCCGATCTCGAAGGCGTTGACATATTCCGGCCGAAAGGTCTGCGGCAGGAACTGATACTGCACGATCGCCGGGTTGAAATCGACGCGAGGCGGATTGACGCCGCCGCCCTTGTAGCCGCGGGCCGCCGAAAGATAGAGGAGCGTGTCGTCGGTGAAGCTGAGCGTCGGCTTCCAGTCGATCACCGCGCGCCCGGTGAACTTCCCCCATTTCTGGTGGATGTCGGGCAGGGCGGGATAGCCGCTGTTCACCCGGCCGCCGGTGGTGTCCCCGGGGAACGGCGTACCGGTGCCGCCGCCCAGCAGCAGCTGGCTGGGAATCTGGGTCGAGACCTTCTCGTCCTGCGTGTAGCGCAGGCCCACGGTCAGCTTCAGATTGTCGGTGGCGTTCCAGTAGAGCTCGCCAAAGGCGGCCTTGCTTTTGATCCGCACGCCATTCTGGCTCAGAAAGTAGTTGTGGCCCTGATTGTCGAGGCTTCCCAGGGGGTTGCGGTCGACATAGGGGCATTCGCGTGCTTCGAAGCCGAGTCCGCAGGGCGCGACCGCCGGCTTGAGTGTCGTGCCGCCGCGGCTGTAATACCAGTCGGCGATCAGGGTGAACATGTTATTGAAGACGTAGTAATCGTCCTTGGATTTGAAATCGAGATAGTTCAATCCAAGGTTGAAATTGAGCGGTCCGCTGAAGCTCGATTGAAGGCGGAACTCCTGAGACCATTGGCGATTTCTAGAACGACTTATGTCGACCGAGACCATTCGGTCGGAGCAGCCGAGCTGGGGATCGCAATATATGCCGCCCGGGGTGGGCAGTTCCGACGTGTCCATGGTCCGGCCGAGCACGTCGAGGAGGAGCTGCGAGGAGTCGTTGAAGATCGGGTTGCTGACGAACCGGTTATAGTCCTGCGAAGAATAATAGCGGTCGCGGGCATAGGCGGTCTGCGACACCAGCTTCAGCCCTTCGGCGGGCACGAACTCGAGGTTGAGCTGGTAGACGTCGTTCGTCGCGCGGAACACCGGGTCGTAGCTGGTCGATATCTCACGCAGGTTCCGCGATTGCGTCACCCCGGCAAAAGGGTCGGCGTCCTTGAGGACGTTGACGCGCGGCCCGCCCCGCCGGTCGGGGCGGGCGGGGTTGGGCTGGAAGCCGAGCAGGATGTCGGAGGGCACTTTCAGATAGACGAGGCTGCGCCCATTGGGCACGCCATAGGCCGCATCGTCATAGAGCGAGCCCGGCAGGCAGCCCTGGCTCAGCTTGCCGCGCAGGCTAGGATTGGTGATCGTGACGTTGCCGACCTTTGCCGGGCCGGGATCGGTGGTGCACAGCTGCTTGCCCGTGCGCGCCCGGTTGTCGTCCTCGTCGAAATGCTGCCAGATCAGGTTCGCGCGAAACCGGTCGCTGGGAATCCATTGCACCGTTCCGCGGGTCGACCAGAGGTTGCGCCCGTTGACGTCCCGCTTGGTGAAGCTGTTGTAGTCGAAGCCCTCGCGGCTGGTCCAGGCGCCGGCGACGCGGATGCCCAGCGTGTCGCCGAGCGGAACGTTGATCATGCCGTTCAGGCGCATCGTGCCGTAATTGCCGACCTCGGCCTTCACTTCGGCGCCGAAATGGGCGTCCGGCAGGGCGGGGATCACGTTGACCACGCCGGCCGTCGCGTTGCGGCCATAGAGCGTGCCTTGCGGGCCGCGCAGCACCTCGACGCGGGCCAGGTCGAAGAATTCCGATTCGAACAGTCGGTTGCGCACCAGCGGCGTGTTGTTGAAGCTCACTGCGACCGCCGGATCGCTCGACGCCGAAATCGCCTTGGTCCCGATCCCGCGGATCGAGAAATTGTACATGCTGAAATTGCTTTTCGAGAAGGTGACGTTCGGAATCGCTCGCAGCAGTTCCGAGCCGCCTTCGATCTTCCGGTCGTCGAGCGCCTGGGCGGAGAATGCGGACACCGCGATCGGCACGTCCCGGATCGATTCCTCGCGCTTCTGCGCGGTGACGATGATCTCCGTCGGGCCATCGTCCTGCGCCGCGCCCGGCGCTTCGCTGGTGCCCGAGACCTGGACGGGCCGGACGGGCGCGGGCGGGGCGCTGGAGGTGGGCGTCACCGCGCCGGCGGCGGGCAGCACTACATAGGTCTTGGCACCGGTCTGGCGCGCGACCAGCCCCGTGCCCTCGAGCAGCGCGCCGAGCGCCTGGTCGATCGTCATTTCGCCATGCACGGAGGCGGTGCGCTTCCCGCTGGTATATTTGCGGGCGGCGATGATCTGGATATCGGCCTGATGGCCCAGCGCGACGATGCCGGTTTCCGCGGCCTGCGCCGATACGTCGAAGCTACGCCGCTGCGCCGAAGCCGCCGGCGCCGTCATTACGAAGATACAAGCAGTCGCCCCCAACAGGGCGGCACGCCCCCGCATAATCCCCATGTTATTCCTCTCCCTTGCGGGCTTTTTGCGCCCGTTATTCCGCAAGAGTCCCCGGCGGCGATTTTCCTTATTTTCGCGGGCGGCCGAGGCGGATTTCGTTCGGATCGCTCAGGTCGATCGGCACGCCCAGACTTTCCTGCACGGCCATGGCGAAGCCTTCGAGATCGTCGGTGCGCAGCGTGCCGTCGAAGCTTTCGCGGGCGATGCCGGGATCGACGATGACGAGCTGGCGGCGATTATAGCGGTTGAACTCCGCGGCTGCGTCGGCGAGCGTGACGCCGGCAAGGTCGATCTTGCCTTCGCGCCAGGCAAGCGCCCGATAGACCGAGCTCGCGCTGGCAGGCGCGCGGACGACTGCGGCATCGTCGGCCAGGAAGGCATGCTCGCCCGCGGCGATGCGGATATGCGGCGCGGCGGCGCCGTTCGCCCAGGCTTCGACCACGCCTTCGGTCACGGTGATGTCGGCGCCTGCCTGGCGGCGCCGGACGGCGAAGGCGGTTCCCACGGCCTGTACGCGGATCTTTCCCGCCTCCACGAGGAAGGGGCGTTTCGCATCCTTGGCGACCTGGAACCACAGCTCGCCCTGCCGGATCCGGACCAGGCGGCGCGCTTCCTCGAGGTCGACCGAAGCCAGGCTGGCGGTGTTGATCACCATCGTCGAGCCGTCGGCGAGCGGCACGCGGCGAATCTCGCCGATCTGCGTGCCATATTCGGTGCCACGGTCGAGCAGGAACGCCGCGCCCGCAAGCGATGCCGCGATCGCCGCGCCGCCACCGATCAGGAAGCGCCGCCGGCCCGTACGGGAGCGATAGGTCGGCGCTTCGGCTTCCGCGTCGTCGGCATTGGCCGGGCGCAGGGGGTCGAGCGTCGCCCAGGCCGCCTGGGCCTGCAGCAGCGCGCCGCGCCGCCGCGGATCCACTTCGAGCCAGAGCCCGAGCTCGGCTTCGTCGATGTCGTTCCATTCGGACCCGTCCATCCGCGCGACCCAGCGCGCGGCTTCCTCCTGGATCTCGCGGGCGCTCTGGTGCGTCATTACCGGCGCCCCCCGTCCGCGCGCGGCGTGCCGGCTTCGAAGCCGTTCAGCCACGCCATCACCCGGCGGTCCTCGTCGCGCCAGACGCGCAGGATCGTCTGGACGCCCTGATGGACGTCGTTCTCGACCACGCTCTCGCTGACGCCCACGCGGCGCGCGATCTCCTTCTGGGAGATGCCCTCGATCTTGCGCATCTCGACGATGCGCCGGCAGCGTTCGGGCAGGCCGGCCATGATCGCGCGCAATCGCGCATAGTCGAGCCGGCCCGCGGCTTCGCGTTCGGGCGAGGGGCTGTCGTCGATCGCATAGGTTTCGATCTCGGCGATCATGTCGATCGATACGATCCGGCCGCGCTTGAGGCGCTGCAGCAGCAGGTTGCGTACGATCGAGAAGAAATAGGCGCCCGGACGCGTGATATGGTCGACCGTGTCGAGCGCGGCGAGGCGGCAATAGGCTTCCTGAACGATGTCATCGATATCCTCCTCCGAAACGCGCGCGCGCACCAGCCATGCCCGTACCGTGCTCTCGTACGGGATCACCGTTTCCGCCACCCACGTCGCCCTCAGGCGACGTCGTTCGAAGTTCGCCTCCTTCTTCGTCGTGCCTCTCCTGCTTTTTTGTTCTTTTCTACGCGGCTTCTTGTCGTCCGTACTGCACAGATACCTGACCAGTGAATTTCCTTATTGCAACCCGCGCTATTTTTACGCGGCGCGCATCTCAACTCCGCCTGTCCATAACGAATGGTTATGCTGCAGCGCGGCCTTCGAACGTGGCGTCGGCCCGTGTTTCGGCAATCATGCGATGCGAGGCATCAATCGGGGTTTTCAATGATTGCCAGTCCTTATCTCCTGTATCTCGGCCATTCGAACGACGAGGTGGGCATCAAGACCTCCCGCGGGCTGGCGGTGTTTCGGCCGGACGATTGCGTTGGCGAATTTCGGCACGACGATTGCGGATTGACGCTCGACCTGCCGCGCATGGGCTTTGCCGAGGCAGTGGCCGCCGGGGCCAGGACCCTGGTGCTCGGCATCGCCAATGCCGGCGGCCGGATGAGCGCCGATCTGGTCGGCGATGCCATCGCGGCGATCGAGGCGGGGCTCGACGTGGCGTCCGGGCTGCATCACCGGCTGCGCGAGGAACCGGCGATCGTGGCGGCGGCGGCGCGCCATGGGCGCAAGCTGCACGATGTGCGCGATCCCCGGCCCGGCATCCCTGTCGGCAATGGCAAGCGGCGCGCGGGCAAGCGGCTGCTCACCGTCGGCACCGATTGCTCGGTGGGCAAGATGTACGCGACGCTCTGCCTGGAGCGCGGCATGCGCGCGCGGGGCATGGCCGCCGATTTCCGCGCGACCGGCCAGACCGGGATATTGATCGCCGGCAGCGGCGTGCCGCTCGACGCCGTCATCGCCGATTTCATCTCGGGGGCGATCGAGGACATCTCGCCCGCGCGCACCGATGACGGCTGGGACCTGATCGAGGGACAGGGTTCGCTGTTCCACCCTTCCTTCGCGGGCGTCTCCACCGGCCTGCTGCACGGCGCGCAGCCGGCGGCGCTGGTGCTCTGCCACGATCCCATGCGTGCCCATATGCGCGGCCTGCCGCATTATCCGGTGCCGGGGCTCCGGGAAACGCTGGAGGCCAATCTGGCCGTCGCGCGCCTCACCAGTCCCGAGGTCCGGGCGGTCGGCGTCGCGCTCAACACGTCCAAGCTCGCGCGCGCGGAAGCGGAGCGGCTTTGCGCCGAGACCGCCGATGCGCTCGGCCTGCCCTGCACGGACCCCTTCGCCATGGGTGTGGACTCCATCATCGACAGGATCGACCAATGCTTCGAAGCCTCGCCGCGCGTAGCGACGCTTTCGCTCTAGCCACGCCCTTCCGCATCTCGCGGGGCGTGAAGACGGTCGCCGATGTGGTGACCGTCTCGATCGCGGCCGAGGGTGCGGTCGGGTGGGGAGAGGGGGTGCCCTATCCGCGCTATGGCGAGTCGATCGCAGGCGCGCTCGCGGAGATCGCGGCGGTACGCGGCGCGATCGAGGCGGGGGCTTCCCGCGAGGCGTTGCTTGCCCTGATGCCGGCCGGCGCGGCGCGCAACGCAGTCGATTGCGCGCTGTGGGACCTGGAGGCGAAGCTGGCCGGGCGTAGCGTGACCGAGCTGCTCGGCATGGCGCCGCTGGGGCCGACTGCGACGGCCATGACCGTCAGCCTGGACACGCCCGAAGCAATGGCGACGGCGGCGCAGCGCCTGGCGGATGTGCCGCTGATCAAGATCAAGGTCGATCGCAGCGATCCCGAGGCCCAGATCCGCCGCGTGCGCGAGGCGGCGCCGGCGCCGCGCGTGATCGTCGATCCGAACGAGAGCTGGACGATCGCGGAGATCGAACGGCTGCAGCCGATGCTGGTCGAGCTGCGCGTGGATCTGCTCGAACAGCCGCTGCCTGCGGGCGAGGATGATGCGCTGGAGGGGTTCGCGCCGCTGGTCCCGATCGCCGCGGACGAATCCGCGCATATCGCCGACGACGTCGCGGCGCTCGCCGGCCGGTATCAGGTGATCAACATCAAGCTCGACAAGACGGGCGGCCTCACCGGCGCGCTCGCGCTGGCGGAGGCCGCCGCGGCCGCCGGGCTCGGCGTGATGACGGGCAGCATGATCTCGACTTCGCTGTCGATCGCGCCCGCGCTGGTGATCGCCGCCCGTTCGGGTTTCGTCGATCTCGACGGGCCGCTGTGGCTGGCGGAGGACCGGCCGGGCGGCGTGCGTGGCGAACGGGGCGTGCTGTCGCCGCCGGCCCCCGGATTCTGGGGAGCGCCATAGCCGGAAGCAACAAGCAACAAGGGGAGTCGCGTCGGATGGTTCGGGGTCGAAAGCTGAAGATTGGCGTGGCGGCGGGCATCGTGCTGGCCACCGCCGCCGGAGGTGCCCTCGCACGGGGAGGCAGCCCGGAACCGGGCGCCGACCTGATCCTGCGCGGCGGTACCATCTATCCGGGCAATGCCGCGCCTTTCAAAGGCGATGTGGCGATCCGCGGCGACCGCATCGTCTATGTCGGCCCCAGGGCGTCCGGCGGGGCCGGAAGGATCATCGATGCGACCGGTCTGATCGTCGCGCCCGGCTTCATCGACACCCACACCCATGTCAACGGCGCGCTGGCGTCCGGCGATCCCGCGGCGCGGCTGGTGCTGCCGTTCCTCACCCAGGGCGTGACGACTGCCTTTATCGGGGTGGACGGCGGCGGCGACCCCGATGTCGCCCGCACCTTCGGCCGCGATAGCGGAGCGAAGGGCGGTGACGGAGAGGCGGCGCTGGGCCAGTCGAGCCGCGACTATGGCATCAACTTCGCCACGTATGTCGGCCTGGGCGCGGTCCGGCTGAAGGTGATCGGCCCCGACGATCGCGCGCCGACCCCGGAGGAGCTGGCCCGGATGCAGGGGCTGGTCTCCTCGGCCATGTGCCAGGGTGCCCTCGGCCTTTCGACCGGCCTGTTCTACGCCCCCCAGAGTTTCGCCAGGCGCGACGAGGTGGTGGCGCTGGCCCGCGCCGCGGCGGAGAAGGGCGGCATCTATGACAGCCATCTGCGCGACGAATCCTCCTATACGATCGGCCTGAAGGGCGCGGTTGCCGAAGCGATCGAGATCGGGCGCGAGGCCGGCATCCCGGTGCACATCGCTCATATCAAGGCGCTGGGCGTCGACGTGCAGGGGCAGGCCGGGGCGATCATCGCCCAGATCGAGGCGGCGCGGAAGGCGGGGCAGGTGGTCCATGCCGATCAATATCCCTGGTCCGCCTCGGGAACCGGGCTGTCGGCGGCGCTGATGCCGCGCTGGGCGCAGGATGGCGGCCGCGACGCGATGCTCCGGCGCTTCGACGATCCCGCCGCGATGGCGCGGATGCGGCCGGAGATCGCCGACAATCTGCGCCGGCGCGGCGGTCCCGCCTCGCTGCTGATCACGTCGGGCCCGGCCGATGCGGAAGGCAGGACGCTCGCGCAGATCGCCACGAGCGCCGGCGCCGACCCGATCGACGCCGCGATCGCGATCCTGCGCAAGCGCGAGGCGGGCGTGGCGTCGTTCAATCAGAGCGAGGCGGACATCGCCGCCTTCATGCGGCAGCCCTGGGTAGTGACCAGTTCGGACGCGTCGCAGGGCCATCCGCGCTATTATGCGTCCTTCGCCCGCAAATACGCGACCTATGTGAAGGAGAAGCAGGTCATCGACCTGCGCGCCTTCATCGATCGCAGCACCGCCGTGACGGCGGCGATGTTCGGCCTGGAGGGGCGAGGGCAGCTCAAGGCCGGCGCCTTTGCCGATGTGATCGCGTTCGACCCCGGCCGCTTCGCGCCGCGGGCCGATTATGTCCGTCCGGCGCGGTTCTCCACGGGCATGCGCACGGTGATCGTCAACGGCGTGGTCGCCATCGAGAATGGCGCGCCGACCGGCGCCGCCGGGGGCCGCCCGCTGCCGCGCCAGCCCAGGCCGGGGAGCTGCCGATAAGTAACTGACAGGGAACCGCAGGAAGGAGCCGATGCGGTGCAGCCGGAGCAACCGGCGCACGAGTGGCATCATCGCTCGACTATACCGAGGAAGGGGAAGAAATATGACAAGATCGACGAGGGCCGCCTCTCTGTCCGCGCTGGCGATCGCGCTGCTGTGGAACGGCGCGGCGCATGCGCAGGACGCGCAGAACGGCGAGCCGGCAGCCGAAGCGCCGCAGACCGAGATCACCGTCACCGGCACGCGCATCCAGCGCAACGGCTATCAGGCGCCGACGCCGCTCACCGTGATCAACGCGGAGGACATGGCGGCGAGCGCGCCCGCCAACGTCGCCGACTATGTCAACGAGATCCCGTCGCTGGTCGGCAGCGTGACGCCGGCCAATTCCAACCTCAACATCTCGGCCGGCACCGCCGGCGTCAACGCGCTCAACCTGCGCGCGCTCGGCACTGCGCGCACGCTGGTGCTGCTGGACGGCCAGCGCTCGGTGGGATCGACCGTCGGCGGCCTGGTCGACGTCAACACCTTTCCGCAGGGCCTGATCAAGAGCGTCGAGATCGTCACCGGCGGCGCCTCCGCCGCCTATGGCTCGGACGCGGTGTCGGGCGTGGTGAACTTCATCCTCGACAAGGAATATTCCGGCCTCAAGGGCACGGTCGAATATGGCATCTCGACCTATGGCGATGCGCCCAACTACCGTGCGACGCTGACCGCCGGCACCGGCTTCGCGGGTGGGCGAGGCCATATCCTGCTCAACGGCGAGATTTCGGTGAAGGAAGGGCTGCACGGCGTCCCGCGCGACTGGAACAACCGCGGCTGGTACATGATCAACAACCCCGCCTATGTGGCGGGGAACGGCCAGCCGGAGCGGCTGGTGGTCTCGGGCGCGGGGCTCAGCCAGGCGACGCGGGGCGGCGTCATCCTCAACACCGCGCTGCGCGGCACCCAGTTCGGCTATGGCGGGGCGGTCAGCCAGTATAATTTCGGCACCAACCGCGATCCCTGGCAGATCGGCGGCGACTGGCAGTCGACTCAGGTCAACGGCTTCCAGTCGCTCGATCCGGAGGAGAATCGCAAGAGCCTGTTCGGCCGGGTGAGCTTCGAAGTGGCCGACGGGCTCAACCTGTTCGGCCAGGCTTCCTATGCCAAGTCGCAGAATCTCGGCTGGCTCGGCGTGCAGCTCAACCAGGCGAACGTCACGATCCGTTCGGACAATGCCTATATCCCGGCCTCGGTCCGTGCCCAGCTCGGCGGCATCGCCAGCTTCACGCTGGGCACCAGCAACGCCGACCTGCCGATCCGCAAGAACGACACCGAGCGCGAATTGCAGCGCTACGTCGTCGGCGCCAATGGCAGCTTCCCGCTATTCGCCGGCACCGCGCGCTGGGACGTCTATTACCAGAAGGGCATCAGCCGCACGCGCGAGATGGCGCGCGACATCACCAACAATGCCCGGCTCGCGCTGGCCCAGGACGCGGTGTTCGCACCGGCCGGCAATGCGATGGGCGTGCCCGCGGGGACGATCGTGTGCCGTTCGACGCTGACGGCGCCGACCAATGGCTGCGTGCCGCTGAACCGCCTCGGCATCGGCGTCGCCAGCCCCGAAGCGCTCGCCTATGTCCTCGGCAATCCCTATCGCCGGCAGAAGTTCGAGCAGGACGTGGTCGCGGCCAACCTGGCGTTCGACGCGTTCGCGCTGCCGGCCGGCCCGGTCTCCGTCTCGGTCGGCGGCGAGCATCGCCGCGAGAAGGTAAGCGGCTTCGTGCCCAGCGAATATCAGAGCGGCTGGTTCGTCGGAAACTTCCTGCCCAGCTTCGGCCAGTACAGCGTGACCGAAGGCTATGTCGAACTCGCGGTGCCGGTGATCAAGGGGCTGGACCTCAACGGCGCGGTGCGCGGGACCGATTATTCGACTTCGGGCTATGTAACCACCTGGAAGGCGGGCCTGACCTTCCAGCCGATCCCCGACATCCGCTTCCGCGCCACCCGCTCGCGCGACATCCGCGCGCCCAATCTGGGCGAATTGTTCACCGCCGGATCGACCCGGATCAACGTGCTGATCGATTCCTCGCAGAACAACGCGTCGGTCACCTTTGCGGGCACGACCCGCGGCAACGCGCTGCTCCAGCCCGAAAAGGCCGATCAATGGGGGGTCGGCGTGGTGCTGCAGCCAAGCTTCCTGCGCGGCTTCGCGATGTCGGTCGATTACTACAACATCAAGATCAACGGCGCGATCGGATCGGTCGCGGCGCAGACGATCGTCGATCGCTGCAACGAAGGCATCCAGGCCTTTTGCGCGGCCGTGGTGCGCGGGCCCAATGCGTTCGGCAACAACCTGCAGGTGTATGAGAGCCCGTTCAACTTCGCGGTGCAGAAGGCGCAGGGCATCGACTTCGAGGCTTCGTACCGGACCCGCGTCGGCCCCGGCAATTTCTCGCTGCGCGGCATGGCGACGCGCTACATCAAGAATTACTTCGACAACGGCATCGACGCGCCGACCGACACGGTGGGCCAGAACGCCCCCGGCGGCACGCCGAAATGGCTCTACCGCGCCCAGGCCAGCTATGACGTGGACGATTTCAATGCCACGCTGATCGGACGCGGGGTGAGCGACGGCGTCTACGACAACAGCTTCGTCGAATGCACCAGCGGCTGCCCGACTTCCACCGTCACCAACCGCACGATCAACGACAACCGGATCAAGGGCGCCTTCTACATCGACGCCTCGCTCACCCAGGGCTTCAAGATGGGGGGTAGGGACGTGCAGCTCTTCTTCAACGTCTCCAACCTGCTCGACAAGGATCCGCCCGTGGTGGCGCCGGGACCCGCGGGCAGCGCCTATGCGACGCCGGCGACCAACCAGTCGATCTACGACCTGCTGGGGCGGACCTTCCGCATCGGCGCCCGGTTCAAGATGTGAAGGGAGGCGGATCGATGAAGACCCTGACGCTGTCCGCCGTCGCATTGCTCGCGACGGCCTCTCCCGCGCTCGCCCAGGACTATGACGTGCTGATCCGTGGCGGCACTGTGTACGACGGCAGCGGCGCGCCGGGCCGCAGCGCCGATGTCGCGATCATGGGCGACCGCATCGTCGCGGTGGGGACCATCCCCGCCAGGGCGACTGCGAAGACGGTGGTCGATGCGCGCGGCAGGATCGTCGCGCCAGGCTTCATCGATCCGCACTCGCACGCGGCGCCCAATATCCAGACGCCCGAGCTCGCCGCCGCGCTGCCGATGCTCCATCAGGGCATCACCACCCTGTTCCTCAATCCGGATGGCGGCGGCCCGGCCGACCTGGCGCCCCAGATCGCCGATCTCAAGGCCAACGTCCCCGGCGTCAACGTCGCTCCGATGATCGGTCACAATGCCGTGCGCGCAGCGGTGATGGGCAATGTCGATCGCCTTGCCACGCCCGAGGAGCAGGCAAGGATGGAAGGGCTGGTCACCACGGCGATGAAGCTGGGGGCCATCGGCCTGTCCGACGGGCCCTTCTACATTCCGGCCAAATATTCGAACACGGCGGAGATCGTCGGCCTCGCCAAGGCCGCCGCGGCCTTTCCGCATGCCTTCTACGAAAGCCATATCCGGGACGAGGGCAATTACGACATCGGCGTCGTCGCGGCAGTGGAAGAGGTGATCACCGTCGCGCGGGGGGCAAGGCTCCCCGGCGTCGTGACTCACATCAAGGTGCTGGGGCCGCAGGTCTGGGGCAAGTCGGCCGATGTGATCGCGCATATCGACAGGGCGCGTGCCGAAGGCGTGCAGGTCTGGGCCGATCAATATCCCTATACCGCATCCGGCTCGAGCCTGATGGCCTCGCTGGTCCCCGGCTGGGCGCAGGAGGGCGGAGCGGAGGCGCTGGCCAAGCGGCTCGCGGACCCGGCGATGCGCGCCCGCATTCGCGCCGAGATGGTCCCCAATCTCGCCCGCCGCGCCGGGCCGCGCGCGATCCAGATCCGCGCCTACAAGGCCGACCCGTCGCTTGACGGCAAGCGGCTCGACGAAGTCGGCGCGATCATGAAGCTCGATCCGCTCGACGCGGCGATCGAGATGCTCAAGCAAGGCGGGGCGCCCACCGTGTCGTTCAACATGAGCGACAAGGACGTCGAGGCGTTCATGCGGCAGAGCTGGACGATGACGTCGACGGACGGCGGCCTGCCGCCCTTCGGCCGGACCGCGGAGCATCCGCGCGCCTATGGCGCCTTTCCCCGCAAGCTGCGCAACTATGTGATCGACAAGCCGGTGATCTCGATGGCCCAGGCGATCCATGCCGCCACCGGGCTGCCGGCCCGGGTCTTCGCGATCACCGATCGCGGGGCGCTGCGCAAGGGCGCCTTTGCCGATGTGATCGTCTTCGATCCGGCGACGGTGCGCGACACGGCGACCTATGCGAAGCCGCATGCCTATGCCCAGGGCATGGACTATGTCTTCGTCAACGGGCGGGCCGCGCTGGTGCGGGGCACGCCGGCGCCGGAGCGGTTCGGCAGGGTGCTCCTGCGCACGCCCTGATCGTTCGGCGCGGGTTTCAGGCGATGATCAGCTTCACGCCCGCCTGCTCGATCATGCGGGCATGGGCATCGCCGATCGCCGCATCGGTCACGATCACGTCGAGCTCGTCGAGCCCGCACACCACCGAGCCCGAGGGCGCGGCGAATTTGGAGCTGTCGACGAGCAGCGCCACCCATTCGGCGCGGTCGATCATCTGGCGCTCGGCGGCGGCGAGCACGACGTCCGCCTGCATCACGCCCTGCGCGCCGACGAAGGCCGCGCCCATGAACAGGCGCGGGGCATGGACGCGCGGCATGCATTCCTCGCCGCCGATGCCCAGGATGATGTTCTGTTCGCGGAACACCGATCCGCCGGGCACGGCGATGCGGGTGCCCGGCTGGGGCAGCAGCGCGCTCACGACATGGAGCGAGTTGGTAAGGACCTGGAGGTTGAGCCCGGCCAGGTGGCGGCACATCTGCAGCGTCGTCGAGCCGCCGTCGATGATGATCGATTCGCCCGGCTGGCAGAGCGTGGCGGCGGCGCGGCCGATCGCTTCCTTCTGCTTGCGGTTGCGATCGATATTCTCGTGGAACGGCACGCCGGCGAGCGACTGGACGTCGGTGCGCTCCCCTTCGTCGCCGACCAGCCGCGCCCCGCCGCGCACGCGCTGGATCACGCCCTTGCCCTCCAGCCGGTCGAGATCGCGGCGCAGCGTGGCGGGCGAGGCCGGTACGGTCGCCTCCAGGCTCTTGAACGACACGAAGCCGGTTTTCCCCATCAGATCGAGGATCAGGCTATCGCGCTCTTCGACATGCATTTCCGGTGGAGCCCCAAATTTCCTAGGGTCTTGTGCCGGGCAAATCTGCCGAAATCAATCTTTTCCGCTCAAACGATGCCAGCGCCGAGCCCCACGGCCATCCGTTCCTGCGCCTTGCGTGCCCGCCAGCCGCTGTCGCGATAGGCGACGATCGCATCGATCGCGCCGCCGGCTTCCATCCGCGCCATGGCGAGGATCGGCGATACGTCGGTGCGATAGGCCTTTCGCAGCGTGAGGAAGGCCAGCATCGTGTCGTTGGCCTGCTGCGCGGCGGCGAGCGCCTCGCGGTCGACCAGGCTCGCCTTGGCGAAGGCGCCTGCGATCGCTTCGGCCGACGAGATCATGCTCTCGATCGGATCGGTGACGTTGTGCGACTGGTCGATCATGTACGCCGGATCGAATCCGTCGCGCGGGTTCAGCTCGGCCTCGATCAGTTCGTTGAAGACCAGGAAGAGCTGGTGCGGGTTGATCGATCCGCTGTCGAGATCGTCGTCGCCATATTTGCTGTCGTTGAAGTGGAAGCCGCCGAGCTTGCCGAAGCGGTGGAGCCGGGCGACGATCTGTTCGATGTTCACGTTCGGCGCGTGATGGCCGAGATCGACCAGGCACTTCGCCTTGGGGCCCAGTTCCTGCGCGGCGAGGATCGACGAGCCCCAGTCCGAGATCACGGTGGAGTAGAAGGCCGGCTCGAACATCTTGTGCTCGAGCAGCATGCGCCAGTCGTCGGGCAGCGCCGCATAGACCTGGGCCGCGGCCTCGAGATAGCGGTCGAGCGACTTGGCGAGGTCCTGCTGGCCGGGAAAGTTGGTGCCGTCGCCCACCCAGACGGTGAGCGCGCTGGCGCCGAGCTGGCGGCCGATCTCGATGCACTCGACATTATGCTCGACCGCCTGGGCGCGCACGCCGGCATCGCCGGCCGAAAGGCTGCCGTCGCGATAGCTGAGCTTCTGGCCGGGCTGGTCCTGGAAGGTGTTCGAGTTGATCGCGTCGAAGCCCAGGCCGAGCGCCGCCGCCTCCTCGCGCAGCGCGGCATAGTCGCGCACCTTGTCCCAGGGGAAATGCGGGCTGACGCGCGGCGTGACGGTGGAGAGCTGGTGGATCACGGCGCAATCCGCCAGCTTCTCGTGGATGGTCGTGGGTTCGCCGGCGATCGGGAACTTGGCGAAGCGCGTGCCGCCGCGCCCGGCGCCCCAGCTCGGCACCGCGACCGAGAAGCCGGCGACGCGCGCCTTCACTGCATCGATGTCGATCCCGCGGCGCCCGAGCGCGCGGCCCAGGCTGTCATATTCGTCCCGCAGCGCTTCCACCCGCGCCGCATTGTGGCTTTCGATCTGGTCGACCGAAAGCGGCAGTTCCTTCGCCATTGCACCCTCTTGTTCTTATCGCGGGAAAGCCTGCGCGTTCCCGGCATCCACATTGACGATGTTGCCCGTCGATTTGGAAGAGGCTTCGGAAGCGAAGAAATGCACCGCCTCCGCCACGTCCTCGGGCAGTACGTCGCGCTTGAGCATCGAGCGGTTGCGGTAATGCTCTTCCAGCTCCGAGCCGGGATCGATGCCGTGCGCGCCGGCACGTTCCTTGCGCCAGTCGCCGTCCCAGATCCGCGAGCCCTTGATCACTGCGTCCGGGTTGACCGTGTTGACGCGGATGCCGTGCGGCGCGCCTTCCAGCGCCAGGCAGCGGGCGAGGTGCAGCGACGCCGCCTTGGCCGAGGCATAGGCGGAGGCGTTGACTGCCGCGGCCAGCGCGTTCTTCGAGCCGATGAACACGATCGAGCCGCCGCCGACCGCGCGCATCAGCGGGAAGGCGGCGCGGGCGCTGAGGAAATAGCCTTCGGTCAGCACGTCGTAGTTGCGGCGCCACAGCGCGACGCTGGTATCCTCCACCGAAGCGGAAGAGGCGATGCCGGCATTGGCGACCAGGATGTCGAGCCCGCCGAACTCGCGGGTGCACGCCTCGAACGCCGCGGCGACCTGCCGCTCGTCAGTGACGTCGCAGGTCTCGGCGCGGACCACGTCCTTGCCAAAGGCCTGGGCCATTTCGGCGCGGACCCGCTCGGCCGCCTCGGCGTCGCGGTCGACCAGCATCACGCAGGCGCCGTCCTGGAGCAGGCGCCGCACGGTGGCCGCGCCGATGCCCCCGGCACCGCCGCTCACCAGTGCGATGCGGCCGACCAGCGGCCTGGGCTTGGGCATGCGCTGCAGCTTGGCTTCCTCGAGCGCCCAATATTCGATGCCGTACGCTTCCTTCTCGGGCAGGCCGATATAATCGCCGATCGCCTCGGCGCCGCGCATCACGTTGATCGCGTTGCCATAGAATTCGCCGGCCAGGCGCGCCGTGGTCTTGTCGGCGGCGAAGGTGATGCGGCCGATGCCGGGGATCAGCACCACCACCGGATTGGGATCGCGCATCGCCGGATCGCCGGGCTCGGCGCAGCGCTGATAATAGGCCGCATAGCCTTGGCGATACGCCTCCAGCGCGTCGGCCAGATAGGCCTCGTCGTCGAGCCGGGCGGGATCGAGCGTGAGCGGGGCGATCTTGGTGCGCAGGAAGTGATCGGGGCACGAGGTGCCGATCGCGGCCAGCCGGGCGAAATCGCGGCTGCCGGCGAACTCCAGCGTCTCGGGATCGTCGGAGAAATGGCCGATCTTGCCGCGCGCGCCGCGCATCAGGCCACGCAGCCGGGGCATCAGCGCGGCGGCGAGGACGGCGCGGTCATCGGCGGCGAGGGGCGGGGTCACTTCGCCGCCGAACGCCGGGCCCTGGGCCAGGCGTTCGTTGAGATAGGCCGCCGCGTCCGCGATCAGCGCGATCGTGTTGTCGTAACAGGCCTTGGCGGTGTCGCCCCAGCAGATGATGCCATGGCCCTCCAGCATCACGCCGCGCAGGTTCGGGCTTTCGGTGGCGAGCTTGCGGAGCTGCAGGCCGAGCTCGAAGCCCGGGCGCTTCCAGGGCAGCCAGCCGACCGCGCCGCCCCAGATCGCGTCGGTCGCGTCCTTGCCCGCGCTCGATGCCGCCAGCGCGATGATCGCATCGGGATGGACATGGTCGACATGCGCATAGGGCAGATAGCCGTGCAGCGGCGTGTCGATCGACGCCGCGCGCGCGTTCAGGTTGAACGTGCAGTGCGGCAGATACGCGACCATCTCGTCCTCGAACGCCACGCCGCGATAGCGCGATTCGAGGCCGAGCAGCTTGTCGAGATAGAGGGTGGCGAAGCCGTCGAGCTTCATCGAGCCGATATCGCCGCCCGAACCCTTCACCCACAGCACCGTCGCCGGCGCGCCGCTGAGCGGATCGGCCATCGCGATCTTCGCCGAAGTGTTGCCGCCGCCGAAATTGGTGACGGTCAGGTCCGAACCCAACAGGTTCGACCGGTAGAGCAGCAGCCCCTCCGGCGACATGCCGGCGGCCTCCGCATCGGACCAGCGGTTGCGCGGCACGGCGAACGGAATGGCGGACACCGCCCGGCGCACCCTTGTCTCGTCTTCAAGCATCCGGAATTACTCTCCCCCAGCGCCCGTTTCGGCGCGAGCTTCTCTATCAAGGTGTCTAGCCAGATACAATCAACTTCGCTAAATATCAATCATAACAAATTGGGGAGGCAGCATTGGGTGATGGGCTGAGCGTGGTGCTCGATTTGGGTAAGACCTTGTCGAAGCTCAGTCTCTGGGATGCGTCGGGGGCGATGCTGGCCCGGCGGACGCGACCCAATGACCGGCCCGTGACGGTGCTGGGTGGCGAGCGTGTCCGCACGCTCGACGCGGCCGGGATCGAGGCCTGGGCCGAGGAGGTGCTGCGCGCGTTCGCGGGGCTCGGGCGGGTGGCGCGGATCATTCCCGTGGGGCACGGTGCCGCGGCCGCGATCGTGCGCGACGGGGCGCTGGTGGCGCCGCCGCTCGACTATGAGCAGGCAATACCCGCCGAATGCGCCGCCGCCTATCGCGGCCAGCGGGATCCCTTTGCCCGCACCGGTTCGCCCGCGCTGCCCGACGGGCTCAACCTCGGACTCCAGCTACATTTCCTCGAATCGCTCGATCCGGCTCTGCTCCACGGTGACGCGACGATCCTGCCCTGGCCGCAATATTGGGCATGGCGATTCTCGGGCGTCGCGGCATCCGAGGTTACGAGCCTGGGCTGCCACAGCGATCTCTGGTGCCCCGCCTCGGGCAAACCGTCGGCACTTGCCGAGCGGCGGGGCTGGGCCGCCCGGCTCGCGCCGCTCCGGCATGCCGGCGAGGCGATCGGCACGATCGGCGCGGAATGGGCGGAGCGCACCGGCCTGCCGGCCGATGTCGCGGTGCATTGCGGGCTGCACGATTCGAACGCGGCCCTGCTCGCGGCGCGGGGCTTTGCCGATATCGCCGAGCAGGAAGCGACGGTGCTCTCGACCGGTACCTGGTTCGTCGCGATGCGGAGCCCCGGCAAGGGCGCGCGCCTCGACCTGGCAGGCCTGCCCGAGGCACGCGACTGCCTGGTCAATGTCGACGTCCATGGCACCCCGATCCCCTCGGCCCGGTTCATGGGCGGACGCGAGATCGAGCTGCTGACCGGCATCGATACGCGGCGCGTCGACATCAATCCCGATCAGCCGGCGATCATCGCGGCGCTGCCCGGCGTCGTCGCGAGCGGCGCGATGGTGCTGCCGACGCTGACCCCCGGTATGGGCCCGTTCCCGGGCGGCGCGACGCGCTGGATCAACCGGCCGGCCGAATCGATGGGGCTGCGCGCGGCGGTGTGCCTCTATGCGGCGCTGGTGGCCGATGCGATGCTCGACCTGATCGGGACGCGCGAGCGCGTGCTGGTGGAGGGGCGGTTCGGCGAGGCCCAGGCCTTTGTCCGCACGCTGGCCACGCTTCGGCCGGACCTCCACGTCTTCGTCTCCAACGAGCACAACGACGTGTCCTATGGAGCCTTGCGCCTGATCGACCCGTCGCTGGCACCGCCCTCGGCGCTCATCCGGGTGGCGCCGCTCGAGTGCGATCTCGCCGGCTATGCCGCGCGCTGGCGGAGCCTGGCGACGGGCAGCAGCGAGGCGGCATGAAGGCGGCGTCGATATCCGATTATCGCGCACTGGCGCGGCGCAGGCTGCCGCGCTTCCTGTTCGAATATATCGATGGCGGTTCCTATGCCGAGGTGACGCTGGGCCGGAACGTCGCCGATCTCGAGGCGGTGGCGCTGCGGCAGCGGGTGCTGCGCGACATTTCCCGGATCGACCTGTCGACGAGCCTGTTCGGGGAGCGGCTGGCGATGCCGGTCGCGCTCGGGCCGGTCGGGCTGGCGGGGCTCAACGCGCGGCGCGGCGAAGTGCAGGCGGCGCGGGCGGCGGAGGCGGCGGGGGTGCCCTTCGCGCTGTCGACCGTTTCGGCCTGCCCGCTCGCCGAAGTGGCGGGGGCGGTGAAAACGCCGCCCTGGTTCCAGCTCTATATGATCCGCGACCGCGGCTTCATGATCGACCTGATGGCGCAGGCGAGCGCGGCGGGCTGCCCGGTGCTGATCTTCACCGTAGACATGCCGGTGCCCGGCACGCGCTACCGCGATTATCGCTCCGGGCTGGCCGGCGCCCCGGGCCTGGGCGGATCGCTGCGGCGATTCGGCCAGGCGCTGACGCATCCGCGCTGGGCTTGGGACGTGGGCCTGTGGGGCCGGCCGCACCATCTCGGCAATGTCGCGCCGGTGCTTGCCGGCAAGACCGGGCTCAACGACTTCTTCGCCTGGATGCGCGACAATTTCGATCCCGCGATCGGCTGGGACGACCTGGATTTCGTGCGCAGGCACTGGAAGGGGCCGATCCTGCTCAAGGGAATCCTGGATCCGGACGACGCCCGCGAAGCGGCGGCGCGGGGCGTGGAGGGCGTGATCGTCTCCAACCATGGCGGGCGGCAGCTCGACGGCGTGCCGTCGACTGCCCGCGCGCTGCCGGCGATCGCCGATGCGGCGGGAGACCGGCTGACCTTGATGGCCGATGGCGGCATCCGGTCGGGGCTCGACGTGGTGCGGATGCTCGCGCTGGGCGCCCGGGGCGTGCTGCTCGGCCGTGCCTGGGCCTGGGCACTGGGCGGCGGCGGGCAGGCGGGCGTGGCGCATGTGCTGGAGCTGCTGGCCGCCGAGATGCGCGTCGCCATGGGGCTGACCGGCGTGACGCGCATCGACCAGATCGACGAAAAGATACTCGCGGGGAGGGAATGAATATGGGCGGAAATCCGCTGATCGGCGTTTTGTTTCATTGGCTTGGCGGGCTTTCCTCCGCCAGCTTCTATGTTCCCTATCGCCGCATCCAGGCCTGGTCCTGGGAGATATTCTGGCTGGTCGGCGGCGTCTTCTCCTGGCTGATCGCGCCCTGGCTGTTCGCGTCGATCCAGACGCATGACCTGCTCGGCGTGCTGGCGCGGACTCCGAGCAGCACCTGGTTCTGGTGCTGGTTCTGGGGCGCGATGTGGGGTTTTGGCGGGCTCACCTTCGGGCTGACCATGCGCTATCTCGGCCTCTCGCTCGGCATGGCGGTGGCGCTCGGGCTGACCACGGTGATCGGGACGATGGGCCCGCCGATCTTCCACGGCACGCTGGGGCAGCTCGCGGAGACGTCGAGCGGGCAGATGACCTTTTTCGGCATCGCGATCACGCTTGCCGGCATCCTGGTGGTCGCCGCCGCCGGGCGCCGCAAGGAGCGCGAGATGGCAGGCGCGGCGGCAAGCCAGAGCGTGCGCGAGTTCAACCTGCCCAAGGGGCTCGCCATCGCGGTCTTCTCGGGCATCATGTCGGGCTGCTTCGCCTGGGGGCTCGATGCCGGCGCGCCGATCCGCGCGGCCACGGTGGCGGCGGGGACCGATCCGCTGTGGCAAGGGTTGCCGGTGCTGTGCGTCGTGCTGCTCGGCGGCTTCACCACCAATTTCGCCTGGTGCGGCTGGCTGATCCTGCGCAACCGGTCGGCGGGGCAGATCGTCGGCGCGGTTCCGTCGGGCGAGAAGCCGCCGCTGCTGCGCAACTATCTCCTGGCCGCGCTGGGCGGCACGCTCTGGTATTTCCAGTTCTTCTTCTACACGATGGGCGAGAGCCAGATGGGGAAATATGGCTTCTCCTCCTGGACGCTGCACATGGCGAGCATCATCCTGTTCTCCACGCTCTGGGGCTTCGCGCTCAAGGAATGGGCGGGGGTGCGGCTGGGCACGCGGACGCTGGTGTGGCTGGGCATCGGCGCGCTGCTGCTCTCCACCGTGGTGATCGGCGTCGGCAACTATCTCGCGGCATGACCATGGCGAAGCGGCGCCCGCTGATCCTGGGCAATTGGAAGATGCACGGCACGGGCTCCGACCTGGCCGAGGTCGAACGAATCGACGCCGCCGTGCAAGCGCTCGGCGTCGAGGCCGGGCTGATGCTGCCGGCGACGCTGATCGAGCGCGCGGCGCGCCGGGCGCGGGCCGTTGCGATCGGCGGGCAGGATTGCCATGCCGCTGCCCAGGGCGCGCATACCGGCGGCGTGTCGGCGGCGATGCTGCGCGAGAGCGGGGCGACCATGGTGCTGGCCGGGCACAGCGAGACGCGTGCCGGCGATGCCAGCAGCGTGGCCGCCAAGGCACATGCCGCGCAGGCGGCCGGGCTGGCCGTGGTGATCTGCGTGGGCGAGTGCGAGCGTTCGGCCGATGCGCGGGCGCTGGTGGCGGCGCAGCTCCGCGCATCGCTGCCGCCCGGGCTCGACCGGTCGCGCGCCGCGATCGCCTATGAGCCGGTCTGGTGCATCGGCGGGAGCGCGGTGCCGGATGCGGCGCATCTCGCCCGCATCTTCGAGATGCTGCGCGGCGAGGCGGGCGAGGCGCGGCTGCTCTATGGCGGCGCGGTCGATGGCGGCAACGCGGCGGAGCTGCTGGCACTGCCGGGGATCGACGGGCTGCTCGTCGGCCGGGCCAGCCGGTCGGCCGATGATTTCGTGCCGGTGCTGGAGGCGGCGGCGGGCGCCTAGAGGGCGTCCGGCCGCTCCCGCGGCGCATCGGAGGCGCAGGAACGAACCGCACCAAAATAGCCGTCACCCCGGCCCCTTCGGTCGCCTGCGGGGCAAGCAGCCGAGGGGGCCGGGGTGACGAAGTTGGTGGGTCAATCGATCGGCTTGGTCGCGGTGACGCGGATGTCCTTCTTCAGCCGGATATCGTCCGAGGCGCTGCCGACGAGCAACTGATAGGCACCGGCGCGCGCCACCCAGTGATGCGTGGCGGCATCCCAATAGCCAAAGGCCCGCGGATCGAGGCTCAGCTCGACGGTGCGGCTCTCGCCCGGCGCCAGCGCCACCTTGGCGAAGGCTGCGAGCTGCTTGATCGGCTCCTCGGCCGTGCGATCGGCCCGCGCGACATAGAGCTGGACGACTTCCTTCCCGGCCAGCTTGCCCGTGTTGCGGAGCGAGAGGCGGACCTTGGCCGCGGCGCCGGGCGCCACCGTCGCGGGAGCGGCGAGGCCGGCATAGCCGAAGCTGGTATAGGACAGGCCATGGCCGAAGGCGAAGAGCGGCGCCACGCCGCGCGCCTCATAGCCGCGATAGCCGACCAGCAGCCCCTCGGCATATTGGGTCTTCATGTCCGTCAGCCGCACCGGATCGTCGGCGCTGCGCAACGGGAAGGTCACCGGCAGCTTGCCCGAGGGATTGACCTTGCCGATCAGGATGTCGGCGAGCGCCGCCGCGCCCTCCTGGCCCGGTAGCCACATGCCGACGATGCCCGGCACGTCCTTTGCCCAGGGCATGGTCATCGCCGCGCCGGCGTTGATGACCACCACGGTCGACGGGTTGGCCGCCGCCACCGCCGCGATCAGCTTGTCCTGGTCGCCCGGCAAGTCGAAATTGGCCCGGTCATAGCCTTCGCCCTCGGTGAGCGAAGCGGAGCCGCCGACCACGATCGCCGCATCGGCGCGCTTCGCTGCGGCGACTGCCGCATCGAAGTCCGGCCGGGGCACGCGCACGCCGAACTTCAGTGCCTCATAGGGCGTCTGGCCGGTCACATAGTCGAGCTGGATCGGATAGGCCTTGCCGCCCTCGAGCTGGACCTGGACGGTCCGCTGGGGAACGGGAAAGCCGATCACGTCGCGATTGTCCGGCTTTGCCGGCGTCGCCTTGTCGAGGATAGCCTTGCCGTCGAGCGTCAGCACGCCCGTGCCGGTGCCGCGCACGCTGAACTCATAGGTGCCGGTGGCCGGCGCGCGCAGCACGCCCGCCCAGCGCATCGATGCATAGCCGATCACCTTGGCGCTCGCGATATTGGCGCTGATCCGCTTGGTGAAATCGGTGGCGCGTTCGCGCTTCACCGGGTCGCCGCTGAAATCGGCACTGGCATAGTAGGTGGCGGCCAGGCCGGTCTCGCTGCTGTCGGCCGAGGGGCTGAACAGCGCGGGCGCGGCGGTGGGCGGCGTCTCCTCGCTGTCGACGCCCTTTTCGTAGATCACCTCGACGCCCGGCAGCGCGGCGCGGATCGCCTCGAGCGGCGTCACCAGCTTGTCGAACGGCGCCACCGCCGAGCTGCCGCCGCCCTGGATGCGGGCGATATCGGCATTGGGGCCGATCACCGCGAGCGTCCTGATGCCCGGCTTCAGCGGAAGGACGCCGGCATTCTTGAGCAGGACGATCGCTTCCTCGGCCGCGGCGCGGGCGGCCGCGCGGTGGCGTTCGCCGCCGATCTCGCCCTTGGGCTGGGGTCCGTCGAGCGCGCCGCTGCGGACGATCAGGCGCACGATGCGCCGGGCATTGTCGTCGAGCTGCGCCTCGCTCACTTCGCCGTCGCGCACCGCGGCGAGCAGCTTGGCGCCGAAATGCTGGGCGGGGCCGGGCATTTCGAGGTCGAGCCCGGCATTGGCCGCGGGGGCGGTGCTATGGGTCGCGCCCCAGTCGGAGACGACGAAGCCCTTGTAGTTCCATTCCTTCTTGAGCAGGTCGGTGAGCAGCCAGCGATTCTCGCTCGCATAGGTGCCGTTGACCTTGTTGTACGAAGCCATCACCGACCAGGGATCGGCCCGTTTCACCACCGTCTCGAAGGCGGGAAGATAGATTTCGCGCAGCGTCCGCTCGTCGATGACGGAATCGACGAAGAAGCGGTTGGTCTCGTGGTTGTTCACCGCGAAGTGCTTGATCGAGACGCCGATGCCCTTGCCCTGGACGCCGGCGACATAGCCGAGGCCCAGCTTGCCGGCGAGGAGCGGATCCTCCGAATAGGTCTCGAAATTGCGGCCCCAGCGCGGGGTACGGACGATGTTCACCGTCGGCGCCAGCAGCACCGCCGCGCCATAGCCGCGCGACTCCTCGGCGATCGCGGCGCCCACCGCCCTGGCGATTTCCGGATTCCAGGTCGCGGCGATGGCGACGCCGACCGGGAAGACGGTGGCGGGCTTGCCCTCGGGCGAGCGCACGCCGGTGGGGCCGTCGGTCACCTTGACCGCGGGGATGCCCAGCCGCGGGACGGAATGCAGCGTCATCGAGCTTTCGCCGGCGAGCAGCGACACCTTCTCCTCCAGCGTGAGCCGGTGCATCAGGTCTTCGACGCGCTTCTCCAGCGGAGCGCTCTTCTCACGATAGGTCATGCGTTCGTTCTGGGCCTGGGCGAGCGCGGGTGCGCTCGCAATCAACGCCGTCGCGGCGACGCAGGCAAGGAAATTGGCGCGAGTCATCATTTGATCGCGGCGAGATCGGCGGCGGTCTTGGCGAGGATCTCGTCGGTGAGCTTGCCGTCCGAATAGGCCTTGAGCTGGTTGAGGCTCAGCCCCTTGAACATGTCGTATTGCGGCAGGCCGATCAGGCCGGGCAGGTTCTTGTCGATCGCGGCCTTGCCCTGGGCGTCGGCCACGATCTCCTGGATCGGCGTATCCAGCGTGAACTTCGCCGCGGCGGCCGGCGCCGTCGGCGCGGGGGCCGGTGCCGGCGCGGTCTGGGCGAGGGCGGTGCCCGGCAGGGCGAGCAGGGCGGCGATCAGCAGCTTGTTCATCATCTTCATCCTTGGCTTGCGGTTTGGAGATCCAGCTCGGCGATCATCGCCTCGCGGATCAGATATTTCTGGACCTTGCCGGTCACGGTGGTGGGGAAGGCGTCGACGAAGCGGACGTAGCGGGGCACCTTGTAGTGGGCGATGCGACCGCGGCAGAAGGCGCGGACCTCCTCCGCGTCGCCCGACGAGCCGGCGCGCAGCCGGATCCAGGCGCAGAGCTCCTCGCCCATGCGATCGTCGGGCACGCCGACCACGGCCACGTCCTCCACCGCCGGATGGCCGTAGAGGAACTCCTCGATCTCGCGCGGATAGATGTTCTCGCCGCCGCGGATCACCATGTCCTTCAGCCGGCCGACGACATTGCCATAGCCGGCCGCGTCGATCACCGCGAGGTCGCCGGAATGCATCCAGCCCTCCGCGTCGAGCACTGCCGCGGTCTTCTCCGGCTCGTCCCAATAGCCGAGCATCACCGAATAGCCGCGGGTGCAGAGTTCGCCGGGCGTGCCGGCGGGCACGATCTCGCCGGCCTCGTCGACGATCTTGCATTCGAGATGCGGCTGGACCCGCCCGATCGAGCCGATGCGGCGCTCGAAGGGATCGTCCACCGCGGTCTGGAAGCTGACCGGGCTGGTCTCCGTCATGCCATAGGCGATGGTGACCTGGGGCATGTGCAGCCGCTCGTTCACCGCGCGCATCAGCGGCTCGGGGCAGACGGCGCCGGCCATGACGCCGGTGCGCAGCGAAGCGATGTCGAACCGCTCGAACTCGGGATGGGCGAGCACGGCGATGAACATGGTGGGCACGCCGTAGAGCGCGGTGCAGCGCTCGCGCTCGATCGCCGCCAGGGTCGCGCCCGGGTCGAAGCCGGCGGCGGGATAGACCATCGTCGCGCCGTGCGTGAGCGCGGCAAGGTTGCCCATCACCATGCCGAAGCAATGGTAGAGCGGCACCGGGATGCAGACCCGGTCGCCGGGCTGGAGGCGCTGGGCCAGGCCGACGAAATAGCCGTTGTTCAGGATGTTGCGATGGCTGAGCGTCGCGCCCTTGGGCTGGCCGGTGGTGCCGCTGGTGAACTGGATGTTGATCGCGTCGCCGGCGCGCAGTTCCGGGCCGATCGCCGCAAGCATCCGGCGGCTCGCATCGTCCGCATGGCCGGCGACCTGGTCGAACGCGATCCAGCCGGGCCGGCGCGCGGTGCCGATGCAGAGGATGCGGCGGAGCGCGGGCAGGTCGGGTGCGATCTCGGCGACCATCGCGGCATAGTCGCTGGTCTTGAAGCGATCCATGAAGACCAGCGCGGCCAGGCCGACCTTCGCCATGGTGAAGCTGGCCTCGGACGTCCGATAGGCGGGGTTGATCGTGACCAGGATCAGCCCGGCGCGCGCGGCAGCGAACTGGGTGAGCGTCCATTCGATGCAATTGGGCGCCCAGATGCCGATCCGCTCGCCCGGCTCCAGCCCGAGCGCGAGCAGCCCGGCGGCAAAGGCGTCGGCCCGTTCGAGCAGTTCGGCGAAGGTCCAGCGGATATCCTGCTCGACCGAGACCAGCGCCTCGCGCTCGCCCCAGCGGGCGGCGGCCAGCGCCAGCGCCTCGCCGATCGTGTGCTCGATCAGCGGCGGCGCATCGGCGCCCCGGACGAGGCTGGCGGCCGAGCTCACCGCTTCGCGCCGGGAGCGACGCAGAGGAAGTTCGCCGCCTCGTCGGTCGAGCCCTTGCCCGTCCAGCGCGCGACCTTGGGATAGGCGCACAGGGGACGGGTGCGGACCGGCTTGGCCGGGAAGCCGAGATAGCCGAACAGGTCGTTGTCGTATTTGGTGGCGATCATCGTCTCGGGCGCGGGGCCGCCCTGGCGCCATTTGTCGATCGTGCCGAGCGTATCGAGCACGTTCGGGCCGGGGCCGGCCAGGCAGTGCGACATGCCGGGGACCATGAACAGGCGCACCGAGTCCCGCGCGGCGGCGCCGACGCGCTTCTGCACGGCCTGATAATAGTCGATCGTGTTCTCGGGCGCGATCGCGGCGTCGTTCCAGCCATGATAGAGGATTAGCTTGCCGCCGCGCTTCAGGAACGGGCCGATGTCCGGATTGTCGCTGTCGAGCACCGGCGCGAGGCGGCGGGCCGCGGCATAGTCGCGCGTCACGTCGAACGACGCGGGCTGCCATTCGGGGTCCGAATAGACCATGTTGCGGAAGAATTCGCCGGCGAAGATGCCGTGCTGGGCCTTGGGGCCGGTGAGCCACAGGTCCCAGGCGCCGGGAACGGCCTCGGCGCCGGGCATGTAGCCGGGGAAGAATTTCCTGCCCTTGGCATCGAAGGTGCCGCGATACAGCGCGCGCGCCGCGGTGACCTGGCCGGCGGTGAGGCAGGAGGGGCCGTCGCCGGCCTTGCACTGGAGCACGGCCGGATCGAATCCGCACTGGCGCGGATCGTCGAGCACGCCGTCCTTCACGCCATCCTTCGCATCGCACTGGGCGAGCGCGGCGTCCTGGAGCAGCTTGAGCTTCGCGTTGGGGATCAGCGTCTCGGGGCGGGCGAACACCGCGCGATCGGTGGCCATGAACGAGGTCATCAGCCGGCTCCAGGCATTGGCCGGCGCACCCGCGACGATCGCGTCATAATCCTCGGGATAGCGCTGCGCCTCCATCAGCGCCTCGCGGCCGCCATCGGAACAACCCTGGAAATAGGACGCCTTGGGCGCATTGCCGTAATAAGCGGCGATGACGGCCTTGCCGACGCCGGAGGCAAGATGGTTGGCGCGGTGGCCGAAATCGACGATCTTCTCGGGCTGGTTCAGCGCCCATTTGGCGTCGGTGTCGGCAGTGCCGACATGGCCCATGTCGGTGCCCACCGTGGCATAGCCCTTGCCCAGCGCACCCTGCATGGTCAGCTGGGGGAGCAGCATCGAGCCGCCATAGCCGCCATTGCCGGCGCCCAGCAGCTTGCCGTTCCAGGCAGTGGGTGCGGGCAGCCACACCTCGACCTTGATCTCGGAGCGCGGGGTGGGGGCGAGCACCGCATAGACGCGGCAGAAGCCGGCCTGGGCGGGGAGACCGGGCGTACCCTCCTTGGTGTTGACCATGCCGCCCTTGGCGACTTCCTCGGCCTTCACGACCTTGCCGTCGGCGAGCGCCAGGCCGGTGAGCGCGGTGCAGGCGCCGGTGGGCGGGGTCGCCGCGACGGGTTCGGGATTGCCGCCCGAGACGAGCAGCGCGGTGGCGACGGCGCCCAGTGCGCCGAAATGGGCTATCCGGTTCATTTGTTGAGCAACCCCTTGGCCTGGAACCATTTCTGCGCGTGCTCGGGCCAGGCGTCCGATGCCTTGCCGCTCTTGGTGATGCCGAAGCCGTGGCCGCCCTTGGGGAAAGTCACCAGGGTCGCGTCGGCGCCCGCCGCCTTCCAGGCATCGACCAGCCGGCCGGCTTCGGGGCGGACGATGGGATCGTCCTCGGCGACCATCGCGAGCAGCGGCGGCGCCTTGGCCGGGACGGTCAGCGGATTGCCGACCAGGCCGGGATACATGGCGACGATGAAGTCCGGGCGGCTGGCCGGCTTCGCGCCGAGCACCGTCCACATCGTCACCGCGCCGCCGGCCGAGAAGCCCATCATGCCGATGCGGTTCTGCTTCACGCCGAACCTGGCCGCATTGGCGCGGACATAGCGCATCGCTTCCTCGCCATCGGCGGTGGCGAGCGGACGGAGCGGGACGATCGCGGCCTCGAGCGACTTGAAGTTCATCAGCCGGCGGATCATCACCATGCCGAAATCGTCGCCAGTGGGAAGCAGGCGGTAGCGCAGCACGAAGGCGGTGATGCCCTGACTGTTGAGCCACCTGGCCACGCCGTCGCCTTCATTGCCGATCGAGAGCAGATGGAAGCCGCCGCCCGGCGCGACGATCACCGCGGTGCCGTTGGCGATCTTCGGATCGGGGCGGAACACCGTGAGCGTCGGCTCGGAGACGTTGCGGGTGATCAAGCCGTACGGCTTCTTGTCGGCGGTGGTCTCCGCCTGCATCGGACCCATCGAGCCCGGCGCGCCGTTCGGCCAGAGCCGGATCGCCTCCTGGGCATGGGCGGTGACGCTGCCGGCGAACAGCGCGAACGGCGCCAGGATCCGGAAGAGGGTACGCATGGACTTCCTCATTTCTGCTTGGCCGTATCGCGGGCGGCGGCGATCGCCATGATCTCGGGCGTGCCGGCGGGCGCGGCGGCACTTCCGTTATTGCTAATCACTAGCATCTGCGCGCCCGGATCGAACCTTGCCCAGCCCGGGTCGCCGGTCTTGGCGAACGCCGCCCAATGGTCCGCGACCAGCCTGGCGGCGGCCATGTCGGCAGGGCTGGGCTTGCCGCCCGCGGCGGCGAGATTGTCGAACTGATAGGGCACGTCGGTGGCGTGCGAGGCGCCGGCGAGCGTGGCGCGCTTCGCCTCGGCGACATAGCCGAAGCGATAGAGCCAGGTCGGGCCGTGGGCGGCCTGCCGCCTGGCGAGCGAGAAGGCCGGCTCGGTGAAGGTATAGTCGCTCGGGATGTGGCGGTCATAGGCCTCGGCCGAGCCATAGGCGGTGCGCACCGCATCGGCGGCGGCACCCAGCTTCTCGGTCGCCTTGGCGACGAAGCCCTTGAGGAACGGCGCGGGGATGAAGCCCAGCTCGTCGCTGTTCGAGCCGACGACATAGCGGATGCCGCGTGCCTTGCCGGCGGCGAGCAGCGCGTCGGTGTCGCCGGTGACGATGCGGCCGTCGGTCATCGGGCCGGAATAATGCGCTTCGTCGCCGTTGAGCAGGTTGATGCCGCCCTGCACCTTGTCCGCCGGCAATGCGCGCAGCGCCGCGAGATCCTCGGCGCCGGCGTGCTTGGCGAAGGCGAGGCCCTTGGCCTCTCCGGCTGCGAGGTCGGGCCAGCTGTCGCGACCGCCGCCCGAGGCGGCGATCGCCTTGGCGAACAGCCCCTTCGCGGCCGGCGAGACCATCAGCCGGCTGACCGATTCCCCGCCCGCGGACTCGCCGAAGATCGTGACATTGGCCGGATCGCCGCCGAACGAAGCGATGTTGCGCTTCACCCATTGCAGCGCCGCGAGCTGGTCCATCAATGCCCAGTTGCCGGTGGGGCCGCCACCGGCCTCACGGGTGAGTGCGGGCGTGGCGAAGAAGCCGAACCGGCCGAGGCGATAGTTGAAGGTGACGACCACCACCCCGCGCGCAGCCAGGCGGCTGCCGTCGAGGATCGCGGCGCTGCCCGATCCGGTGGAGAAGCCGCCGCCATGGATATAGACCATCACCGCCAGCTTCGCGCCGGCACGGGGCCGGGGCGTCCAGACGTTGAGGAACAGGCAGTCCTCGCTCATCGGCAGCGTGGTGTTGGCGAGGTCGCCCGGCATGCGCGCCTGGACGCAGTCATTGCCATAGCCGGCGGCGTCGCGCGTGCCGGTCCAGCCAGGGACCGGCATCGGCGCGTGCCAGCGCAGCGGCCCGACCGGGGCGGCCGCATAGGGAATGCCCTTGAAGCTGGCGACGCCTTCGGCAGTGGCACCGCGCAGGGTCCCGCGGTCGGTGCGGACCTCCTGCGCCTGGGCGGTGCCCGCGAGCAGCAGGGTGAGAGCGAAAAGCGAAGTTCTCATTTCCGTCCCTCGGTCACGAAGGTGAAGCTGCCCGGCCCGGTGGCATAGACGGTAGCGGCATCGGTCTGGCGGAGCAGGGTGGCGCCATGGGGCACTGCGCCGACCATGCCGAAGCGGGCGGGCACCCAGATCTCGCCGGCGGCGTTCATCGGCACCGTGGCGGTGAGCGTGAGGCGACCGTTCTCGACCTGCCATCCGGCCTTGGCCTCGCCCTGCGGCGTCGCCATCGTGGCGGCAGCCGAAGCCAGGCCCTGCGGAATCTCGGGGCGGACCAGGACGATGCGATAGCCCGGCGCGCCCGGGCGCAGTCCCGCGAGGCGCTGGCGCATCCAGTCCGCGATCGAGCCGAAATAATGATGGTCGCGCGAGCGGGCGTTGAGGCCCCAGGATTCGAACATCGTCTTGTGACCGCTCTTCAGCCAGAAGCCCCAGCTCGGCTCCTCGGTGCGGGTGGCGACGCGATAGGCGAGGTCGGCATGGCCGTAGTCGCTGAGGATCTCGAGCAGGTAGCGCGTGCCGAACACCCCGGCGCGCAGGCCCCGGGCCTCGACGTCGGCGGCGATCGTATCGGCGACCTTCTGCGCCTGGCCCTCCGGCACCATGCCGAAGGCGAGCGGCAGGATGTTCTGCGACTGGGTCGGTCCCTTGGTCGCGCCCTTGTCGTCGAGCGTGCGGTACCGGCCGTTCGCCGCGTCCCAGTAGCGTGCGTTGTAGGCGCGGCGGATATCGGCGGCGAGCGCGCCATAGCGGTCCGCATCGGCCGTGTTGCCGATCACTGCGGAGGACTTGGCCAGCAGGTCCGCCTCGTGGAAGAAATAGGCAGTGGTGATCGCGTCGATCCCGCCATTGTTGGTGGCGAAGATGTCGAGCGGGCCCGGCGCGCTCCATTCGCTGAGGCCCCGGTCGTGGCGATAGTCGGGCGCCTTGAAGACGGTGGCGGTATAGTCGACCAGCCGCTTCTGCATGGCGTGCATGCGCGCCAGGATACGGGTGTCGCCCTCGGCCTGGTAGAGTTCCCAGGGCAGGATCATCGCCGCGACGTCCCAGGGCGTCGACGGACCCCAGACGAACGACCAGCCCGGCGTGCCTTCATAGCCGTAGAAGGGCGTGGCCGGAACGATCTCGGGCAGTTCGCCGCTCGGCGCCTGGGCATCCGGATAGTCGTTCAGCCATTTGGTCCAGACGCGGGCGATGCCCAGGCTGCGCGCCGCGGCGCCGGCCGAGGCCTGGGCATCGCCGGTCCAGCCATTCTTCTCATAGGTCGGCGTATCGGTCTGATAGCCGTGCATGTTGTTCAGGATGGTACGGATCGCCGCCTGGTCGATTTCGTTCAGCAGCGGATTGGCGCTGGTGAAGTTGCCCGTTCGGGCGACCGCGCTATGGGCGACCTTGCCGGTGAGCGTGGCCAGGGTCGGCGTGCCGGAATAGCCGCGCAGCTCGACATAGCGGAAGCCGCGATAGCCGAAGCTCGGTTCCCAGCGCTCGGCGCCCGATCCGGCGAGCGTGTAGCGATCGGTCTGGAGCTGCGCGTCGATCAGGCCCGAGGCGGGGACGACCATCCCGTCGTCGCCGATCCGCTCGCTGGCGACGAGCGAGACGGTGGTGCCGCGCGGCCCGCGCACGTCGAGCGTGGTCCAACCCGAGAAGATGCGGCCGAAATCATAGACCCAGACGCCCGGCTTCACCTGAGTGAGCGAGACCGGGGCAAGCTGCTCGACCGGGGCGATCGGCTCGACGTTCGCGGCCTGGAGCAGACCCTTGGGGCCTTCGACCTGCCGGGCGGCGGTCCAGCCCTTGCCGGCGAAGCCGGGCTTGTCCCAGCCGGTCGGGAGCAGCCGCGCGTCATAGCGCTCGCCGCGATGGACGGAATCGTTGCGGGTGGGGCCGGAGACGGTTCGCCAGCTCGCATCGCTGGCGATCGTCTGGCGCGACCCGTCGGCAAAGGTCACTTCGAGCTGCGCCTTGAGCGCCGGCTCGCCGTGCCAGGGCGCCTGGTCGAAATACCATTCGTTCGGGTCGGTCAGCCCATACCAGCCGCGTCCCAGTTCGGCGCCGAGGACGTTCTGCCCCGCGCGAACACGGTCGGTCACGTCATAGGTCTGGTAGAGGACGCGCTTGTCATAGGCGGTGAAGCCGCTGGCCATCGCGCTGGCGCCGACCGTGCCACCGTTGAGATGCATGCGCGGCCAACCCGCGCCCGCGACATAGAGGCGCGCCGCCGCGATCTTCTTCGCCGGCAGGGTGAAGGCCTTGCGGACGAGCGGGGCGGGGGCCTCGATCGGCAGGACGATGTCGATGTTCGGAACGCCGGCGGCGACAGTGAGCCCCTGCGCCTCCACGGTGCCGCCGACAAAGGGATTGTCGTTGGCCGGGAAGCGGGTGGCGAAGGCCGGGCTGCCGGTGCCGGTGACGCTGACCGCATGGATCGTCGCTCCGGCGGCTTCCCGCGACGAGAAGCCGATCGTGCCGTGCGGCTGGGACTGGTCGGTGAGCAGATCGACTTGCTTGCCGTCGATCGCGGTGGCGATGTCCGAACCGCGGGCGGTGATCGTCACCTTGTGGCGTACCCCCTTCAGCGTGATGCCGGTGAGCGGCACGCGCTTGAGCTCGGTGAGCTTGACGCCCGAACTGCTGCCGCCGGGATAATGGCGGACGCGGGCGATCAGCACCGGGCCGGCCTTCTCCTCGGCCAGGGTCCAGACATAGGCCTCGCCATAGGTCTTGCCGGCCGCACGGGCGCGGAAGAGCAGGTCGACCGAGCTGCCGGTGAGCGTCAGGTCGCTTTCGAAGCGCAGGTCGCTCCAGTCATGGTCGCGGCGTGCCGGGCCGGCGATCCACCCCGCCGCCCAGTCGGCCGGGGCGAGCAGGCCCATCTCCCACCAGCCGGGCCGGCTCCAGCCGCTCTCGCGGCCGTCGGCGTCCCAGGTCCTGACCTGCCAGGAATAGCGGGTGCGCGCGGCAAGGGCGGGCCCCGCATAGGGGATTTGCGCATTGTCGGCCGAAGCCACCTTGCCGCTGTCCCAGACGGGCTTGCCCTCGGCCCTGACGCGGATCTGATAGGCTGCCTGGCGCTTCGCCGGGGAATGCCAGGCGAGGCGCGGGGCAGGCTCGTCGATGCCGAGCGCGGCATCGGCATATTCGGCCGTCAGCCGGGTGGGTGCCGGGCCGTCGTCCCGGGCGGACGCGGCCATGGCGGCGAGAAGCGCCATGGCCGCCGTGCCCGAGGCCAACAGGGTACGCATTGTCAGCACAGACGACGGAAGCGACACCCGATCCCCTTCCCTCAGAACTTGGTCCGGATGCCGAACGTGACGAGCCGTCCCAGGGTGCTGCCATTGGTATAGGCGGCGGCACTGTTCAGCCAGGGCGGATCCTGGTCGAAGATGTTGTCGACGTTCAGCGTGAGCATCGCGTTCTTGATGAAGCCGTGCGCGCCCAGGTCATAGGCGAGGAAGGCATCCACCGTCTGGAAAGCGCCCACCCGGGTCTGCGGCGTGACGCCGAGGATCGGGAAGCCGCCCTTGTAGTTGTACGAGGCCGAGGCGATGAACCCGCCCGACTTGCCGCCCAGCGTGGCGACGAAGGAAGTGCGGCCGACGCCGTTCTTCAGGTCGTCGGTGAACGGTCCGCCGGAAACCGCCTGCGACTTGCGGCTGAGCGTGTAGGTGCCGGCAATGCTGGCGTTGATCGCGCCGAAGCCGGTCAGCCGGGTATAGGCCAGGTTGAAGTCGAGCCCTTCGGTGTTGACCGCGCCCAGATTGTTGCGGCGCGCGTCGATCAGCACATAAGGCGTGAGCGGACCGGTATAGAGGCTGGCGATGCTGGGCGCGCCCACCACGTTCAGGTTGCCCACCGCCGCCTGGGCCTGGGCCAGCGTCGGACGGAGGATGTAGAAGTTCGCATAGTTGGTGTTGGTGAACAGCGTCGGCGAGAGGAACGGCGCCAGGCCGATCGCGTCCTTGAACCTCACATTGTAGTAAGTGAGGTTCGCAACCAGGCCCGGGACCGCCTTCGGCGTCCAGTCGAAGCCGGCGGACCAGGTATCGGCGCGCTCGGGCTTCAGGTTCGGGTTGCCGCCTGCGAGCACGATCGTGTTGCGCAGCGGATCCAGGGGGCCGGCGCCCGGCGCGAGGAACGGGCTGTAGGGCAGCACGGTCGCACGCGAGTCCGAGGTGTTCGTCGTGTCGGCGAGGCTCGGCGCATGGAACGAAGTGCCCCAATTGCCCCGGATCGTCAGGTCGGTGAACGGCTTGTAGTTCACGCCGAACTTCGGGTTGGTGGTGCCGCCCTGGTCGCTATAATCGTCATAGCGGACCGACGCCGAGAGCTGGAGCCCGCGCAGGCCGGGGCTGCCGTTGCCGGCGCCGACGATCGGGATCATCAGCTCGCCAAAGGCCGAGCGCACGTCGCGTGCGGCGCGCGAGGTCTTGGTATTGGCATAGGAGCCGACCGCGCCCTGGGCGATGCGCGAGGAAATGTTCTCGTAGTGATACTCGGCGCCGATCGCGAGGCGGACGTCGCCGCCCGCCAGATGCGCCAGCGAACCGTCGAGGATCAACCGGCCCTCGGCCAGTTCCTGGGTGGCGTCGCCGTAATTCTCGTAGTTCCGGATGGCGGCGAGGGCAGCGGGGCTGCTGGACGCCAGGTCATAGGGATTGAGCGCCATGCCGGGGATCAGGCCGGCGAGCGCGAACGACGCGGTGCCGGTGTCGAGCGCGGCTTCGCGCACCAGGCTGGTGCTGCGCCCGAAATTGCTCTCCGCCCGCAGCTGCCACTTGTCGCCGATCGCGAAGGAGAAGCTGGGAGTGACGCCATAGGATTCGAAGCGCTGGCGGCTGGTCAGGCTGTTCCCATAGACGCTGGCGAACGAGAAGCTGGCGGTCTGCGAGGTCAAACCCGCGATCGGGCGGAAGAAGGGATTGAGGGCAGTGATCGTGCCGGAGAGCATGCCCTGGGCCTGGTTCACCACCGTGTCGCGGCGGGCCCAATAGGCAGTCAAGCCGAAGGCGACATTGTCGTCGAGCTGCTGGGTCAGCGAGCCGAAGACCGAGTTGCGCTCCTCGCGCGGGAACAGGTCGGCATAGGCATTCTGGTCGCACTTGTTGACCGTGCCCGGGGTCAGCGCGGGCAGGGCATAGCTGGTCGCGCCGATCTGGATGTTGCCCGGCGCGCAGGTGGTGACGCGGAAATCGCCGCCGCCCTTCGACCGGCGATCGGCCGAGGCATAGTCGCGATCGATGCCGAGGACGTTATCGTGCCAGACATGGGCATAGGAGAGGAACAGCGAGCCGCTGCCCCAGTCCTTGCCGACGGTCAGGTTGCCGTCGACCGTCTTGTACTTGTCGGCAAAGCCGTAGCGCAGATTGGCGGAGATGCCGTCGAAGAGCTTGCGGGTGATGAAGTTCACCACGCCGCCGATCGCGTCCGAGCCGTAGATGGCCGAGCCGCCGTCCGGCACCACTTCGACGCGCTCGAGCACATCGGGGGGCAGGATCGAGGGATCTACGGTGGTCTGCAGGATGCCCGCGCCGACGCCGCGATGGCCATTGATCAGCACCAGCGTGGTGCTGCCGCCCGAAGCGCCGAGGTTGCGGATATTGGGGCGCAGGACCGGCAGGGCGAACGAGGCCGAGCCCACAGGGATCGTGCCGAAATTGCCGACCTGCGGGATCTTCGCGAGCAGATCGTTGGCGGAACTGACGCCGCGCGCGGTGATCGTGTCGCGGGTGACGCCGATCACGTTGGTGCCGGTGGGGGCGACGCCGCGCAGCAGCGTGCCGGTGACGACGATGTTGCCCTGGGCTTCGTCGGTGCCGTCATCGGCCGGCTGGGCCTCGGCCTGCGCGGCATCGGGACCTGCCGGGGCGGTCTGCGCATGCGCTGTACCGGCACAGGCCAGCATGGTGGCGAGGGCCAGCATCGAAAGCCCCGCCTGCTTCGCGAATCCGCGGACGCGCGGCTCCATGATCTCGGTGTTCATATTCCCTCCCCAATTGGTCCTTCGGACTCTCGTTTCCCGCGGGGTCAGCGCCTTGCGCGGGATGGAATCACCCGTCCGAGCGATTTTCCACAATCATTCAATCTCGATCTTTTTCGATCATGTCAATGATCAAATTAGATTGTCGACAGGGGGTCTGGGTCTTGGAAAGCGGCGGGTATCCTGCTCAATCTCAATCGGCAAGGCGGGTACGACGCGGCAAACGCGGGGCGCGCGACAAGCCTCGCCATCCTGCTGGATGGCGCCATGGCCGGAGCACGGGATCGTCCGGAAGCGAAGGGTCAGGCGAAATGGCCAGGCGCACGCACCTGGCACGCCCCATCGTCACGCTGTTGCTGCAATGGTCTTCGCGTCTCGCGCCGAAAGGGTCAGCGCGGCACTTCCGATAATGGGACATGCCGCCAGAATCCGCGGACCTCGTCGTCCTGGCCGGTAAGGTCGTAGCGCAGCAGCGACACCGGCAGGCGGCCGGTGTTCATCAGATAGTCGTGATAGTCGCGGATCGAGAAGGCGTCGCCGAGCTGGCGGCGGCGATCGACCAGCAGCTTCTGGAGCTGCATCGCGCCGATCGTATAGGTCATGCCATAGCCCGGCGGCCGGCGGATATAGATGCCCGCATCGGTGCGCGCGACATTGTCGTCCAGCCAGGGCGTCCATTGCTTCCAGAACCGCATGGTCTCGCCCACGGTCATCTCGTTGCGCTGCATCTTCACGTCGCCGATCGTGCGCGCCGCGCGGAACAGGCCGAAGACGTAGATCAGCTCGCGCGTGCGGGGCCGGTCGTCGAACAGGCCGAGCTGCAGCGCAGTCTCCTCGAGATAGAAGCCCCAGCCTTCGGTGCGGCCGCTGTCGCTCACCCGGCCGCGGATAGGGTCGGTGACGCGCTTGCCGGTCATCCCGTCGAAGCGGTGGCCGGGAAAGGTGGCGTGGAGATGGTCCGGCGAGGCGTCGCGGAACTGGATCTGCTCCCAGAACATCGGCCCGGTGGGGCGCACGATCCAGGGCGCGTTGAAGCCGACTTCCCGATAGCTGCCCGGAATATAGTCCGGGATGGTGATGATCTCCTCGTCCTTCAGCCATTTGCGGATCTTGGCATCGGTGCCGGCGAGCTGCGCCTCATATTCCGCGGCGGACCTGGGCAGCTGCAGTTCGGGGAGCTTGCGGTTGCGGTGCCGCTCGGTGGCATAGTCGGCCCAGAAGCGCGTGAGCTCGCGCTCGGCCAGCGTCACCACTTCGTCCGAAGTGTAGGGCATCAGCCGGACATTGGCGAGGAACCAGTCATAGGCCGGCTTGCCGACTCCGGCACGGGCGGTCATCGCCGGGCGCGCGGCGGCGAGCCAGTCGCGAAAGCCGCGGATCGCGCCTTCCGCCGCCTTGATGTCCGCCAGCAGATCGGGCTGCTGCTTCTGCGCGCGGCCGCGCAGATCGGCGAACCAGCCGATCAGCCCCTCCGGCTCCACGGCGCGATACGGCATGCCATGGCCCACGCCGTCGCCGTGCGAGAGGCCGTGGAGCGCGAGATCGGCATAGTCCGCCGCCACCGAATCCAGGTTGACCCGCGCCTGGGCCAGATAGGCGGGGATCGCCTTCAGCCGGGCGCGGAAGCGCGCGCGCGCTTCGCCCTTCAGCGGCAGGTCGGTATAGGCCAGTCGCTGCAATTCATCGACATACATGCCCGGATCGCGCGCCCAGGGCTTGAGGATGTTCAGGTTGAAATCCTCCAGGTCCATCTGCGCGCGGACGGCGAGATAATCGACCTGCTGATGGCGATCCCAGCGCGCCACGGCGAAATCCGGGAGCTGCGCCTGGAAGCCGCGCAGTTCGGCGCGGCGCCGGTCGACCGCGGCGGGGCTGTAGTCGACCACGCCATCGACCGCGGGCGGCGTGCGCCAGGCATCGAAGGCAGTGAACAGCGTGACCAGATCGGCATGGCCGCGCGCGCCCTGGGGCGGGCCCTCGGGCCGGTTGGCCGCCGGCTGCGCGGTTGCCGGCGCGACGCCGAATGCCGCCGGCGTGGCGCTCCCGGCCAGGAGCATCGCGATCGCCAATCCCCTTGCACGCATGTCCATCTCCTCCCTGTCGTCCGGGTCGCGCAGCGCTTCGATTGCCGCGTTCATTCACAATAAAACTGAAAACATGTGATTTGTAATACGATGATCCCCGGGGCGGCACTGGTCAAGAGGCACCGAATCGGTGTTATCTCGGAGGGATGCGAAGTGCTCCAGGCCAATCCGAAACGGTGCGAATCGGCGGAAATCTGCGCATTTTCGGCCTTTCCCCTGTGACGGCGAGAGCGTTTGGCGCGTTCCGCAGGGCGCGTCCTGCCCAGCATGGGGCACGGAAAAAACCGTGCGCAATCGCGGGTTTCCCGGCAGCTTTGTTACCAGAAAGCGACATTTTTCACATTTTTTCGTTACCCCGAATTGACCCCTTGTTCCTAATATGCTCAAAATCACGCACTTGTTCACGGAAATGGCGCGACGAACGACGCCGGAGCGGAGCGAGGCAGGTGGGCGTATCCATTCGGGGAGACACGGACATGGGCGGTAAGCGGATTGCGGTGATGCGGGCGGGGTTGCGGAGCGGTTCCGCGCTGCTCGCCACCATGATGATGATGGGCACGGCGATGGCGCAGACCGCCGAGCCGGAAGCGCAGGAAGGCGAGGCGATCGTCGTCACCGGTTCGCGCATCCCGCGTCCGGACGTCGATTCGAACAGCCCGGTCAACGTGATCGGCAGCGAGGAAATCCGCCAGACCGGCACGGCCGAGACCGAGCAGCTGCTCAACGCGCTGCCCCAGGCGGTCGCCGGCGCGGGTGCCCAGTCGAATGCGGGCAACGGCTCGGCCACGGTCAACCTGCGCAACCTCGGCGCGGCGCGCACGCTGGTGCTGCAGAACGGCCGCCGCATCGTCGGCGCGAGCCAGGACGGCGTGGTCGACATCAACATGATCCCGCCGTCGCTGATCGAGCGGGTCGAGGTCGTCACCGGCGGCGCCTCGGCGGTCTATGGCTCGGACGCGATGGCCGGCGTGGTCAACTTCGTCACCAAGACCAATTTCCAGGGCCTGGAAGTCAGCGGCCAATACGGCATCAGCGAGCGGGGCGATGCCGAGCGCTACAATATCGACTTCACCGTCGGCGGCAATTTCGGCGATGGCCGCGGCAACATCGTGTTCAACGGCAGCTATTACGACCGTTCGATGGTGAAGGGCGCCGCGCGCGACCATGCCACGCTCTACCTGGTCGACGCCGTGCAGAACGGGAAGGGCGTGCTCGTCCCCGGCGGCAACGGCGTCACGCCGCAAGGCACGATCTTCACGCCGGCGCTGGTCGGCAAGCTGGACCAGTTCGGCAACACGATCGGCACCGCCGGCATCTTCTTCGCGCCCGAGGGCTGGCGCGCCTACAAGACCAGCGACGGCTTCAACGACCGTCCCTATACCAACCTCCAGATGCCGATGAAGCGCTGGTCGGGGGCGATCACCGGCCATTACGACGTGACCGACAACGTCACGGCCTTCTGGGAAGGCAATTACGTCCGCAGCGAGATCAACTCGACGCTGGGCGCGGTGCCGATGAGCAGTTCGGGCTTCCTGCCGAATTTCCAGTTCGACCTGCGCAATCCCTATCTGTCCTCGTCGCTGCGAGAGTTCCTGCGCACCAATCTCGATGGCGATGGCGACAATCTGGTTTCGCTCAACATCAATCGCCGCCTGCTCGACTTCGGCTCGCGCACCGACGATCAGACCCGCGAATTCTCGCGCTTCGTCGTCGGGCTGAAGGGCGCGCTGACCGACAAGCTGAATTGGGAGGCCTTCTACAATCAGGGCCATGTCCGGATCACCGAGGTCCAGGGCGGCGGCGTGCTGATCGACAATTTCGCCAATGCGTTCCTGACCAATCCGAGCAATCCCTATGCGTGCAAGGTGGCCGATCCGCGCTGCGTCACGATCAACCCGTTCGGGCTGATGTCGATGACCAAGCCGATGATCGACTATATCTACACCAACCTGACCAACATCACCGTCGTCGACCAGAAGCAGGCCGGCGCCAGCATCACCGGCACGCTGTTCAAGCTGCCGGCGGGCAATGTCGGCATCTCGGTGGGCGCCGAATATCGCAAGGAAAGCTCCACCTTCACGCCCGACCAGCTCTATATCCAGGGCAAGGCGCTCTCGCGCTCGGCGGGCATCCAGGCGACCGGCGGCAGCTTCGACGTCAAGGAAGTCTATGGCGAGCTCGTCGTGCCGATCCTGGCCGACCTGCCCTTCGTCCATCTGCTCGCGTTCGAGGGCGGCATCCGCTATTCGGACTATTCGACCGCAGGCGGCGTGACGTCGTGGAAGGCGGGCGGCGAGTTCTCGCCAGTGAAGAGCTTCAAGATCCGCGGTCTCTATCAGCGGGCGGTGCGTGCGCCGAACGTGATCGAGCTCTATTCGGGCGCGACCAACACCGCGCCGCAGGCGACCGACTTCTGCAACGCCACCGGGGCCAACCGCACTGCGGCCGAGCGCAGCTTCTGCATCAACTCGCTGGGCGTGCCGGCGAGCGTGATCGACGTGTTCCAGCAGGAGAATGTCCAGATCCGCGCGATCACCGGCGGCAATCCCAACCTGAAGGAGGAGACGTCGGACACCTGGTCGCTCGGCGCGGTGTTCCGTCCGGAGTTCGTGCCGAACCTCCAGCTCACCGTCGACTATTACAACATCAAGATCGACGGCGCGATCGCGGCGTTCGGCGGCGGCCTCCAGTCGGTGATCACCGCCTGCCGCGCCAATCTGTCGATGAGCAACATCTTCTGCCAGCCGCTCAACCACCGCTCGTCGGACGGGCAGCTCTATGACGTGCCGCTGCTCAATGCCAACATCGCCTCGATGAAGACCGCGGGCGTCGATTTCCGCCTCGACTATCGCCACGACATCGGTTCGCTGGGGCGGTTGAGCTATTATCTGGCCGGCAGCTATCTGATCAACAGCATCGTGCAGAGCAGCCCGATCGTCGCGGCGGTGGATTGCGCCGGCTATATCGGCGGCGGCACCTGCGGCAACGCCAACCCGAAATGGCGCTTCACCCAGCGCCTGACCTGGGACGTCTCCGATGCCTTCCAGGTCTCGCTGCGCCACCGGTTCATCGGCTCGGCGAAGGACGGGCGGATCGCGGCGGCCAAGGCCTCGGGCGGGGCGATGCCGCTGCTCGCGGTGCCGGAGACGGGCCAGATCAGCTATTTCGACCTGAGCGCGTCCTACGACATCGACAAGAGCCTGAGCATCTACGGGATGATCGACAATCTGGGCGATCACAACCCGCCGTTCCAGCTCTACGAACGCGATACCTATGATGCGATCGGTCGCCGGTTCACGATCGGCTTCCGCAAGCGGTTCTGAGGCCCCAAGCCCGGCGGCGGCGGTTGATCCCCCGTCGCCGCCGGCAACCGGCTCCGGGGCCGAAGGCGTCGACAGATGGTGAAGGTGTTGGGAAGATGATCAAGTTCAGCGTTTCCGTCCGCGCGATGTCGGCGGCTCTCATGATCGCCTCGCCGGGCGTGGTGGCGCCCGTCTTCGCCCAGCAGGCCCAGGGGCCCGTCCGGGGTACCGCCAGCGTGCCCGGCACCAGCTTCTCGATCGACGAACTCTATCGCTACAAGAGCCTCGTCGGCATCGACCCCCAGGGCTATAGCTGGGCGGCGGATGGCAGCGCGGTGCTGTTCCTGTGGAACGACGAAGGCTATGCGTTCCGCGACATCTGGGCCTGGTCGCCCAGGACCGGGCAGAAGACCCGGCTGACCTTCCTCGGCAAGGACAGCAGGCCGGAGGCGGAAGCGAGGGGCATCGCCCAGGCGGTGTTCCTCGATGATGGCCGCGTCGCCTTCACCCTGGGCGGCCAGCTCCATATCCGCGAGGCCGACGGCAAGATCGTCAAGGTCGAGGGCGACAAGCGCGGCATCCGCAAGCTTGCCGTATCGCCCGATGGCGGCAGGCTCGCCTTCCTCGCGGCCGCGCCGAACGGATCGCCAGTCGCTGCCGGCGGCCAGCTCTGGGTGCGCGACGCCGCGGCGGGGGAGGGCGCCGCCGCCACATGGCTGGCCGGCAGCGACGATCCCAAGCTCTACATCGAGGACTATAAATGGGCCGATAGCGGCAAGGCGATCGCCTTCCAGCAGGCCGACGACCGCGCCATGCCCGAGCGCGACATCTATTACGACGCCAAGGGCAAGCTGCAGAACAACCGCGTGATCCGCGCCTTTCCGGGCGAGGAGACCAGCAAGACGGTGATCGGCGTGGTCGATCTCGCCACGGCCCGGTCGCGCCTGTTCGAGCGCCCCGATCCCAAGCACGACGTGTGGGGCTATGGCCTGTCGCATGACGGCAAGCGGCTGTTCGTCAGCGGCGCCGACATGGAGGCCAAGGAACACACCATCTACCTGTACGACGCCGCCACCGGCACGCGCGAGACCTTCTACCAGCTGCGCGAGCCCAAGCATCTGCGCCCCGACTGGCAAGTCGCCTGGGCGCCGGGCGACGACGGGCTGATTATCCTCACCGATCGCGACGGCTGGCTGCAGCTCTATCACCAGAAGAAGGCGGGCCAGGCGCCGCGCCAGATCACCAGCGGCAAGTGGGAAATCGCTTCGTTCGAAGTCGATGCGAAGAACGGGCAGCTCTATTTCACCGCCAACGAATCCGCCCTGCAGGATCGCCAGCTCTACCGGGTGCCGGTGGCGGGCGGGAAGATCCAGCGGATCAGCGGCCCCGCGGGCGGTACGCACGAGCCGGTATATTCCCCCGATTTCAGCCGCATCGCCGACTGGTACAGCAACGACGACACGCCGCCCGAGCTCTATGTGATCGACACCGCGAAGCCGGGCAAGGCGGCGCAGGTCACCAAGTCGCCCCAGCCGGACTTTTACGGCCAGAGCTGGGCGAGGACGAGCTATGTCCAGTTCCCCAGCCATGTCGACGGGATCAACCTGCTCGGCCGGGTGAGCGTCCCCGCCGATTTCGATCCCGCGAAGAAATATCCCGTGATCGTCGGCTCGGTCTATTCGGACGCGGTGCGCAACCAATGGGGCGGGCGCCGCGCCCATCCGACCTGGGGGCTCGACCAGTATCTGGTCGCGCAGGGCTATATCGTCCTGACGGTCAACATCCGCGGCTCCTGGGGGCAGGGGCGCGAGCACAACCAGACGCAATATGAAAGCTATGGCGAGACGGACATCAACGATCTCGAGAGCGGCGTCCGCTATCTGATCGCCCAGGGCCATGCCGATCCGAAGCGCATCGGCATCTGGGGGTCCAGCTATGGCGGGCTGATGACGATCATGTCGCTGTCGAAGAAGCCGGGCCTCTATGCCGCGGGCATCGCCGGCGCGCCCGCCACCAATGTGTGGCACGCCTTCCCGGCGCAGATGTGGATCATGGGCCCGTCCGAGGGGCCGGACATGCCCGCGCGCTACGAGGCGCAGTCGGCGCTCTACCAGGCCAAGGGGATCCGGGATCCGCTGATGATCATCCACGGCACCCGCGATTCCGTGGTGCTCTATTCGGACACGATGGCGCTGGCCGAGCAGATGGTACAGCGCGAGCAGATGTTCGAGCTGGTCACGCTGCCCGGCGCCAACCATGGCTGGGACGCGGAGAACATCCCGCAGACGCGCTTCTCCTTCAAGAAGATGGTCGAGTTCTTCGATCGCAACGTGAAGAACCGGAAGTAGCATGCGGGCGAGGGGCATCGCGGCCGTGATGGGAGGCGCCGCTCTGCTGGTGGCGCAGGCGGCCGCCGCCCAGCCGGCCGTCCAGCAGCTGGGCGCCGATTTCTGGGCCTGGCGCGGCACGACCCAGCCGGCGAGCAGCGACGACATCCCCCGCATCGTGCGCCCCGCGGGCTGGGTGCCCGACTGGTCGCCCGCCGGCGTCGCCGCCCAGCGCAGGCAGCTTGCCGCGTTCGAAGCGCGCTGGCAGGCGCTGGAGGCCGCCCCCCGCACCGTGGCGGAGAAAGTCGATTACCGGCTGGTCGGCTCGGCGCTGGCTCGGGTCCATTGGGAAATGGACCATGTCGCCGCCTGGCGCCGCCAGCCGCATTTCTACACGGCGCAGGCGCTCAATCCGGTGTTCGAGGTGCTGCTGCCCCCGCCGCCGGTGGCGCGTCCCCGGCTGGAGGAAGTGATCCGCCTGCTGGCCAATGCGCCAGCCATCCTTGCAGCCGGCCGCGCGAACCTCGACGACCTGCGCGGACCCTTTGTCGACGTCGCGCTCAGCCAGCTCGCCGAGGTGCCGGAGAGCCTGCGCGGCATGGCGGCGGGGCTCGATGCCTATGCCGATGCCGGCCAGAAGAAGCGGCTCAAGGCCGTGCTCGACAAGGCGATCGCCGCCTTTGCCGACTATGCCGCCTTCCTGAAATCGAAGCGTGCCGGCCTGTCCGAGCAGACGGCGGTGGGCCGGGAGAGCTATCGCTATTTCCTCGGCAATGTCGGCATCTATCCCTATACGCCCGAGCAACTGGTGGCGATGGGCCGCCAGGAATGGGCGCGCTCGGTGCTGTTCGAGACGCTGGAGCGCAATCGCAATGCCGGGCTGCCCGAGCTGCCGATCGGCCCCTCGATCGGCGCGGTGACCGCGCGGCTCGATGCCGAGGAGCTGAAGGTCCGCCGGTTCCTCACCGAGAAGAACCTGCTGACCGTTCCGGGCTGGGTCGGCCATTACAAGGCCCAGCCTTTCCCGGCCTATCTGGCGCCGATCGGCTGGCTGGGGCGTACCTTCGACTTCACCAGCATCGACCGGACGGGGCAGGACGCGACCGTCTATCTTCCCGATCCCTCGCCCAAGCTCGGCTATTTCAACCTCTCGATCATGCGCGATCCGCGGCCGATCATCGTCCATGAAGGGGTGCCCGGCCATTTCTTCCAGCTCAGCCTCAGCTGGCGGAACCCCGATCCGCTGCGCCGCCGCTATTATGACAGCGGCGCCAACGAAGGCACCGGCTTCTATGCCGAGGAGATGATGCTCCAGGCGGGCTTCTGGGCCGATGCGCCCAAGACGCGCGAGATCATCTACAATTTCGCGCGATTGCGTGCCCTTCGGGTCGAAGTGGACGTGAAGCTGGCGTTAGGTGAATTCACCATCGCCCAGGCCGCCGACTATCTGGAGAGGATGGTCCCGATGGACCGGGCGACGGCGCGCGAGGAAGCCACCTTCTTCGCCGCCGCGCCCGGTCAGGCGATCAGCTACCAGATCGGCAAGATGCAGACGACCGAGTTCCTTGCCGAGGCGCGGGTGCGCGAAGGCAAGTCCTTCGATCTCAAGCGCTTCCACGATTATCTATGGACCAACGGCAATGTGCCGATCGCGCTGCAGAAGGAAGAGTATCTGTCGATGGTTTCGGGCGAATAGGGGCAAACAGGGGGCATGCTTTCGATGGATCTGGTAATTTTCACCGAGCCGAAATCGGGACTGTCGGCGCGCTGCCGCCTGCTTCCCGACGCGGCGCCGCAATCCTGCGATTTCCTGCGCGATCTCGCCACGCGCCGCGCGTCGTTCGAGGCGATGCACGCGATCTGGACGGGGCCGGAGATCTCGGTGCCCATGCCCTCCGCCGCGCTGCCCCAGGGCATGGCCCAGCCGGCGATCCCGGCCGAGAACGCCACTTCCTATCCGGGTGCGGGCGACGTGGTGCTCGCCTATCTCGCGCCGGGCAGCACCCAGGGCCTGCCGCCCGGGCCCTTTTACGACATCGGCATCTTCTACGGCGCCGGCGGCCGGCTGCTGATGCCGTTCGGCTGGATCCAGGCCAATGTCTGCGCCCGCATCCTCCCGGAGGATCTGGACAAGGCCGTGGCCGATTGCCGCACGATCCGCCGGAACGGCGCCTGCACCATCACCGTCGAGCCGGCCTGAGGGGAAGCTGACATGACCTATGCCGATCTGATGTCCGTCCTGGGCCATTGGGTGCTGCCCGGCTCGCTGATCGCGATCATGGCCTCGATGGGCCTGTCGCTCACCGCCGACGATTTTCGCCAGGTGTTCCGCAACAAGCGCGCGCTGATCTTCGGCGTCTGCTCGATGCTGATCGTGCCGCCGCTGATCGGGCTCACCCTGGCGCTCACCGTCGCGCCCACGCCGGCGCTTGCGGTCGGCTTCGTGCTGCTCGCCACCACGCCGGGCGGCATGCTCTCCAATCTGTTCACCGACATGGCCAAGGGCGACCTGGCCCTGTCGATGTCGATGACGCTGCTGCTCAGCATGATCTACATCTTCGTCGTCCCCTTCTATGCGCACTTCGCGCTGAGCCACTTCATGGGGCTGGAGGCGGACGTGGAAGTGCCGCTGGCGTCGTTCTTCTGGGACATCTTCTCGATCACGGTGCTGCCCGCCGCCGCCGGCTTCACGCTGCGCGCGCTGCGCCCGGCCTTCGCGCTCACCTTCAAGAAATATCTCAAGAACGTCGCGATGGTGGTGCTGTTCAGCGCCTTCGGAATGATCCTGTTCGACCAGGTGCCGGTGCTGCGCGAGAATCTGGGCGCGCTGTTCTGGATCACCGTGGCGCTCAACCTGATCATGGTCTGCGTGGTGATGACGATCGTGCGCTTCGCCGGCTTCACCCGGCGCGAGAATATCGCGATCGGGATCGAGCATCTGATGCGGCAGGAAGGCACGGCGATCTTCATTGCGGTGAGCATCGTCGGCAACAACGAGATGTCGCTGCCGATGATCATGAACACGCCGGTGGCGCTCTGCTTCGTGCTGGCCTTCGTCACCATCGCGCGCCGCACCGAGCGCGCCGGGAGAGCCGTGTCCGCCGCCGCCTGACGTCCTTTTGAGAACAACGCCTCTTTCAGGGGCGCGCAAGAACCGCTCCCTCGCGGGGCGAACAGAGAGTTCGATAGTACATGCAAACGTCCCGTATCACGGACGTCGCGGGGGCGCTCTTGTCCCTCGCGCCGGCCTCCAGCCTCATGCTTGTGAAGGCGTGGTGATGCAGCATCAGCCCATTTCCCGCCGCAAGGGAGAAGCGCCGTCGACCATGCCGCTATGGGTCGCCACCGCGGCGCCGGGCCCGGGGCTCGCCCCGCTCGGCGCCGAGATCGAAGCGGACGTTCTCGTGATCGGCGGCGGCATCGCCGGCATGACCACTGCGCTCCATCTGGTCGAGGCCGGCGTCGACACGGCGCTGCTCGAGGCCGGGCAGCCCGGCGACCAGGCGACCGGCTGGAGCGGCGGGCTCGTCGCGCCCGACTATATCCGCCACACGCCCGAGACGATCGGCACGGTGCTCGGCCGCCACCATGGCGAGATGCTGACGCGGATGATCGGCGGATCGGCGCGCGCGGTGTTCGACCTGATCGAACGGCACGCGATCGACTGCGACGCCCGGCAGGACGGCTTCTACACGCCCGCCCATAGCGAGGGGCTCGCGCAGAGCCAGCGCGGCTATGCCGAGCAATGGCAATCGCGCGGCTATGACGTTCGCTTCGTCGAGGCGCGCGAGGCGCGGCACATGTTCGGGGTGGAGCGCTATTGCGGCGCGCTGCGCTTCGGCGAGGGCGGCAGCCTCAATCCGCTCGGCTATGTCCGCGGGCTCGCCCAGGCGGCGCTGAAGCAGGGGGCCAGGCTGTTCGGCGAGAGCCCGGTACAGGCATTGCGGCGCGAAGGCGGCCGGTGGATCGCGCGGACGCCCGGCGGCGCAGTGTCGGCGCGGCGGGTGGTGCTGGCGGCGAATGGCGGCAATGCCCGGCTGCACCCGGCATTGCGGCGCACCGCCCTGCCGCTGCACGTCGTCCAGTTCGCGACTGCGCCGCTGGACGATGTGCAGCGCGCCGCCATCCTGCCCGAGGGCGGGGCCTTCACCGACAAGGTCTCCTATCTCTTCACTGCGCGGCTCGATCCGCAGGGGCATCTGATCTCGGCCTTCCCGATGTCGTTCCTGGTGCGGGGCGACAGGGCGCATCTGCGCGAGGCACGGCGCCGGCTCCGGCAGCATTTCGCCGCGCTGTCCGATCCCCGGATCGACCATGTCTGGGAAGGGCTGGCCTGGGTGAACGCGTCGTTCCTGCCCGAGCTCTACGATCTGGGCGACGGCGCGCTGGCGATCCAGGCGGACAATGGCCGCGGCATCGGCATCAACACGCAGCTGGGCATCGAAGTGGCCGCGGCGATCGCGTCGAACAGCCGCGCGCGGCTCTCGGTCGTGCCGCGCGAGCCGCATCCGATCCGGCTCCATGCCGGCGCGGCGCTGCTGCCCAAGCTGCTGATGACGATGGCCTGGCTGTCCAATTGAGCAGGCGCCCGGCCGATCCTGGAGGAGACCGCGCATGATCCGTGCCCTGCGATTGTTCCTGCTGCCGATCGGCGCCGTGCTGCTGCTCGGGGCGGGATCGCCCGATCTCGATGCGCTGATCGCGCGCTACGAGCATTTCTCGGAGCGCTTTCCGATGGAGGCAGGCCGCTCCGATCCCTCGCATTCTCCGCAAGGCTGGCCGGTCGAGACGCCCGGCGGCATGGCCGCGCGCCGGGCCGAGCTGCTCGCGATCGACAAGGCGCTCGCCGCGCTGCCCGATGGGGCGCTCGCTTCGGAGGACAGGCGGAACCGCGATTTCCTCCGTCATATCATCGGCTGGCGCGTGGAAGGGATCGGTTTCGACGAGCGCCGCTTCGCCTTTGTCGCGCATGAGGGCTTCTACAACACGCCCTATTATGCCGCGCGCGGCGTGGAGGTGCGCAGCGACGCCGATGGCCGGGCCTGGATCGCGCGGCTGCGCGGGGTGCCCGGCTATTTCGCGGAGCAGCGCGCCAATCTGGAGCGCGGCATCGCGACTGGCTGGACCCAGCCGGCGCGGGTGATCGACGTCGCGGTGGCGGTGCTGCGCAAGCAAGTGGAGCGGCCGGCGGCGGAGGATCCGCTGCTCGCGCCGTTGCGGGGGCGGGACGCGCTGCTCGCGGAAGCGCGCGGGGTGATCGAGCGCGAGATCCGCCCCGCCCAGCGCGCGATCCTGGCCTATGTCGACGGCCGCTACCGCGCGCATGCCCGCAAGGGGCTCGGCATTGGCACCATCCGCGGGGGAAGGGGCTATTACGACTTCCTCCTGCGCTATTACACGACCACGGATCTCACCGCCGAACAGGTCCATGCCCTCGGCCTCTCCGAAGTGAAGCGCATCCGCGGCGAGATGGACCGGGCGATCGCGGAGAGCGGCTTCAAGGGCAGCTTCGTCGATTGGCTGCGCTTCCTGCGTACCGATCCGCGCTTCTACGCCCGGAGCCGCGAGGAACTGATCGAGAAATACAGCGCCGCCGCCAAGCGCATCGACGGCGTGCTGCCCCGCTGGTTCGCCACGCTGCCGCGCCAGCCCTTCACGGTCGAGCCGGTGCCGCCGGACCTGGAGGAAGGCTACACCACGGCGCGCTCGGGCGGCGGCGACTTCTCCAGGGGCTTTCCCGGCCGCTTCATCGTCAACACCTCGCACCTCGACCAGCGGCCGCTCTACGAGGTGCCGGCGCTGACGCTGCATGAGGCGGCACCCGGCCACCACACCCATGCCGCGATCGCGCAGGAGCATCCCGAATGGCCGAGCTTCCGCCGCCAGCGCGACCTGCTCGCCTTTCGCGAGGGCTGGGCGCTCTATGCCGAGCGGCTCGGGCACGAGATGGGCGTATATCGCGATCCCTATGAAGCGTTCGGCAGCCTGTCGACCGAGATGTGGCGCGCCTGCCGGATGGTGGTGGATACCGGCATCCATGTGATGGGCTGGAGCTATGAACGGGCGCGGGCCTGCTTCACGGAGAATACTGCGCTGGCCGACATCAACATCGATACGGAGCTGGCGCGCTATATCGGCGCGCCCGGCGGGGCGGTGGCGTACAAGGTGGGCGAGCTGCGGATCGTCGCGCTGCGCCACCGGGCCGAGGCGGCGCTGGGCGACCGCTTCGACATCCGCGCCTTTCACGACCTGATCCTGGCCCAGGGCCAGCTGCCGATGACGATGCTGGAGACGGTGGTGGACGATTGGATCGCGGCGCGGAAATAGCGTTACCCGGCGATATCGTCATCATCGTCCCCGGCGAAGACCGGGATCTCCTGCGGTTCCTCCCCCCGGCGTCACCCCGGCTTTCGCCAGGGTGACGGCCGGTCACGAAGCCAGCGCCGCCCCGAGCGCCGCGCCTTCCTCGTCCGCCAGCGCCGCCTCGCGAAGGCGCCGCAGCCCGGCCGCGTCCAGCCCGCCGGCCCGGTAGCGCTCGACGATGCGGGCATAGTTGCCCAAGCCCCGCTCGAACGTCTCGGCATAGCCCTTGATCAGCCTCTGGCAGCGGACGAGTTCGATCGCGGCATCGGTGTCGCTGGCGCGGATCAGCGACAGCCAGTCCTCGATCCGCGCCTGCTCGACCTGATAGCGCAGCGTGCCCCGTCGCCAGCGCCGCCAGCCGGCGAGCAGCGAAAGCGCCAGGAACCAGCGCAGGCTGGTCGTCTCGACATGGCGGCCCCTGGCGAACAGCGGCGCCAGCCGGCGCGACCAGCGCTTGCTGGCGAGGAGGCGGCCGCCGATGCCGGCGGGCAGCGTTTCGCAGACCTCCTCCAGCCGCGGATGCATATATTCGGTCAGCTGGACGATCTGGTCGTCCTTCGCGCGGACCTCGCCGCGGACGCGGGCGAAACGGCTGGCGCGGACCTTGAGGTCCGCGACGCGGATCGTATCCTCATACGACATCCACAGCGCGAGATGGCGGGCGGCCTCGGCGATGAGCTCGGCATTGCTGCCCAGGCTGTCGAGCCGGTCCAGATAGAGCCGGGCATAGGCGGCGTCCTGATAGTCCATCAGCCGGCGTACTCCCTCCAGCGCCAGGAGCCGCGCCTCGCATGGGAGATCGGCTTCGATCCTTGCGGCCAGGGCGCGGCCGGCGTCGGTGGTGGGGATGATGGTCCGGACGTCCTCATCCTGCGGTTCCGGCTTCCCCTGGGCGGCATCGAATCCCGCGGCGAAACCGCGCAGATTGGCCTCCACTGCCTTGCCGCCGGCGCGGATCGCGTCCTCGAAGGCGATGCGGGGGAAGGGCAGGGCGCCGCTGCCGGCCAGCGCGCCGAACAGCACCGAGCTGATCACGCTGCCCGTGCGTTCGGCGACTGCGTCCATGTCGAAGCCGATGAAGCGCTTCGAGCGCTCTCCGGCGGCCGCCACGATGCGCTCGGCACCGGCGCGGCCGTCGCCCATCGCCGACTTCTCGGCGATGGCGTAGACTCGGTGCGTGGAGCCGATCAGCTCGGTGCGCTTCGTGACGAAGCCCCGAAGGATCGCGCGGCCCGCTTCCATCAGCTCCGAGGCAAGGACGATGTCGACATCCCCGGGGACCGGCGTGAGCGCCAGTACCGGCGGAGCTGCGCCGCCGGCCGGGATCATCTCGATATAGTAGATGGTGGCGCCCGTCCGCTGGGCGACGCCGGGAACCGAGGTGCCCTGCGTCGCATGGCCGCCCCGCTCGCCGAGCTGGACGATCCAGTCGGCAAGCACGCCGCCACCCTGGCCGCCCAGGCCCAGCACCGCGATGGTGATGCGCTCGCGATCCGCCATCAGAAGCTCCTCGCGGCGATTGCGCGCGCCGCGCGGCGCTGGAGCGTGCCGATCGCCCAGCCGCGCAGGCGCTGGCGGAAGCGGTCGCGGCGATCGGGATTGGCGATGATCCGGGCCTTGTAGAAGGAGGGGCACAGCACCGCGGCGTGGCTCACTTCGCCGCACACGCCGCAGCCCACACAGCTGTTCTCGACATGGGCTATCGGATCCTGGCGCAGCGGATCGGGATTGGGCCGGATCGTGAGCGAAGGGCAGCCGGAAAGGCGGATGCAGCTATGGTCCCCGGTGCAGGTGTCGGGATCGACGCCGAAGCGCTCACGCACCACGCGCTCGCCGGCCTTCATTGCCTTGGCCACCTGCGGCTTCAGGCGGCGCTGGCGGTTGAGCTGGCATTCGGACTGGGCGACGAGCACTTTCGGCCCCTTCTCCTCGCTCGTCAGCGCCGCGCGGATCGCGTCGCGCATGCCGGCCACGTCATAGGTGCGCGTCATCGTCCGCGCCCAGCCGATGCCGATGCCGCGCACGGCCTTCTCGATCGGATTGTTGGTCTTGCGGCCCGGCGGCCTGGCGCGGGAGGAAAGGATGTCCTGGCCCCCCGTGGCGGCCGAATAGCCATTGTCGACGATGATCGTCAGATTGTCGTCCTGATTGAAGACCGCGTTGCCGATGCCCGAGGTCAGTCCGTTGTGCCAGAAGCCGCCATCGCCCATGATCGCGATCGCCCGCCTGTCGCGCGGGCGGAAGGCCGAGGCGCCGGCGGTGCCCAGGCCATAGCCCATCGTCGTATTGCCGATATGGAAGGGCGGCAGGATCGAGAACAGGTGGCAGCCGATGTCGGCCGAGACGTGGAAGGCGCCGAGTTCCTTCTGCACCAGCTTCATGGCCGAGAAGATCGGGCGCTCGGGGCAGCCGGTGCAGAAGCCGGCCGGGCGCTGCGGCACCGCGCTCGGCAGCAGGGCGGGGCCGGCGGCTACCGGCGCCTCGGCAGGCGCGCGTTCGGGAGCATGGGCGCGGAGGAACTGCGCCACCCCGTCGCGGATCACTGCGCCGCCATATTCTCCCGCACGGGGCAGGATTTCCTTGCCGACGATCCGCGTGGCGAGCCCGGCACGCCGGACCAGGGTGTTCAGCTCGTGCTCGATGAACTCGGGCTGCCCTTCCTCGATCACCAGCACCGCGCGCTTGCCGGCGCAGAAGTCGCGGATCTCGTCGGGGATCAGCGGATAGGTGACGTTGAGGACATGGATGGGGATCGCCGCATTCCCATAGGCGTCGGACAGGTCGAGCAGCTCCAGTGCGCGATTGAGGGAGTTGAACAGGCCCCCCTGGACGATGATGCCGATCTCGTCCGCCTCGGGCCCGAAATGCTCGTTCAGCCCATGCTCCTGCACGAAGCGGATGGCAGCGGGCCAGCGTTGCTCGATCTTCTCGATTTCGTGGAGGAAATTGGCCGGCGGCAGCACGATCCGGTCGGGATCGCGCACCGGCGCCTCGGCCGCTTCCGCCACGGTGAGCGCAGGGCGCCGATTGTCGCGCGCGACGAAGCTGCCGGTGACGTGGCAGGCCCGCACGCGCAGCTCGAGCATAACCGGCGTGTTCGAGGCTTCGGAGAGCTCGAATCCCTTTTCCACCATGTCGACGATCACCGGCAGGCTGGGCCGCGGATCGAGCAGCCACATCTGCGACTTCATCGCAAAGGCATGGGTGCGCTCCTGCATGATCGACGAGCCCTCGCCATAATCCTCGCCCAGGATGATCAGCGCCCCGCCGGTCACGCCGCCCGAAGCGACGTTGGACAGCGCGTCGGAGGCGACGTTCGTGCCGACCACCGATTTCCACGCGACCGCGCCGCGCAACGGATAGTTGACCGAGGCGGCCAGCATCGCCGCCGCCGTCGCTTCGCTCGCCGAACTCTCGAAATGGACGCCGAGTTCGCCCATGAGTTCGCTCGCGTCGGCGAACACGTCCATCAGATGGCTGATCGGCGAACCTTGATAGCCGCCGACATAGGCCACTCCGGCCTGGAGCAGCGCCTTGGTGACGGCAAGGATGCCCTCGCCATGGAAGGCCTCGCCGTCTCCCAGCCGCAATTGCTCGACTTCCGCCTTGAACGAACGCTCGGCCATCCGCTCAGCCCGCCACCAGCGCCAGGACGCGCAGCGGGCTGCCCGAGCCGCCCCTGATCTTGAGCGGCGTCGCGACGATCACCGCACCGGTCGGCGGCAGCAGGTCGAGATTCTCGAGGCACTGGAGCCCATAGCGCCCAGCCGCGTGGAACAGCGTATGCGCCGGATAGGCCGGATCGAGGAGATGCGCCTGGCCGGCATCGGTGCCGATCGTCTCCACGCCCAGCCCGTGCGCCGCGCGCGCGTCGATCAGGAACCGGACCGCCTCGGCCGAGGGGCCGGGCGTATGCGCCCCGTCTTCGCGGCGATTGACATAGGCATCGACCGCGCGCTTCGACCAGTCGGTGCGCAGCAGGATCCAGCTGCGCGGCGGGATGCGGCCATGCTCGGCTTCCCAGGCTTCGATATCCTCGACAGTGAGGAGATAGTCGGGGTTCTCGGCCGCGCGGGCGGAGATGTCGATCACCACCGCCGGCGCGATGAAGTCGGCGGGCAGCGCCGTGTCGACGGCGTTGTTGGGCAGGTCCTTGCCGGTGATCCAGTGGATGGGCGCATCGAAATGCGTGCCGGTATGCTCGCTGACGGTGAAGTTGTTCCAGTACCAGGCGACGCCGCGTTCGTCATAGCGGGAGATCTCCTCCTGGCTGAACCCGGCGCACTGGCCGAACTCGGGCGGGAGGACGAGCGTGGGCGTGTCGGGGGACAGTGTCTGGGTGAGGTCGATGGTGCGGATCGCACCCGATGCGATGCCGGCGGCGAAACTCTCGAGCGTCTGGCTGGTCATGTCTGTCCTCCCTGGGGCTGGATCCGCGCGGGCCTGGTCATGCCGGCACGATGTCGAAGGCGATGGTGGTGCGGTGGCCGGAATCCTCGAACGGCACCGTCCCGTGGTAGAAATAGGAAGGGAACAGCACGAGCAGGCCCGGCTCGGGCCGGATCATGCGGGCGATCCGTTCGCGTTCCCCCAGGCGAAGCCCGCTCTCGCCGAACTTGAGCCAGCCCTGGCGGTGGTAATCGACCGCCTGGGGCAGGGCGACATAATAGCAGGCGCTGATCCAGCCCTGGGGATGGATGTGGTTCTCGTGGAAGCCGGCGCGGCGCAGCCGCACCGACCAGGAGCCGGAAAAGGCGAACCGGCCGGTGTTGCGGCGAAGGAAAGGGTGCTCCGCGTCTGCGGGCAGTGCGGCTAGCCAGCGGCGGACCTGCGCCTCGATCATCGCGCGCACCGCGGCGATCATCGGATCGGGCAGGGCGAACAGGTCGTCGCTGGTCTGGGTGCCGCCGCGCAGCGTCTGCCCGAGCGGCTGCTGCTGGTCGCGGTGACGCGCGGTGAGCGCCGCGTCGAGCCGCGCGTTGAAGCCGGCGGCGTCGCCATCGGGCGGAGCCAGCCGGCTCGCCGAGACGAGACGTTCGGCATCGTTCAGCCAGGCATCGCGCGGATCGCCGGTGAAGCGCCAGGCGAGGCCCTGAAGCGCGAGCGCCTGCTGGTCGAACGGATCGGCGGCGAGCAGCGGCTCCAGCCGGGCCAGCGCTTCGGCGGGGCGATCGAGGATGATGTGCGATCGGGCAGCTTCGCGCGCGGCGGGGGCGAAACCGGGATCGCGGGCGAGCGCGGCATCGAACTCCAGGAGCGCGGCCTGCGCTTCGCCCAGCGACCAGCGGGCCCGGCCGAACTGGCAGCGCAGTTCCGGTCCGGCGCGATCGGCGTGCGGCGCGAGCAGCGCCGCGGCACCTGCCGCGTCCCCGGCGAGCAGCAGCCGGTCGGCCAGGTCGCAGAGCAGCCCTTCATTGCCCGGAAAGCGGGCCAGCGCGGCGCGATAGCTGGCCAGCCAGGCTGCGCCGCGGCCCTGCCGCCACAACAGGTTGTTGAGCGATTCATGTGCGGCGCGATCGGCGGGGCGCAGGGTGATCGCGCGTTCATAGGAGACGATGGCGGCGTCGACCCGGCCCAGATCCTGCAGGCAATGGCCGAGGACATAGGCGATATCCGGATTGGCCGGATCGATCTCGGCCGCGCGGGCGAGCAGGGGCAAGGCTTCTTCCGGCCAACCGGCAAGGCGCAGCACAACGCCCAGATTGAGCAGCGTTGCGACATGGTCGGGCCGCAATGCGAGCGCGGTGCGGAAGGCGGCGATGGCGTGATCGAGCTCGCCACGCTCCCGCCGGGCCTGGCCGAGCGTGGCCCAGGCGCGTGCGTTGCGCGGATCGCGGCGCAGCAGCGGGGCGAGCGTCTCGCAGGCGGATCGCGGTTCCCCGGCAGCGAGCAGGGCGATCGCCAGGTTCACCCGGGCCTCGTCATAGGCAGGCGCGAGCGCCAGCGCGTCGCGATAGGCTTGCGCCGCGCCGGCGGAGTCGCCCAGGTCGCCAAGGCTGTTCCCGAGATTGTTGTGCACATGGGGCTGGTCCGGAGCGGCCGCGAGCGAGCGGCGGAAGAGCGCTACCGCCGCCTCGTGCCGGCCTGCCCGTCGCGCGATCATGCCGAGCAGCTGAAGCGCGTCGGGATTCTCGGGAGCGAGGTCCAGCACATGCAGGAGAATGGTCTCGGCCGCTCCGGCCTGGCCGCCGCGTGCCAGCCCCATGGCATGCTGCAGGGCTTCGCCAAGCGCCTGCGCGCCGAGACCGTTCGGCTCCGCTGGCGGAGATGCCGGGCCTTGCTGTCGCGGTGCCTGTTCCATCGAACGCGATTCCCATGGCGGGTCTCCTTCCGGGAGCCCGCCGAAGGGGAAAGGTTGCAAATGCCCCTTGTTTCGTCAAGGGAATCACGCTTTAAATCATGTGTAATTGGGAATTATAGGGGTGTCGCCATGAGAGGATCGGGGAAGCGCAGTGCGGTTCGGAAGCAGCTTCTGCGAGGGGCGGCGATCTCGGCGGCGCTGCTGGTCGGGGTGCTGACGCCGCATCTCGCGCATGCGCAGCGCGCGATCCCCGAGACGACGGACGATGTCCGCCGCCTGCCGATCCCCCCGGTCGACCGCAGCCATGAGCCGGTGATCATACTCGCCGGCGGGACCCTGCTCGACGGCCGGGGCGGCGCGCCGATCCCGAACGCGGTGATCGTGCTCCAGGGCGACCGGATACTTGCCGCCGGACCGGCCGGCACCTCCGTGCCCGCCAATGCGGCGCGGACGATCGATGCGCGGGGGCTGTGGATCCTGCCGGGCCTGATCGACCTGCACATCCATTTCACCCAGCAGCGCGGCACCGACATGGGCCGCTATTCGGACAGCCCGGCCGCCGCGGCGATCCGCGGCACCGTGCTGGCCGAGCAGATGGTCACCGCGGGCATCACCGCCGCGCGCGACGTGGGCACGATGGATGACGTGGCGCTGCGCATCAAGGAAGCGGTGGATCGCGGCATGATCCGGGGCCCGCGCGTGCTGTGGAGCGGCAAGCTGATCGCCAGCACGGGCGGCCATGGCGACGAAGTGACCGCTACCGCCACCGGCCGCGAAAAGCCCAATCTCGGCGGCGATCCGCACGGGGTCGACGGGCCGTGGGAATGGCGCAAGGCGGTGCGCGAGCAGGTCCGGCGCCTGTCCGACTGGATCAAGATCAGCGCGCCCGCCGCCAGGGAGGAACTGGCCGCGGCGATCGACGAGGCGCATTCGCTCGGCGTGCCGGTCGCGATCGACAGCTATGGCAAATATACCGACTGGGCGATCGAGGCGGGAGTCGACACGCTCGAGCATCCGCTGCTGCTGAGCGACCAGGCCGTGCCGCTGATGAAGAAGCACGGCACCGCCTTCGTGCCGACGATCGGCGCGTTCGACAATCTGCTGGAGGGCGGCTATCCGACCGCGGGCATCCCCGGCGGCGGCTTCTACTACACGCATTCGCGCCGCTTCGTGATCAACCAGCAGGATCATCTGAAGCGCGTGAACGAGGCATGGCGCGCCGGCGTGCCGATCGGCGTGGGCACCGATATCCCGTTCGAGAATGAATGGCGCTATCCGGACGCCTATTTCCGCGAGCTCGATTATCTCCGCCAGGCAGGCATGACCAATGCCGATGTGCTCGCCTCCGCCACCAGCACCGGCGCGAGGATCCTGCGCATGGGCGACAAGCTGGGCACGATCGAGCCGGGCAAGATCGCCGACATCCTGGTTGTTGGCGCCAATCCGCTGGATTCGCTGAAGAACCTGCGCGACGTCCGCTATGTCGTCGCCGATGGCAAGGTGGTGGTGGAGAACGGGCCCCGTTGAGCGCGCGTCGCCCATCGTCCCCCGGGTGACGGCGCGCGGGAGGAATCCGGCCCGGTCGCCCGGGCCGGGCTTCCCCTCATTCGATCGGCAGCTTGCTCAGGTTCGCGCTGATCTTCTGCAGCGTGCGCAGCAGATGGGCGATGTCGCGGTCGCTCACCCCGTCCATCGCGCGGCTGAACTGGCGGCCGACGATCGGGGTCAGCTTGCGCAGGGTCTGCTGGCCGGCCGGAGTCAGCGTCACTTCGGTGATGCGATTGTCTTCCGGATTGGGCTCGGTGGTGACGAGGCTCTGTTCGACCATCCGGTCGATGATCCGGCTGATCGTAGAGCGCTTGGTCAGCGCCGCTTCGGCGATCGCGCCGATGCTGGCCGGCTGGCGCTCGCGCAGCACCGTCATCACGCGGTAGATCGGCTTGGACACGCCATGCTTGTGCAGCACGATGTCCATGTCCTCGTGATATTTGAAGTCGGCATGCGCCATCAGGTAGAAAGGCGAGTTTTCGAGGCGGAAATTGGGGCTGCTCGGGTCGTAGACGCTGCGATTGTCCATCAGATCCTCTGCCGTTCTTGCCGTTTTCTTCACCGCGCTGGTGGCCATGTTTCCCTCAATCGTTCCGCAGGATCAAGACGTTGCGCCGGGCCGGACGGCGTGCGGCAGGCGAATTAGCCGAAAACATATGTTTCTACACCTATCAATCGTCATTTGCGCCGGATCGGTTGCGTGGCGGCAACGCCATGGGCAGCTCCCACCGCGCGAGAAGGCGGGCCCATGCCGAACAAGCGGCGAAATATCAACGAAAATTGCGTGATTATTGTTCCATTTCCATTGCGGGCCTGTCACGTTCCCGAGGGTGAAACCATGGGAGAACAAGCGTGTCGTCGAAACGCTGCCGCCGTCTGGCCCTGCCGCTCGCCGTCCTGCCGCTGCTCGCGGCGCTGCCTGCCCAGGGGCAGGAAGCGAAGCGGCGCTGGGACCAGATGTGCCAGATCCGCAAGGACAAGCTCGACCTGATCCTGCCCGAGGCGATGCGCGAGAACCGCATCGACATGTGGATCGTCGCCTCGCGCGAGGGGCATGACGATCCCAATGCCGCGCTGCTCGGCGGCGGCTATGTGGGCGATGTCGGCTATCATGTCTTCACCGATCGCACCGGCAGCGGCCGGATCGAGCGCGCGGCGATGGGAATCGGCGGCGCGGCGTTCGACCAATGCCCGCTCTACGATCTGAAGCTCTCGCCCGCCGAGCTGCGCAGGTTTGTCGAGGCGCGCGATCCCAGGCGGATCGGCATCGACGTGGCGACTGAGATCGGCACGGCGGACGGGCTCAGCCATTCGTTGCACGCGAAGCTGGTCGAGACGCTCGGCCCGGCGCTGGCGGAGCGGCTGGTCCCGGCCGAGAAGCTGGTCTCCGATTTCCGTGCCCGCCATTCGATCCATGAAATCGCGGCCTTCGCCAAGGCGGGGGAATATTCGCGCACCATCCTGGAGCGCGCGCTCTCCAACGAAGTGATCGCGCCCGGCCACACCACCACCGGCGACGTCGCCTGGTGGATGATGGAGCAGCTCCACAAGGAGGGGCTGGGCAGCAGCTTCGGGCTGCCCAGCATCTACATCCTGGGACCCGGCGAGCGCGGCCCGGTATCGGGCGACCATGTGATCCAGCCGGGGGACCTGATCACGGTCGACTGGGGAGTGAACTATCTCTTCTACTACACCGACATGAAGCGCATGGCCTATGTGCTCAAGCCCGGCGAGAACGCGCCGCCGCCAGGCGTGCAGCGTGCCTATGACAAGGCGCAGGACATCCGCCGGATGATCCTCGACGTGATCCGCCCGGGCGTGACCGCCGGCGACGCGTTGGCCGCGGTCAACAAGCGCGTGGCGGCGACGCCGGGGCTGGCGCTCGGCCGCTATGACGATCCGAGCAAGGACCCGAAGGTCTCCGACGTGGTGATCGGCAGCCATTCGGTGGGCGATTGGGGGCATGGCTCGGGCCCGTCGATCGCCGATTTCAACCCGCTGCGCATGACCTATACGCTGCGGCCAGGCAATTTCCTGTCGATCGAGCTGTTCCTCTACACGCCGGTGCCCGAATGGGGCGGGCGCAAGATCAAGATTCCGCTGGAGGACAATGGCGTCGTCACCGAGCGCGGCTTCGAATGGGCCTATCCGCCCAACAGCCGGATCCTGCTGGTGAAGTGAGGGAATGGGCGGCCGGCATGGGCCCGGCCGCCCCATTGCCGTCAGAAGGCGGCGATCCCGGTGATCGCGCGGCCCAGGATCAGGGCATGGACGTCGTGCGTGCCCTCATAGGTGTTGACCGTTTCCAGGTTCATCAGGTGGCGCATCACCTGGAACTCGCCCGAGATGCCGTTGCCGCCATGCATGTCGCGGGCGGCCCGGGCGATATCGAGCGCCTTGCCGACATTGTTGCGCTTGACGATCGAGATCATCTCGGGCGCAAACCGGCCGGCGTCGATCAGCCGCCCGACGCGCAGCGATGCCTGGAGGCCGAGCGCGATCTCGGTCTCCATGTCCGCCAGCTTCTTCTGGAAGAGCTGGGTGGCGGCAAGCGGCTTGCCGAACTGGTGCCGGTCGAGGCCATATTGCCGGGCGGCGTGGAAGCAGAATTCGGCGGCGCCGAGCGCACCCCAGCTGATCCCGTAGCGCGCGCGGTTGAGGCAGGAGAAGGGGCCCTTGAGGCCTTCGACTTCGGGCAGCAGCGCGTCTTCGCCCAGTTCGACATCGTCGAGCTGGATCATGCCGGTGATCGAGGCGCGCAGGCTCAGCTTGCCCTCGATCCTGGGCGCGGAGAGGCCCTTCATGCCCTTCTCCAGCACGAAGCCGCGGATCGCGCCGCCATGCGCGTCCGACTTGGCCCAGACGACGAACACGTCGGCGATCGGCGCGTTGGAGATCCAGGTCTTGGTGCCGTTCAGCCGATAGCCGCCATCGATCCTGGTCGCGCGGGTGCGCATGCCGCCGGGGTCGGAGCCGGCATCGGGCTCGGTCAGGCCGAAGCAGCCGATCCATTCGCCGCTGGCGAGCCTGGGCAGGTAGCGCAGCCGCTGCGCCTCCGAGCCGAAGGCATGGATCGGGTACATGACCAGGCTCGACTGCACGCTCATCATCGAGCGATAGCCCGAATCCACCCGCTCCACCTCGCGGGCAATCAGGCCATAGGCGACATAGGAAGCGCCGACGCCGCCATAGGCCTCGGGCACCGTCGGGCCCAGCAGGCCCAGCGCACCCATTTCGCGGAAGATCTCGGGGTCGGTGACTTCGCGGTCGAACGCCTCGATCACGCGCGGTGCGAGCCGTGCCTGCGCATAGTCGCGCGCGGTGTCGCGGATCATCCGCTCCTCATCCTCCAGCTGCGCATCGAGCAGCAGGGGATCGGCCCAGTCGAATTTCTGCATGTCAGGGTTCCTCAGGCGGTGGGGACGATCGCGATCGTCTCGATCTCGACCTTGGCTTCGGCCTCGACCAGCGCGGCGACCTCGACCACGGCCATCGCCGGATAGTTGCGGCCGATCAGCTCGCGATACGCCGCGCCGATCTCGTCCAGGCCGGCGAGATATTCGTCGCGGCTGGTGACGTACCAGGTCATGCGCGCGATATGCTCGGGGCCGGCGCCGCCCTCGGCGAGGATCGCCACCGTGTTGACCAGAACCTGGCGGAACTGGCCGGCGAGATCGGAGGCGACGAAACGCTCCTCCGCGTCCCAGCCGACCACGCCGGCGGTGAACACCATCCGGCCGCTGGCGGAAATGCCGTTGGCATAGCCGCGCGGGCGCTTCCAGCCGGGGGGCAACAGGCTCTGATGCACGGTCATTGGCATTCCATTTCAAGGCGTTGGCGATATTCGGCGGGCCAGGGCTGCGACGTGCCGCCGGCAAGCTCGATCAGCACCTGGGTGAGGCGGACCGAGAAGCGCGGCGTGTCTTCGCAGGTCACATCGACTTCCAGGTCGATCGAGCTGCGTCCCACCCGGGTGAGCTTCACGGCGAAATCGAGCAGGTCGCCCAGCTTGCTCGGTGTGGCGAAGGTGGCGGCCAGGCTGACGGTGGGCAGGCCAAGGCCGCGGCCCATGTGCATCGCCCGCCGGTCGTCGCCCAGCACCGCCGGGGTCCAGTCCTCCACCGCGGCGTCGCACAGCTCGAGGCAGCGCGGATAGAAGGCGATGCCCGCGGGGTCGCAATGCGCGAAGCGCAGCGGATGGGAGACGCGGAACATCAGCCTGCGCTCTGCGCGAGATGCTGGCGGGCGATGACGATCTTCTGCACTTCCGACGCGCCCTCGTAGATGCGCAGCGCCCGCACTTCGCGGTACAGCGCCTCGACCGGGGCGCCGACGGTGACTCCCAGGCCACCGAAGATCTGCACCGCCTTGTCGATCACCTGCTGGGCGCTGTCGGTGGCGTGCAGCTTGGCCAGCGCGGCCTCGCGGGTGTTGCGCTGGCCCTGCACGTCGCGCAGCCAGCCGGCGCGGTAGATGAGCAGGGCGGACGTATCGATGTCGAGCACCATCTCGGCGAGCTTCGACTGGGTCACCGGATTGTCGGCGAGCGTGCCGTCGCCGAGCCGCCGGGTGCGGGCACGGGCGGTCGCCTCGTCGAGCGCGCGGCGGGCGAAGCCGAGCGCGGCGGCGCCCACGGTGGTGCGGAAGATGTCGAGCGTCGCCATCGCCGCCGCGAAGCCGCGCCCGGCCTCGCCGAGCAGCGCGTCGGCCGGCAGCGCCATGTCGGCGAATTCGAGCGTGGCGAGCGGGTGGGGGGCGATCACTTCGATCCGCTCGGTGACGCGCAGGCCCGCCGTGTCGGCATCGACGAGGAAGGCGGAGATGCCCTTGGCGCCGGGCGCCTCGCCGGTGCGGGCGAACAGCACGTAGTAATCGGCGATGCCGCCGTTCGAGATATAGGTCTTGGCGCCGTTCACGCGCCAGCCATTGCCGTCGCGCTCGGCCAGGGTCTCCATCGAGGCGACGTCGGAGCCCGAGCCCGGCTCGGTGAGCGCGAAGGCGGCGATCTTCTCGCCCCGCGCCACGGCGGGGAGATAGGCCTGTTTCTGCGCCTCGGTGCCGAACAGCGAGATCGTGCCCGATCCCAGCCCCTGCATCGCGAAGGCGAAGTCGGCCAGCCCCGAATGGCGCGCCAGCGTCTCGCGGATCAGCGCGAGGGAGCGGATGTCGAGCGTCTCGTGCATGCCGCCCCACGCCGCCGGCACGCAGTAGCGCAGCCAGCCGCCCTCGCCGAGCGCACGGACCAGCCGCCGGCATTCGGCGTCGACATCGGCGCCGTGATGGCCGGAGAGATTGGCGACGCACCAGGCCTCGAGCGCGTCGGCCAGCTTGCGGTGGCCGTCGTCGAGGAAGGGCCAGTCGAGGAAGCTGCGGTCGGCCATCAATTGCCCTCGAACTCGGGGGTGCGTTTGTCGGCGAAGGCTTCGAAGGCGCGGCGGAAGTCCCTGGTCGCCATGCAGATCGCCTGGGCCTGGGCCTCCATCTCGATCGCGGTCTCGATGCTCACCGCCCATTCGGTGTTGAGCTGGGTCTTGGTGATGCCGTGCGCGAAACTGGGGCCGGTGGCGATGCTGCGGGCCAGTGCCTGGGCTTCGTTCAGCAGCGCGTCGGCCGGTACCAGCCGGTTGTGGAAGCCCCAGCGCTCGCCTTCCTCGGCGGACATCATCCGACCGGTGTAGAGCAGGTCGGCGGCGCGGCCCTGGCCGATGATCCGCGGCAGGATCGCGCAGGCGCCCATGTCGCAGCCGGCCAGGCCCACGCGCGTGAACAGGAAGGCGGTCCTGGCGGCGGGGGTGGCGAGGCGCAGGTCCGATGCCATCGCCATGATCGCGCCGGCGCCGACGCAGATGCCGTCGATCGCCGCCACGATCGGCTGGGGGCAGGCGCGCATCGCCTTGACCAGGTCGCCGGTCATCCGAGTGAAGGCGAGCAGTTCGGGCATCGCCATTTCGGTCAGCGGCCCGATGATCTCATGGACGTCCCCGCCCGAGGAGAAATTGCCGCCCGCGCCGGTGAGCACCACTGCCTTGACCTGCGACGTGTAGACGAGGTCGCGAAAGGTATCGCGCAGCTCGGCATAGCTTTCGAAGGTGAGCGGGTTCTTCCGCTCGGGCCGGTCGAGCGTGATCGTCGCCACGCCCTCGGCGAAATGCCAGCCGAAATGCCGGGCCACGAAGCTGGTCGGATCCATGGTCATTCCTTCTCCCCATCGGCAGCGAGCGAGTCCTTGAGCACGCCCAGAAGCTGGTGAAGCTGGCCGCGTTCCTCGCGGCCCAGCCCGGCCAGCATCGCTTCGATCCATGCATGATGCGCCTCGGCGAGCCCGGCGAAGCATTCGCGCCCCAATTGGGTCAGGCGGGCAACCGAGGAGCGGCCGTCGGTGGGCGAGGGCGCGAGGCTCACATAGCGGTCGCGCACCAGCGCCTGGACGACGCCGGTGACATTGCCGTTCGAGACGAGCAGCGCCTGGGAGAGCTGGCCCATCGTCATCCCCTCGGGATGCCGGTCGAGCGCCGCCATCACGTCGAAGCGGGGCAGGGTGATGTCGTATCCGTCGGCAAAGCCGCGCTTCAGCCGCTTCTCGATCACCGTGGTGCAGGTGAGGAGCCGCAGCCACAGCCGCACGCTGCCGCGATCGTCGAGCGCGCCGTCATGCTTTTCGCGCAGGAAGGCGGTGCGAGTCACGTCACTTCTCCCCCGGCGATCGGGATCGCCTGTCCGGTCACCGATCCGCTGGCGGGCAGGCAGAGCCAGACCGCCGCCGCCGCCACTTCCCCGGGCGTGATCAGCCGCTTCTGGGGGTTGTGGCGGGTGAGCTCGGCCAGCGCCTCGGCATGGCTGCGGCCAGTGCGGCCGGCGATGGTCTCGACTGCCCGGGCGACGATATCGGTGTCGGTGAAGCCGGGGCAGAGCGCATTGGCGGTGAGCGGCGTCGCAGCGAACTCGGCGGCGAGCGCGCGCATCAGCCCGATCGCGCCGTGCTTGGAGGCGACATAGGGCGCGGTATAGCCATAGCCCTTCAGCCCGGCGGTGGAGGCGATGGTGACGATCCGCCCGGCCGGTGCCGCGAGCAGGTCCGGCAGCGCGGCCTGGCAGCAATGGAACAGCGCATCGAGATTGGTCGCCATCGTCTCGCGCCACGCCTCGGCGGTCACCCTGGCGAAGGGCGCGCTGGGGGCGATGCCGGCATTGTTGACCAGGATCCCGATCGGGCCGTGCGCGGCGCGGGCGACCTGGAAGGCCGCCTCGATCGACGTCCGGTCGGAGACGTTGGCGGGAACGGTGATCGCGCCGGGGATGGCCGCGGCGACGGTTTCCAGCGGCTCCAGCCGACGCCCGATCAGCGTCAGCCGCGCGCCTTCCTCGGCGAGTGCGCGGGCGATGGCCGCGCCGATGCCCGATCCCCCGCCGGTGACGACCGCATGGATGTCCTTCAGGTGCATATGGGTCAGCTCCGCAGCGCCGCGCCGGTCTCGGCGGCGCGTTGCAGGTTGCGGGCGAGCTGGCTCATCCCGCCCAGATATTGCGGCGGCACGCGCACGCCGCGATAGCCGTGCTGGGCGGCGGCGCGCAGCGTCCACATCGGATCGATCAGGTGCGGCCGTCCGATCGCGACCAGGTCGGCCCGGCCGGCCGCCAGGATCGAATTGGCGTGGTCGGTCTCGAAGATGTTGCCCACTGCCATGGTCGAGACGCGTGCCTCGTTGCGGATCTTGTCGGCAAAGGGCGTCTGGAACATGCGGCCATAGACGGGCTTGCACTCGGCCCAGGTCTGGCCGGCCGAGACGTCGATCAGGTCGGCGCCCGCTTCGTCGAAGGCGCGGGCGATCGCCACCGCCTCGTCGGGGGTGACGCCCCGGTCGCCCATCCAGTCGGTCGCCGAGATGCGGACGGACATCGGCCGCTCGGCGGGCCAGACGGCGCGCATCGCCGCGAACACTTCGAGCGGATAGCGCAGGCGGTTCTCCAGGCTGCCGCCATAGCCGTCGGTGCGCGTGTTCTGGAGCGGGGTGATGAAGCTGGAGAGCAGATAGCCGTGCGCGGCGTGCAGCTCGATCATGTCGAAGCCGGCTTCCACCGCCATGCGCGCGGCGGCGACGAACTGGTCGCGCACCATGTCCATATCCGCGCGGGTCATCGGGCGGGGTGAGGCATTGCCTGCGCTCCACGGCACGTCGGAAGCGGCGATGAGCGGCCAGTTGCCGTCGTCCAGCGGCGCGTCCATCCCCTCCCAGCCGATCTTCGTGGAGCCCTTGGCGCCCGAATGGCCGAGCTGGAGGCAGATCTTCGCGCCGCTGTTCGCATGGGCGAAATCGGTGATCCGCCGCCACGCCGCCACATGCTCGGGCGCGTACATGCCGGGGCAGCCGGGGGTGATCCGGCCCTCGGGCGAGACGCAGGTCATCTCGGTATAGACCAGCCCCGCGCCGCCCTGGGCGCGGGCACCGTAATGGACCAGGTGGAAGTCGTTCGGGGTGCCCTCGACGGCGGAATACATGGCCATGGGCGAAACCACGATACGGTTCGCCAGCGGCATTTCGCGCAATCTGTACGGCGCGAACATCGGCGGGACCGGTTCGTTGCTTCTTCCGCCCGGCGACTGCGACTGGAACCAGCTTTCGACGCCTTCCAGCCACTCTCGATCGCGCAGGCGGAGATTTTCGTGGCTCACCCGCTGCGAGCGCGTGAGCAGCGAATAGGCGAACTGGATCGGCGCGAAGGGCAGATAGCGGTCGAGCGTCTCGAACCACTCCGTCGAGTTGCGCGCGCTGTTCTGCAGCTTGAGCACCTCGACATTGCGCTCGGCCTGATATTCCTCCAGCGCCTGGGCGCGGCCGAGCCCCGGACGATTGAGCACCTCCGCCAGCTTGATCGCATCCTCCAGCGCCAGCTTGGTGCCCGATCCGATCGAGAAATGCGCGGTGTGCGCCGCATCGCCGAGCAGGACGAACTTGTCGTGCGACCAGCGGCCGGTGACGATCCGGCGGAAGTTGAGCCAGGCCTGGGGGCCGGGCAGGTGCGTGGCGTTGGACATCAGGCCATGGCCGCCCAGCTGCTTCGCGAAGATCTTCTCGCACAGCGCGATCGCCTCGGGCTGGTCCATCGCGTCGAGGCCCAGGCCGTGCCAGGTCGCCGGATCCATCTCGACGATGAAGGTCGAGAGATCGTCGTCGAAGCGATAGGCGTGCGCCCAGACCCAGCCCGCCTCTGTCTCCTCGAAGGCGAAGGTGAAGGCGTCGAACACCTTGCTGGTGCCGAACCAGAAGAACTTGTTCCGGCGTACCTGGATGTCGACGTCGAACCGGTCGGCATGCGCGCCCCGGATGCGGCTGTTGGCGCCGTCGGCGGCGATGACGAGATCGTAATCCGCCCAATCGGCCAGGTCCGGCCCCGCCTCGTGCTGGAAATGCAGCACCACGCCCAGTTCGCGGGCGCGCGCCTGCAGGATCGCCAGCAGCCGCTTGCGGCCGATGCCGATGAAGCCGTGCCCAGAGGAACGGATGCACGCGCCATGGATGTGCACGTCGATATCGTCCCAATGGGCGAACTCGCCGCGGATCGTCTCGCCGCTGACGGGATCGTTCGCCATCAGATTCTCGACCGTCTGGTCCGAGAAGACGACGCCCCAGCCGAACGTGTCGTCGGGGCGGTTGCGTTCGAACACATGGATCTCGTGCGCACTGTCGCGCACCTTCATCGAGATGGCGAAATAGAGGCCCGCCGGCCCGCCGCCCACGCATGCGATCTTCATTGACCCGACTCCATCGCGGCGACTCCAGTCCGTCTCAATCTAGCGCCAGGAGCGTAAATGCTTCAAGCCTGAAATTTCAAGCTTGAAATATCATATATCACGCAATTAATCACGGGTATCGGAGTCGTGGGAGGTCTAGGGATGAAGTGGCCGGCACAGCGCCTGACGGGCGGATCGAAGAAGAGCTTCGGCATGTACGACGAAGCGGCGAAGCTGGATGCGGCGGGGGTGGACCTGATCCATCTCGAGTTCGGCCGGCCGCACGCCGACACGCCGGCGCACATCAAGGACGCCGCCAAGGCCGCGCTCGACGCGGGCATCGTCCATTACGGCGATTTCCGCGGCACGCTCTCCTTCCGCCAGGCGCTCGCGGGGAAGCTCGCCGCGTTCAATGGCCTGGATTACGGGGTGGACGAGATACTGGTGTGCAACGGGCTCACCCATGCCTCGTTCGCCGCCTTCATGGCCGCGATCGATCCGGGCGACGAAGTGATCCTGCTCGATCCCTATTACCCCCAGCATATCGGCAAGACCGAGCTGGCCGGCGGCAAGGTGGTGATCGCCGAGCTCGACAAGGCGGACAATTTCGCGATCTCGAAGGAGAAGATCGCCGCCCGGATCACCGACCGCACCCGGATGATCGTGCTGGTCAACCCGGCCAATCCCACCGGCCGCGTCTATAGCCGCGCGGAGCTGCAGCACGTCGCCGACCTGGCGATCGAGCACGACCTGCTGGTGCTGTCCGACGAGGTCTATGAATACATCACCTATGGCAAGGCCGAGCATGTCAGCATCGCCAGCCTGCCCGGCATGCGCGACCGGACGATCACCTGCTTCGCCTTCACCAAGGCCTATTCGATGGACGGCTGGCGGATCGGCTATCTGACCGCCGATGCGAAGCTGATGCCCGCGATCCTGCGCATCACCATGACCGACGTGACTCATGTCAACGTATTCATCCAGGAAGGCGCCCGCGCCGCTGTGGAGGGGCCGCAGGACGCGATGCTGGCGATGGTCGAGGCGGATCGCCGCAAGCGCGACATCGTCGTCCAGGCACTGAACCAGATGCCCGGCGTCACCTGCGCCGAGCCGGAAGGGACCATCTATGCCTTTCCGGATATCCGCGGCACCGGCCGTTCCTCGCAGGATCTTGCCATGGCGATCCTCAGGCAAGCGCATGTCGTGGTCGAATCCGGCAGCTTTTACGGGCCGGGCGGAGAGGGGCATCTGCGCGTCTGCTTCGGATCGGAATCCGAGGCGCGGGTGGCCGAGGCGATGGAGCGGCTCGGCCGGTTCTTCAACGCGCTTTGAGCGCGTCGAGCCATGGAATTCGGGGAGAGAAGAGGATGAAGAAGCGTCTGGGACTTGCCGCCGCCTTGCTGGCCCTGCCGGCGCTTCCCCTCCTGCTGGCCGGGCCCGCCTGCGCCCAGGCCGAGGCGCAGGCCCCGCAGGGCTATGACGCGCTGCTCGCGCTCTACAGGGAGTTCCGCGCCTTCGTGCCGCCGCCGATGGTGAAGGGCGTGCCCGATTATTCGCCCCAGGCAATGGCGCGCCACTATGCCGGGCTCCAGCGCTTCGAGGCACGGCTGGCGGCGATCGACGACAGCGCATGGCCGATCCCGCGGCGCGTCGATTACATGGTGGCGCTTGCCGAGATGCGCGGGCTGGAGTTCCAGCACCGGGTGATGCAGCCCTGGAAGCGCGACCCGGCTTTCTACAGCACCACCAATCTCGGCTTCGGGCCCAAGATGCACGGCGCCATCGCCATCCCCAGGCTGCCGATCGCAAAGGACGAGGCGGCGGCGCTGGCCGCCCGGCTCGACGCCGTGCCCGAGGCGCTGCGCCAGGCACGGGCGAACCTCACCGATGCGCGCGGCGACCTTGCCCGGCTGGCGATCGTGCAGAAGCAGGTGGAAGTGAACGTCTATGGCGCGCTGGCTGCGGACGCGGCGAAGCGCCAGCCATCGCTCGTCGCCCCGGCGAAGCGCGCCCAGGCGGCGGCCGCGGCGTTCAAGGCGTGGCTGGAGGGCATCGAGGCCGGGCTCCCCGCCTATGGCGGCGTGGGGGCGGAGAATTATGCCTGGTATCTCAGGCATGTGCTGCTGCTGCCCTACACGCCGGAGGAGGTCCGGGTGATCGGCGAGCGCGAATATCAGCGCCAGCTCGCCTTTCTGAAGATCGAGGAGCATCGCGACCGCGCGATCCCGATGCCCGAGCCGGTCAAGACCCGCGCCGAGTTCGACGCCAAGCGCAAGCAGGAGGATGAGGACCTGCTCAAGTTCCTGCGCGACGGCCAGTGGGTGACGATCCCGGACTATGTGAAGCATGATCCGGAGGAGGGGCCGTACGAGTTCCCCTTCGAGAAGGATCCATCCAGGCCGGGCCTGTTCGATCCGCCGCAGCATCTCCATTTCTTCTTCCAGGCCGAATTCCGCGACGGCCGGCCGCTGCGCGCGCACAATTTGCCCGGCCATGCCTTTGACGAGCTCCAGGCGGCGCGCGACACGCGCCCGGTGCGCGGGCAGCCGCGGCTGTTCTTCGTCAACGGGCTGCGCAACGAAGGCTGGGCCTTCTATCTTGAGGAGTTCCTGATCCAGTCGGGCATGCTGGAGGACCGGCCCAAGGCGCGCGAGATCGACTATATCCTGGGCGCCAAGCGCGCCGCGCGCATCCTGCCCGAGCTGAAGATGCAGGCGAACGAATGGACCTGGAAACAGGCCAATGCCTCGCTGATCGCGCGCACGCCCAAATGGATGCAGCCGGGCGATGCCGTCGCCCAGTTCGACATCGAGCTGTACCTGCGCCAGCCCGGCTATGGCATCGGCTATTACATGGGCAAGGTGGAGCTGGAGAAGCTGCTCGCCGATGTGGCGATGCGCGAAGGCGACGGGTTCGACATCAAGACGTTCCACGATCGCTTCCGCGCGGCGGGCTCGATCCCGATCTCGCTGATCCGCTGGGAAATGACGGGCCGGGACGACGAGATCCGCACCATGCGATAGGCATGGGGCGGGGATGGGCCCAGGCCCTGGCTTGCTCGTTGCCCCGATTTCCTTCGTCGTCCGGGCGCCTCCCGTCATCCCCGCCTTCGCGGGATGACGGGGGAGAATATGAGCCCTCCGATCCATAGGCTGCCCGGGGCCCGCCCCATGCCCTGGGCAGCGCGCGCGATCAGAAGCGGATGCGGGCGCTCAGGCTGGCGCGGTGGTCCCTGGTGCGCTTGCCGAACTCGCCATCATAGCCGAGCCGCAGTGACAGGTTCTCGTTGCCCACCACGCGCAGCTCCGCGCCGACATGCGCGGCCTGGCGATCCATCAGCGTGGTGATCGTCGCCGGCGCGGCCGAGGCGTTGCCGCCGAGCAGGCGGAACGGCGCCGCGATCCGGTCGGTGGTGTTGAACACGCCGCCGCCCGTGATCGCGAAGGTCGCGCTGGTCGGCCCGTTGCCGGCCAGCCGCACGCCCAGGCTCAGTTCGGGCGCGACGGTGCCGATCCACTGCGTATGGGAGAGGCTCTCGACGCCCAGGCCCTCGAGCCCGCGCTCCGCGAAGCCGCCCTGGCGCAGCGCGGTGACGAAGCCGCGCACCGCCGGCCGGGCGAACACCATGCCCTGGCCGAGCACCCAGGCCGCCTCGGCGCTGCCCTGGAGATAGCCGGTGCCCTGGTTGCCGACGCCCTGGCGCGGATCGAAGATGTTCACGCCGCGGCGCAGCTCGGTCCATTGCCAGCCGCCGCTCACCGAGGCGGCGAACTGCGCGCCGCTCGTCCCCGCATAGCGCGCGCCGATGCCGGCATGGACGCCGTCGCCGTCCGAATTGGCGCGCAGCCCGTCGATCCTGGCATTGCCGAGGCTGTCATAGCCGATCGCGCCGCCGATCATCCAGTCGCCGCCCAGCGGCTTCTCGAAGCCGGCGCGGAAGCGGCCGTCGGTATCGCCGCGGACGCTGGCATGCTCGCCGTCGCCGCTGCGCCGGAAGACATGGCCGCCGGCCTGGCTCCACACGCAGCCATCGCCCGCCGGGCCGGCGGGCGTGCCGCAGCCGAACAGGTTGGACGAGAAGTCGCGCGCCGCGCCGAACTGGGTGAGCGAGGCGATCAGATAGGGTTCGGGGTTCAGCTGATCGAAGATCGCGCGATACTGGGCCTCGCTACCGGCCTGGATGTTGCCGAGCAGGGCGAGCAGGCGGCCGATCCCCGCCGAACTGCCCGCCGTCACCGCGCGGTCCATATAGGCACCGAGCGCGCGCTCGTTGCGGTTGAGGAAGGGCTGGCCGAAATTGGTGTCGAAGGCGAGCTGGATGCCGGCGCTGTTGGCCAGCACGCGATAGTCGACCGCCAGCGTGTCGCGGATGGCGAGCCCGTTGTTGGTCGCCGTGCCTGCCGTGGCGAACAGGGTGACCGGGTTCTTGTCCTGCATCCAGGTGAGGATGACGTCGCCGGTGCCGGCCACGCTGGTATTGCCGCTCACATTGACCCGGTCCGACGCATAGGGGCCGAACGCGACGTCGAAGGCCATGTGGCCGGTTGCGCTCTGGGTGAAATCGCCGTCGAGGTCGACCGTGTTGATGACGCGGGCACCGTAGAGCAGGTTGGTCGCGGGCGTGCCGACGCCGTCCAGGTTGGCGAAGGTGGCGCCGTTCAGCAGGTCGATCGGGGTGCGGCTGGCGGCCAGGCCCATCTGGAAGTCGCCCGCATTGGCGAAGCTGCCGCTCGAACCCGCGCCGTCGCGCAGGTCGATCCGGCTGAAGGCGATGAAGGTGCCGTTCGCGTTGTTGACCAGCGCGTTGGCCCCGCTGCCCAGGTCGACATTGCCGATGATCGTGCCGCTGTTCTCCACCCGGTCGTTGCCCGCGCCGGTGTCGATCGCGAGGCCGGAGACCGCGCTGATCGAGCCGGCGGTGAGCTGGATCAGGTTGGCCGCGCCGCCGGCCAGGCGGATGCCCGCGCCGGTGCCGGCACCGCCGCGCACCAGGTTGTTGGCGGTGACCCGGATATTGCCCGCGCCGGTGCTGCCCTGGCTCTGGGCGAAGATGCCGGTCGCGTTCAGGCCGGCCGCGAAGACCGAGCCCGAAAGGCGCAGGTCGATCGCGCCGCCGGCGCCCGTGCCGGTGCCGTTGCCGGCGAATATCCCCTCGACCCAGCCGCCGCCGCCGCCGAGCGACTGCGCCACCACGCCGACCGAATTGGCGCCGAGCACCGCGATGTTGCCGGTCTGGTCGAAGCGGATCGCGCCGCCATTGCCGGTGTTGGCCGCGTTGAAGGCGATGCTGGCGGAATCGACTGCGCCGAGCACCGCGCCGCCGCCGCCGCCGATCGACTGGAGGAACACGCCGTGCGCATGGTTGCCGGCGGTCTGGACGGCGCCGTTGTTCGACACGGTGACGCTGCCGCCATTGCCGCTCGCGCCGCCGCTGCCGCCCAGGGTGACGCTCGCGCTGCCGCCGGTGAGGCGCACTTCGCCGCCGCCCGCGCCGATCGACTGGACGACCAGCGCCGGCGAATAGTCGCCCAGCGTGGCGAAGCCGCCGGCATAGGCGAGGGTGACCGTACCGCCGTCGAGCCCGGCGCCGCCATTGGCGCCGAGCGTGATGACGGTCGGCGGAACCGCGCGCGGTGCGACCGCCAGCGGATCCGCGCCCGCGCCTGCCAGCCAATAGGCCAGTGCGCGCTGGCTTTCCGGCGAAAGGTTCGCGGTGGGGGCGGTGCCGGACGCGGTGGAGTCGATGTTCAGCACGCTGGGCGCGGCCGCGGTGGCGCCGGTGCCCAGGGCGATCTCGACGATCGCCGAGCCGCCGCCGCCGCCGATCGACTGGACGATCGCGCCGGGGGCGAACTTGCCGGTGGTGCTGATCGCGCCGGTCATGCCGCGCTGGATCGCGCCGCCCGACGCGCCGGTGGTGCCGTCGGCGCCGAGCGTGATCGAGGCGCCGGCGAAGAAGGACGCCAGTTCGGCGGTGACGTCGATGATGCCGCGGCCGCCGCCGCCGCCGATCGACTGGGTCAGTGCGCCGGCGGCACCGTCGCCATTGGTGGTGACGCTGCCCGAATGGCTGCCGGTGATGTCGCCGCCGTCATTGTCGGCGCCGCCCAGGCCGCCCAGCGCCAGCCGGACGCCGATGGGCGCCTGCGGGTCGGTGACCGTCGGGTCGTGGAGCGCGACGATGTCGAGGTCGATGTCGATCGTGCCGCCGCCGCCGCCGATCGCCTGGTTGCTGATGCCGACGCCGTTGCGCCCGCCCGCGCCGATCGTGCCGTTCGAATTCACCGTCACCTTGCCGGCGTTCATGCCGGACGCGCCGTCGGCGCCCGCGCGGGCGACGAGCAGCGGGTTGGGCCGCTGGGTATTGCCGCCGGGGCCGACCACGGGCAGGCCCGGCAGGCCGGTGATGCCGCTGAAGTCGAAACCCAGCGTGCCGCCGCCGCCATTGATGCTCTCGGCGACGATCGCCTGCGAGCCGGCGCCGAGCACGGTGATGTCGCCGGTCTGGTTGACGGTGACCGCGCCGCCGGTGCCGCCGGTGCCGCCGCCGGTGAGGCCGACGATCAGCGCGATCGTGTTCGACAGGGTCAGGCTCGCAGGCTCCGGCGTGAGCGCCACGCCCAGGCCGGCATTGCCGCCGCCGCCGCCGATGCTCTGCGCGACGATGCCGTTCGCCTTGGCGCCGCGGGTGAGGATCGACCCGCTGTTGGTCACGGTGACCGCGCCGCCATTGCCGCCATTGCCGCCCACGCCGCCGATCGCGATCAGCGGCGCCGAAGTGGGGGCGCCGATCAGCAGGCTGCCGGTGAGCGCCATCCCGCCATTGCCGCCGCCGCCGCCGATCGACTGGGCGAGGATGCCGTGGGCGCCTTCGCCCTTGGTCTCGATCGTGCCGGCATTGGTCACGTCGACCACGCCGCCGATATTGCCGCTGCCGCCGACCGCGCCGAAATTGAACCCGAAGGCGACGCTGTCCTTGCCGGAGGAGACGCCGGTCAGCGCCAGGATGGTCGAGCTGTTGCCGCCGCCGCCGCCCAGCGACTGGGCGAAGATGCCATAGGCGCCCTTGCCCTCGGTGAGGATGTCGCCCGAATTGGTGCCGCCGGTGTCGCGGTTGACCACGGTGACCTTGCCGCCCGCGCCGCCGCTGCCGCCATTGCCGCCGATGGTGACGCGGGCGCTGTGGGTCTGCTTGTCCGCACCGGTGGCGCCCACCGCGAGCTGGAGCACCAGGCCCGCATCGCCGCCGCCGCCGCCGATCGAATTGGCGCTGATGCCCGCGGCATCCTCGCCCTTGGTCCAGATCAGGCCCTCGTTGGTGACCGCGACGTCGCCGGCCTTCTCGCCCGTGCCGCCGGCGCCGCCGACATTGACGTTGATCGAGTTGTTGGCGCTCTTGCCCTGGGCACGGAAGTCGATGACCGCACCGCCGATGCCGCCGCCGCCGCCGATCGACTGGGCGCGGATGCCGAAGGCGCGCGCCCCAGTGGTGGCGATCACGCCGGTGTTGGTCACCGTCACCGTGTCGCCCACGCCGGCGGTGCCGCCGGAGCCGCCCACCGCGATGCCCATGGTGTTCGAGGTGTTGCCGCTGCCCTTGTACTGGAGCGCGATGCTTGCCGCGAAGCCGCCGGTGCCGCCGCCGCCGCCGATCGACTGGGCGAGGATGCCGTCCGCATCGTCGCCGCCGGTGACGATCCGCGCGCTGTTGCCGACATCGACCGTCGAGCTCTTCGAGCCGACGCCGCCGGTGCCGCCCACCGCGACCGTGAGCGCCGCCGTGGTGTTGACCATCACGCCGGTGCCGCTGCCGCCCGCGCCGCCCGATCCGCCGATGCTCTGCGCCCAGATGCCGCGCGATTCGACGCCGCGCGTGGTGAGGTTCGCCGCGTTGACGACGGAGACCGCGCCGCCGGTCGCGCCGACGCCGCCGTCCAGGCCGACGCCGACGCTGCCGGCGAAGCTCTGCGCCGAGGTGCCGCTGCCGGTGCCCACCGTGCCGCCGATCTTGAACGAGCCGCTGTTGCCGCCGCCGCCGCCGACCGACTGGGCGAAGATCGCCGAGGAATAGCCGCCGCTGGTGTCGATCGCGCCCTTGGCGTTCACCGTAACCTCGCCGCCGGTGCCGCCGGTGCCGCCGGACTGGCCGAGGCTCAGCGCGAACTGGTTCTTCGCGCCCGGCACCAGGCCGAAATCGAACGAGGCATTGCCGCCGCCGCCGCCGATCGACTGGGCATGGATGCCGATCGAACGCTCGCCGGTGGTGACGATCGTCCCGTCCTGGCTGACTTCGACATCGCCCGCTTCGCCGCCGATGCCGCCGCGTCCGCCGATGCTCAGGTTGAGCTGGTTGGCATCGCGGGTATAGCCGCCAGCCAGGTTGAAGGTGCCGTTGCCGCCGCCCTTGCTGATCGACTGGGCAAGGATGCCGTCGCTCAGCGCGCCGCTGGTGCCGATGTCGCCGCGATGCCGCAGCGTGACGTCGCCGCCCGCGCCCGCGTCGCCGCCCGCGCCGCCGACATTGACCACCGCCGCGAACGGGCTGTTGCCCGCCGGCGCCAGCGTCACGTCGAGCACCAGGTTGAAGCCGGCATTGCCGCCGCCGCCGCCGATCGACTGTACGGTCATGCCGTTCGATTCGTCGCCGAAAGTGCGGATCAGGCCCGGCGTCTCGGTCTCGATGCCGCCGACCATGGTGTAGCCGCGCGTCACCGTCACGTCGCCGGCATTGCCGCCCGCGCCGCCGGTCCCGCCGATGCCGAGCGCGATCGGCGCGCCCTGGCGCGAGACCGCGCCGGCCACGTCGATGCCGCCCTGGCCGCCGCCGCCGCCGACCGACTGGACGAGGATGCCCGGCGCCTTGCCGACATAGTCGGTCGCCGAAAGCGTGACCGCGCCGCCGGCGCCGGTGGTCACCTTGGTGTTGACCAGCACATTGCCGTTGCTGGTGAAAGTGACGTCGCCCGCATCGGCGCCGGTGCCGCCGGTGCCGCCCAGGCCCGCGGCGAGCGCGACGCCGGTGAGCTTCGACTTGCCGGCGCCGGCATTGTTGAGCGCCGCCGAGACGTTTAGCCCGCCATCGCCGCCGCCGCCCGCGACCGACTGGACGATGATGCCGGCGGCTTCATAGCCGTCGACCAACACCTGGCCATTCTGGGTGGCGATCACATCGCCGCTGGCATTGCCCGCGCCGCCGAAGCCGCCGATGCCGAAGACCAGCGTCGGCTCCGTGGCGGTGCTATCGGCGGTGATCCCGCCCGAGATGTTGATGCCGCCGGTGCCGCCGCCGCCGCCGACCGACTGGACGAGCAGGCCGCGCGCCCTGGCGCCCTGGGCGAACAGGTCGGCATCGACATTGGCGGTCACCTTGCGGCCCAGGCCGCCATCGCCGCCGAACCCGCCGATCCCGACGGTGAGCTGGCCGTCGAGCGAGATGCCGCCCGAGACGTTGATCCCGCCGATGCCGCCGCTGCCGCCGAGCGACTGGGCGATCACCGCCGAACGCTCGTCGCCCGACGCGACGACCTGCACCCGGTCGGTGCCCGGCGCCTTGACGGTCAGGTCGACCGTGCCGGCATTGCCGCCATCGCCGCCGAAACCGCCGATGCCCAGCGAGGCGACGCGGCTCGCGCTGCTCGAGCCGGGCGAGGTGAGGGCGATCTGGCCGGTGACGTTGAGCCCGCCCTGGCCGCCGCCGCCGCCCACGCTCTGCGCGATCACGCCGTTCGAACCGTTCGCGATCGTGCGATAGGCGGGGAAGGTGAAGTCGAAGCCGAGGAAGTTGATCGTCTGCGCCGCGTGCGCGACCACGCCGCCATTGCCCGTTGCGAGCACGTTGCCGGTCACGCGCGCGGTGACGTTGCCCGCCTCGCCGCCGCCGCCGCCGAAGCCGCCCAGGCCGAAGCCGAACGCGCCGGTGCTGCCGCTGGTGCTGCCCGCGATGCCGGCGGCCACGTTGATGCCGCCGCGGCCGCCGCCGCCGCCGATGCTCTGCGCGACGACGCCGTCGGAATCGGTGCCGCTGGTCACGGTGTCGCCGATGCGGGTGAGATCGACATCGCCGGCCTTGCCGCCATCGCCGCCAAAGCCGCCGATACCGATCGAGGCGGTGCCCGCGGTGCCGGTGGAGAGGGCGATCGCGCCGGAGACATTGATCCCGCCCGCGCCGCCGCCGCCCGCGATGCTCTGCGCCACCACGCCGGCCGAATCGCCGCCACGGGTCCGATAGTCGCCGGTCACGCTGGCGGTGACCTTCTGGCTGATGCCGCCGTCGCCGCCAAAGCCGCCGATGCCGATCGCGGCGCCGATGGAGGTGTTGTTGCCTGCCGAGATCGAGAGCGAGCCGGTGACGTTGAATGCGCCGTTGCCGCCGCCGCCGCCCAGGCTCTGGATCAGCGCGCCGGCCGATTCCGCGCCGCTGGTGGCGACATTGCCCGAAAGCGTGGCGTCGACCGTGGCCGCGTCGCCGCCATCGCCGCCGAAGCCGCCGATGCCGATACCGAGCGTGCCGGTGCCGCCGCTGGAAAGGGCGATGCTGCCGGTAACGTTGAACCCGCCATTGCCGCCGCCGCCGCCGGCCGACTGGATCAGGATCGCGCCGCTGCGCGCGCCGAGCGTCGCGACGTCGCCGGTGAGCGCGGCGGTGACCGCCTTGGCATTCCCACCGCTGTCACCGAAGCCGCCGACGCCCACGCCCAGCGTGCCCGAGCTGCCATTGCCGGCGCTGAGGCTGAGGCCGCCGGTGACGTTGAACGCGCCATTGCCGCCGCTGCCGCCCAGGCTCTGCACGGTGAGGCCCAGCGAATCGTCGCCGCGGGTGCCGATGTCGCTGGTCAGGGCCGCGTCGACCGTGCCCGCGTCGCCGCCCGCGCCGCCGAACCCGCCGACGCCGACCAGCACGTTGCCGGTGAGTTCCTTCGAGACCGCGATGCCGCCGGAGACGTTGAACCCGCCATTGCCGCCGCCGCCGCCGACCGACTGGATCAGCGCGCCGCCCGAACGCGCGCCGCGCGTGGCGACGTCGCCATTGATGTTGGCGATCACTGCTTCGGCATTGCCTGCGGTGGCGCCGGCGCCGCCGATGCCGACGCCGATATTGCCGGCGCCGCTCTTCGAGCCGGCAATGCCGCCGGTGACGTTGAACGCGCCGTTGCCGCCGCCGCCGCCCAGGCTCTGCGCGACGATGCCGCGGGCGTCGTCGCCCTCGGTGGAGACCGCGACCAGCGTATCGCCGGTGTCGGCAACGCCCTGGTTCACGTTGAGCGTGACGGCCTTGCCGTCGCCGCCGCTGCCGCCCGCGCCGCCCAGGCCGATGCCGAGCGTGCCGGCGCCGTCCTTGGCCACCGCGATGCCGCCCGAGACGTTGAACGCGCCCGCGCCGCCGCCGCCGCCGACGCTCTGCGCCAGGATGCCGTCGCTCTTGTCGCCCGCGGTCGCGGTGGTGCCGGTCACGTCGAGCTTGACGATGCCCGCGTCGCCGCCGCTGCCGCCCGAACCGCCGATGCCGATATTGATCGCACCGGCGATGGTGCCCGAAATGCCGATGCCGCCCGAGACGTTGAAGCCGCCGGTGCCGCCGCCGCCGCCGAGGCTCTGCGCGGTGATCGCGGTCGACTGGTCGCCAAGGGTGACGACATTGCCGGTCACCGTCGCGCCGACGCGCATGGCGTTGCCGCCGCCGCCGCCCGAGCCGCCCAGGCCGACCGAGAGCGCGCCCGCGGCGGTGCCGCCGAAGCTCATCCCGCCTGCGACGTTGAACCCGCCCGCGCCGCCGCCGCCGCCGGCGCTCTGCGCGAGGAAGCCGCCCGACTGGTTGCCCTCGGTCAGGATCGATACGGCGCTCGCATCGACTTCGCCGCCATTGCCGGCCCCGCCGCCGGAACCGCCCAGGCCGATATTGACTGCCGCGCCATAGCTGCCCGAACCGCCGATGCTGCCCGAGACGTTGAATCCGCCGACGCCGCCGCCGCCGCCGTTCGACTGGACCACCACGCCGCGCGACTGGTCGCCGAGCGTGTGGACCGCGCCCAGCGCGGTGCCGGTGGCGTGCAGGGCATTGCCGCCGGTGCCGCCCGCGCCGCCCAGGCCGACGGACAGGCCGCCGCCGAAGGTCGCGCTGCCCGCGATCGATCCGGAGATGTTGAACCCGCCCGAACCGCCGCCGCCGCCCAGGCTCTGGACGAGGAGGCCGTCGGACTGGTCGCCCGAAGTATAGATCGTGCCCGCCGCGGTGCCGGTGACGTCGCCGCCGCCGCCGCCGCCCGCGCCGGCGCCCCCCAGGCCGACCGATATGCCGCCGGCATAGGAGCCGCTGCCCGAGATCGAGCCCGCGATGTTGAACCCGCCATTGCCGCCGCCGCCGCCGGCCGACTGGATCAGCACGCCGGTGGCGCGGTCGCCGGTGGTCTGGACGTTGCCGCCGACGCGGCCGGTCACCTTGCCGCCGTCGCCGCCGCCGCCGCCCGCGCCGCCGATGCCCACCGCGACGCCCACGCTGGTGGTGCCCGCGAAGCTTACCGCGCCCGAGACGTTGAAGCCCCCCGAGCCGCCGGCGCCGCCGACCGACTGGATCACCGCGCCGCCGGCATCGTCGCCGCCGGTGGAGATCGTGCCGTCGAAATCGGTGTCTACCACGCCGCCATTGCCGGCATTGGCGCCCTTGCCGCCGATGCCGACGGCGAAGGAGACCGCGCCGCCGCCGCCCGCCGCGACTGCCGCCGAGACGTTGAACCCGCCATTGCCGCCGCCGCCGCCGACCGACTGGGTGAGCAGGCCGGTCGAGAAATCGCCATCGGTCTGGATCGCGCCGCCCGAATGGACTTCGACCAGGCCGCCATTGCCGCCGGTGCCGCCCGATCCGCCGATGCCGAGCGAGATCGATGCGCCGAGCGCCGGCCCCGCCGCGGCGGCGACCGAGACGGTGAAGCCGCCGGCGCCGCCGCCGCCGCCGACCGACTGGGCGAGGATGCCCTGCGCATTGTCGCCGGTGGTGAGGATCACCGCGTCGCCGTCGAGCGTGACGTGGCCGCCGGTCCCGCCGGTCCCGCCGCTGCCGCCGATCGCCACGCTGGCGCCGCCGAAGAAGCCGCCGGTCGCCTGGACCGCGAAGCCGCCATTGCCGCCGCCGCCGCCGATCGACTGGAGCTGGATGCCCCGCGAGCGGTCGCCGCTGGTCGCGATGAACGGATCGAGTTGAGTCGGCACGCCGCCGATCGTCACCGAGCGGGGGGTGAGGTTGACGTCGACGGTGCCGCCATTGCCGCCCGCCGACCCGGCGCCGCCGATCGCGACGCCGACGAATGCGCTCAGCGACGCGCTCGCGCCGCCATTGCCGCCGCCGCCGCCGATCGACTGGGCGAAGATGCCGTTCGAATCATTGCCGCCGGTGCCGATATTGCCGCTGTGGTTGACGGTGACGATGCCGGCATTGCCGCCGCTCGCGCCCTTGCCGCCGATGGTGAGCAGCACGCCGCCGGTGGTGCCGCCGTCGCCGCCGCCGCCGCCCACCGACTGGGCGAAGATCGCCGTGGCATTGTTGCGCAACGTGGTGACGCTGCCGGTGTTGGTGATGGTCACCGTGCCGCCGGTGCTCGCCGCCGAGCCGTTGCCGCCGATGGTGACCAGGCCGCCGCTGTCGCCGCCCTTGCCGCCGCCGCCGCCCACCGACTGGGCGAAGATGCCGCGGGCGCCGTCGCCTTCGGTGCGGACCGTGCCGGCGTTGCCGACCGTGACCATGCCGCCATTGCCGCCGGTGCCGCCCGTCCCGCCGAGCGCGACCACGCCGCCCGAGCCCGAGCCCGCGCCGCCGCCGCCGCCCACCGATTGCACGAACACTGCGTCGGCGCCCTTGCCGGTGGTGACGACGCTGCCGGTTGCGGCGATGCTGGCCGAGGCGCTGCCCGCCAGGCCGCCGCCGGTGCCGCTGCCGCCGATCGAGACGAGGCCGCCGGTGCCCTCGGCCGAGCCGCCGCCGCCGCCCACGGACTGGACGAACACGCCGCGCGCGTCGACGCCGCCGGTGCGGACCGAGCCGGCGATGGTGGCGCTCGCCGCGCCGCCGGTGCCGCCGGACCCGCCCTTGCCGCCGACCGCGACCGCGCCGCCCGAGGCGCCGCCCGCACCGCCGCCGCCGCCGACCGATTCGACGAACACGCCATGCGCATTGGCGCCGCCGGTGGTGATGGTCGCGCCTGCCTCGACCAGGACCGAAGCGATGCCGCCATTGCCCGCCGTGCTGCCGTCCGATCCGAAGGCGACCAGGCCGCCCGAGCCGCCCGCCGAGCCGCCGCCGCCGCCGATCGACTGGGCGAAGACGCCATAGGCGCCGCTCTTGGTGGTGGTGACTTCGGCTCCGGCGCGCACGTTGATCGTGGCGTTGCCGCCATTGCCGCCATTGCCGGCGGTGCCGCCGAACGTGGCGATGCCGCCGGTGCCGCCGACATTGCCGCCGGTGCCGCCGATCGACTGGGCCTGGATGCCGATCGCGTCGACGCCCGAGGTACGGACGATGCCGCTATGCTCGACGGTGACGTTGCCGCCGTCGCCGCCAACGCTGCCCGAACCGGGATTGCCGACGATGCCGTAGCTGCCGCCGCTGGTGCCGGCATTGCCGCCCAGGCTCTGCGCCAGAATGCCGATCGCGCCGGTGTTGGTGGTCTGGATCTGGCCGGAATTGTTGACGGTGACGGTGCCGCCCTGCGCCGCCGGGCCCGAGGCGCCGCCGCCCGAGAACAGATAGCCGGTGCCGCCGGTGCCGCCGCGCCCGGCGACGCTCTGCGCGAGGATGCCGTAGCTGCGCACGCCCGAGGTGCTCACGGTCACGCTCGAGGTCAGGCTGACATTGCCGCCGCGGCCCGCGCCGCCGCCGGCGCCGCCACGGACATTGCCGGCGCCGTCGCCGCCATTGCCGCCATTGCCGCCCGCGCTGATCGCCGCGATGCCCGGGAGGTTGTCCGAGATGGTGGTGATGTTGCCGTTGTTGGCGGGAGTCACCGTCGCGGTGATGTCCGGCCCGTTGGCGCCGGCGCCGCCGGCCGAGGCATTGGCGCCGATGGTGAAGCAGCCGCCGAAGATGCAGATCCGGACGCCGGCACCGAAGCTGCCATTGCCGCCGTTCGCGCCGCGCTGGACGTTCGAATATTGATGGACGTCGCCCGCCGCGGCCGGGAAGGTGAAGCCCGAGCTCGTCGTTCCGGTCGATCCGTTGCCCTGCGGTGGCGGCGCCGAGCCGACGCCCGCGCTGACATCGGTGACGATCGGCGTGGTGACCGTGCCGCCGCCGCTCTTGTCGAGCGTGACGCCGGTGACCTGGCCCGATGTCAGCTGAACCGCGCTCACCGTATAGGTGATGTTGGTGTTGGTGTCGGTGAAGGTCTGGCCCACGGTGTTGGCGAGCAGGATCGTGTTGTTCTGGTCGGTGCGGACCAGCGCGGCGTTGATCACTTCGACGACGCGTTCGTCGGCATCGGTCACCGGGTTGTGCACCAGGTCGCCCACCGCGACGACGGGCAGGGGAGGCGGCGTGGGCATCGGCGCCATCATCGCCTTGGTGAGCGCCATGCGCGACACGCTGGTATTGGCGGCGGCGGTGGTCGCCCAGGCGGCGGTGCCCATGGCGAGCAGCAGGCCGATGCGCTTCAGGTGCCGGGCGAGCGTGCCGAACAGCTTGCGGTCGGCCTGGCGCGGACGGCGCGGGGCGCCGGCACCGGCAATGCGATCCCGCAGCCGCTCGAGCGCATGCGACAGCGCCGCCGATCGATCGGCGAGCAGCGAGAGGACGGCGCCGATTTCCGAAATGAAGTCCGATCGCTGGATGCGGGTCAGCCGATCGGCATCGACTGCGTCGCCCGTCGCATCCACCAGCGCCGCGAGCCGCGCGAGCCGCACAGCATCCGTTCGCCGAACCATCGTAATTCCCCCGAAATACCTGTGAGTCGAACTTGGACCATATCATGCTGAACAAGTAATTACCCTTGTTCGGACATGGTTTCCGTAGCGGCATCTGTCCCGTATCCGAGCAGTCGAAGCATGGCACGTAGACCGTGATCGGCCGGTTTCACGAGCGGCGATGGACGCATGTGTCCGATTTGTTTCACAAACGGCCGGCGCAGTTGGGGGCGTGGCGGCCGTTGCTCCTGGCCCGTGCCGGGGACTGTGCTTCATCTGGGAAGGGGGCGGGGAAGGCGAGGGGCGCTCCCTCCCGGCGAAGGGTGCCTTCGCTCCGTTCGCAGCGGCGATCCGGGGCGGAAGCCGCGGGCCGAACCGAAAAAATGCGAAGATCGGAAAAAAGTGCATTTTTCGGGTTGACGGGAATCGGTCGGGCACATAGATGGCGCCCTCCCGGCAACGAGGCGCTCGCCTCTCTGCTCCAACCGGTCCTCCGGTTCGGGACGTTCACAAATCGGTTGCGGCACTTCGGTGCTGCCGACTGGGGCCCTTCAAGGGATGTTCGAAGCGCCGCTTCGAGCAGGAACGCGCTCTTTGACATAGTGATTTAGATGAAGGGACATGTGGGCGGCGGCCCTGGGTTCTGGCGGCTTCTAGGCGTCGGATACTCAGATAAAGACA
>NZ_MKWJ01000009.1:0-119059 GCF_001899725.1 Sphingomonas sp. 67-41 | reverse complement strand
CGGGTTGTGCAACCCTGCCCACAAGGGCACGATGATAACCCCGGACTCCAGTTATGACTGGAGGAGTTTTGGGGAGCACGTCACCGGCTATGCCGAGATGGTCTCGTTCAAACGGATCGAGGCCGAGGGCTGCAACCTCAATATCCCGCGCTACATCGACGGCAGCAGCGCCGAGGATTTGCACGATATCGAGGCGCACCTGCGCGGCGGCATTCCGGCGACGGATATTGATGCGCTGCAACCCTATTGGGACGTGCTGGCTGAAACGCGCACGCGCCTGTTCGGAGAAGGGCCACGCCCTGGCACCGTGTCACCCTTGGTCACGCCGATGGAATTGAAGGCGGTCATTCGCGGCGGGGAGGACTTTGCCGCCTATGGGCGGGCAGTTTATACCGCATTTGAAGGATGGCGGGCTGCCCACCGGCCCGCGCTCGAAGCATTCGGCGTCGGCGACAGCCCATCCACGCTGATCCATACCCTGTCAGAGGATTTGCTGGCGCGGTTCGCCGCCGTGCCGCTGATCGATGGCTATGACGTGTATCAGCACCTCATGTCCTATTGGGACGAGGTGATGCAGGACGATGCGGGTATCCTTGCCATTGACGGCTGGGATGCCGCCAAGCTGATCCGCAAGCTGGTCAAGGTCAAAGAGAATGAGGATGACAAGACGGGCAAATTCGCCGAAGAGCCGGACATCAAGCTGGGCAGTGGCAAGAGCGCGCTTTACCTCAAGGCCGAACTAATCCCGCCCGCGCTCATCGTCGCGCGCTATTTTGCCGATGAGGCGGCGGAGGTTGAGCGGCTGGAGGGCGAGGTCGAGCGGCTGGAGGGCGAGCTTGAGGCGCTGATCGAGGAACATGGCGGCGAAGAAGGAGACCTGTCCGACGCTGTGGACGAAAGCGGCGCGCTGGATGTGAAGGCCGCGAAGAAGCGGCGGGCCGAACTGGTGGCTGAATTCGATAAGGGCGTGTTCAAGCGCTACGAGCTTGCTGAGAAGCAGCGGAAGGTCGCGCCGGATGGCTGGCGTGAGGAGTTTGTCGAGCTGCTGCCCGATTTCCTCGAATTCTTCCACATCAACGATGCGTTGAAGCTGACCGACGCGATCAAGGACGCCAAGGCCGCAGTGAAGGCGGCGAAGGCCGCACTCGATGAGGCGGCGGTGAAGCAATATCCCAAGCTGTCGCTGGCAGAGGCCAAAACGCTGGTGATCGATGACAAGTGGCTGGCGACGCTGGCGGCGAAGGCTGAGGGCGAGCTGGACCGAGTGGCGCAACGGCTGGCGACGCGGTGTGGCGAATTGGCCGAACGGTATGACCGCAAACTGCCCGATCTGATGAAACTGGCCGAAGACGCGCAGGCGCGCGTGGCGGCGCATCTTGAAAAGATGGGCTTTGCCCTGTGACTGTGCCTGCTGGATATAAAGCGACCGAGTTGGGCGTGATCCCCAAGGATTGGGATGTAGAGCCCCTTGGAACGCTAATCGGGCCGCTTGATGCTGGCGTTAGCGTCCGTTCGGTCGCTGATAACGTTGCCTCTTCAGGCCACGGTCAAATGGTGCTCAAAACGTCTTGCATCAACTGCGGTAGATTCATCCCAGCCGAAGCAAAGTCCATTCTCCCTGCTGATTTGGCGAGGGCGAAAACCTCGGTCAAGGGCCGCTCGATGCTCATAAGTCGCATGAACACGCCGGATTTGGTCGGTGAAGTCGGCTACGTTCCGGAGGATCGCCCCGACCTATATCTGCCAGATCGGTTGTGGATGGCATCGTCAGCCGCAAGTCGAAGAACTGATATGCGTTGGCTGACCGCGCATTTGTCTCACGGACAAGCCGGCCAAGCACTTCGGGATACCGCAACGGGCACAAGCGGTAGCATGAAGAATATCAGCAAGACTGCGTTGCGCAGGGTGCTGCTGCCAACTCCCCAACCGGAAGAGCAGGAGGCCATTGCCGATGCCTTGTCGGATGTGGATGAGGCCATCGCGGCCCAAGAGGCGGTGATCGCCAAAAAGCGCGCCTTCAAAACCGCGACGATGCAAGCCCTCCTCTCCGGCACCCGCCGCCTGCCGGGCTTTTCGGAGGAGTGGGAGGCTAAGGCGTTCGGACAACTAGCCATGATCCGAAACGAGAAGGTTCAAACCAAAGACGCAGATGTTGCGAGCTTTTGCGTGGAGTTGGAGCATATCGAGTCCAGCAGCGGGCGATTATGCGGTTGGGCGGATGCGCGAGCGCGTAACAGTATGAAATACCGCTTCCATCCCTCAGATGTGCTGTTTGGACGCTTACGCCCTTACTTGCGGAAATACTGGTACGCCGAAAAGGACGGCGTTTGCTCGACCGAGATTTGGCCCTTGATCCCCCGAAACAGGGGATTGATCCCGGCATACATCCATCAAATTATTCAAGCTGAAGCATTCATCGAAGCAGCTTCAACGGCTTACGGAACGCACATGCCCCGCGCGGACTGGAAATTCTTGTCACAAATGAAGGTCAAATATCCAACTGATCGTCTTGAACAGGAAGCAATTTCAGAGATACTGACTGATATGGACTTGGATTTGAAGGCTTGTGCACACAGGTTGGACAAACTCCTTCTTGTGAAAGTCGGCATGATGCAACAACTCCTCACTGGAAAGATCAGGTTGGTATGACCGATCCCAAGCCCATCCCTGTCGGCCAAAAGGAGCGCGCGGCGCAGAAGCGCATTGTATCGCTGTTCCGGGATCGGCTGGGCTATGATTATCTGGGTGACTGGCACGAGCAGGAGAATAATCGCGCCATCGAGCGCGACATGCTCACTCGCTTTCTCGCGCAAGTGCAGGGCTATGACGACGAACTGATCCGCCGCGCGCTGTTCCAGCTTGAACAGGTGGCGGGCAACCAGTCGGCTTCGCTGTTCGATGTAAATCGAGAGGTTTACGGTCTGCTGCGCTACGGCGTGAATGTCTCCACTGGCGCGGGGGAACACAAGCGCACAGTCGAACTGATCGACTGGAAGAACGCCAGCCGCAACCATTTCGCAATTGCCGAGGAGGTGACGGTCGCCGGGCAGCACAAGCGCCGCCCCGATTTGGTGCTTTATGTCAATGGCCTGGCAGTGGGGCTGATTGAACTCAAGCGGTCCACCGTCTCGATTGGCGAAGGCATCCGGCAGGCTATATCGCTGCAAAATCCGCTGTTCATCCGCCCCTTCTTCGCCGCGATGCAATTGGTGATGGCGGGCAACGATACCGAAGGTTTGTATTACGCGACGACGCACACGCCGCAGAAGTTCTGGCTGCGTTGGCAGGAGGAAGGCGTCGCTCCCGATCCGGCGCAAAGCCCGCTTGACCAGGCGCTCGCTCTGCTTTGTAATAAGGACCGGCTCATCGAGCTGATGCACGATTTCATCCTGTTCGACATGGGTGTGAAAAAGACTTGCCGCCATAACCAGTATTTCGGGATCAAGGCGGCGCAGAAGTTTGTGAAGGCCCGCGAGGGCGGAATTATCTGGCACACGCAAGGATCGGGCAAGAGCCTGACGATGGTGTGGCTGGCAAAGTGGATACGCGAGAATATCCCCGGCAGCCGCGTGCTGCTCATCACAGACCGCACCGAACTGGACGAACAGATTGAAGGCGTGTTCCACGGGGTGGGCGAGCCGATTTACCGCACCAAGAGTGGGGCGGATCTGATCGCCAAGCTCAACGACACGATCCCGCCGCTGATTTGCTCGCTGGTCCACAAGTTTGGCGGCAAGGAAGATGACGAGGCCGCAACCGATGATTTTATCGCGGACTTGAAAAAGGCGATCCCGTCTGACTTTGCGCCCAAGGGCGACCTCTATGTATTCGTCGATGAGTGCCACCGGACTCAATCGGGCAAGCTCCATTCGGCGATGAAAGGCATACTGCCCGATGCCCTGTTCCTTGGTTTCACGGGCACGCCGCTGCTCAAAAAGGACAAGCAGACGAGCATGGAGGTGTTCGGTCCCTTCATCCACACCTACCGCTATGATGAGGGGGTGCGTGACGGGGTGGTGCTCGATTTGCTTTATGAAGCGCGCGACATCGATCAGGACATCACCGCGCCCGAGAAGATCGACAAATGGTTCGATGCAAAGACGGCTGGCCTTTCCGATCTTGCCAAGGCGCAGGTGAAAGAAAAATGGGGCACGATGCGCAAGGTCATGTCCAGCAAGTCGCGGCTGGAAAAGATCGTACAGGACATCGTGATGGATTTCGGCACCCGCGACCGGCTGATGAGCGGCCGGGGCAATGCGATCCTTGTGTCGGACAGCATCTATAACGCTTGCCGTTATTATGAACTGTTCCAGCACACCCCGCTCAAGGGGCAGTGCGCCATCGTCACCAGCTATGTACCGACGCCGGGGGATATCAAGGCTGAGGACAGCGGCGAAGGGCTGACCGAGCGACTCCGGCAGCACAAGATTTACACCGACATGCTGGGCGACAAGACGACCGAGGAATTTGAGAAGGCGGCGAAAAAGCAGTTCATCGAAGAACCGGGGCGGATGCGGCTGCTGATCGTGGTCGCGAAGCTGCTGACGGGTTTTGACGCCCCTTCCGCCACCTATCTCTATCTCGACAAGCATTTGCAGGACCACGGCCTGTTTCAAGCCATTTGCCGGGTCAACCGTCTCGATGGCGATGACAAGGAATACGGTTACATCATCGACTACAAGGATTTGTTCAAAAGCCTTGAGCGGTCGATAACCGACTACACGTCAGAAGCCTTCGACGCCTATGCCAAGGAGGATGTAGAGGGGCTGCTGACCAACCGCCTCGACAAGGCGCGGGTGCGGTTGGAGGACGCGCTGGAGACAGTCCGGGCGCTGTGTGAGCCGGTGGAGGCGCCGCACGATACGCCTGCCTTTATCCGTTTCTTCTGTGGCGGCGATGCGGCGGACAAGGATGGCTTGAAATCCACCGAACCCAAGCGGCTCGCACTGTATCAATGCACCGCCAAGTTGATCCGAGCCTATGCCAATGTCGCGAACGAGATGGAGCAGGCAGGGTATGACGCGGCAGCGGCCAAGGCGGCGCTCAATGAGGTGGCCTTCTACGAGAAGGTCCGGAATGAGGTGAAGCTTGCAAGCGGCGATTTCGTTGATCTCAAGCTATATGAACCCGCGATGCGGCATTTGATCGATGCCTATATCCGGGCCGAGGAAAGCGAGAAGATTTCTGCCTTCGATGACATGACGCTGATCCAACTCATCGTTGAACGCGGCGAAGGGGCCATCGACGCCTTGCCCGAAGGCATCAAGGTTAGCCAAGAGGCGGTGGCTGAGACGATTGAGAACAACGTCCGCAAGCTCATCATCGACGAAACGCCGGTCAATCCGCGCTACTATGAGCAGATGTCGCAGTTGCTCGACGATCTGATCGAAGAGCGGCGGACCCAAGCCATCAATTACGAAAAATACCTGGCCAAGATCTTGGAACTGGCGAACAAGGTGGCAACACCGCAGGGAAGCAAGACGCGCCCACCTGAGATTGATACCCCTGAGAGGGTGGCGCTGTTCGATTTCCTCGGAGACGACGCGCCGCTGGCAGTTGCCGTCGATGCCGCGATCCGGGCGGTCAAGAAAGACGACTGGCGAGGCAATCTTATGAAGGAACGGGAGATCAAACGAGCCATTCGTCAAAATGTGGACGACGCACTCGTTGAGGATGTTTTCGATCTGATAAAGGGCCAGCATGGATATTGAGGCCCGGACCATAACGATCGGTGGAATGTCCATCGACCTTGTGCGTAAGTCGATCAAGAATCTCCATCTCGCGGTCTATCCTCCGGACGGCCGCATCCGCGTTGCCGCCCCGTGGCATGTTTCCGAAGACGCTATCCGGGTCGCTGTGGCGACGCGAGTTGCGTGGATCAACCGACAGCGCCGCAAATTCCTCGTACAAGATCGTCAATCTAAGCGTGAATATGTTTCGGGCGAAACACACTATTTTTTAGGGCGTGGTTATCGGCTGCAATTGAATCAGGACAGCGGAAGTTTTCGCATCCGTATCGCAGGTTCAAACAAAATCGAGCTGCATACGCCGCTGGGCGCAAATCGGGACGATCGCGAACAAGCCATACTTCGTTGGTATCGCCGCGAACTGCGGAAGCGTGCGCTAGTTGACGCGCAGATGTGGGCTGCCCGGCTGGGGTTTGAGACGCCGCGTGTCGGTATAAAGAGAATGCGAACTAAATGGGGGACATCCAATCCAGAAGCCCAGCGAATTTGGTTGAATTTGGAGCTCGCACAAAAGCATCCACAATGCATATCCTACATTGTTCTGCATGAAATTGCCCATTTCAAATTCCGTAAGCATGACGAAGCTTTTCTGGGCATTCTAGACCTGTTGATGCCCAAATGGAGAGCGATCAAAAGCGATCTCAATCAATTCCCGTTAGCGTTTCAGGAATGGAGCAATATCCCGATCGAGTAGGGTAATCGCTGCCTTAGCGGAAAAACTGAGATTGGCACGAGAGTTCGATTCTACAATTCGAGTGAGGCAACACGATTGATATGGGTCTTTGGATATGGCTCGTTGATGAGCGATGGGTGGGAGGCAGACTATAACTGCCTCCGTCGCGAACGCGCCTGCATCTTTGGCTATGAACGTTCTTTCACCAAAGCATCGACAGTCAATTGGGGTTCGAAATCGCATCCTGCGCCGACATTGCAGGTTGTGCCCCTCAATGGGGGTGTTTGCAGTGGTATCGCGTTCGAGTTCGATGAAACGAGTGGCGAGGCGGTATTTGCCTATCTGCGGCAACGCGAAGGAAAGGGCTTCGAGTGTCAGAACGTTGCGTTGGAACTCGAAACCGGCGAAATCGTCGAGGGCGGCTGTTTTTTCTATAGAGGAAAAAACGTGATCGCCGACAATGATCTCGACCACATCGCTAACATGGTGCTGAAGGCCCACGGTCGAGATGGAACGGGGCTCGACTACGTTTATCGAGTCAAGCGCGAACTGGATGTGATGGGTATTCGCGACGAGGCCACAGAGGCGCTCGTGAGGGTTATCGCGAAGAAGCGGCAACCTAAGAGGCCAGCCCCGTTCGCCTAAACGGAGCGACTGGCGGAAGAGGTGGGATTCGAACCCACGGACGGGTTGCCCCGTCGCTGGTTTTCAAGACCAGTCCCTTAAACCACTCGGGCACTCTTCCATACCGATTCAGCGGCGCGGCTAGAAATCTGCTAGACGGCGAAGCTGCCCCACCATTTAGCGATTCCCTGACCCGCTGCTAAGCGATTCTAACTACGTTCCTTTTTCGTCGCCCTTCGGCTCAGCGGGCCGAAACCCCCGTTAGCTTTCAAGACCGCTGCCTTAAACCACTCGGCCACCTCTCCGCGTCGATGCCTGCGCTAATGCGATCCGCGACGATCCGCCACAATTTGTTGACGAAAGCGGATGGCGGGGGGTTCTGCATCCCGCCGCCCTGTGGCACAAAAAGCGCATGCGGGGATCGAGTGGCGTAATGCGTAGCCTGTTGGCGCTTGGCGTGGCCGTGATCGCGGCGGCGCCGGTGGGCGCTCCCGCGATCGCGCAGGACGAGAGCGGGTTCCAGACCTATCTGGGCGAGCTTTCGCGCCAGGCGGCGGCAGAGGGAGTCAGCCGGCGGACGATCGATTCGGTGATCCCGACGCTCACCTACAATGCGCGCGTGGTGCAGCTGGACCGGCAGCAACCGGAGACCGCGCCCAACGCGCCCATCTCCAATTTCGAGCCCTATCGCCGGGCGCATGTCGATGCCGCGCGGATCAGCCAGGGGCGGGCCGCCTATCAGCGCCAGCGCCCGCGGCTGCGGCGGATCGAAGCCGAGACCGGCGTGCCCGAATCGATCATGGTCGCGATCTGGGGGCACGAAACCAACTATGGTCGCGTGATGGGCGGGTTCGACCTGCCGCGCGCGCTCGCCAGCCTGGCCTATGAGGGCCGCCGCCGCGAACTGTTCGCGGGAGAGTTCATCGCCACGCTCAAGATGATCGATCGCGGCGTGCCGCGCGAGAAGCTGGTCGGCAGCTGGGCGGGGGCGTTCGGCGGGCCGCAGTTCCTGCCTTCGGTCTATCTCCGCCTCGCCAGGGACGGCGACGGGGACGGCATGGCCGATATCTGGACGAGCGAGCCCGACACGCTGGCCTCGATCGCCAATTATTTCGTCAATGCCGGCTGGCGCAAGGGCCAGCCCTGGGGCTTTGCGGTGAGCGTGCCCGCCAATCTGAACCGCGCCGCGCTGGCCAGCAAGACCAGGTCCCCGCGCTGCCCGCGCGTGTTCGAACGACACAGCCGCTGGAAGACGATGGCGGAGTGGCGGGCGCTGGGCCTGGTGCCGCAGACCCGCGCCTGGCCGGGCGACAATGTCCAGGCGACGCTGCTCGAGCCGGACGGGCCCGGCAAGACCGGCTATCTGCTCACCGGCAATTATCGCGTGATCCTCGACTATAATTGCTCGAATTTTTACGCTTTGTCGGTAGGCCTGCTCGCCGATGAGGTCGAACGCTAGCATCTTCGCGCTCTCGCTCCTGGCCCTTTGCGGGGGAGTCCCGAGCCATGCCCAACCCCTGCAACGGCAGGGCTCCGTCGGGGCGCAGGCCTATGGCGGGCCGCAGTCCCAGCCGGACGATGCGTCCGCCGAGACGTGGCGTGCCGCCGACGGCACGATCCGGACGCGCCCGGCGCGCGTGCAGCCGCAATCCCAGCCGGCGCCCGAGCCGATGGTGGTGCAGCCCGAGCCGCAGCCGCAATGGGCCGATCCCGCACCCGCCGCGGCGCAATCGGGCGCGCCCGGCGCTTCCTATGCCGCTCCCGGCAGCACCCCGACCCGCAGGGCACCGGCCACTCCCGCGCCGCGGCAGGAGGCGCCCCGGCCCCGCCAGGCACCGCCGCAGGTCGCGACGGTGATGCCCGACGGTTTCACCGACCCCGCCGCCGGTGCGGCTGGGCCCAGCGGATCGTCCCAGCCCGCTCCGGGCGAGACGCCGCGCTACGACGAGATCGGCTATGCCGGTGTCCGCCCGGTGAGCGGCGGCGGCGCGATGGACCAGTCGGTGGTGGCGGTGCATCGCTCGCTGCCGGCCAACTCCTATGTCGAAGTCACTTCGCTCGACACCGGAAGGACGATCCTGGTGCTGGTCACCGGCACCGACCCGGGCGCCGATCGTCCCATCGATCTGTCGGCAGGAGCCGCGCGGCTGCTCGGCGCGAACGGCGATTCGATCGGCGTGCGGATCCGCGTGGTAAACCCGCCGGCGATGGACAAGGCCGCGCTCCAGGCCGGCCGGCCCGCCGCGGACCGCGCCGACGCGCCCCCGGTGTTGCTTACGGCGCTGCGCAAGCGGCTTCCCGGTGCCCCTGGCCAAGCGGATGCGGCTTCGCGCGCTCCGAGTGCCGCCGCGGCGGCCTATGGCCCGCCGCGCGTCAGCGTTGCGCCACGGCCGGCGCCCGTGCGCACGGCCCCGCCCGCCGCCCGCCCGGCCGCCGGCGGCAGATATATCGTGCAAGTCGCCGCACTTTCTAACGCCAGTCGTGCACAAGCGCTTGCCCAAAGCCTAGGCGGCTTCGTAAAGCCGGGTGGCGGGCTCCATCGCGTCCAGCTCGGTCCCTTCGCCACGGCGGGCGAGGCCGAAGCGGCGCGGCGGCGTGCCGCGGGCGCGGGCTATGGAGATGCGCGCGTCCAAGCCAACTGAAAGGCCGGACGAATCACATGAAGAAGTTGCTTGCCGCATCGTTCCTGGCGCTTGCCGCCGCCCAGTCCACGAATGCCGCAGGCCCGCCGCCGTTCGATACGCCGGCGCCGATTGCGTATATGGAGGATATGTCCTCCGGCGCGGTGCTCTATGCCAAGGATGCGGACCGGCGGATCCCGCCGGCCTCGATGGCGAAGATGATGACGGTCTATGTCGCCTTCGACCTGATCAAGAAGGGCGAACTGAAGCTCGACAAGCAGATCGAAGTGACGCCCGAGACCTGGAAGAAATGGCATAGCCAGGGTTCGACCATGTTCCTCAGCGTCGGCCAGAAGCCGACCGTCTCCGATTTGCTCAAGGGCATCGTCACGCTGTCGGGCAACGATGCCTGCGTCGTGCTCGCGGAAGGCATTTCCGGCACCGAGGAAGCCTTTGTCCAGCGGATGAACGAGGCGGGCAAGCGCCTGGGCCTCACCAACAGCCATTTCGGCACCTCGAACGGCTGGCCCGACAATGGCGTGACCTATGTCACCGCACGCGACCTGGCGCATCTCGCCAAGGCGACGATCCAGGATCATCCGGACCTCTACAAGCAGTTCTACTCGCTCACCAGCTTCACCTGGGGCAAGACGCTGGGCGCCGGCGCCGACATCACCCAGGCGAACCGCGACCCGCTGCTCGGCAGGGTGCAGGGCGCCGATGGCCTCAAGACCGGCCATACCGACGAGGCCGGTTACGGCTTCACCGGTTCGGCCGAGCAGAATGGCCGCCGCCTGGTGATGGTGGTGGCGGGGCTCACCACTTATAACGGCCGCGCCGATGAATCGGTGAAGTTCATGAACTGGGGCTTCCGTGCCTGGCAGGCCCGCCCGCTGGTCAAGAAGGGCCGCAAGGTGGGCGAGGTGCAGGTGCAGGGCGGCACGTCGGGCAGCGTCGGCGTGGTCGCCCCGCGCGACCTGACCGCCACCGTGCCCGCCGGCACCGCGCCCGAGATGCAGGCGCGCATCGTCTATAACGGCCCGGTCCAGGCCGGCTTCAAGGCGGGCGATCACATCGCCGACCTGGTGGTCGATTCGCCCGGCCTGCCGTCGCAGACCGTGCCGCTGGTGGCGGAGAAGGATGTGGGCGAGGCGGGCTTTTTCGGCCGCGCCTGGCGCGGCTTCTGGTCGCTGTTCGGGATGTGATCGCGGAAGCGGATCCCGCCTCCCTTGCCGCCGTCCCCGGGCTTGCGGGGACGACAAGGTCTGAACGGTCTCGATGGCCCTGATCGGCAACGAATCCGCCCATGAGGCACTGGCCGCCGCGATGCGGAACGGCAATCTTCATCATGCCTGGCTGATCGCCGGGCCGGAGGGGGTGGGCAAGGGCATGTTCGCGAGGGCGGCGGCGCTGCGCATGCTTGCGGAGGCCGCGGGGCGCGACCGGCTCGCCCCTGGCTGGACGGTGCCGCCCGAGAGCCAGACCGCCCACTTGATCGAGGCGGGCGCGCATCCGGACTATCGCGAGCTCGTCCGCCTGCCCAAGGATCCGGACAAGCCCGACGAAGCGCTGGCCCGTTCGATCACGATCGCGCAGGTCCGCTCGCTCCAGGCGCTGTTCGCGACCAAGCCGAGCTTCTCGCCGCGTCGGGTTATCGTGATCGACGCGATCGACGATCTCGAGCGCGGCGGCGCCAATGCGCTGCTCAAGAACCTGGAGGAGCCGCCGGCGGGGACGATCTTCCTGTTGGTGAGCCATGCGCCGGGCCGGCTGCTGCCGACGATCCGCTCGCGCTGCCGGCTGTTGCGCTTCGAGGCGCTGGACGATGGGGACGTGGCGGCGATCCTGCGCGACCAGCTGCCCGATGCCACGACGGGCGAGATCGCGGCGCTGATCAAGGCGGGCGAAGGCTCGCCGGGCCGGGCGCTGGGCTTTGCCGGGCTCGACATCGCATCGATCGAGAGCGAGATGGCGGCGCTGGCCGATACCGGGGATCCGTCCAATCTGATCCGCGCGCGTCTCGCCAAGCTGCTCGGCGCCAAGGCCGCGCAGCCGCGGTACGAAGCGTTTCTCGAGCGCGCGCCGAGCTTCATTGCCGAGCGGGCGAAATCCCTTTCCGGGGATGCCCTGCGCACGGCGCTCGATGCCTATGCCGCCGCGCGCGAGCTGAGCGGCGCCGCGGCCGGCCTGTCGCTCGACGCCTCCGCCACCGTGTTCGAAATGGGCGGCATCCTTGCGCGGCTGAGGCGTATTTAACGCTGCCTTAGGCAAAGCGGGCTATCTCGCCTCTGGAGCAAGAGGGGATTTCCATGGGCGCGATCACCGGCATTTCTGGCATCGGCAGCACTGCGGCCGCACAGCCGGCCGCCACCAACGGCGCCGGCGACACCAAATTCGACGCGATCCTGGAAGCGTTCAAGAAGGCCGCGAGCGAGACGCCCGAGCAGCGCGCTCGCGACGCAGTGCTCAAGAAGCACGACCTTTCCGAAGAGGATTACAAGAAGCTGCCGGCCCGACAGAAGGAAGCGATCGACAAGGAGATCGCCGCGGCGGTGCGCAAGGTGCACGAACGCAAGACCGGCGTGGCGATCGGCGACTCGCCGGTGCCGACCGCGAAGCTGTTCGGCTGAACCTGCACGCCGCCCATGCTTCCCCGCAAGGGCGCGAGGCGGGGTGACGCGGCGAAAGTGATCGCCTAAAGCGCCCGGATGGCCGAGCCTTTCTACATCACCACCGCGATCCACTATCCCAATGGCCGTCCGCATATCGGGCATGCCTATGAGATGATCGCCGCCGACGCGATCGCCCGGTTCCAGCGCGCGCAGGGCCGCGACGTCTTCTTCCAGACCGGCACCGACGAGCATGGCCTCAAAATGGTCAAGACGGCGCGCGAACGCGACATGACCGCGCGCGAGCTTGCAGACGAGATGTCCGGATATTTCAGTGAGATGGCTGAGAAACTTGATATCTCGTCCGATCGTTTCATCCGCACTTCGGAGGCCGATCACTACAAGGCCAGCCAGGCGATCTGGCAGGCGATGGCCGATGCCGGCGACCTGTATCTCGATCGCTACGAGGGCTGGTATTCGGTGCGCGACGAGGCGTTCTACGAGGAGAAGGAACTGGTCGAGGGGGAAGGGGGCGTGAAGCTCTCGCCCCAGGGCACGCCGGTGGAGTGGACGGCGGAGGAGACCTGGTTCTTCCGCCTGTCCAAGTACCAGCAGCCGCTGCTCGACCTCTACGCGGCCAATCCGGACTTCATCCGCCCGGAATCGCGCCGCAACGAGATCCTGCGCTTCGTCGAGGGCGGGCTGGCGGACCTGTCGGTCTCGCGTACCAGCTTCGATTGGGGCGTGCCGGTGCCGGGCTCGCCCGGGCATGTCATGTATGTCTGGGTCGATGCGCTGACCAACTATCTGACCGGCGCGGGCTATCCCGACGACAGCGCGCGGCTGGCGCGCTACTGGCCGGCGGACATCCACCTGATCGGCAAGGATATCGTCCGCTTCCACACCGTCTATTGGCCGGCCTTCCTGATGTCGGCGAAGATCGCGCTGCCGAAGCAGGTGTTCGGGCATGGTTTCCTGCTCAATCGCGGGGAAAAGATGTCCAAGTCGGTCGGCAATGTCGTCGATCCGATGGCGCTGGCCGAATATTACGGCGTCGACGCGCTGCGCTATTTCCTGCTGCGCGACGTGAGCTTCGGCAATGACGGCACGTTCAGCGACGAAGCGATCGTCACGCGTGCCAATGCCGATCTGTCCAACAGCTTCGGCAACCTCGCCCAGCGGACGCTCGCCTTCATCGCCAAGAATTGCGACGGGCGCGTCGAGGCCGGGCGCGCCGAGGAGGCCGATGCGGTGCTTCTCGCCGAGGTCGATACCGCCTGTGCCGGCTTCACGCGCGCCTTCGAGGATCTCGCGCTCAGCCAGGGGGTCGAACTGTGGATGACCGGCGTGTTCGCCTGCAACCAATATATCGACGCACAGGCGCCCTGGGGGCTGCGCAAGACCGATCCTGAGCGGATGCACGCCGTGCTCGGCACGCTGCTGCGCGCGATCCGGCGTCTTGCCGTCACGATTGCGCCGGTGGTGCCCGGCTCGGCGGCGAAGCTGCTCGCGCAGCTGGGGCCGGACGGGGATCGGGACTTCCGCATCGCGCCGCCGACCCCCATCTTCCCGCGGCTGGAGCTGAAGGAAGACGCGTGAACCTTGCCGACAGCCATTGCCACCTGATCTACAAGGGCCTGGGCGAGCAGCAGCCCGAAGTGCTCGCGCGTGCCCGGGCGGCCGGCGTGGTCGCGATGCTCAACATCTCGACCCGCGAGCGCGAATGGGACGAAGTGATCGGCGTCGCCGAGCGCGAGCCTGACGTCTGGGCCTCGGTCGGCATCCATCCGCACGAGGCCGACGAGCATCCCGACATCGATGCCGCCAGGCTGGTCGACAAGGCGCGCCACCCGCGCGTCGTCGGCATCGGCGAGACCGGGCTCGACTATTATTACGACCATAGCGACCGGGATCGCCAGCGGGCGAGCTTCCGCGCGCACATCGCGGCGTGCCGAGAGACCCAGCTGCCGCTGATCGTGCACACCCGCGATGCCGAGGCGGACACCGCCGAGATCCTGCGCGACGAGATGGCGAAGGGCGCCTTTCCCGGCGTGATCCACTGTTTCACCGCGAGCGGGGCGTTCGCCGATATCGCGCTCGATCTCGGCCTCTATATCTCGATCTCGGGCATCGTGACCTTCAAGAACGCGCATGACCTGCAGGCGACCGCGGCGCGGCTGCCCCGCGATCGCCTGCTGATCGAGACCGATGCTCCCTTCCTTGCCCCGGTGCCGCATCGAGGGAAGACGGGGGAGCCGGCCTTCGTCGCCGACACCTGCCGCTTCCTCGCCAATCTGCGCGGCGAGGATCCCGATGCGCTGGCGGAGGCTACCCGCGCGAACTTCCACAAGCTGTTCGCCAAGACGCGGGCATGAAGCTGCGCATCCTCGGCTCCGGCACCTCGTCCGGCGTGCCGCGGATCGGGAACGACTGGGGCGCTTGCGATCCCGCCGAGCCAAGGAACCGGCGTACCCGCGCCTCGGCGCTGGTGTGGACCCGGACGACCCGGGTGCTGATCGACACCAGCCCGGACTTTCGCGAGCAGGCGCTGGCGGCGGGGATCACCGATCTCGATGCGGTGATATGGACGCATGATCATGCCGATCATTGCCACGGCATCGACGACCTCCGGCAGATCATGCATGCGCGGCAAGGGGAGCCTGTGCGCGGCCTTGCCCGGCCCTTTGCGCTGGAGCAGCTGGAGAAGCGCTTCGCCTATGCCTTCCGGGGCAGCAAGCTCTACCGGCCGACCGTGGCGATCGCGCCGCTGCCCGATGCAATTACGATCGGCGATATCCATATCCGCGTCGTGGATCAGCCGCACGGAGGGATAAGCTCCGCGGGGCTGCGCTTCGAGAGTGATGGTAAATCCATGGCATACGCCATAGATTTCAACGAGATGACGCAAGATATGCGTAGCTTGTATCAGGATCTGGATGTCTGGGTGGTCGATTGCCTCCGCCGGGCGCCGCACCCGACGCACGCGCACCTCGATGCCGTGCTGGGCTGGGTGCGGGAACTGGCGCCGCGGCGCGCAGTGCTCGCCCATATGGACAATTCGATGGACTATGCGACGCTCGCGGCAACGCTGCCTGCCGGAGTCGAGCCCGGCTTTGACGGCATGGAGGTTGCGATATGAGTGACGACCGCATCATCCAGCTGCTGCTGTTGCTCGGCGCGCTGATGCTGGCGCTCAAGGCCTTGTCGTCCCACCGCGTCACCTTGCGCGGCCTGTTGCAGACCCTCGTGCTCTGGGCGATCATCGGCGTGACTGCGGTGATCGTGATGTATCATCGCCAGGAACTGGGCGGGCTGCTGGCGCGCGCCTCTGAGAAGCTCGGCTATGAGCAGCAGGTGGTTCAGGGCGAGACGGTGCGGATCAAGATGAGCCCGGATGGGCATTTCTGGGCGCGCGTGCAGATCAACGGAGTCGAGCGGCGCATGCTGGTCGACAGCGGCGCGACGATCACCGCCATTTCGCGCGACACCGCCGAGGCGGCCGAGGTCAAGCCTGCCCTGGCGCCGCCGATGCTGATCGAAACCGCCAATGGCACGGTTCAGGCGCAGCCGGCGCGGGCCGACAATGTCGCGATCGGGCCGCTATCGACGCGCGACTTGCCCCTGGTGGTGGGCGACAGCTTCGGCGATCTCGATGTGCTGGGCATGAACTTCCTGTCGCGCCTCAAGTCCTGGCGCGTCGAGGATCGCACCCTGATCCTCGAACCGCGCAAGGGCATCGAAGCGCGCGGAACCGCACCGCGATCGCAGGCGCGCGAATAGCCGCCGGTCAACGCAGGTCCAGCACGACCTCCTGATAGAGCGCATCGGGCTCCAGCGCTTCGGTCGAGTAGAGATTCGACTGCGCGTCGAGCTCGGTGACCAGCGTCCGGCGGGGCACTTCGGTCTTGCGGTCCTCGCTGCCATGCTTGCCGTGCTTGGTCGACAGCACCGAGGTCAGGCGGCCGGGGCCGCTCCGGTCCGATTTCTTGGTGAAGCGGCGCCACATGCTGCGCGGCGTGGCGTTCCGGCTGCCATGATGGCCGACCTTGTAGAGATCGACGTCGTCGAGCAGCGATGCCATGTCCGATTGCAGCGCATAGGCCCAGTTCTCGATCTGCGCATCGCCCGGGAATAGCAGGGTCTTCGAGCCGGCCTTGAGCAGCAGGATGACGCTGGTGTTGTTCATCTGCGCATCGAGTGCGCGCACCAGCCCGACCAGCATCTCGGTATTGGCGGCATCGATCCGATCCTGGAGCCAGCGATGCTCGAGCAGGGGCTTCGAGCGCAGCCGATGCCTGGCGTTCGGGAAGAGGAGCTTGCCTTCGTCGCCGATCGCCAGCGCGTCATTGAGGCGCTTCGGGGCAAGTTGCCAGAACTCGTCGGGATCGCTCGAGCGCTGCTTGCGGATCGTGTCGGTCTGCCGCAGCGTGGGCGGGCCGAGGACGTGCACGTCCATGCCCGGAAGCGCCGAGGCGAGCCCCAGGTCGCAGCCATGATAGGCATAGCGTTTCTCGCCGGGCATCGTCCGCAGATTGTCGATCGCCGATCGGTTCGAGAGATTGTCCTGCCCGATGAAGCGGAGCTGCTCGGCCAGCGCCTTGGGAAGGTGCCCGGCCTGGGCGTCGGCAAAGGCCACCAGCGTGCCGGCGGCATCCTCCATGGCCTGGAGCGACGCACGGCGCTGCCGCAATGCCTGTCCGGTGACGCTGGCGTCGGGCCCTTCCCAATCAAGGGGTGCTTCCGGGGCCTCGGTCCAGGGCTGCACGATGAAGCGCGGGTCGAGCGCGCGGATCACGTCGCCCGATCCCACGCCGTCCCTGGTCGCGAAACCGCTGATATGGTCGGCATGGCGATGCGTGGCGACGAGCACGTCGAGGCGCCGGTCGGGATCGCCCTCGCGCACCTTTCCCTGGATGTCCTGGGCGACCTGGAGCATCTGCGTCTTCTCGGCATGCTCGGGCAAGCCGGTCGTGCCGAAGTCGATCAGCATGTGGCGCAGTGCGCCGCCGGCATAGGCGAAGCGCACAAGGATGCAGTCGCCAAAGCCGACCTGATAGGCATAGATCGTCGCGGTTTCCGGAGCGGCTGGCATGTTCAGGCTCCCATGCGTTGCTGGTGAAGGGCCGCGAAGCGGAGCCGGTCGGGCGCTGCCGGCGCACCGATCTGCCCGGTATCGACCATATATTGCGCGCGTGCCAGCTGGCGTTCGGCGTCCTCCAGCCGATTGGCGATATGATATTTCACTCGGCCATATTGATCGAGGATCACCACGCCGCCGCCATAGGCGGTGTAGCGGTCGCTGCTCCGCATGCCCTCCGGCCGCTCGGTGCCGAGCACGGCCTTGAATTCGGCACCGAACAGATCGGCGCGCTGCACATATTGGCAGACCGTCTCGTGCAGCGCGATGCCGTCGGGGCCGATCCGGCTTGCCGGGTCGATCGAAATCACCTCGGAATAGGCGCGGGGGCTGAGCCCGAGCGTCTCGCGATTCTCCCAGAGGAAGCGGAACAGCTCGTCCCGGCTTCGGGTCATCGCCTGATAGTTCGATCGGGCATAGGTCAGCCTGCCGTCGGCGGGGTAGCGTTGCCAGCATCCCTCGGCGTCGCAGGTGGCGCCCTGCGGGCGGATGCCGTATCGCTCGAACATGGTGCGGATCACCGTGCGATATCCCCATTCGTCCTCGGGGACGAGTTCGCGGTCGGCAGTGAGCAGCGCACTGAGATACTGGCCGAAATCGAGATCGGTCGGCGGGCAGTAGTCGAGCGCGCGGATCGCCATGTTGAGCAGGTGCCCGGCGAGCTTCGCGCCCTCTTCGACGACTGCGTCCAGATTGTAGCTGTCGCCCGCGAAGCGCCCGAGCTCCGCGATCCGCTCGCTCCAGAGCTCGACAAAGGCGTTCATCATCGCCGCGACGAGGATCTCGCCGCGCGCATGTTCCTCCACTTCGCCGTGGAGCAGGTGGGCCGCTTCGGGAGTGAGCTCGACCGAGCGGCGAAGCGCGCCGCGCTGGCCGGTTTCGAGCGCCTCGCCGACCTCGCGGGCCACGCCGAGCAGGATCGAGTTGCGGATCGCGTCGGCGGTGAGCTTGCCGACCGCGACGAGCCGGATGGTGCGGTCCGCGTCGACGAAACGGCTGTCTTCCCCGATCGCGGCGGCGACGACAGGCTTGAGGGAGAAGATCGACAGCAGGGCGACGATATCGGCAAAGCCCTCGTGGAACGCTGCCTGGTCGGGGCCGGAAGGCTCGCTGAAGCGGGACCGCAGGCCGTCCAGCAGCGCGTGTGCCGTCTCGTGCGCGACGATGTCGTGGCTCAGGCAGGTGAAAACCGGCTGGCCGTCCTGCCGGAAGAAATAGCCGAACATCAATGCCCGGTCGGGCTCGGAATAGAAGGCATTGGCCTGGGCGAAGGCGTGCGGCGCGATGTGCAACTGGTGGCCGCCGGAACTCCAGCTCACCCGCCGCCCCAAGGCGCGCTCGAAGGCGCCCAGCGTGCGCATCGCGATCGCATAGGTGTTCTGCGCGTGGAAGTTCGGGTCTGCAAGCAGCCGCTTCTGATAGGCCGGATCCTCTCGCGTCTCACCCGGGAGGGGCGCGAACGGATCGACCAGCATTCCGTCGCCGGCCTGATATTCCTGCTGGTCCAGATAGGTGCGTCGCTCGGTCGCGTTATAGTCGACGACCTTGATTCGATAGCCGGTCGGCCCCTTGGCCAGGATTTCCGCGGGCACGCTGACTTCCACGAACGCCATCGGCCCCCCTGGCCCCAGGCGCAGTCCCGGATCCTTGGCGATGATCGTGAGCTTGCGTGTTGGTGGCGGTTCGGACACGCGATAATTCCCCCTCGGTCTCCCGACGACGCAAGATAATCGCTTCGTTCATGAAAGCCAAGTGAGGCGTTCGGCCTGTCAATCGATCGGATCGAGAGCATATCCGTTTCGGCTTTTTCCCCCTGTGCGGAAATTATTCCGGAATTTTCTGTAATTGCCGTTGTAAAACCATGGAAGGCATCGCAAATTGTTGCGCATATGCGTGAAGATTCGTCGATCTATACTTTGATTTCATCCGATTATGCGTTGGATGCACTCGGAATTCGATTCCGGAATGGCTGCACATCCCGAGACGGGGCGCAATCGGCGTGCCGAGAGGAAGGGGCGCCTGGCCCCTTGCGCGAATTCCGGAAACTTCGCCCTGCTCCGGCACTGCTAGTGCTTGAGTGAAATAAGACACTCGGTGATACTCCTTTCATGACCCTGGCCATCGTTCCGCTCATGCCGCTCGAGCGCGGGCAGCTTCACGTGATTCGCCTGCGCGCCGTCCGCACCGCGCTCATCCTGCTCGCGGCGGCGGTCGCGGGGGAATTCTTCGTGCCGGAACTGCCGATGCCCGGAGCGATCCTCGCGCCCGCGCTGCTGGTCGCCCTGTGGATCGCCGGCTTCGCGCCGGGGCGGCGCTGGCGGCGCTGGGGCTATGCCTTCACCGGCGGCGAGGTTCATGTCGAACATGGCTTGTGGACGCGGGTGCACACGATCGTTCCGACGCTGCGCGTCCAGCATATCGACGTGGCACAGGACGTGCTGGAGCGGCTGTTCGGGGTCGCCACGCTCGTCCTTCACACGGCGGGCACCGATACCAATGTGGTGATCCTGCCCGGCATCGCCCGCTCCACCGCAGAGGAAATCCGCGACGCGATCCGCGAGCGCATCGGCGGCGCGCAACATGATTGATCCCGGCGCCGCGCCCCGACGGCTCCACATCCTCACCGTGATCATGCGCTTCGTGAAGCGTGCGCCTTCCACGGTGATACTCCCGCCGCTGATTCTCGGCTTTGCGGGGCGCGAGTTCCACCCGGCGCTGGCATTGGGGGCCTTTGCGGCCATTGCGGCGGCGGTGATCCTTTCCACTTGGCTGGGCTGGTGGAGCTTCACCTACCGGATCGGCGCGGAAGAGGTGCTGATCCAGCACGGGGTCCTCCAGCGCCGCCGTCGGTCGATACCGCGCGGCCGGATCCAGGACGTGTCGATCGAGCGCAGCCCCTTTGCCCGCGTCTTCGGACTGGCGGTGGTCAAGCTCGAGACGGGCGGTGGCGAAGCCGAGGAGGCGAGGCTCGACAGCGTCTCCATGGCCGAGGCGGAGCGCCTCCGCGCCCTGTTGCGCGGCCATCGGCCGGTCGCCGAAATACGGGCGGGCGCCGAGGCGCCGGTGCAGCCCGGGCGCCGCATCGTCTTCGCCATGTCGCTCGGCCGGGTGCTGCTGTGCGGCGTGTTCGGCTTCTCGATGATCTGGATCGCGGCGATCTTTGGCGCGATCCATTCGCTGGACCGGGTGCTGAAGCTCGACTGGGAGAAGCTGTTCGGCGAGGCCGAGCGCTTCGCTTTCGCCCGATTCAGCATTCTCGCGCTGTTCCTGGTGCTGGCAATGGCCCTGCTGCTGTGCCTGATCGCCGGCGTGGCGCGCACGCTGCTCAAGGACTATGGCTTCACGCTCACGCATGAATCGGGCCGTTTCCGCCGTATCCGGGGGCTGCTCACGCGCTCGGAAGTGGTCATCGCCGATCGCCGCATCCAGCTGGGCCTGGTCCGCCGCGGGGCGATCAGCGGGCGGCTGGGCTGGAACAGCGTCGAGGTGCAGACGCTCGGCGGCAGCGCCGACCGGGCGGGCCGCCAGGAAATGGCGCCGTTCGCCACGGCGGAAGAGGCCGCACAGGTGGTCGCCGCCACGCCGCTCCCGCCTTTTCAGCGCCCGGGGCTGCGTCCGGTGGCACCGGCCCATATCCTGCGCTTCGCGATCCACCACGGCATGCCGATCGTGCTGGTCCCGGGCATTGCCGGCTTCTTCCTGTCGCCGCTGTGGTGGGGGCTGCTGCTGGCGCCCGCGCCGGTGATCCTGGCGATCTTCCAGCGCGCCGGGCATCGCTATGCGCTGCGCGACACCAGCCTGCAGGTGATGCGCGGCGTGCTCTCGCAGCGCGACTGGATCGTGCCCATCGAATCGATCCAGACGCTCACGGTGCGCCGCAGCTGGCTGCAACGCCGGCTGGGCGTGGCGACGGTGACGGTGGATACGGCGGGCGCGAGCGGTTGGCATCGCCCCGATGTGAGCGACGTTCCGTTCGATTCCGCGCTCGCGCTGGCCCGGGCGCTCACGGCCCGAGGCGATTAGCGCGGTTCGGGCGTCGGGCGCGGCGTCGGCGAGGGCTTGGGGGCGGGCAGGGTGAGGCTCACCATGGCCTTGTCCTGTGCAGGCGTGCCGGCGGGCGGTGCCGCCACCTCGGCCTTGCGGCGGATGCCGGCGAGCGGGGCGGGGGCGGCAATGGGAGTGGCTCCGGGGATCGGCGGGGCGACGGTGGCGGGCGCTGCCTCGGCCGGGATCTGGGCACGCATGCACTGGACCGGGCTCGGGCGGCGGAACTGGCCGCAATTCCACAACGCCTTGGCAAAGCCTTGCGTCTCGTCGCGCAGATAGCTGAACGACATGGTCGAAACCTGGGCGCTGGAGAGCGGCAACCTGGCCGGAGTCTGCTTCGCATCCGCCCAGGCCATGAACTTGCAATAGGGCCGCTCGCCGCACGTACGGATGGCCAGCGCCGCGAACGCGTCCGGGTTGATCCCCTTGGGCAAGGTGAGCATGAAGTTGTTCGAGTCGCCGCCCTCGGCCGCCATCGGGGCGGGAACGGCGCTCTGGGGGATCGATGCGGGATCGACAAAGGCGCCGTCGGTCCCGACCGCGCCGGGCAGCAGCGTTTCGAGCGAGGGATCGCTCTGGAAGGCGCCGGGCGACAGCCGGGCCATCAGCGCGATATTGGGCTCGATGCCCGCATAGGTGCGGTTGAACGCCGGCGGCGTGCCCCACCAGCCGGTCCAGCGGAAGAAGAGGTGCGTGCTGACCTCGGTGATCTTCTCGAGGCTGGCGCTCCAATAGGGAACAACCCAGTCGGTGTGATAATGCGTCGCATGGCCCACCGGCTTGTAGACCGAGCCGGTCAATGCGGCGCGGGCGATGTAGCGCGCGCGCTCCCAGGCGGTGGCGGTGGGCGTATAGCGCAGCATCGCGCCATCGCAGGTGAACGTGAACTGGCAGCCGGTCGAGCGCTCCGAGCCCTGGAACACGACGCCGCAGATCGTCTTGGGAAAGGCCGGGTGGCGTGCGCGGTTGATGATCACCTGCGCGACCGCCCGCTCGCCCACCGCATCGTCGCCGGCCTCGTAATAGACTGCTGCAGCGAGGCAATCGACGGCGCGGGCCCGGCTATCCTCGGCACCGTAGATATTGAACGGCCGGGCCGCCGGATTGGGCAGGGTCGAGAAGGGAATGGACGCATTCCAGGTGCGCGCGTCGTCCGGCGTCACGACCTGAAGCTCGACCGGCTCCACTTCCGGCAGTTCGGTCTTCGGCACCACTCGGTGCGATACCTTCACCGGCGCGGGCTTGTGCACCACCGCGCGCGGGGTATGCGTGACCAGCCACAAGGGCAGCGCGACCGCCGCAAGCATGAGGAGGCCGAGCAATGCCATCAGCACTGGCGGCACGCGGACGGAGAATGCTCCGGCGGTGGGAAAGGAAGGGACGGTCGCCATGGGGTCGCCGCCCATAACGCAGAAGTCGCGAAGTTGGAACCATTGCGGCGCCGGAACGCCGCAATGCCCGGATCAGTGCGTCCGACGCGCGCTCAGTTCGGCCAGAAGCCGGTTGCCTCGCACATGTCCCAATGATCGGCAGCGCCCAGCTTGCACGCCGCCGCGGTGGCGCCCGTGCAGAGCTTCACTTCGCGCTGATAGCGCTTGTAGCAGCTCTCCGGACGAGCGGGCGCGGACGGCTTGGCGACCAGTGCGGCCGTTCGCACGGGTTTCGATACGGAAACTGGGGTGGCCGCCAAGCTGCGCGCCTCGGCCGGTGTTTCCAGCCCGCGCTGCTTCCCCCCGAAAGCAAGCGGCCACCCCAGATAGATGGCGAGCATGACGCTCACCAGGATCATTGCATTGCGCACGAAGTTCCCCCCGGAAACGACGTTTTCCCCGACTCGGGAAATCTAGCGTTAATCCGGCGTTAATTCCAGTGCCTCAGCTCTCGGGAAGAAAGTCCGGGACGCTCAGATAGCGCTCGCCTGTATCATAATTGAACCCCAGGACGCGGGTCCCATCCGGGAGATCGGGCAATTTCTGTAGAATCGCGGCCAGCGTCGCGCCCGAGGAGATGCCGACGAGCATGCCTTCCTCGCGCGCGGCGCGGCGGGCCATGTCCTTGGCGACGCCCGCATCGACCTTGATCACGCCGTCGATCGCGTCGGTGTGCAGGTTGCGCGGCACGAAGCCGGCGCCGATGCCCTGGATCGGGTGCGGGCCCGGCTGGCCGCCCGAGATTACCGGCGAGAGCTCGGGCTCGACCGCATAGACCTTGAGATTCGGCCAGCGCTTCTTGAGCGTCTCGGCGACGCCGGTGATGTGGCCGCCGGTGCCCACGCCGGTGATGACCACGTCGATCGGCGAATCGGCGAAGTCGTTCAGGATCTCCTGCGCGGTGGTGCGCACGTGCACGTCGATGTTCGCCGGGTTCTCGAACTGCTGCGGCATCCAGGCGCCGGGCGTCGTCTCGACGATCTCCATCGCGCGCTCGATCGCGCCCTTCATGCCCTTCTCGCGCGGCGTCAGGTCGAAGGTGGCGCCATAAGCGAGCATCAGGCGGCGGCGCTCGATGCTCATGCTCTCCGGCATCACCAGGACGAGCTTGTAGCCCTTCACCGCGGCGACCATCGCCAGGCCCACGCCGGTATTGCCGCTGGTCGGCTCGACGATCGTGCCGCCCGGCTGCAGGCTGCCGTCCCGCTCCGCCGCTTCGATCATCGCCAGCGCGATGCGGTCCTTGATCGAGCCGCCGGGATTGGTCCGTTCGGACTTGATCCAGACTTCGGCGTCCGGAAACAGCTTGCCCGCGCGGATATGGGGCGTGTTGCCGATCGTCTCGAGGATCGTGTTGGCCTTCATGTCATCATCTCCTTGGGAGGAATCTCGAGATTGGCCGGAGGATCGAAGGTGCGAGCCCGCCTGAGCTCCGGGAATAGCTTGGCCCATGCCAGTGTGACAAGGATCGCGCCCACGCCGCCGCCCACCACTGCGGCGACCGGCCCGATCAGCGCGGCGAGGAAACCCGATTCGGCCTCGCCCAGCTCGTTCGAGCCCGAGATGAACAGCGTGGAGACCGCGCCGACGCGGCCGCGCATCTCGTCCGGCGTGTAGAGCTGGATCAGCGACTGGCGGACATAGACCGAGACCATGTCGGCCGCGCCGAGCACGAACAGCGCGAACAGCGCCACCATCACCGCGGGCGCCGTGTCGTGCCCCACTGCGGCCGGGCCGAGCACGGGCACGAGCAGCGGGGCGGAAAGGCCGAAGATCACTGTCGCCACGCCGAACAGGGCGACCGCCAGCAGCATCTTCACGCCGACGTCGCTCTTCAGCGGCCGCCAGGAGAAGAACACCGCCGTGGCGACGGCGCCGACCGCGGGCGCGGCGCGCAGATGGCCGAGCCCTTCCGAGCCCACCTGGAGGATGTCGCGGGCATAGACGGGCAGCATCGCGGTCGCGCCGCCGAGGAGCACCGCGAACAGGTCGAGCGAGATCGCGCCGAGCACCAGCCGGTTGCGACGGACATAATGGAGCCCGTCGATCATCTGCGCCCAGGGGCTGCCGCTGAACTTGCGCGCGCTGCGCGGCACGTCGCCGATCAGCATGAGCAGGACGAAGGAGACGAGGAACAGGCCGCCCGCCACTGCGTAGGAGAGCCAGTCGGCAACCGCATAGAGATAGCCGCCCATGGCCGGGCCGATCACCGTGCCGATCTGCCAGGACAGCGAGCTCAGCGCGATCGCGGTGGGCAGGATCGCCTTGGGCACCAGATTGGGCGAGAGCGCGCTCAGCGCCGGGCTGGCAAAGGCGCGCGCCACGCCGAGCAGCGCGGCGATGCCGAACAGCGCGGGCAGGCCGATCGTGCCGGTATAGGTCAGCACGCCCAGGCTGATCGCGCAGAACGCCTCGAGCGCCACCGCGGCGCGGGCGATCCAGCGCCGGTCGAGCCGATCCGCCACCCAGCCGGCGAAGAGCGAAAGGAACAGCAGCGGCAGGAACTGGGCGACGCCGATCAGCCCGAGCTGGAAGGCGGCTTCCTTCACCGTCATCGTCCGGCGGGCGATGTCGTATACCTGCCAGCCGATCACGATCACCATCGCCATCTGCCCGAGCGTCGTCGAGAGCCGGGCGAGGAAATAGAGGCGAAAATTGGGAACGGCGAACGGATGCGTTGCTTCGGCGGCCATGCAAGGGCCTCTAGGCGCTTCCGCGGGGCCACCGCAACGCGCGATTGCGTGCGAAGGGCCAAGTAGAGATATCAGCCGGGAATTCCGCGTCGACGCCGGGGCCGGGCATGCCGCTTGCCGCTTCAGCGCAGCTTGGCGGGCTGGACGTCCTCGGTCTCGGCGAAGCGCGGGTTGCGGATGGCGGGGCGCAGGCGCGCCAGGCTGCACAGGCCGGCAATGGCGGCGAGGCCGGCCGCCACCAGGGGCGGCACCGTGCCGCCGCCGATGCCGATCGCAAGCAGCGCGGCCACCAGCGTGGCGCCGGTCGTCTGCCCGACCATCCGGGTCGTGGAGATGAGCCCGCCGGCCGCTGCCGCGCGATCGATCGGGGCCGAGCCGATGATCAGCCGGGCGTTGGGCGAGAGGAACATGCCGAATCCGGCCCCGGTGAGCGACATGCGCCAGGCAATGTCGAACCAGCTGGGATCCACGGGCAGGAAGGCGAGGAAGAGCAGTCCCGCCACTGCGATGACCATGCCGATCCCGCCCAGCGCCCCGGCGGGGTAACGATCCGACAGCGAGCCGGCGAGCGGTGCGACGATCATCGTGGTGAGCGGCCAGGGCGCGATCACCGCGCCCACCTCGGACGGGGCGAAGCCATAGCCATGCTGCAGCCGGAAGGGCAGCGACAGGAGCAGCGTCATCGTGGCGATGAAGGCAGTATAGGCACCCACCACGGAGAGGGCGAGCACCGGCCGGGTGAGCAGGTCGACCGGCAGGATCGGCTTGGGCTCGCGCATCTCGCGGCGGACGAAGAACAGGCCGATCACCGCGCCGGCGACCACCACCGCCGCCGAGACGACGGGGCTGTCGCCATGCACGGCGCTCTCCAGGCCGCCGATCACCAGCCCGAACATGCCGGCGCACAGCAACGCTCCCAGCACGTCGAACGGCTCGTCCCGCGCGGGCGTGTCGGGCAGGGCGCGGCCGAACAACAGGCTGGCGACGGCGAAGGGCACTGCCGAGGCGAACACCCAGGGCCAGGGCCCCACCGCCAGCACCAAGCCGCCGATGGTGGGCGCGAGCGCGGCCGAGCTCGACACCACCACCGAGTTGATGCCGAGGCCACGGCCCAGATGTTTCGCGGGATAGATCCGGCGAATCAGCGCCGAGGAGACGCTGAGCGCCGCAGCCGCGCCCGCCGCCTGCGCCGCGCGGACGATGAGCAGGAACGGCAGGCTCTCGGCGAAGAAGCACAGCACCGTCGCCACGGTGAAGACCAGCTGCCCGGCCTGGTACATCCGCTTGAGCCCGATCCGCTCGCCCAGCCCGGCAAAGGGCAGCAGCAGCATCACCAGCGTCAGCTGATAGACGGTGACGACCGAGACCGCCGCGGAGCTGTCGACGTGCAGGTCCCTGGCGATGGTGGGCAACGCCACGGTGGCGATCGCGCCGTCGATCACCACCAGCGCCGTACCGAAGGAGACGGCGGCGATGGCGAGCGTGCGGCGCGGCAAGGGAAGGCCATCGGTCATCCACCTGCTCAGTGCCTCAACCCGCCGCCGGGTTCCAGTGGAACCCGCATCGTGTGCGGTTGGTTATTTTCGCAATCGAAACCAGATACTTGGAGGCTTTATATGGGCAAGGGCATCTTGTTGTGGCTGCTCGGCATCCCGATTCCGATCATCCTTCTGATCCTGATCTTCTGGCACTGATCCGACTCGGGGCGGTTCGACGCGCGGTTTCGCCCCGAAGATCAGCTCGCGAATTTCCCACGCATCCGCGACATAGCGATGGTCCGGCTTGCCGGGGCAGGCGCCCTGATCGTCGACGGGCAGCCGGGAGAGCAGCGGCAGGATATCGGTCGCCTCGCTTTCGAGCCGCTCGCGGATGCGCGCCGTCAGCCAGCGAGTCGAGCGGGCATAGATGCCCCACTGCGCCTCGCTCGGGAAACCGTGCCAGCGGGTGACGTGCTCGCGGAAATCGGCGACCAGGGCGGCAGTCTCCGCGCTCGCATGGCTGGCCATGTGCGCCACTTCGCCGCCCACCTCGTCCATGAGGGGGCCATAGACCTGGCCCTCCATCCTGGCGAAATGCATCAGCAGGTCGCGCGTGAACAGCCAGCGCCGAAAGCCCAGCCCCTCGATGCTTGCGGGCCGCGGGCCGGAGACGAGCGCCTCGAGCGCATCGGCATTGGCCAGGATATGGCCGTGCTGCCGCAGCACGCGGTCCACGGGCATGGCGCGACTCCTCATATCCCCCATATCGGCCCATCATGCCTGCACGGGCGTGAAGTCGCGGCTCAGGAGCTGTCCCCATCGGGAAAGCTACGGAGGCCCCGCCGCCGCGGCGACGGGGCCTCCGATCGGGTCAGCGGCAGCGGACCTGGTCGCGGTCCACCGAGCTGCCGAGCGCACCGCCGGCGATCGCGCCGAGCAGCGTGCCCACCGTCTTCGAGCGCCCGCCGGCAATGACGTTGCCGAACAGACCGCCCGCCGCGGCGCCCACGATCAGGCCGGTCGTGCCGTCCGAGCGCTTGCAGTAATATTTGCCGTCCTGTCCGCGATAGATGCGATCGTCCTGCGTCAGCACGCGCTCCTGATAGCCCGGGGGCGGCGCGCGATAGTCGCGGGCCGCATCATAATATTCCTCGTCGCGCGGATCGTAATAGCCGCCGCGCGGCGGCGGGGGCGGCGGGGCGACGACCGGGCGGGACTTGTAGGCGCGATACCGCTCGAGCGCCTGCTGGAACTGATCATATTCCCGCTCGAAGCGCTGCTGCGCGGCGTCGAAGCGGGCCTCCTCGTCCTGCCCGTAGACGGGGCCGCGCTGCGCCATGGCCGGCGTCGCGACCGCCAGGCTGGCCGCAGCGACTGCGGCGAGGGTTACCAGATGCTTCATTGTGTCTTCTCCTTCCCGAAGGCCCATACGGCCAGGGACGCTGAAACGTTCCGGACATGCGCGTGAAGCCGTGCTGAACGGACGGCGCCGATGCGGCGGAACCGCAAGGGAGCGAGGCGGATCGTTTCGGCGCAGGGATGGCGGGCCGTGCCGCATGATGCAACCTGTCGGGCTCTGGATGGTTTGCAAGCCGCGCGCGGTCCCGCGGCGCGGGTGCAGGAGAGGACAGGGGCGATGCGACGATCCGATGGCAACGAGAATGCCATATCCGAAGCTGGGGTCTTGCTGCGCCGCAGCAGGAATTGCCATAAGGGCGCATGTTCTTGAGTCACGAAGCCGACCCGCCTGCCGCTCCCGCGCCGATCACGCCGATGGTCCTGGAAGGGATCGTGCGCCAGAAATGCCTGGCCGCGACCTATAATCGCACCGCGATGATCCTCGCCCCGCATATCCTCTACACGCGCCACGATGCGCTCCATGTCGATGCCGTTGTCGTCTCCAAGGAAGGCCTGCCGCCGCGCGAGGAGAAGATCGGCACGTTCAAGCTCGACGGGCTGAAGGACGTGGCGGTGCTGGAGCAGGCATTCGTGCCGAGCGCGCTGTTCGATCCCGGCCTCGATAAATATCGGGGCGAGACGCTGATGGCAGTGGCCTGAACTCCGGTTCGCTCCGCCCTAGGGCGCTTTTTCCAGCTTCGCGATCATCTGCGTCGCATTGTCGTTGGCCGGATTGAGCGCGAGCGAGCGCCGATATTCCGCGATCGCGCCGGCCTTGTCGCCGGTGGCCGCGATCGCCTCGGCCAGGCTGTCATGCGTGTTCCAGCTGTCCGGAAATTGCGCTGCGTTCCAGGCGAAGATGCCCCGTGCGGCCCGGGGCGATGTGCCGAGCAGGCGGTAGCCCCAGTTGTTCATGCGGTCCTCGGTCAGGTGCAGGTCGGGGAAGCGCGCCCTGGTCGCGGCGATCGTGCCGGGCACGTCGGCATAGTTGCTCCGCTCCAGCGCCGCCTCCAGCGCCTTCAGGCCGAGCGGCGGGCCGAACAGCGCGGTGTGGATGGCGTCGGCGAGCGCCTGGCTCGTGTCCTGCGCTGCGGCGCTGTTGGCGAGGACGACCGCGCCATAGCGCCGGGCCGGATAGAAGTCGCAATAGCTCGACTGGCCGAAGGTGCCGCCCGAATGGCGCAGATAGGTCTGGCTGTCGGCGGTCTTGGCGATCACCCAGTGGAAGCCGACCGCCCTCGTCTCGGGCGTGCCGAACAGCGGCCGGTGGGTGCGGGCGATGGCGGGATCGCCTGCAGAGATGTGGGCGGCGACGTAGCGCGCCATGTCCACCGCCGAATAGCGCAGCCCACCCGCGGCGCGGATCGCCGGCATGTCGAGCGTCGGCGCCTCCACGCCCTTGCTGCTGTAGCCGGTGACGAGCAGGCCGGGCGGGACGGCGCCGCCGCCGGCGCGCATGCCGAGCGGCTTCTCGACGAAGCGCGTGAGCAGCGCGTCATAGGGCGCGCCATAGATGCGCTCGGCCAGTACGCCCTGGAGCTGCGAGGCGGTGTTGCTGTGGCGCGGCGTGCGGCCGGGCACGTCGAGCAGGGTTACCGTCTTGAGATCGGTGAGGAAATTTGCCGGGTCATAGCTTTTGAGCAGCTTCGACACCTCGACGAGGAGTTGTTCGGGCGGCACCTTGCCGAAGAAGCCGCTCCAGTCGGGCAGATTGTCCTGCAGCGCCGAAGTGGTGGTGACCAGGTCGGCGAGGCGGATCGGGCGGCCGTCGCGGACGAGATTGTCATATCCCGGCGGCAGGTGCCGGCGGACATCGTCGTCGATCCGGGCGCGGCCTTCCTCGATCGCATGGGCGAGGAGCAGGCTGGTGAAGGTCTTGGAGATCGAGCCGATCTCGTGGACGGCGTGCTCGGTGGCGGGGGCGTTGGTGGTGCGCGAGATCACGCCGGCATTGTAGAAGTGGGTGCTGCCGTCGCGGATCACGGCGACCGAGACGCCGGGCGCCTTGCCGCTCGCCACGAAATCATCGACCAGCGCCTGGACCGGATCCGCGGCGACGGCCGCGCGCGCCAGGCCGGGGAGGAGGAGCGTGGCGCCGGCCGCGGCGGGCATCAGCGCGAGGAGGCGGCGGCGGTTGAGGCGGAGGGCGGGGGCGTTCTGCTGCATGGTATCTCCCTTTTGCCGTGACGCTACATTTGTAGCCATGGCTGCGTCAAGGGTGTGATGATAGGGTAAGACACGTTGGCGCTAGGGATGGTCTTGCCGGCCTGTGGCTGTTGCAATGTAGGATCTTGAATGTTCTTGAAATGTTCCTGTCGAGGCAAATGTGCCGCGGCAGAGCTGGAAGGAGCATGGCATGACGACCCCACCCCCATTCATCATCCCGGCCAACGAATGGCCGGATCCGCAATTCTGCATCCAGGACGCCAATTCCATGGTCACGATGCTCAACGACCAGATGACCGGCACGATGAACCAGATCAGCGTGACGAGTTACACCACCGGCTCGCGTAACGTGACGGCCTATACGAACTTCACCGACCAACTTGCGGTAGGTGACCTCATTTGGTTCAACGCACCTGCGGATACCGCCCTGCTCCAATCGTCGTTTCGGATCACGGCGCTGGTGCCGAACACGTCGTTCAGCTTTACCACCGAATATAAGGACGGCGCTCCCAGCATTTCGGCCGCATGCATGGTCAATCCGCTTCAGCGCGGCGCGCCGGCTTCATCGCCCAGCGGGCTGGTTACTTCGAACATCCGGCGCTACGCTGGCGGCGGGCAGTGGCCGTCGGTGTGGATCTCCGAGCGGCCCGCGCATGTCGGGCGCCTCAAGAGCTGCCGGCGCGTGCTGGTGGTCCAGAAGACGACCGGTGGAGACGAGTATATCTACTGGGAAGCCAATGGCGAGCGCCTCCGGACAATCGCCGGTACCGGCCGTGCGGTGGGACTGGCGGTCAGTGTCGTCAGCGGCACGGGGGCAAGCGCGCGGGCCTATGCAGTGGACAGTGCGACCGGCGTTACGCTCTCCGGCGTGACGGCCACCACGGCGACGCGTACCTGGGTGAGCGCCCAGAAGACGGCAGCAGCCGCGATCTCGACCTGGCAGGAGGGAGTCCAGCTTTCCGGGCCTGCCGGATCGACCTTCGTGATCGGGGAATTCACCTCGGCGCCCAGCGCGGGAGAGCTCTATGACGGCAGCTTCTCCACACCCCGCGGGCAGCGGATCCTGGCGCTGGCCTCGATCAGTCCCTGGGTGGGTGCCAATCTGACCACGCCCGCGGCGCCCGGGCCCGGCGGCACCTATGAGTTCGTCACGGACATGCGCCAGGCCAGCTACGGCGTCATCAACGAGGGTGTCAGCTTCCTGACCGGCTTGCTCGAGGGGCAGTCGGATATCGCGGGACATCTCCTCGCGTCCCGGAGCCGGTTGACTGCGCCTACCGTATATAATCCGATCGTTCGCGCGCCGGCGGCCGTCACCAACACCTTCGGCGCGGCCGACCCGGAGAAATACGGCTTCGCCTCGGGCAATTTCCTGGTCGATAGCGCGGCGCGGATGATATTCTATTCGCACACGCCTTCGAACAAATGGGGATTTCTGAGCTGGGACATCCATGGCGCGGTGCTCTATGCCGAGCCCTGAATAGAGGGGGGGCGGTCATTGGCCGCCCTGTTCTTCCCTCTCACCCCGCCGTAACGAAACTATCCATAACCCGCTTCCGCCCGGCCTGTTCGAAGTCGATCTCGAGTTTGTTCCCCTCGATCTCGGCGATCGTGCCGTAGCCGAACTTCTGGTGGAACACGCGCATGCCCAGCGACAGGTCGTCGCGCGGCTTGGCGCCGAAGCTCACCGCCGAAGCGCGGCTCTCCACCACGCGGGCAGGCTCGCGGCTGAACGTCCGCGACGTGAAGCCGCCGCCCGGGTTCTTCATGTCCACCCCCGCCGCGCGCTGCCAGCCCGGCCCTCGCCCGGTCCCGCGCGACACGTCCGCGAAGGGGTCGCTGCGCTCGCTCCAGTTCGCCTGCCATAGCGAGGCGCCGCCGGTCATCGTGCTTTCGCTCTCGATATGCGCCTCGGGCAACTCGGCGACGAAGCGGCTCGGGATGCTCGCGTTCCACTGGCCGTAGATGCGGCGATTGGCGGCGTGGAGGATGGTTGCCTGGCGCCGCGCGCGCGTGATCGCGACATAGGCCAGGCGGCGCTCCTCCTCCAGCGAGGCGAGCCCCCCCTCGTCGAGGGCGCGCTGCGAGGGGAAGATGCCTTCCTCCCAGCCGGCCAGGAACACGGTGTCGAACTCCAGCCCCTTGGCGGCGTGGATCGTCATGATCGTGACTTTGGGCTCGTCGCGCTGCCCCTCATTGTCCATGACGAGGGAGACATGCTCGAGAAAGGCGCCGAGCGTCTCGTATTCCTCCATCGCGCGGACGAGCTCGTTCAGGTTCTCGAGCCGCCCGGCGGCCTCGGCGGTGCGGTCGGCCTGCCACATCGCGGTATAGCCGCTCTCGTCGAGGATGATGCGGGCGAGGTCCGGGTGCTGGAGGTCGTTGCCCATGCTCCGCCAGCGCGCCATGTCGCCGACCAGGTTGCCGAGCGCGCGGCGGGCCTGGGGCGTCAGCTCGTCGGTATCGAGGATACGCGCGGCGGCGGTGACGAGCGGGATTCCCTCGGCCCGGGCATATTGGTGGACCTTCGCCAGCGCCTTGTCGCCCAGGCCGCGCTTGGGAACGTTGACGATGCGCTCGAAGGCGAGATCGTCCGCCGGTTGCGCGACGACGCGGAGATAGGCGAGGGCGTCGCGGATTTCCTGGCGCTCGTAGAAGCGGAAGCCGCCGATGATGCGATAGGGCAAGCCGATCGCGATGAACCGGTCCTCGAATTCGCGCGTCTGGTGCTGGGCGCGGACGAGGATCGCCATGTCGTCGAGCGACTTTCCCCCATCCTCCCTGCTCCAGGCACGCTGCTGCCCCTCGATCTCCTCGCCGACGCGGCGCGCTTCCTCGGGCCCGTCCCACACGCCGAGCACCTTGACCTTCTCGCCCTGGTCCTTGTCGGTCCACAGCGTCTTGCCGAGGCGGCCGCTATTGTTGGCGATCACGCCCGACGCGGCGGCGAGGATGTGCGGCGTCGAGCGGTAATTCTGCTCGAGCTTGATCACCCTGGCGCCGGGAAAGTCCTTTTCGAACTTGAGGATGTTCTCGACCAGGGCGCCGCGCCACGAATAGATCGACTGGTCGTCGTCGCCGACGCAGCAGATGTTCTTGCGCTCCTGGGCGAGGAGGCGAAGCCAGAGATACTGGACGGCGTTGGTGTCCTGATATTCGTCGACCAGGATGTAGCGGAAGCGCTGCTGATAGCGCTCCAGCACGTCGCGGTGGGTCTTGAGGATCACCAGCATGTGGAGAAGCAGGTCGCCGAAGTCGCAGGCGTTGAGCGCCTTCAGCCGCTCCTGATAGAGATGGTAGAGCGCGGCGCCGCGGCCATTGGCGTAGCGCTCGGATTCGCCCGCGCCGATCTCGGCGGGCGTCAGGCCCTTGTTCTTCCACTCGTCGATCAGTCCGGCGAGCTGGCGGGCGGGCCAGCGCTTCTCGTCGAGGTCTGCCGCGAGGATCAGCTGCTTGATCAGGCGGAGCTGGTCGTCGGTGTCGAGGATGGTGAAGTTGGACTGCAGGCCGACCAGCTCGGCATGGCGGCGCAGCATCTTGGCGCCGATCGCGTGGAAGGTGCCGAGCCAGGGCATGCCCTCCACCGCCGCGCCGACGAGGCGGCCGACCCGCTCCTTCATCTCGCGCGCCGCCTTGTTGGTGAAGGTGACCGCCAGGATCTCGCTGGGATAGGCGCGGCGGGTCCAGAGCAGATGGGCGAGGCGGGCGGTGAGCGCCGCGGTCTTGCCCGTGCCCGCGCCGGCCAGCACGAGCACCGGCCCCTCGGCCGTCAGCACCGCCTCGCGCTGGGGCGGGTTCAGGCCCTGGAGATAGGGGGCGTTGGCATCGGTCTCGACAGGCAGGGTCATCCGCGAACAGGTAGGGAACGCGGGCGGGCGAGGCAATGGCGGATTGCCAGTGGCGCGCGATCCTGGGATCGTCGCGTCCCAACGATCGGGGAGGCGCGAATGGACAGGAAGATGCTTGAGGCGCGGCTCGATCTGCTCAGGCGGGAGCATGCCGCGGGCGAGGAGCGGCTGAAGGCGCTCGATACGCAGATCGCCGAGCAGAAGCGAACGCAGCTACGCTTCGCCGGGGCGATTCAGGTGCTTGAGGAGCTGCTGCGGGAGCAGGGCTGACGGCGGAAACAATATAGGCTGGTATTGGAAACATTTCAGCAATAATATCCCAGCGTCGCCGGGAGGATTCGGCGGCATACTGCCTGTCTGGGGGCTCGGCATGGGGGTTGTTGTTCGAAGCGGCGCGATCGGACTGGCGGCGGGGGCGATCCTCGCTGCCATGCCGGCACAGGGTCAGGCCGTTGCCGCGGCCCAGGCCGCCTATCTGGTGCTGCAGCCGGAAATTCGCGTGAAGACCGAGGAGCGGGCATCGGGCCTGTGGCTGCGCACCTCCGCGACCGTGCGCGGCAGCAACGAAAGCTGGCGGGCCGACGAGACGCGCTCCACCTATGGCTTCTCGCTGCAGAAGGAAGTGATCGGGCATGCCTGGCTGGGCATGAGCGCCTACGCCCAGGCGCCGCGCTTCGATGCCGATCGCGGCGTAGTGCGCGATGCGCGGCACTATGCCGGCGCCCGGCTGAGCTTCGAGGCGTCCGACCATGTCGAGATGGGATTTGCCTGGCTGCGGCGGCTGCGCGGGCGCGGGTTCATGAGCCTGCCCGGCGGCAATCGCGGCATCAAGCCGGGCCCCAAGGCCTATATGCAGGTCCGTTTCTGAAGCGGTTCGTTTCGGCGTGATCCTTCGCCATGTCATGCGTTTGTCATATGGCTGTCACACCCTCCGGCCAGAGGCGCGCATATCATGGCATCACTCGCTCTGGACCAAGCCCCGCCGGTTGATCAACCGCAGCAGGGGCCCCGATTCGACTACAAGACCCATCCCCTCGCCAAGCTGCTCTTCGCGGCGATTATGGTCGGCGGGCTGGCCTTTGCCGGCTGGAGCGTGCTGACCGACACGCACGGGGTGGGGGAGGAGCTTGCCACCGGCGTGTTCCTGTTCCTCGCGCTGGCGCTGCTGATCGCGCTCGGCTTCGAGTTCGTGAACGGCTTCCACGATACCGCCAATGCCGTGGCGACGGTGATCTACACCAATTCGATGCCGGCCCATTTCGCGGTGGTCTGGTCGGGCTTCTGGAACTTCCTGGGCGTGATGCTGTCCAGCGGCGCCGTCGCCTATTCGATCATCACGCTGCTGCCGGTGGACCTGATCCTCAATGTCGGCTCGGCATCCGGCTTTGCGATGATCTTCGCGCTGCTGCTCGCGGCGGTGCTGTGGAATCTGGGTACCTGGTATGTCGGCCTGCCCAACTCGTCGTCGCACACGCTGATCGGCTCGGTGCTGGGCGTGGGCTTCGCCAACCAGCTGATCCAGGCCGGTTCGCGCGGCGGCACCGCCGGCGTCGACTGGAGCCAGGCGCAGAAAGTGCTCACCGGCCTGTGGATGGCGCCGCTGATCGGCTTCTTCGCGGCGGTGCTGCTGCTGCTCGTGATGCGCGCGGTGCTGCGCAACCCGAAGCTCTACACCTCGCCGATGCCGCACACTGCCCCGCCGCTGGGCATTCGCAGCGCGCTGATCTTCACCTGCACCGCGGTCTCGTTCAGCCATGGCTCGAACGACGGCCAGAAGGGCATGGGCCTGATCATGCTGATCCTGATCGGCTGCGCGCCGACCGCCTATGCGCTCAACCGCACGCTGCCGGCGAGCGCGACTCCGGCCTTCGTCCAGACCGCCAATACCGCTTCGGCGGCGTTCGATGCGCATAGCCGCGGATTGCCGGACATGGCACCGGTCCAGGCGCGTGCCGTGCTCACCACCGCGCTTCAGCAGCGCAAGGCGGAGAACCCGCAGGTGTTCGCCGCGCTCGAGGGCCTTTCGAAGGATCTCACCGCCCGCGTCCAGGGCTTCGGCTCGCTGAGCAAGGTGCCGGCGGAAGCCACCGGCAATGTCCGCAACGACATGTATCTGGTGCTCGACTCGACCAAGCTCGTCACCAAGAAACCGGACGGTTTCCAGCCTGCCGAACTGAAGGCGCTGGCCGACTATCAGAAGAGCCTGGAGGCCGGCACGCGCTTCATCCCGCTCTGGGTGAAGATCGTCGTCGCGCTGGCGCTCGGACTGGGGACGATGATCGGGTGGAAGCGGATCGTCGTCACCGTCGGCGAGAAGATCGGCAAGCAGCACATGACCTATGCCATGGGCGCCTCGGCCGAGCTGGTGGCGGCGGGCACGATCCTGGCGGCCGATCGCTTCGGCCTGCCGGTGTCGACCACGCATATCCTTTCCTCGGGCGTCGCCGGTGCTTCGGTGGCGAGCGGCGCGGGCCTGCAGGCTCGCACGGTGCGCAACCTGGCGCTGGCCTGGCTGCTCACCCTGCCGGCGGCGATGCTGCTCTCGGGCGGCCTCTATTGGCTGATGCTGACCGCGGTGAAGACGTTCGGGCTCTGAGCGGCAGCTCAGCCGGTTCTGATCCACCGCGACTTCAGCGGGGCTGCCGCGCGAACCGCAGGTTGCGGGCCCCGTTCGCCCAGGCGGCAACGCCATCGACCTTGCCGTCAGACGCGCGCGTGAAGACGAAACTGGTCGTGCCGCGCAGCCGCGTGGTGAAGCCGTCGGCGAAACTCGGCGTCAGCGGCCATTCGATCCCGAATGGCAGGCGCATGACCAAGGCGTGCCCCCGCCGCACGACCGAGATGCGCGTGTCCAGTTCAGGGCTATAATAGGTACCGACATAGGCAGCGAGCGCGGCATCGCCGTTTCTGGCTGGCGCGACCGCGATGAAACGCTGGCGCATCGGGCCGCGCTCGATCGTGAGCGCGGTCGGCTTCCCGTTGCTCCTGACGATGTGCACGCGATCGCCGTCGGCGCGTCGAAAATGATCGCCCTCGCCGGGTATCAGCGCCTGGGACGCACCCTGTCGCAGCATGAGTTCCCCATCGACGAGCCTGGTTTCGACCAACTCGCCGGTGACGTGACTGCGGAAAAGGCCCTGATACGACGCCAGGTCGCGACGAAGGGTCGCGGCGGCCGGGGCGAGCGCGGACGGTGCGGGTGCTGCGACGTCCGCGCCGCGATGGCCGGCGGCCTGGAGCGCGCGTGCCGCTATCTTCTCGCCCAGGCCGACCGGATCGATGTCGCCATTGTTGCAGAGCAGCGCGACCGAGACGCGCCTTTCGGGATAGCGGCCCAGCCATGCCTTATAGCCGCCGGTCGAACCACTATGGGAGACGAGGCGCAGCCCATGCGCGCGCGTGACTTCAAGACCCAGGGCGTATTCGAGCGCGACGCCATCCCGCAGGTTCCCCGGCGATTGCAGGGCAGCCGCCAGGGCCGGACCACCGGGGAGCCGGGATGGGTCATCGAGGAACGCGTTCCAGCGCAGCAAATCTCCGATCGTGGTGAGAAGCCCGCCATTTCCGTAGACATTGGTGAAGGGCATGTTGGCGACGAAGCCGCCATCGGTCGCGGCATAGGCCGTTGCCCGTCCCGGAACCACCGTGCGGAAATCCTCCCGCCACCGGCTGCGGGTCATGCCGAGCGGCTGGAACAGGCGTTCGCTGGTGAAGCGCTGGAGGCTCTTGCCGCTGACGCGTTCGACGATGATCGCGGCCAAGACGTAATTGGTATTGGTATAGAGGAACTCCGCGCCGGGCGCGAAATTCAGCCCCTTCTGGCGCGAGGCGAGGTCGAGGATCGTGCCCTGGCCATGCACCTGAGTTCCGGGGCCCCTGCCGGCCAGGGCCAGCAGGCTCCATTGCTCGCGCAGCCCGCTGGTGTGGTTGAGCAGGTGTCGGATCGTGATCGGGGTCCCATAGTCCGGCATTTCCGGCAGGTAGCGCCTGATATCGTCGTCGAGCGTCAGCTTCCCGTCCTGGACGAGCAGTAGCATCGCGGCGGCGGTGAACTGCTTGGCCAGCGAACCGGTCTCGAAGACGCTGTCCGCCGTGATCGGCACCGGATGTTCCAGATCGGCCATGCCATGGCTTTGCATAAGCGGCGCCGCTCCGGCGATCACGACACCCGCCGCGCATCCGGGGCCCGTCGGCGCGATCGAAGCGAAGTCCGCATCTAGATCAATTGCCGGCCGATCCTGCGGGGATGTCACGGGGGAAAGGCCCGTGCTCTCCGTAGTGGCGCTCCGGGCGGACGAGGCGGTGCTTGCAAGAAGGCATGAGAAGGCGATGACGAAACGGGCAAGATGCATTGAACTCTCCGATGAACGCGCGACCGATCAAGCCAGGTTCCGTCGGCAGGCCAACCTCGAATCGGTGAACGTCCCGTGCCAGCGGTGAACGACGACGGCCGCCGGCGTCACCAGGGCTGCTATCGCCGCACGAACTTCTGCACGCGCTGGCCGGCGATATCGACGACGTAGAGATTGCCGGCGCGGTCCGCGGCGATGTCGTGCGCGATCCGGAACTGGCCGTCCTGGTTGCCGATGCCGCCGAAATGCGCGACCTCGCGACCGTCCAGGCCGGCGATGGTCACGCCGTCATGATCCGGCACCTTGCCCGAATTCGTGCCCCCGTCGAGGATGGCGATGCGGCGACCGGGCAACAGCGCCAGACCGAATGGGCGGCCGATCGAGGGGGATTTCCATTCGGCGAGATAGCGGCCCTTCCCGTCGAACAGCTGGACGCGGTCGTTGGCCCGGTCGGCGACATAGACGCGATGCCCGGCGTCGATCGCGAGCGCGTGCGGGATGTCGAACTGGCCCGGGCCGGTACCGCGCGTGCCCCATTGGAAGAGCAGCCGTCCGTCGGCAGCGAACTTCATCACGCGCGAATTGCCATAGCCGTCGGCGACATAGAAGCTGCCGTCGGCGAGCGGCGCGACATCGGTGGGGCGATCGAAATGCGTCGCATCCGCGCCGGCGACGCCGCGCTCGCCGAGGGTGCGCAGCAGCGTGCCGTCGGGGGTGAGCTCGAAGACCTGGTTCGATCCGGTATCGGTGATCCAGACATGGCCATTCGGGCCGATGCTGATGCCGTGCGGGACCACGAACAGTCCGGCGCCCCATTCGCGCAGCAGCCTGCCGGTGGCGGCATCGAACACTGCGACCACCGGTTCCTTCAGCGTCGCGAGCCCCTTGGCATCGGTGCCGCGATTGCCGCGGTGGAGGACGAATACCTCGCCCTTGCCGCTCACCGCCACGCCCGAGCACGGGCCGAACAGGCGGCCCGGTGGCAGGACCGGCCAGCCATGGACGACGGCATAGTGCGGCGCCGGCGCCGTGGAGGCCAGGAGCAGCGGGGCGAGGACCGCCAATCTGATGCTGCGCATGCCGACCTCCCGTTCGTCCCGGGAGCCTATCCTCACCGCCGACCCGGCGAAAGCCGGAATGGCGATGCCCTCAGAGCCGCTTCAGGCCCAGTTCGAACAGGTGGGTCGCCAGCTCGATGCTGAACTTGAAGCCCTGGCCATCGGCGCGCAGATCGGCCTTCAGATGGTCGATCGGGTTCCAGAATGCCACGACGAAGCCCGCGAGCACAGCGAACAACACGGCATAAGCCAGCCGTCTTCCCGCCGATTCGCGCATCGCCCGTCTCCCTGGTCCGGTCGCTGAGGTGGCGCACCGGTACGCGGGCGAAACTGTCCTGCCGATGAACGGGCTTTCCCTTTGCGCCGGATCGATCCAAGGAGGAGGCAAAAGGGGAGAGGGCATGACCAAAGCCGCCGCATCGCACCGCCGCATCCTGTTCGCCAGCCTGGTCGGCACCTCGGTCGAGTTCTACGATTTCTATATCTACGCCACGGCGGCGGCGATCGTCTTCCCGGACCTGTTCTTTCCCGCCAGCGAGCCCTGGATTCGCCAGCTCGCCAGCTATGCGAGCTTCTCCGTGGCCTTCTTCGCGCGGCCGCTGGGCGGGCTGGTGTTCGGCCATTTCGGCGACCGGATGGGCCGCAAGTCCACGCTGGTCGCCTCGTTGATGCTGATGGGCATCTCGACCGTGCTGATCGGCTTCCTGCCCGGCTATGCGATGCTCGGCTGGATGGCGCCACTGCTGCTCTGCCTGCTCCGTTTCGGCCAGGGGCTGGGGCTGGGTGGCGAATGGGGCGGGGCGAGCCTGCTCGCGGTGGAGAATGCGCCGCCGGGCTGGGCCAATCGCTATGGCAGCTTCCCGCCGATGGGCGCGCCGGTGGGGTTCATCTTCGCCAATGGCTTCTTCCTGATCCTGGGTGCGGTCATGGACGACGCGCAGTTCCGCGAATGGGGCTGGCGCCTGCCATTCCTCGCCAGCGCGGTGCTGGTGTTCCTCGGCCTGTGGGTGCGTCTGAAGATCACCGAGACGCCCGAGTTCGTCGCCGCGACCGAGAAGGAGGCCCCGCCCGCCGTGCCGATCGGCGAGCTGTTCCGCACCAGCGCCCTTGCCACCTTCGCCGGCACCGTCGGGACGGTCGCCTGCTTCGCGCTGTTCTACATCTCGACCGTGTTCATCATCGGCCATGGCACCAAGACGCTGGGCTATGATCGCGAGACCTTCCTGGCGGTGGAACTGCTCGCGATCCTGTTCATGGCCGCGGGCATCGTCACGGCGGGGATCAGCGCGGACAAGCGCACCGCCAACGCGGTGCTGATGTTCGGCTGCATCTTCACCATCCCGGTCGGCATGGCGATGGCGCTGCTGGTGGTGCCGGGATCGCTGGCGAGCGTCGCGGCCTGGCTGGCCTTCGCGCTGTTCGTGATGGGCTTCGTCTATGGGCCGCTGGGCGGCTGGCTGCCCAGCCTGTTCCCGGCGCGGGTGCGCTACACCGGCGTCTCCGTCACGTTCAACCTGGGCGGCATCCTGGGCGGCGGGCTCACGCCGCTGATTGCCGAGACGCTGGTGAAGCAGGGCGGGCTCACCTGGGTCGGCTACTATCTCGCCGGGGCGGGATTGCTTAGCCTGATCGGCCTGATTCTCGTAAGAGACAAGTAACCGACTTCGTCCCGTCATCTTCGATCAATACTGCGCCTCCCGAACCGGGGGATTCCAAAGATGATCGGCAGACGTAGACTTATCGGTGGCGGCGTGACGCTGGCGGCCATGGCGGGCCGGGCATTGGCGGCGCCGGATCGCGCGCCGGTGGTCAATCGCATCATGCTGACCGAAGGCCGGGTTTGGATGGCGGCCAAGATCAACGGCAACGGGCCGTTCCTGTTCATCGTCGATACCGGCGCCACGCTGAGCTTCATCGAGGACGCCTTCGCCAAGGCCCAGCGGCTGGAGCGGGTCGAGCATTCGGGGCACATGGTCGGCTATGGCGGCAAGGTGGCCGACTATAGCTGGTATTCCGCCAGGGAAGTGATGCTGGCCAACGGTATCCGTTTCCGCAACATGCTGTTCACCGGCGTCGGCAAGCGCGCCTCGCCCGATGCAGTGGGCAGTTTCGGCGTGGGATTGTTCATCAGCTACGACAGCGACTTCGATTTCATGAAGGGCGAATGGCGCGCCTATCTCGACGGGCGGCCGAACTTCGACGGATTGACCAGGCTGCCCTCGCGCCTGAGCAAGGAAAACGACGTGCCGCGTATCGAAGTGGATGCTTCGATCGATGGCTTCGAGGGCGATTTCATCGTCGATACCGGGGCGCCGGGCATGACGATGAACGGCCGCGCCGCCGCGAAGAGCGGCCTATGGGCAAGCGACAGGCCCTATGCGGTGAGTACGGCCCGCGGCCTTGGCGACGGCGGCCATATCCGGACCCGTATCTATCGCGCCGAGCGGATCAAGGTCGGGCCCTTCGTGTTCCAGGACCTGCTGGTGACCGTAGACAAGCCGGGCACGCTCAGCGAGGGGCGCAATGACGGGCTGCTCGGCCTGAGCATCCTCTCGCAGCTCCATCTGACCACCGATGTCTCGGCGGGGCTGCTCTATGCCACTCCGAACGGTGCGCAGCGGCTCCGCCAGGGCTATCCGCTCGGTGCGCTTGGGCTCGAACGGGAGGATGGCCGCATCGTCGTGGACGATATCGGTGCCGGCAGCCCGGCGGCGAAGGCGGGCATCCGCCGGGGCGACATCATCGTCGGCGGCGATATCGGCGCGATCCTGCGCGCGGCCGATGGCGCGCCGGGCAAGCAGGTATCGCTCAAGATCGAGCGTGGCGGCGTGCAGCAGGACATCAGCTATACGCTGGCGCCCTGGTTCTAGCGCTCAGGCGGCAGGCGCGGCGCGCAGCAGCGTGAGCCGCGCCTTGCCGTGCACCCGGCTGACGTCCGCGACGAAGCCGGCCACGTCGGGCACTTCGTCGCGTGCCGTCTCGATGCTGATCCAGGTGGCCGGACCCGCCCAGCCGAGCCGCCCGAGCTTGTCGAGCGCGACGCTGCCCGCGCCGGTGCCATAGGGCGGATCCATCAGGATCAGGTCGAGCGGCGCGCGGGCAGGACCGAGCGACAGGACCGAACCGGCGCGTACTTCCGCGGCTTTCGTACCCAGTTTGGCGATATTGGCACGCAGCGCATCGAGCGCCGCCCGATCCTGTTCGACGAACAGGCAGGAGGCCGCGCCGCGCGACAGGGCTTCCAGCCCCAGCGCGCCGGAGCCGGCGAACAGATCGGCCACCGCCAGCTCCTCGAAGCTGCCGAGGCGGCTGGCGAGCATCGAGAAAAGCGCCTCGCGCGTGCGGTCCGCAGTGGGGCGGGTGGTGTCTCCCCTGGGCGCGACGAGCGGGCGGCCGCGCCATTCCCCGGCGACGATCCTCATTTGCGGGTCCTTGGCGGGCGGGCGGGCTTGCCGCCGCCGGGCCGCGCGCGGCCGCCGGCGGGCCCGGGACGTCCGGTGCCCTTGCCGGGCCCGCGCGGACCCTTGGGCCGGTCGACGAAATCGCCGGGGCGCGGCTCCTGCGTCTCGCGGTGCGCGCGTGCGCGAGCGGCGCGGGCAGGCTTGGCGACGCCGTCCTCGCGCGGCTTGCGAGGACCGGGCTTGCCGGACGGGCGGGGCCGCTCGATCGCGATCTCGTCCTTCGCCCGGGGCGTGACGCGGGCAGTGAAGACCGGCTTCTTCGCCTCTGGCTTCTCGATCTTGCGGCGGCCCTCGGGCTCCCGGCCGCCCGGCGCGGGGACCGGGCTGGGCCGGGGCGCCGGCTCGACCGCGCGCGAGCGGACTGCGAACTGCAGGTTCGAGGCTGCCTTGCCGCCGCCTGGCCGGGACAGCACGGTGCGGAAGGTGATCAGGTCGTGCTGGCGGATCTCGTCGACATCGCCCGCAGGCATGTCGCCCAGCCAGAAGGGGCCGTAGCGGGTGCGGATGAGCCGGTTCACCTCGAGCCCCAGATATTCGAGCACGCGGCGCACTTCGCGGTTCTTGCCTTCGGTCAGGGTCATCTCGATCCACACGTTCGCACCGGTGCGCCGCTCGATATTGGCGTTGATCGGGCCATAGCGGACGCCTTCGATCTCGACGCCGAGCATCAGCGATTCGAGCTGCGCCTGCGTGACATTGCCATAGGCGCGGGCCCGGTAGCTGCGCTCCACGCCGGTGGCGGGCAGTTCGAGCGCGCGCTTCAGCTCGCCGTCGGTGGTCAGCAGCAACAGGCCCTCGGTACTCAGGTCGAGCCGGCCGACGGGCATCACGCGCGGCAGCCCCTCGGGCAGGTGATCATAGATGGTCGGGCGGCCCTTGGGATCGCGCTCGGTGGTGAGCAGGCCCGCGGGCTTGTGATAGCGGAATAGCCGGGCGGGGGCGGGCGCGGCAACCGGCTTGCCGTCGACGGTAACGCCGCGCAGGGAAGTGAGCAGCGTCGCGGGCGTATCGAGCACTTTCCCGTCGAGCGCGATTCGCCCGTCCACGATCATGCGCTCGATATCGCGACGCGACGCGATTCCGGCACGGGCCAGCAGCTTGGCGATGCGCTGCGCTTCTTTGGTATTGGATGATGACACTTGGGCGATATAGCGATTGTGGCGGTCGCTTCAAAAATTATTGCGCCCTCGAAAGGGATTGGCGCGTTGGCGCCTCGGGTTCAGTGACTTGGCGGGTTTTCAGGCGAGATGATGTTCGGGCGGAAGAAGCGGCGGATCGAGCGGTTGCTGGTGGTGGAGGACGAGCCGCTGGTCGCCTTCGACACGGAACATTTCCTGACGGGCGAAGGCTTCGCGGTGGCGGCGACGGTGGATACGGTCGCCGAGGCGCTGCGCGTGATCGCGGCGGACGCCGGGCTGGACCTGGTGCTGGCGGACGTGAGCCTGGCCGATGGCAGCGGCGTGGAGGTCGCGCGGGCGGCGCAGGGGCGCGGGCTGCCGGTGCTGTTCGTGACGGGAAGCTTTCCCCAGGAAGCGCGGGCGCTCGCGGCGGGATGCCTCGCCAAACCCTATCCGCAGCGCGACCTGCTCGCGGCGATCACCGCGATCGAGGCAGTGCTGGAGGGAACCAGGGCACCCAGGCGGCTGCCGGGCAGCTTCAGCCTGTTCCTGAGCCCTGCCTAGTAGCGCAGCAGGATAAGCGCTGCGGCGACGACGATGGTCCAGCTTACCGCGCCGATGCCGAGCGCGATCAGCAGCCCGGAGCCGCGCGGCAGGCGGGGTTCGTCGCTGAGGTCGAGCAGTTCCTTGGGCGGCAATCGAAGCGGCATCGGGCGATCCTCTCGAACTACCTCATAGGTAGGCCGGAGGCCGGGCACGCGAAATCCTGAGGAATTCCTCTCCGGATTCTACCGGATCCGGGCATTCACCGCATCGTGGAAATGGCGGATGCCGAGCTCGAGGGTACCGAGCGTCACCCGCTCGATCGCGCCCGAGGCGAGGCCCTGCTGGCCCAGCTCGCAGGCGCGGAAATCCTCCGAGGCGAAGACTCCGCCGTCGAGCAGTTCCCAGCTGCGCTCCCAATGGGCGAGCGCTCTTTCGCTGGCGGGCGGCTCCGGGATCAGCATGAAATCCTCGACCAGCACGCACCCTTCGGACTGGGGCATCAGCACCATCAGGTTGATATAGTCGGGGCTCACCACCAGCACCGTGCCCGGAAACATCTGATAGGTATAGGTGATCGCCGCGCGCAGCGTTGCCCAGTCGCTGGAGGAAAGCGCCGCGAGCGCGGCTTCGCGCCCCACTGCCGAGCGCTGGTGCGGGCCGATGGTGTCGGCAGTGGAGACGCCGTCCTTGAAGAAGGGCGCGATCGTGTCGGCATGGAGCCGCTGGATGTGATAGCCTTCGAGAAAGGCGTCCATGATCAGCTTCCAGTTCGCCTGCACCCTATGGGTGCGGCGGCGGAACAGGTGCTGGCCGGCCAGGTCGAACGCTTCGAAATCGCGCGCCAGCGTCTCCGCCTCGGCGAAGTCCGCTCCCTCGGCGAAGGAAAACCAGATGAGCCCGCCGGCTTCGTGCGTGGGCAGGCGCTTGAGGCCGTACTCGCCCTTGTCGAGGCCGGGAAAGGTGTCGGGGCGGGGAAGGCCGATCAGCCGCCCGTCGAGCGCATAGGTCCAGGCATGATAGGGGCAGACCAGGCGCCCGCCCTTCACCGGATCGCAACCCTCGACGAGGCGGGTGCCGCGATGCCGGCAGACGTTGAGGAAGACATGCGCCTGGCCCGCCTTGTCGCGCGCGACCAGCAGCGGCTTGCCGAAGCCGTCATGCGGGATCGCCATATTGGGTTCGGGGAGCAACGCGGAGGGCGCGATCACCAGGGGCACGCTTGCGAAGATGCCAGCCTGCTCGGCGGCGAAACGCTCGGCGCTGGTGTAGACCGAGGCCGCGACATGCGCGATCTCGCCCTCGCCGCGCGATCCACCCCTGGCCAGGGCTCCCGCCAATGCCAATTGCCCTTCGGTCGGCGCGTTCATGCCATGCTCTCCTCTGGCCTTCCCGTTATTTTCGGCTAGTTTCCACCCAACACAGCGAGGGTGCAAGGTGAGCGACAAATTGAAAGGCTGGGCGCTGCTGCGCGCGGCGACGCGCAACCGCAAGACGGCGGCGATGCTGGTGCTGGGATTCGCGTCGGGCCTGCCCTTCGTGCTGCTGATCGGCACGCTCAACGCCTGGCTGGGCGAACTCAAGGTGAGCCTCGCCACGATCGGCGTGCTCTCGTGGATCGGCCTGGCCTATGCCTTCAAGTTCCTGTGGTCGCCGCTGGTCGATCGGGCGCGGCTGCCGCTGATCGGGCAACTGGGCCGGCGCCGCTCCTGGCTGGTGCTCTGCCAGGCCGGGCTGGCGGTGCTGCTCTGCGGGCTGGCGCTCACCGATCCGCTGACCGCGATCGGCAGCTTTGCCGGCCTGGCGGTGATCGCGGCCTTCCTCTCCGCGACCCAGGACGTGGTGATCGACGCATGGCGCATCGAGATCGCCGACGAATCGGCGACGGTCGACCTGCTCTCGGCGATCTACCAGCTCGGCAACCGGCTCGCGGCGCTCACCGGAGGGGCCCTGGCGCTGATCCTGGCGGCGCGGCTGAGCTGGCCGACCGTCTATATCGGCTTCGGCGTGGTGATGATCGGCGCGCTGGCGATGACGCTGTTCACTCCCGAGGCCGAGCGCAACGCCGCCGACGAGGCTTCGCCGCTGGCCGGCCATTCGGTGCCCGCGGCGGGCCAGCGCGCCGTCGCGCTGGGGATCGTGGCGGTCTGCTGGGCCTGGGCGATCTACATGCTCGGCAGCTTCATGATCGCGGCGCTGCGTCCGCCGGTGCCCGGCGTGCCGGCGCCGTCGGCCGGGGTGTTCACCCAGGTCTGGGGGCCGTGGATCATCGTTGCCACCGTCATCCTGCCGGCACTGGTCGCGGGCTGGACCAACCGGCTGCCGCGGCAGGTCGAAGGCCCGGATCCCGCGCCGAGCGCGCTGCGAGCCGCCGCCAACCACAGCTATCGCGCGCTGATCCTGCCGCTCGCCGAGATCGTCCAGCGGCTGCGCTGGGGGGCGATCCTCGTCCTCGCGCTGATCCTGGTCTATCGGATCGCCGATTCGATCTGGGCGCCGTTCGCCTTCCCCTTCTATCTCGATTTCCTCCACTATACGAACGACCAGGTCGCCTTCGCTTCCAAGGTGTTCGGCGTGATCATGACGATCCTGGGCGTGGCGATCGGCGGGCTGATGCTCGCCTCGATCGGCCGGCTGCCGACCCTGTTGGTGGGCGGCATCGTCGCGGCGGCGTCGAACCTGCTCTATGCCGATCTCGCGCTGGGCGGCCCGTGGATCGACGGGTTCGCGCATCTGTTCCTGCTGGACCATGTCGGCATCGAGCCGCGGATGGTCCGGCTGATGCTGGCGATTTCGGGGGAGAACATCGCGGGCGGGCTCGCGGGCACCGCCTTCATCGCCTATATCTCCTCGATCACTTCGCGCGAGTATAGCGCGGTGCAATATGCGCTGCTCTCCTCGATGACCTTCCTGGTCGGCGCGCTCGGCCGTGCCGCGGTGGGCGAGGCGATCGAGAAGCACGGCTATGCCAACATCTTCTACGTGACTGCCGGGCTCGGCATGATCGCGGTGGTGCTGGTGCTGATCGAATGGTGGCGCCCGGCGCCGCTGCCCAAGGGCGAGCCGATCGTCTCCACGCCCGAGGGCGCGCCGGAAAGCGCGGGCGCCTGATGCCCTATCTGCTGATCATCGGCTTGCAGGTGGCGTGCATCGTCCATCTGATGCGGCGCGGCGGCAACCCGATGTGGGTGACTGCGCTGATCTTCCTGCCCGTGGTCAGCGCCATCGCCTATTTCTTCGTCGAGATCCTGCCTGGCCTGGGCCAGAACCGCCATGTGCGCACGGCGCGCGCCAAGGCGGTGTCCGCCCTCGATCCCGAGCGCGAACTGCGCGCCGCCCGCGATGCGCTCGATCTCGCCGACACGGCCGCCAACCGGCTGCGCGTCGCCGACGCGCTGGCCGGGCTCGGCCGTAACGGCGAGGCGGTTCCGCTCTACCGCGAATCGATCCGGATGACCGCGGGCGAGCCCGATGTGCGGACCCAGGGCAAGCTGGCCGAGGCGCTTTACGAGACCGGCCAGGGCGCGGAGGCGCTGGCGCTGCTCGATGCGGCGCCCGAGCCGCTCGGCCAGAGCGATCGGGATCGCCGGATCCTGTTGCGTGCCAAGCTGCTCGAGCATCTCGGCCGCGCGGAGGAAGCGCTGGAACGCTATGCCGATATCATCACCCGCATGCCGGGCGAGGAGGCGCGCTGCCGCTATGCCGCGCTGCTGATCGCGCAGGGCTGGGATCGCAAGGCTCTTGTGGTGCTCGAGGAAGTGGAGAAACGCATGAAGCGCATGGATCGCCAGCAGCGCGCGGCGGAGGCGGACATGTATCGCTGGGCGACGGATACGCTGGCCGGGCTGCGTTCGAAGGGCGTGACGGCATGAAGAAGCGCTGGCTGATCGTGCTACTGGCACTGATCCTGTTCGCCGCCGGCGGCTGGGTGTGGGGATCGCCCTATTATACGCTGTGGCAGATGAAACGCGCAGCCGAGGCGCGCGACATCGACGCGCTGGCGCGCCATATCGATTTCCCGATGGTGCGGGAAAGCGTGAAGGCCCAGCTTTCGGCGCGGACGGGCGGCGAGGGCGGCGGCATGCTGGGGGCGCTGGTTCGTGCTGGGATCGCCGATACGGTGGTCGATGCGGCGGTCTCGCCCGAAGGGATGCGTTTCATCTTCGCGGCGGCGCCACTGGCCGAGACCCCGCGCCCGGACACGATCAAGCTCAAGGCGAATGAAATGCGCTATCGCCGCGTCGCCTTCGGCCGGTTCCTGCTGACCCGCAAGGACGGGGCGGCGCTGGAGTTCCGGCTGCACGGCGCGAACTGGGTGCTGACCGACCTCAGGCTGCCGCCCGACGCATTTCACTGATCGAGCGCCAGCCCCATATCGGCGAAGCTGTTGGCAAGGGCATGGGCAGTGATCAACACGCCCGTCGCGTCGCGCACGCCGAGCATGTCGGCGAGCAGCACCGCCGAGACCTGGGGCTGGGTGCGCACCCGGCCGAGCACCTGGAGCAGCGCGGACTCCGCCCCGGTCATCCGCGCGCAGCACCAGGGCGCGATCTGGATCGGCCCGGCCGACGTCGCCGACATCTCCTGCATCAGCGCGCGCAGCAGCACCAGCGGGCGCCGGAAGCCCTTGCCGAACGCCGTGACGAAGGCGTGCGCGGTGCAGGCATCATGGATGCCGTGCGCGCCCATCTGGCGAACGCCGAACAGGAGCAGCCGCGCGCCGGGATCTTCGGGCTGGAGTTCGGGCAGGGCGGTGAGCGTGGCACTGACAGTCATGGGGACTCCGATCGCTGTGATCGGAAACTTTGCGCATTCGCTATTGATAGTCAATCGCATTAACAGAAAATGCGATGGCGGCCTGTCGCGGGCGAAGCACGGTTCGCGATGTACCGATGGGACATCCGGGGTTGGGGACAGGGCGCCCATGAACGGGCCGCCGCGCCGTTCTGGGGCGCCGGCAAGGCAGCGGGACCCCGGCGCAAGGCCGGGGTGTCGATGGAAGGATATGAGGCCCTTGGCCTAGGTGGGCAGTTCGCCGTTCGCGTCGAGCACGGTGCCGGCGAGGTACAGCGACCCCATCACCAGCACCACCGGCGCGCCGCCTTCGCGGGCGATGGCGCCAAGGGAATGCGGGACGTCGGGCGCGACCGCCGCATGCGGGATGCCGAGCGCCTGGGCGACTTCGGCGAGGCGCGCGGGGGCATGGTGCTCGTGCCCGGGCACCGGCACTGCGTGCAATCCCGAAGCGAGAGGCGCGAACGGCGCGAGCAGGCCCTGCGCGTCCTTGTTGGCGAGCATGCCGAGGACGAGCCGCACCGGCCGGCCGTGCGCGACCTGTGCCAGCGTGGCGCTCACGGCGGCGGCCGCGGCTTCGTTGTGCCCGCCGTCGAGCCACAATTCGCTGCCGGGGGGCAGGAGATGCAGCAAGGGGCCGTCGCCCAGCTTCTGCATGCGCGCGGGCCAGCGGGCGTTGCGGGGGGCTGCGCCAAGCGCTTCGTCAGGCACGGCCAGGGCCTGCTGGTGCCGCAGCATCGCGATGGCGAGCGCGAGATTGGCGGGCTGGTGCGGCCCGGCAAGGGCCGGGAGGGGCGTCTCCACCGCTCCCCGGGCATCGCTATAGCGGAGCCGGTCGCCGCGCACCTCGAAGTCCCACGCAGCGCCCTGCGCGAACACCGGCGCGCCGGCGGCCGCGACGATCTCGGCGATATGCGGGGCGTAGCGCATCGTCACCAGCGGCACGCCCGGCTTGGCGATGCCCGCCTTCTCCGCGGCGATCTTCTCCAGCGTATCGCCCAGGAACGCCTGATGGTCGATGCCGAGCTGGGCGATGCCGGTCACCGCCGGGCGCGCGACGACGTTGGTGGCGTCGAGCCGACCGCCCAGGCCGACTTCGAGGATCAGCGCGTCCGCCGGCACGCGCGCAAAGCCGAGGAAGGCGGCGGCGGTGGTCACTTCGAAGAAGCTGGCGCCGATATCGCCGCCGGCATCGAGCACTTCCTCGAGCAGCGGGGCGAGCAGGGCGTCGGGGATCAGTTCGCCGGCAAGTCGGATCCGCTCGTTGAAGCGGACGAGATGCGGGCTCGAATAGACGTGCGCGCGCATCCCCGCGGCTTCGATCGCGGCACGCAGAAAGGCGCAGGTCGAGCCCTTGCCGTTGGTGCCGGCGACGTGGAGCACCGGCGGCAGCGCGCGCTGTGGGCTGCCGACGCGTTCCAGCAGGCGAGCGATGCGTTCCAGGCCGAGAATGTCGGCACCCGGCGACAGCGCGCCCAGCCGGTCGAGCTGGCGCTGGACGGCGGGATCGGAGGAGATTGCGTGGTCGGCCATCTACTCCCTCTCTCCGCCTGCAGCGAGAGGGCAGGGGAGAGGGGCCTGGCGAGGACGCAATGCGCTTGCTCCTCTCCCTGACCCTCTCCCCCGAAGAGGAGAGGGAAACCCGCTCACGCCGCCTTCTTCTCCTCGCACAGCAGCCCGATCAGCTGGCCGAGCGTCTCGCGCAGTTCCTTGCGATGGGTGACCATGTCGATCAGGCCGTGCTCGCGATAATATTCCGAAGTCTGGAAGTCGTCGGGCAGCTTCTCGCGGATCGTGTTCTCGATCACGCGGCGGCCGGTGAAGGCGAGCATGGCGCGCGGCTCGGCGATCTGGACGTCGCCCAGCATCGCATAGGCGGCCATCACGCCGCCCGAGGTCGGGTCGGTCAGCACGACGATATAGGGCAGGCCCGCATCGTGGAGCATCTCGATCGCCACGGTGGTGCGCGGCATCTGCATCAGCGAGAGGATGCCTTCCTGCATGCGCGCGCCGCCCGAGGCAGTGAAGGCGATATAGGGCGCGCGCGCCGCGATCGCGGCCTCGACGCCCTGGATGAACGCCTCGCCCACGGCCTGGCCCATCGAGCCGCCCATGAAGGCGAAATCCTGCACGCCGATCACTGCCTTGCGGCCGAGGATCGTGCCCGAGGCATTGAGGAAGGCGTCCTGTTCGCCGGTGCTGGTCCGCGCGGCCTTGAGGCGCGCCGGATAGGGCTTCTGGTCGCGGAACTTGAGCGGATCCTCGGCCACCCTGGGGCTGGGCAGCACGGTGTAGCTGCCCTCGTCGAACAGATACTGGAAGCGCTCGGCCGGGCCGATGCGATCATGATGATCGCAATGCGGGCAGACATGCTGGTTGGCCTCCAGCTCCTTCATGAAGGTCATCTGTCCGCATCCCTTGCACTTGTGCCAGAGATTGTCGGGGGTTTCCTTCTTCGGGGTGAAGGCGAGAACGTTGCGGACGCGATCGATCCAGCTCATGCGACTTCTTTCCTTGCGGCTTCCACGGCCGTCTTGAGGGAGTGGATATAGGCGCGGACGTGCTCCGGCGCATCTACCCCATGTTTTCCGACCAGTTCCACGATCGCCGAACCGACGACGACGCCATCGGCCACCCGGGCGATCGCCTGGGCCTGCTCGGGCGTACGGACCCCGAAGCCGACCGCCACCGGCAGGTCGGTCGCGGCCTTGAGCCGCGCCACGGCGTCTTCGATCGAGGCCTGGGCCGCCTGTTGCAGCCCGGTGATCCCGGCGACCGAGACATAGTAGAGGAACCCGCTCGCGCCCGCGAGCACCGCCGGCAGGCGCGCGGCATCGGTGGTGGGGGTGGCGAGGCGGATCACGTCGATCCCGTTCGCCGCGAAGGGCGCGACCTCGCCGGCCTCCTCGGGCGGGATGTCGACGATGATCACGCCGTCCGCGCCGGCCCGGGCCGCCGCTTCGGCAAAGGCCGTGGGGGTGGGGCGGGTCATGGTGTTGGCATAGCCCATCAGCACCAGCGGCACGTCCGGATGGCGCACGCGGAAGCCCTTGACGATCGCCAGCACGTCGGCGGTGCGAGTGCCCCTGGCGAGCGCGCGCAGGTTCGCCGCCTGGATCGCAGGGCCGTCGGCCATCGGATCGGTGAACGGCATGCCCAGTTCGATCACGTCCGCGCCGCCCGCGACGAGCGCATCGAGGACTTCGCCGGTGGGGCCGTCGCCTGCAGTGACGAAGGTGACGAGCGCGGCGCGATCGGCGGGGAAGGCGGCGGAGAGACGGCTAGCCACGGCGAAGCTTCCCCATTGCGAACATCAGCCCGCCGAACAGCAGCAGGCCGGCAGAAGTGAAAACCGGGAGGCTGCCGAACCAGAGGGCCGCGCTCGCATCGCAACCATGGATGACACAGTCGATACAGTCGCCTGCCTTTGCCCGGGCATCAGGCGCCGCGCTGCAGGCATCGACCCAGGATCCGGCCCAATGCCCCACTACGCCGCCTTGCCGGAGCAGCAGCCACGTCAATCCGAGCCCACCACCAAGAGCCAGCATCACAAGTCCGAGGCGCTTCACAGCTGCACTCCCAGCGCATCGGCCACGGTGAAGATGTCCTTGTCGCCCCGGCCCGAGACGTTGACCACGATGATCTGATCCTCGCGCATTTCCTGCGCCTTGGCTTCCAGAGCTGCCAGCGCGTGCGAGCTTTCCAGCGCCGGGATGATCCCCTCCAGCTTGCAGCAGAGCTGGAAGGCGTCGAGCGCCTGCTGGTCGGTAACGGGCAGATACTCGACCCGGCCGCTCTCGTGCAGCCAGCTATGCTCGGGGCCGATGCCCGGATAGTCGAGCCCCGCCGAGATCGAATGCGCCTCGGTGATCTGGCCGTCCTCGTCCTGGAGCAGATAGGTGCGGTTGCCGTGCAGGATGCCGGGCGCGCCGCCGGTCAGGCTGGCGGCATGCTGGCCGGTCTCGATGCCGTGCCCGGCGGCCTCGACGCCGATCATCGCCACGCCGGCATCGTCGAGGAACGGATGGAACAGCCCGATCGCGTTCGATCCGCCGCCCACCGCGGCGATCAGCAGGTCGGGCAGGCGCCCCTCGGCCTTCTGGATCTGTTCGCGCGCCTCGGTGCCGATCACGCTCTGGAAGTCGCGGACCAGCTCGGGATAGGGGTGCGGGCCCGCCGCCGTGCCGATGATGTAGAATGTGTCGTGGACGTTCGCGACCCAGTCCCGAAGGGCCTCGTTCATCGCGTCCTTGAGCGTCTCGGCGCCGCTCGTCACCGGATGCACCTCGGCACCGAGCAGCTTCATGCGGAAGACGTTGGGCTTCTGCCGCTCGACGTCCTTCGCGCCCATGAAGATCACGCAGGGCAGGCCGAACCGCGCCGCGACGGTGGCGGTGGCGACGCCGTGCTGGCCTGCGCCGGTCTCGGCAATGATCCGCGTCTTGCCCATGCGGCGGGCGAGCAGGATCTGGCCGATGCAGTTGTTGATCTTGTGCGCGCCGGTATGGTTCAGTTCCTCGCGCTTGAAATAGATCTTCGCGCCCCGCCTTTCTCCATTTGGGCCGGGGACGGCGCCTTGGCGATAATGCTCGGTCAGCCGCTCGGCGAAATAGAGCGGGCTCGGGCGCCCGACATAATGCTCCATCAGGTCGTCGAATTCGGCCTGGAAGGCCGGGTCGGCCTTGGCCGCGCGATATTCGCGCTCCAGGTCGAGGATCAGCGGCATCAGCGTCTCGGCGACGAAGCGGCCGCCGAACTGGCCGAAATGCCCGTGCTCGTCGGGAAGATTGCGCAGGCTGTTGGGCAGCGTGGTGGTGTCGGTCATTGCGTCTCTCATGGGTTCGGATGGCGGAGGCTGGCTGGGGAGCTAGCGATCAGCGCCATCGAAATCCGATGCGGACAGGTGCGAACGGCCTCAACATTGCGCCACCGCTTGGAGGAATGCGGCGATCTTGGCAACATCCTTGAGTCCCGGAGCGCGCTCGACGCCGGAGGAGACATCGACCAGCCTGGCGCCGGTGACGCTCGCCGCCTCGCGGACATTGCCGGCGTCGAGCCCGCCGGAAAGCGCCCAGGGCAGCGGCTGGGGAATGTTCTCGAGCAGCTTCCAGTCGAAGCGCAGACCCATGCCGCCCGGCAGCGCGGCGCCGTCCGGAGTCTTGGCGTCATAGAGGATGCGGTCGGCCGCGCCGCGATAGGCTGCCGCCTGGTCGATATCGGCGCGGGCCTTCACCGCCACTGCGGCCCAGACCGGCACCCGCATGCGGATAGCGGCGGCGCGATCGGCGGCGGTCTTGTGGAGTTGCACCGCCTGGATCCCGGTGGCGAGCGCCGCCGACAGCAGCGCCTCGTCGGGATCGACGAACACGCCGACCGTGCCGACATGCCCCGGCACGCGCCGGATCAGCGCCCGCGCCTGGTCCAAGCCCACATTGCGCGGCGAGGGCGGGAAGAACACGAAGCCGACATGGCTCGCTCCGCCGGCAATGGCGGCGTCGAGCGTCTCGGGCGTGGACAGGCCGCAGATCTTGGCGGTAACGGGCATGCGGCAGCCTTAGGGGGATAAGGCCGCGACGTCACCAGCCAGGGCCGCTAAGAAATTCTATGGCCGAACGCATTCTCGTCATCGGATCGCCCGGCAGCGGCAAATCGACGCTCGCGCGCCAGCTCGGCGGGCGGACCGGACTGCCCGTCCATCATCTCGACCAGCTCTACTGGCGGCCGGGCTGGGTCGAGCCGGACGAGGAGACATGGCAGGAACAGGTAGGGGCGCTCGCCGCCGGCCCGCGCTGGATCATCGACGGCACCTATGCCGGCACGCTCCCGGTCCGCCTTGCCGCCGCCGACAAGGTGGTGCTGCTCGACCTGTCGCCGCTGCGCTGTCTCTGGCGTGTGATCCGCAGGATCATCGGCGGCTTCGGCAAGGTGCGCCCGGACATGGCAGAGGGCTGCCCCGAGCGCTTCGACCTAGGCTTTCTCGGTTATGTCCTGCTGTTCCGCCTCAAGACCCTGCCGCGCGTGGAAGCGATGCTGGAAGGCTATTCCGGCGAATTCGCCTGGCTCGGCAATCGTCGCGAGATCGCCAGTTTCCTGAAGGATTTCAGAGGTCCTTGACCAGCACGTCCATGAACAGCGGCGGATCGAGCGGGATCACGAAATCGCGCTTCTCGCCCGAGCTCGCATAGCCGCGGCGCACATAATAGGCGATCAGTTCGGTGCGGGTGTCGATCACCGTCATCTCCATCCGCACGGTGCCGAAGGCCTCCCGTGCGCAGTCCTCCGCCGCCGCGACCAGCCGCTTGCCGAGCCCGCCGGCCTGAAGCAGCGGATCGACGCAGAGCAGGCCGAGATAGGCGAGGCGATCGCCCTTGTCGGTCACCTGGACGCAGCCGATCGGGCCGTTCTCGCCCAGCGCCACCAGCAGCCGCTGGGCGGGATCGGCCAGGATCGCCTCCAGCGTCGCCAGTTCGGTGCGGCTGCCCTCGGTGATCAGGTCGGCCTCATGCGTCCAGCCCCCGCGCGCGGCGTCCCCGCGATAGGCGCGTTCGATCACGGGGTGGAGCGCTGGCAGGTCGTCGCGGGTGGCAAGGCGGATCGTCAGCTTGTCGGGCATGGCGGGCTCTGTCGGATGCCGGGGCTGCTTTGGCAAGCGCCTATGCCGCCGCCCGCGCATCGAAGGCGGCGCGGGACGCCTCGATCCGTCCCAGATTGCGTGCCGCCCAGACCCACACGCCGCAGAAAGCCTCTGCAAGGCTGCCGCCAAGGTCGGTGAGCCTGTACTCCACCCGTGGCGGGATCACCGGATGAACGGTGCGGATCAGCAGCCCGTCGCGTTCCATCTGGCGCACCGTCTGGGTGAGCATCTTCTGGCTGATCCCGCCGCATTCGGCACGCAGCCTGGAGAAGCGCAGCTCGCCATGTTCGGCGAGCGCCTCGAGCACGATCATCGTCCATTTGTCGGCGACGCGGCCGATGATCTCGGTGACGAGCGCTTCCACCCGCGGGTCGAGATCGGGATAGCGATGGGGGTCGTAATCGGCCATGGTTTCCAAAAGGTATGTATGAATATCTTGGGTGCCTACTCCCCAATAGGTACCATGATGCGATATCCAGCGTCCAGGCATTCACGGAAGGGATCCGAACATGGACATGACCGGCAACACCATCCTGATCACCGGCGGCGGCTCGGGCATCGGCCGCGCGCTCGCCGAGGCGCTGCATGCGCGGGGCAACAAGGTGATCGTCTCGGGTCGTCGCGCGAGCGCGCTCGAGGAAGTTGCCGCCGCCAACCCGGGCATCGCCACCGCAACGCTGGACGTGGCCGATGCCGACGACATCGCGCGCTTCGCCCGCGAAATCGTCGCGGCGCATCCGGCGCTCGACGTGGTGCTCCACAATGCCGGGATCATGCAGGCCGAGAAGCTTGTCGCCCCGGGATCGGACCTGGCCATCGGCGAGGCGACGATCGCCACCAATCTGCTCGGGCCGCTGCGCCTCAATGCCGCGCTGCTCCCGCACCTGCTGGCCCGTCCCAAGGCGGCAGTGCTGACCGTCAGCTCGGGCCTGGCCTTCGTCCCGCTCGCGGCCACGCCCACCTATTCGGCGACCAAGGCGGCGATCCACAGCTGGACCCAGTCGCTGCGCCACCAGCTGAAGGGCACCAATGTCGATGTGATCGAGATCGCCCCGCCGGCGGTGGCGACCGACCTGATGCCCGGCCATGCCGAGAACCCCAATTCGATGCCGCTCGCCGACTATATCGCCGAGACCCTGGCCCAGCTGGAGGCGGGTGCGGCCGAGAACCTGACCGAGCGCGTGAAATTCCTCCGCTTCGCCGAGGCGCGCGGGGACTATGCCCAGGTATTCGCCCTGCTCAACGACGGCGCTCACTGATTGCTGGCGACCCAGCTATTGGCGGGCAGGAAGGTGTCGCTCAGGCCGTAATTGCCCGTGCAATAGCGCTTGCAGCCCGCTGACGCGGCCGTGTCGATCCGGGTGACATGGCCGCCGGCGTCGCGCGTCAGGATGAAGTCGATCCTGCACGCGCCGGCGGACCAGCTCGCCTTGGCAGGCGAGGCGAGCGTGGCGATCGCGCCGGCCTCGCCATCGCTGGCCGGCAGCTTGCAGAGCGCCTTGCCCTCGAGATCGCGGTTCAGCGCGAAATCGAACTGGTTCGCGTCGATATGGTTGATCGTCAGCTGGGCGACGTCGGCGGTCTTGTAGCTGGCTTCCCACAGCTCTTCGTTGAAGCTGCGCAGGGAATCGCGCTGGGCGGCATAGTAGCGCTCCACCGAAGCGGGATCGCAGGTCTTGGCGCAGCGGGTGCGCAGGATCTGCTGCCAGTCGCGCTGCTGCCCGCGAAAGCCCTGCTTGTCGAACAGGAGGGCGAGCTTCGCCTTGTAGAGTGCCGCCACTTCGCCATCGAGCGCGCGCAGCTTCGGGCTGGCGCAGATCGTCCTTTCCAGCGGGTGGCTGGCCCTGGCGCAGTCGAAGCTGGCCGATTGCGGCGGAGAGGCAGCGTGAAGACCGAAGAATGCGAGGAAAAGGGCGAAGAGTCCGAAACCCGCGATCCGTATCATCACTGCCTCCTGCTATAGCGTCGCCTCGATCTCGCGTGCGGCCAGGTCGGGATCCTGGGCCTGGGTAATGGGGCGGCCGACCACCAGGATCGAGGCGCCGGCATCGAGCGCGGCGCGCGGCGTGACCACGCGTTTCTGGTCGCCTGCCGTGCCGTTCGCCGGGCGGACGCCGGGAATGACGAAGAAGCCGTCGCGCCAAAGCGCCTTGGCGGCGGCGACTTCGTTGCCCGAGCAGACGATGCCGTCGACGCCCGCCGACCTGGCGAGTTCGGTCAGGCGCATCACCTGCTCGTGCGAATCCGGCTTGAGGCCGACCGAGACCAGGTCGCTGTCGTCCAGGCTGGTGAGCATCGTCACCGCCACCACCTTGGTACCCGCGGGTGCGGCTGCCTTGGCATCCTCCAGCATGGCGCGGCCGCCCGCGGCGTGGACGGTCAGGATCGCGGGCTCGAGCGGGCGCAGCGCCTGGATCGCCTTGGCGACGGTATTGGGAATGTCGTGGAACTTGAGGTCGAGGAAGATCGGCAGGCCGATCTCGTGCATTTCGTGCACGCCGGCACGGCCGTTCGCCATGAAGAATTCGAGGCCGAGCTTGATCCCGCCGACATGCGCCTTCACTCGCGTGGCGATGGCCCTGGCGCGTTCCAGGTCCGGCGTATCGATCGCGACATAGACCGGGCTCATAGCGGATCTCCCAGCGGCAGCGCCGTCTGGGGCGGGATCGGCACGGGCATGGGGACGGCCGCCGGCTCGGGCATCGCGTTGATCGCACGCAGATCGTTCAGGGCGCGCTCCAGCCCGGTGATCCGCTGGCGCATCCGCCAGCGCAGCGCATGATAGGCGAGCAGCACGGGCAGCAGCCCGGCGAGGAAGACGAGGATCAGCAGCAGCGGCAGGCTGAAATCGGCAATGAGGCCGCTCCACAGGTGCACGTTCACGCGTTCGTCGCCATTGTAGATCACGAAGCCAGCGACGAGGCCGCCCAGCAACAGCCAGAACAGCACCTTCAGAAACCGCATCCCTCTCCCTTCCTGCGTGAGGCGGGGACAGTTCTATGACGCGCGGGCCAATTTGGCCATAGCGGACGCGACGGTCACCCGATCTCCGCCCGCAATTCCGCGAACAGCCCGGGGATCTTCGTCAGGCGCTTCTCCTCTTCGTCGAGGATGGCGTGGAAGGCCCGGCGCTTGATCGCCGCGGCACGGTCCTCGGGCGGGCGCGTCGCGGGATCGAGCGTCGAGAGCACGATGTCGATCAGCCGGTCGGCGCCGTGCAGTCGACCCCAGAGATAGTCGTTCTCGCGATAGGCCCGGCTGAAGAACGCGCCGAAACTGTTGAACTGGATCCCCTTCAGCGTCGCCTCGGCGCCGCCGGCCCGGATCGCCGTCGCGTCGTCCGGGGCGATGCGGTCGACCCGGATCGGATCGAACTCGTCCACGCCCTCGCCCTGCAACAGGGGCAGCGTGGCGATGTCGTAGAAGGGAAAGCCCAGATGCGCGAGGAGGAGCGGACGGCGCAGGTCCTTCGCGAGCGTGCTCAGCCCTTCCGCCAGCCGCGCGTCGGTCTCGCCGTCGAGCTTCTTCAGCTGCATCCGCTCGGCCAGCCGGTCGAGGATCGGCCCGGCATCGTCGGTCATCATCCGGACTTCGTCGCGCAGGTCCGCATAGGTGTCGGCGCGCTTGAGCTCGAGATAGGCCGCGAGCGAATCATAGATCGCCTCGCGCATCGGGCGGAGCACGCCATGGCTCGTCGGCAAGTCGACTTCGGTGAGCCGGCGGGCGAGCAGGCGCAGGCGGCGGATGCGGAAGCCCAGGTCGTGGGCGCGCAGGAATTCCAGCGTCTCGGGGGAGGCGCCATAGGAAAGCGTCGCGCCGAACCGATCCGCCCCGCGCGACTGGACCGTGGCGGCCAGCGCCTCGCGGATCTCGTGCAGCCGCTCGGGCCCGTGCCGTTCGCCCACCGTGTAGAGCAGCCGCGCCGTGCGATCGATCGCACCCTCCACCTTCAGCAGGCCATAGGCGGTGTGGCCATAGCCGGCCTTGGCCGCCGCGGCGACCTGCGCGCGGCGGCGCCAGGTCGCGAGCCGCTTGGGCGTGGGATAGTCGAGCCACAGCGTATAGCCGAACAGCGCCTCGACCTGGGTCTCCACTTCGGCGCGGATTTCGGCGACGATGGCGAGCATCCGCTCGATCCGGTGCGAGCGCCGGGCGATCTCGTCGAGATTGTCGCGGATCGGCTGCTCGCGCGGCAGCTCGGAGAGCGCGCCGATGATCGTGGCGAAGAAGCCGGGCTTCTTGTCCGCCTCGGCGCCATAGAAGTCGAAGCGGAAATTGGGGAAGGGATCGACGAAGATGAAGCGCCGGTCGACCTGGCGCCGGGCCGGCCGCTCCTTGAGCGCTTCCATGGCCGGGCGGAAGGGCGCGTTGGCGAGCACCGATCCGTCGATCAGGATCGCCTTCTCGCCGCGGCTGTCCGCCCATTGGCGCGGCAGAACGCGCTCCAGAAAGGCATCGCGCTGCGGCCAGGCCTGTTTCCGCTCGGCGAGGAGATCGTCCATCTCGCCCACCGTCATCGGCGGGAAGGCGCCCGGGAAGCTGGAGGTGGCCCGCGCCGCGAAAGTGAGGCTGGCGGCGTCGGCGAAGCGCTCGCCGGGCAGGCCGTGATCGGTGAAGGAGAAGACCAGCCGGTGCTCGTTCTCGATCACCGAGCTGGGCGAATTGAGCCGCAGCGCCTCGGGATGGCCGCGAAAATCGGTGACGGTGACGAACAGGTCCAGCGGCTGTCCATCGGGCAGCAGGCGCTTGTCCCGGGGGCCCTTGGCCATGGCGGCGAAGGCATCGAGGATGGTGTTGGCCAGCCGCTTGCCGCCAAAGGGCGGCTCGAACCAGCGCGAACGGACGAAATGTTCGAGCTTCAGGCGCACTTCGTCGCGCGCCTCGGCCTCCACCGTCTCGTCCACTGTCTTGGAACGGTTGGCGACCAGCCAGGCGATCGGCACCGCCCAGATCTTGGCGAAGCGGTGCGACGGGCGCTGGCGCGGCTCGAGCAGCGCCTCGACGTCCGCATTGTCCATCCACAGGTCGGTCAGCGGATCGAGCGACTGGCCGGTGGCGATCGCCTGGGCCAGGAACACCGTGTTGATGCCTCCTGCGCTGGCGCCGGCGAGGATATCGACGAGCACGCGCAGGTTGACGCCCGACGTCTCGCGAATCTCCTCGATCAGCTCGCGATACACGTCGGGCCGTCCGTCCGCCCCGTCGCGCTCGGCACAGCTGGCGCGGGCGAGGCGCCAGACTTCCTTGGTGATGCCGTGCATGTACACGGCCAGGCTGATGCCGCCGTAGCAGACGAGCGCGAGGCGCAGTTCCTTGTCGCGGGTTTCGGTCATCAGGCCTTTTGCAGTGTCGCCCAGATGGGCAGGTGATCGGAGGCAGTACGCGCCTGGAGGCTGTCGTGCACCCCGGCATCGGTGATGGTCAGGTCCGGGCTCGCCATGATCCGGTCGAGCCGGGCCACCGGGCGCCGGGCATGGAAGGTCTTGCCGGTGGCGGCGAAGGCGAAGTGGCCGGCAAAGTCGCGCAGGCATCCGGACTGGGCGCTCCACTCGTTGAGGTCGCCCATCAGGATCGTCGGATATTGGTGCGTGCTCGCCTGGAGATGCGTGATGATCGCATGCGCCTGGCGCCGCCGCCACAGGCCGGACAGGTCGAGATGCATGCCGACCACCCGCACCACCGGCCCGCCGGCCAGGCGCAGATCCGCCATCACTGCGCCGCGCGGCTCCAGTGCCGGCAGGTGGATCGCTTCGCAATCGAGAATCTGCGCATCCTTGCGCACGAGCAGCGCGTTGCCGTGCCAGCCCATCGAGCGCGCCTTGGTGCCGAGGGGGACGGGCTTGTAGTCGCTATGCTCGGCGAGCAGATGCTGCGTGAGCACCGCCGAACGCTCGCCGAAGCGGCGATCGGCTTCCTGAAGCGCGACGATGTCGGCATCGATCTCGCACAGCACCTGCAGCGTGCGCTCGGGACGCCGCCGGCGGTCGGTGCCGATCGACTTGCGCATATTGTAGCTGGCGACCTTGATCATCGGCGCCCCTTATCGCGGGGCTTGCGGAACATGTGCAAGGGCCTCAGCTCGGATGCGCCTCGGCGCTGCCCTGGCTGGCCGCTTCGTGGGCAGCCGCCACGAGCCGGCGGCCGGTCTCCTCCGCGGCGCGTGGCGTCATCGCGATGGCGACCCCGTCGGGGCCGTCGAGCAATACCACGCCCTGTTCGGCGGTCGCGACTCCCGGATCCTCCGCGGGCTCGGCGGGCGAGATCTTCTGTCCCATATTTTCTCCGTTCGCCATTTCCCGCCAAGGCAAGGCGGGGAATTGAGGACAAACTCGGGTGAACGGGAAAATATCCGGGAGCCGCGAGGAAGATCGCGGATCTCAGCGACCGCCGGCTTCCAACAGGCGGCGCGGGGCGGCAAGTTCCCAGCTGCGCGCGATCCGGTCGCCGACGAAATCCCAGTCGATATCCGGCCCGGCGAGCGAGAGGCCCACCCAGCCGACGCCGAAATAGGCGACCCTGGAATAGGTTTCGGGCGCGATGTCGATCAGGTTGGGCCCTTCCTCGTCATCGGCGGTCTTCACCGCGACGATGGTGCGGCCGTCGCCATGATGATCGTGACGGAACTGGGCGAATTGCTTGCCGGCCACGAAGAAGGTCGGCTGGCCGTGGCTCGGGCGCTCCTCGGCTTCGGGAAGCTCCAGCGCGATCGCGCGGACCCGGGCAAGGGCGGTGTCGGGATCGGGGCTCAGCCTTGCAGGTTCTTGGGGCATAGGAACTCGGCGACTATCCGTGGATAGAGCCGATGTTCCTCCTTCAATACCCGTTCGGCAAGGCTTTCCGCCGTATCGCCGGGCAGGATCGCCACTTCGGCCTGGCCGAGCACTTCGCCGCCGTCCAGCTCCTCGGTGACGATATGGACCGAGACGCCGCCATGGCTGTCACCCGCTTCGATCGCGCGGGCATGGGTGTCGAGCCCCTTGTACTTGGGCAGCAGCGAGGGGTGGACGTTGAGGATCCTGCCGCGCCAGCGGGCGACGAAATCGTCCGAGAGCAGGCGCATATAGCCGGCCAGCGCGATCGCCTCGACGCCGGCCTCGCGCAGGGCCGCGTCGATCCTCGCCTCATATTCAGCCTTGGCCATGCCCCTGGGGCTCTGCGCGAAGGTGGCGACACCCTGTTCGGCGGCCCAGGCCAGGCCCTCGGCCTCGGGCTTGTCGCTGGCGACGAGCGCGACTTCATAGGGGCAGTCGGGCGCCCGCGCCGCCTCGACGAGCGCGGCCATGTTGGAGCCGCGCCCGGAAATCAGGATACCGAGCTTCCTACGCATTATGCGTGGCGGACCAATCCGAACGCGCGCTCCAGACTTCGGTGGGGCCGAACACGGTGCAGCCGCGCTCGCCCGCTTCGACGGTGCCGATCGCGAACACTTCCTCGCCCGCCGCGTAGAGCGCGTCCTTCACCGATTCCGCCAGTTCGGGTGCCACCACCGCGACCATGCCGATGCCGCAGTTGAAGGTGCGCGCCATCTCCTCGGGCTCGATATTCCCCTGGGCCTGCAGGAATGCCATCAGCCGGGGCAGGGGCCAGGAGCCGGCATCGATCTTCGCATGGCAACCCTGGGGCAGCACGCGCGGGACATTCTCGAGCAGGCCGCCGCCGGTGATGTGCGCCAGGCCGCGGACATTGCCCTTGCGAAGTTGCGGAAGCAGGCTTTGCACATAGATGCGCGTCGGAGCCATCAGCGCGTCGAGCAGGATCACCTCCTGATCGAACAAGGCGGGGCGGTCCATCTTCCAGCCCTTGTCCGCGGCGAGGCGGCGGACCAGCGAGAAGCCGTTGGAATGTACGCCCGTGGAGCCCAGGCCGAGCAGCACGTCGCCCGGCCGGATCGCGCTGCCGTCGAGCAGCCGGTCGCGCTCGACCGCGCCGACGCAGAAGCCGGCCAGGTCGTAATCGCCCTCGGCATACATGCCCGGCATCTCGGCAGTCTCGCCGCCGATCAGCGCGCAGCCGGCCTGGCGGCAGCCCTCGGCGATCGAGGCGATCACGCGCTCGGCCGTCTCCGGCACCAGCTTGCCACTGGCATAATAGTCGAGGAAGAACAGCGGCTCGGCGCCCTGGACGATCAGGTCGTTGGCGCACATCGCGACCAGGTCGACGCCGACGCCGTCATGCGCGTCGTGATCGATCGCGAGCTTGAGCTTGGTGCCCACGCCGTCGTTCGCCGCGACGAGCAGCGGATCGGTGAATCCCGCCGCCTTCAGGTCGAACACGCCGCCGAACCCGCCCAGATCGGCGTCGGCGCCGGCGCGGCGCGTGGACTTGGCGAGCGGGCCAATCGCGCGGACCAGCGCGTTGCCGGCCGCGATCGAGACGCCCGCCTGGGCATAGGTATAGTTCTTCTGGTCGCTCATGCGGGGCGCTTAGCGCCATCTTCCCACTCCGTCATCTCAATATCCGTCGTGTTCGCGAAGGGGGCAGTAACGCCACATGTTACATCTGCGCTTGGATTTCCCCGCTCGCTTCGCCAAAAGGGCCGCTGCATGACCCTTGCCCGCAAATCCCTCACCATCGGCATCGCCTCCGCGCTCGCGCTTGCGGGGCTGGGCGCCGTGTTGGCCGAGGGCGACGGGAAGAGCGGCGGCGGCAGCGCCGTGCCGATCGACGCCTCGGGCAGCTTCGAGGTGTCGGGCGTCGATGTCGACGTGAAGGGCAAGGACGCCGATGCCGCCCGCTATGGCGGCTGGCGGCTCGCCCAGCGCAAGGGCTGGGAGATGCTGTCGCGCAAGCTGACCGGCAAGGCTTCCACCATGTCCGATTCGGCGCTCGATTCGCTCGTCACCGGCATCGTCGTGGAAAAGGAGCAGATCGGCCCGACGCGCTACATCGCGCGCCTCAGCGTGCTGTTCGATCGCAACAAGGCGGGCGGCATCCTGGGCGTCTCGGTGGCGGTGAACCAGTCGCCGCCCATGCTGATCGTGCCGCTGGAATATTCGGGCGGCGCGGGCCTGGTGTTCGAGCGCGAGACTGCCTGGGCGCGCGCCTGGAACCGCTTCAAGAGCGGCGGCAGCACGGTCGACTATGTCCGCGTACAGGGCAACGGCCCCGATTCCATGCTGCTCAATGCGGGCCAGGTGCTGCGCCGCGGGCGCAACTGGTGGCGCTCGGTGCTGGACCAATATGGCGCGGCCGACGTGCTGATCGCCGAGGTGCAGCTGCGCCGCGAATATCCGGGCGGGCCGATCATCGGCATCTTCTCGGCCACGCACGGCCCCGATCGCCAGAAGATCGCCGATTTCGCGCTGCGCGTCGACAATGGCGATTCGCTCGACACGCTGATGGATGCGGGCGTCCAGCGACTCGACAAGGCCTATCAGCAGGCGCTCGCGCTCGGCCAGCTCGGCACCGACCGGCTGCTCGCTACCCGTCCGCCGGGCGCGAAGGCCGAGGAAAAGCCCAGCGACGAGGCGACCGAGGCGGCGACGCCCACGCCCGAGCCCAGCGCGGCTGCCGGCACCGCCGTCAGCGTCCAGTTCGACACGCCCAATGTCGGCTCGGTCAATGCCGGCGAGGCGGCGCTGCGCGGCATCCCGGGCGTGCGCTCCGCAGTCACCTCGAGCCTGGCGCTGGGCGGCATCTCGGTGATGCGGGTTTCCTATGACGGCCAGATCGCCTCGCTGCACGCGCAGCTGGAGGCGCGGGGCTGGAGCGTGCAGGAAGGGCCGGGCGTGCTCCGCATCCGGCGCGCAGGCGGTGGCGGCGGGGGTGCCCAGCCGGCCCCCACGCCGCAGGCGACGGAAGCGCCGAACGGCGGATGACGCAGCTTCGCCTGCCGCTGGGACTGCCCGAAGCGCGCGAGACGGAATTCCTGGTCAGCGACTCCAACGCCCGCGCCGTCCACCAGCTCGAACATTGGGGCACCTGGCCCGTCATGTCGGCGCTGCTCACCGGCCCGCGCAAGTCCGGCCGCAGCCTGCTCGCGCGCATCTTCGCGGCGAAGACCGGCGCGCGCATCTTCGACGACGCCGATCTCGGCAAGGAGGCCGAGGTCTTCCATGCCTGGAACCAGGCCCAGGCCGAGCACCGCCCGCTGCTGATCGTGGCCCAGGCCGCGCCGCCCGCCTGGGCGGTGAAGCTGCCCGACCTCAAGTCGCGCCTCGCCGCCTCGCCGCTGCTGGAGATCGGCCCGCCCGACGATATGCTGATCCCCCAGCTGCTGGAGCGCGCCTTCGAGCGCCACCTGCTCCACGCCCGGCCGGACGTCATCGCCTGGATCGCCCGGCGGATCGAGCGCAGCCATATCGCGATCCTGCGCGTTGCCGATGCATTGGAGCTCGAGGCGGGGCGGCGCTTGTCGATCCCGGCGGTTCGCGCCACATTGGCCGCGGCTGGTCTCATAACCGAAACGGACGGTGATTAACGGCGATGGCCAAGGCAGCGAACAGGCAGGCCGTCGAAGGGAACCAGATGACCGAATTGCCGGAGAATTCCACGCGTTACTTCAACCGCGAGCTCAGCTGGCTCGCCTTCAACCGCCGCGTGATGGAAGAGGCGACCAACCCCGCCCATCCCCTGCTCGAGCGGCTGCGCTTCCTGTCGATCTCGGGCTCGAACTTCGACGAGTTCTTCATGGTCCGCGTGGCGGGCCTGATGGGCCAGCAGCTTCAGAAGGTGGAGGCGCGCTCGGCCGACGGGCTCACGCCGGGCCAGCAGCTCGCCGCGATCTCCGCCGAGGCCGAGATGCTGGCCGACAACCAGCAGGCGGTGTGGACCGCGATCCGCGCCGACCTGGCCGAGACCGGCATCCACGTCCTCGACGCCGATGCGATCGAGGGCGAGACCGAGGCCTGGCTGGAAGGGCATTTCCGCGACCAGATCTTCCCGATCCTCACCCCCCAGGCGCTGGACCCCGCGCACCCGTTCCCGTTCATCCCCAACCAGGGATCGAGCGTGATCTTCGACCTGGTCCGCAAGTCGGACCGCGAGCCGGTGCGCGAGCTGGTGCTGCTGCCCACTGCGATCAGGCGTTTCGTCCGGCTGCCCGGCAATCCGGCGCGCTATGTCGCGGTAGAGGCGGTGCTCAAGCATTTCTCGCACCTGCTCTTCCCCGGCTATACCGCGCTCGGTGCCGCGGCCTTCCGGGTGCTGCGCGACAGCGACATCGAGATCGAGGAAGAGGCCGAGGACCTGGTCATGACCTTCCGCTCGGCGATCAAGCGCCGGCGGCGGGGCCGGGTCATCCGCCTGGAGATGGAGGAGAGCATCTCCCCCGAGCTGGAGGCGGTGCTCAAGGAGGAGCTGGGCGGCAGCGAGGCGCTGCTCACCGAAACCGGCGGCTTCCTGGGTATCGGCGACCTCGCCATGCTGGTCGACGAGGATCGGCCCGACCTGAAGTTCACCCCCTATTCGGCGCGCTTCCCCGAGCGCATCCGCGAATATGGCGGCGATTGCTTCGCGGCGATCAAGGCCAAGGACATCGTCGTCCACCACCCCTATGAGAGCTTCGACGTCGTGCTCTCGTTCCTGGGCCAGGCGGCCGCCGATCCGGACGTGGTGGCGATCAAGCAGACGCTCTATCGCGCCGGCAAGCAGCCTGCCGTCATCAACGCGCTGATCGCCGCGGCCGAGGCCGGCAAGTCGGTTACTGCGGTGGTCGAGCTCAAGGCGCGCTTCGACGAGGAGCAGAACCTCTATTGGGCCACTGCCCTGGAGCGTGCCGGCGTCCAGGTCGTCTATGGCTTCATCGACTGGAAGACCCATGCCAAGGTCTCGATGGTCGTGCGGCGCGAGGGCAATGGCTATCGCACCTATTGCCACTTCGGCACCGGCAACTATCATCCGGTCACCGCGCGCATCTATACCGACATCAGCTTCTTCACTGCCGATCCGCGGGTGGGGCGCGATGCGGCGCAGATCTTCAACTATGTCACCGGCTATGTGGAGCCGCATGGGCTGGAGCTGCTCGGCATCTCCCCGCGCGACCTGCGCAACCGGCTGGTCGAGATGATCGACGACGAGATCGCCCATGCCCGCGCCGGCCGGCCCGGCGCGATCTGGGCCAAGATGAACTCGCTGGTCGACCCCGCGGTGATCGAGAAGCTCTACGAAGCGAGCAACGCCGGCGTCGAGATCGAGCTGATCATCCGCGGCATCTGCTGCCTGCGCCCCGGCGTCCCGGGGATGAGCGAGAACATCAAGGTCAAGTCGATCGTCGGCCGCTTTCTCGAGCACAGCCGCATCTGGGCCTTTGGCAACGGCAAGGCCCTTCCGAACGACGGCGCCAGGCTGTTCATCTCCTCGGCCGACTGGATGCAGCGCAACTTCGATCGCCGTGTCGAGTTCATGCTGCCGATCCTCAACAAGACGGTGCATGATCAGGTGCTGGACCAGGTGATGGTGGCGAACCTGCTCGACAACGAGCAGAGCTGGGTGCTCCAGCCCGACGGGCACTATACCCGGATCGTGCCGGGCGAGGACGGCAGCTTCAACCTGCACCGCTATTTCATGACCAACCCGTCGCTTTCCGGGCGCGGCGCGGCGCTCGAATCGCGCAAGCCGGTGCCCAAGCTCCAGCTCAAGCGGCGCCGCAATCCGCCAAAGGCCAAGGCCAAGGCATGAACACGCTGCCGTTCCGCAGGGCGCGCGCGAAGCCGGAGGGGATCGAAGGCCGCACCGCGATCATCGATATCGGCTCCAATTCGGTGCGCCTGGTGGTGTATCAGGGTTCGGCGCGGTTGCCGGCGACCCTGTTCAACGAAAAGGTGATGGCGGGCCTGGGCCGCGGCCTGGCCGAGACCGGGGCGATCGATGCCGCCAGCCTCGCCACCGCGCGCGGCGCGCTCGCCCGCTTCGCCACGCTGGCGCGCGAGATGCAGGTGGGCGAGCTGCGCACCGTGGCGACGGCCGCGGTGCGCGACGCCTCCAACGGACACGAACTGATCGAGGCGGCGCGCGGCCTGGGCCTGGAAGTCGAGACCCTGTCGGGCGAGGAGGAGGCGATGGCCTCGGGCCTGGGCGTGCTCTCGGGCATTCCGGAGGCGGACGGCATCGTCGGCGACCTCGGCGGCGGCTCGCTGGAGCTGGTGCGCGTCGTCGCCGGCACGGTGACCGATCGCGTGTCCTTTCCGCTGGGCGTGCTCCGCCTCGGCGCGATCCGCGCGGAGGGCAAGACCGCGCTCGATCGCCGCGTCGCCAGGCTGCTCGGCGATGCCGGATGGAAGGGGCGGGGGAAGGGACTGCCCTTCTACCTGGTCGGCGGTTCCTGGCGCAGCCTTGCCCGGCTCGACATGCACCTCAAGCATTACCCGCTGCCGATCGCGCATCAATATCCGATGGCGGTCGCGCGGATCGGCGAGCTGGCCAGCTCGATCGCGGCGATGCCGCGCGCCGATCTGAAGGCGATCCCGAACATCTCCAGCGCCCGGATCGGCTCGCTGGAGGACGCGGCATTGCTGCTCGGCGTGGTGCTCCGGCAGCTCGGCAGCAGGGGCACGATCGTCTCGGCCTATGGCCTGCGCGAGGGGCTGCTGTTCCAGCGCCTCTCGGCCGAGCAGCGCCAGGAGGATCCGCTGATCGCGGCGACCCGCGACGAAGGCGAGCGGCTCGGCCGTTTCCCGGAACATGGCGACCTGCTCGACCGGTGGATCGCGCCGCTCTTCGCCGGCGAGCCGCACGAGCTGGCCCGCCTGCGCCACGCCGCCTGCCAGCTTGTCGATGTGGGCTGGCACGCCAATCCGGAGTTCCGTGCCGAGCGCGGCCTGGATGCGGCGCTGCACGGCAATTGGGTGGCGATCGATTCGATGGGCCGCGCGGCACTGGGGCAGGCGCTCTATACCGCGCTGGGCGGCGGGCTCGACACGCCGGCGCCGCTGCCGCAGCTCGCCGATGACGACACTTTGTGGCGCGCCAAGCTCTGGGGCCTCGCCATCCGCCTCGGCCAGCGCCTTTCGGGCGGCGTCGCCGCGCCGATCAAGCGCTCGGAGCTGCACATGGACGAGGAGACGCTCGCCCTCTGCCTCGATCCCGAGGGCGAGGCACTCTATGGCGAGGCAGTGGAGAAGCGCCACAAGGCGCTCGCCGCCGCGTTCGGCAGGGAACCGATCCTGGAAGTGTGAGCGCGTCGTCCGGCGCGCTTCGCCACCCTCGTCGTTGCGGGGATGGCGATTCCGAACGCTCCGCCGGGCCCTATACGCAGCGCATCCCGGTGACCCGGCCGCGCTGATTGACGTCCACGGTCAACCGGTCGCGTCGATAGTCCATCGTCACCGCTTCGCCCGGGCGCACCACGCGGACCGACGATGCCCCGCTGCGGGCGCGCAGCCGCGACTGGAGCCGCGGCGATATCTGCGCGCCGACAAAGCCCTGGACCGCGCCCGCATTGCAGACTCGTGGTCCCGGCATCGGGCCGGGATGGCCGTCCATGCAGCCTGCGACCAGCAGGGCCGTCGCGATCATGCCGATTGCGCGCATCAAGTCTCTCCTCGATCGCCCCCCGGCGCCGCCGCTTATATCCCGGCCGCGAAACGAAGGGGAGAGGCGTTTCAGCCGCAATGGGTGGAGTCGATCTTCCCATCGGCGCCGAGATGCAGGTTCAGCCGGTCGGGCCGGAAGTCCATCGTCGCGGCCGCATCGGGTTCGAGCCAGCGCACGGTCCTCGCGCCCGAGAGCCGCAGCGCCTCGGCCTCCGCTTCGGGGCTGCGCGGCTTGCCGGTCAGCCCGCCCAGCCGCCCGGCATTGCATTCCACGCCGGGCACTGCCCTGGGCGGCGCCTTCGGCGCGCAGGCGCCCAGTGCGATCAGGGTGGCGGCGAGCGGAAGGGCGAGACGGATCATTCCCCGGGGTCCTCGGTTCGGGTCATCTTGAGCTTGCCGTTCTTCACGGTGAATCCCAGCTGCCCCTCGACCAGCGCGAGCGCGTCGCGGCCGAACTGCTCGTAGCGCCAGCCGTCGAGGATCGCGAGTCCGTCGCGCACGCCCGCGGCCAGCGACTCGAGATCGTCGGAACGGGCGAGCAGGCGCGGGGCGACGTTGATCTCCTTGGCGCGGATCTTGAGCAGCAGCTTGAGCAGGTCCGCGACCAGCGCGCCGTCCTTGCCGAGCGAGGGCTTGCGATCGTCGCGCGGGGGCAGCTCGTCCGACGACATCGGCGTCGCGCCCTCGAGCGCGGCCATCAGCCGTCCGCCGATGTCGTTGCCGGCCCAGGCGGCCGAGAGGCCGCGCACCTTGCCCAGGTCGCTCTGCTTGCGCGGCGGGTTGCCGGCGAGGTCGGCCAGCGTCTCGTCCTTGACGATGCGGCCGCGCGGCAGGTCCTTGCCCTGTGCCTCGAGCTCGCGCCAGCGGCCGAGCGCCTTGAGCCGCCCCAGCACTTCGGGCTTGCGGCTGGAGACGCGCACGCGCTGCCAGGCCTCGTCGGGATCATTGTGGTAGTTCTCGGGATCGGCGAGCCGTTCCATCTCCTGGTCGAGCCAGGCGCCACGCCCGGTCTTCTTGAGCTTCTCCAGCATGCGGGGGAAGATCTTGGAGAGATGGGTGACGTCGGCGATCGCATAGTCGATCTGGCGCTTGTCGAGCGGGCGGCGGCTCCAGTCGGTGAAACGGGCGCCCTTGTCGATCTGGAAGCCGAGATAGGTGTCGACCAGGTTCGAATAGCCGATCTGCTCGCCCAGGCCGAGCGCCATCGCGGCCACCTGGGTATCGAACAGCGGGTGCGGGGTCTTGCCGGTGAGGTTGTAGACGATCTCGATGTCCTGGCCGCCCGCGTGGAAGACCTTCAGCACTTCCTCGTTGTCGACCATCAGGTCGAGCAGAGGGCTCAGGTCGATTCCCGGCGCCATGGGATCGATCGCCGCGGCCTCTTCGTCGTCGGCTATCTGGATCAGGCACAGCTCCGGCCAATAGCTGTTTTCCCGCATGAACTCGGTGTCCACGCAGATATAGGGCTTGTTGGCGAGGCGGGCGCAGAGGTTGGCGAGAGTCGCGCTGTCTTCAATCAGACCATGGATATGCATCCAAGGCCCATAACCGATCATCCGGCAAGAACAAAGATTCTGTGCGCATGGCGCTATTTGTCGATGAGCGGGCTCGGTTCGGGCGTAGGCGTGGGGCAATGGCGCAGCCTGGCCGGCGGGCAGGCCCGCGCCGTTTGAGTCGCAGCCACTTCCTGCGGGCCGATGACCACGAGCGGGCCCGGCCCGGCGGTCGCCGGCTTGGGCTCGGGCGGGTTTGCGGCCCATGCGAAGAGGCCGAATCCGACGATCGCCATCGGGCTGCCGCACCGCAATGCCCAGACCAGCTGGTCGAATTTCGCCTTCACGTTGAAGAAACCGGCCTGGGCCATGACCTTGGGCCGGAATATGTCGAAATTTGCCATCAGGGTCCTGCTGGCCTTGTCCGGCGCCCTTCTCGCGGCATCGGTCCGCTCGAGAAGCTCTTTGAAGGTCGCAGCGTTGCCGGGCATGCCGCCAGTCTGCCCTTTCTCGATCCTGGTGCGTATCGCCACGAGTCTTGGTTCGTCGGACGACACCAGATGCCGAAAACTGAAGCTCTCGACGGTGAGGACGGAAATCGCCCGGGCAAGTATCAGGCCCAGGCCGGCAAATCCCAGGAGCGCACCGGCGATCGCGATCGAGAAACGCACTGGCTGGCTCGTGAAGTCGAGGCTGCCCAACCTGGTGAGAGAACTCCCGGCAAAGACTGCCACCGCTGTGGCGGTAACGCCGCTCACCAGCCATTTGGCGGTTTCCCGCAGACTGGTGCTGGCAGCGGCGTTCGCCGCCACCAGCGCGGCGCCCGGATCGGGGCTGCTGGCCATCCGCTAGTGCTCCGGTTCCCTTTGGAATGCCGGGAGTTCCCAGTCGGAGTCGTTGTCTCTCCATGCGGGCTCCGCCTCTTCAGGGGGAGGAGGGGGTGGTGCAGGTGGTGGCGGAGGCGGAGGCGGAGGAGGTGGTGGTGGGGGCGGCGGGGGCGGGGGCGGGGGTGTAGGTGGAGCATTGCCCGAGCCACCCTCGGCCATCGATGCACCCGCAGCGGCACCTTCAACGATATCGACCATGGTCGTCACGCCCCCTTGCGTAGTTGCCCCTCATTGCCCTTTGCGCGCCCCTTTCGAGAGAACATCACGGGCGGGCCACCTTGACAACCGAGTTCTGATCCGGTGTGGCGGCGACCTTCTTTTCAGGACCCGGAAATCATGCACGCTTACCGCACGCACACCTGCGCCCAGCTCCGCGCCGCCGATGTCGGCCAGGAAGTCCGCCTGTCGGGCTGGGTTCACCGCAAGCGCGACCATGGCGACCTGGTCTTCATCGACTTGCGCGATCATTACGGCATCACCCAGATCGTCACCGAGGTCAACGGGCCGGCCTTTCAGGTGATCGAGTCGCTGCGTAGCGAATCGGTGGTGACGATGACCGGCAAGGTGGTCTCCCGCGCGGCCGAGGCGGTGAACCCCAACCTGCCGACCGGCGAAGTCGAGCTGCGCGTCACCGAGGCGAAGATCCAGAGCCAGGCGCAGGAACTGCCGCTCCCCGTGTTCGGCGACAACGAGTATCCCGAGGAAATCCGCCTGCGGAACCGTTTCCTCGATCTCCGCCGCGAGAAGGTCCACAAGAACATCATGCTGCGCTCGAGCGTGATCGCGTCGCTGCGCCGCCGGATGATCGACCAGGGCTTCACCGAGTTCCAGACGCCGATCCTCACGGCGTCCTCGCCCGAGGGCGCCCGCGACTATCTCGTCCCGAGCCGTGTCCACCCCGGCAAGTTCTACGCGCTCCCGCAGGCGCCGCAGATGTTCAAGCAGCTGCTGATGGTCGCCGGCTTCGACAAATATTTCCAGATCGCGCCCTGCTTCCGCGACGAGGACGCTCGCGCCGATCGCTCGCCGGGCGAGTTCTACCAGCTCGACTTCGAGATGAGCTACGTCACCCAGGACGATGTGTTCGCGGCGATCGAGCCGGTGCTGCACGGCGTGTTCGAGGAATTCGCCGACTGGGAGGGCATGGGCCGCTCGGTCTCGGCGCTGCCGTTCAAGCGCATCCCGTATCGGGAGTCGATGCTGAAATACGGCAACGACAAGCCGGACCTGCGCAACCCGCTGCTGATCACCGACGTCTCGGACTTCTTCAGGGGCTCGGGCTTCGGCCGCTTCGCCTCGATCGTCGAGGGCGGCGACGTGGTCCGCGCCGTGCCGGCGCCGAACACGCACGAGAAGAGCCGCAAGTTCTTCGACGACATGAACAGCTGGGCCCAGTCGGAAGGCTTTCCGGGCCTTGGCTATGCCACCCAGAAGGACGGCGTGTTCGGCGGCCCGATCGCCAACAACCATGGCCAGGACGGCATGAAGGCGATTGCGGATGCCATGGGCCTCGGCCCCAATGACGGGATCTTCTTCGCCGCCGGCAAGGAAACCCAGGCCGCCAAGCTTGCCGGCCTGGCGCGCACCCGTGCCGCCGAGCAGCTCGAGCTGATCGACAAGAAGCGCTTCGAATTCTGCTGGATCGTCGACTTCCCGATGTTCGAATATGACGAGGACGCCAAGAAGGTCGACTTCAGCCACAACCCCTTCTCGATGCCGCAGGGCGAGCTGGAAGCGCTGGAGACCAGGGATCCGCTCGACATCCTCGCCTATCAGTACGACATCGTCTGCAACGGCATCGAGCTGTCGTCGGGCGCGATCCGGAACCACCGTCCGGAGATCATGTACAAGGCGTTCGAGATCGCCGGCTACACCCAGGAAGACGTCGACACCAACTTCGCGGGCATGATCAACGCCTTCAAGTTCGGCGCTCCGCCGCACGGCGGCTCGGCCCCGGGCGTCGACCGCATCGTGATGCTGCTCGCCGACGAGCCGAACATCCGCGAGGTCATCGTCTTCCCGATGACGCAGAAGGCCGAGGACCTGATGATGCAGGCGCCTTCGTTCGTCAGCGAGAAGCAGCTCAAGGAGCTCAACATCCGCCTGGCGCCCCAGGTGGCGGCGGACCTCAAGGCGAAGAGCGTGGATGGCGCTGTGGATCCGGCCGCCGGCTGATCCCGCATGGGCGCGAGGATCCAATGGCAGCACTGCGGCATGTTCGCCGCGGCGCTGCTGCTGGCCGCGCCGGATGCCCTTGCATGCTCGCGTTCGCTCAAGCCGATGTCGCGGGCGCAGATCGAGAGCTATGCGCGTGCGCGATATGCGGAAGCATCCACGGTCGTGGACGCCGAGGTCGAACTGCCGATGGGGTTCGGCCCGAGCGAGGGCGGCGTGATCCCCGCGGCCGTTCTTCGCGTGATCGGGCACTACAAGGGCGCGCGATCGCCTGGCGATGAGCGGATTGCCCTGATCTATTTCTCGTCCTGCGACGTCGAGCTGACCCGGAAAGGCGAGCGGGTCCGCATCCTGCTCACGGGCGGCCCGGAACTCTATCGCGCCGATCAGACGGCCAACGTCCTCGTTTCCACGCGGGAGGCTGGGCAGGGCGAATTCAATGCCGAGATCGATCGCCTTGTCGGAACACCGCGTCCTGTGGGATTCTCGACCTATCCCGGCGCCGTCGAACTGCCCTCCGGAACCGCGACGGCTGCGATTGAAAATTCTGCGTCAGGCGGTGCTCCGTCCCCGGCAAAGCCAGTGCCCCGGACATCAGCGAACTTCAGTGTCTATCTCGCCGGAGCGTTCGCCCTTCTCCTGGCCTTTTTCGCCGGTTTCCTGATCGGACGGGGACGGCGTGGTAAGGCGGCGGCTGCGCCCGCTGCGGGTTGAAGATAGAAAAATACAACCTACAGACATTAAACTACAACCAGATTGAGCCATCCGGCCGGTAGAGCCGGGATGCAGGAGCGAGAATGTCTGACGATAACACCGCGCGGGCGCGTGCCCGGGCGGAGGCGACCATCGGGCTCGCCGACCTGTTCACCATCGGGATCGGTCCGTCGAGCTCGCATACCGTGGGCCCGATGCGCGCTGCCGCGTCCTTTGCCGAGCAGGCGCTGGACAGGGGCACGCCAACCTCGGTCTCCTGCGAATTGTTCGGGTCGCTCGCGCTCACCGGGCGGGGGCACGCCACCGATATCGCGACGATCCTCGGCCTCGCCGGCTACCAGCCCGAGAGCGTCGACCCCGATGCGGTGAACACGCTGGTCGCCACGATCCGGGCCGAGCAGCAGCTCGCGCTGGGCGGCCATGTCGTGGTGCCCTTTGTCGAGGGGCGCCACCTGATCTTCCGCGACGACAGGTTCCTGCCCTCCCATCCGAACGGCATGCGCTTCGTCGCGCACTATCCCGAGGGAGAGCCCTGGGAGACCTTCTACTACTCGATCGGCGGCGGCGCGATCGTCGAGGGCGGATGCGAACCGCCGCAAAGCAATGTGAAGCTTCCGTTCGCCTTCACTTCGGCGGCCGAACTGCTTGCGGTCGCCGAAGCCCAGCGCGCCTCGATCGCCGACATCGTCCGCGCGAACGAAGCCGCCTGGCGCGACGACGCCGAGACCGATGCGTTCCTCGACAGCCTGCGTGCCGCCATGTCCGCCTGCATCGATCGGGGCTGCCGCGGGGAAGGGGAATTGCCCGGCGGCCTCAAGGTCAAGCGCCGCGCCCGCGACCTCCACAACCGCCTGCTCGCGCGCGGGCCGCGCAGCGACCCCTCGCTGGTGTTCGACTGGGTGAGCCTCTGGGCGCTCGCGGTGAACGAGGAGAATGCCGCGGGCGGCCGCGTCGTCACCGCGCCGACCAACGGGGCGGCGGGCGTGATCCCGGCGGTGTTGCGCTATTACGAAACCTTCTGTGCCAACCTCACGCCGGCGGGATCGCGCACCTTCCTGCTCACCACCGCGGCGATCGGCTTCCTCTACAAGAAGCGCGCCTCGATCTCCGCCGCCGAAATGGGTTGCCAGGGCGAGGTGGGCGTCGCCTGCTCGATGGCCGCGGCGGGACTGGCCGCTGCGCTCGGCGCCACCAACGCCCAGATCGAGAATGCCGCCGAGATCGGCATGGAGCATAATCTCGGCCTCACCTGCGATCCCATTGGCGGCCTGGTCCAGATCCCCTGTATCGAGCGCAACACCATGGGCGCGATCAAGGCGATCAACGCCGCCTATCTGGCGATGCACGGGGACGGCAGCCACGTCGTCAGCCTGGATGCCGTGATCGAGACGATGCGCCAGACCGGCGAGGACATGCGCTCCAAGTACAAGGAAACCGCCCAGGGCGGCCTTGCGGTGAACGTGGTGGCCTGCTGATCCGAGAGCTCCCGACGTTTCCCCAGGCGACCCACTGATCCCCGGCCCTTGCCGGGGAGCGGCTTCGCGCATGCATACTTGAAGCCTTGACGGATTTCGTCTGTCCTGGCGGCAGGAGAAGTGCATGCGCATCGCCGTCTTCAACACCAAGCCCTATGACCGCCGCTTCCTCGTCGAGGCGAACGCCCCCTATGGGCACGACCTGCATTTCCTCGAACCCCGGCTGGAGCCTGCCACCGCCGCGCTGGCGGCCGGCCACCAGGCGGTGTGCGTCTTCGTCAACGACACCGTCGACGCCGAAGTGCTGGAGACTCTCGCCGCCGGCGGCACCAGGCTGGTGGCCCTGCGCTGCGCCGGCTTCAACAATGTCGATCTCGCCGCTGCCCGGCGGCTGGGCATCGACGTCGTGCGCGTGCCGGCCTATTCGCCGCATGCGGTTGCCGAGTTCACCATCGGCATGATGCTCGCGGTCGACCGCAAGATTCCCCGCGCCTGGGCCCGAGTGCGCGAGAACAACTTCGCGCTGGACGGGCTGATCGGCCGCAACCTCCATGGCCGCACCGTCGGCGTGATCGGCACCGGCAAGATCGGCGCGCTTGTCGCCCGCAGCCTGCGCGCCGGTTTCGGCTGCGAAGTGCTGGCGAGCGACCTGCATCCCGATCCGGCGCTGGAGGCGATCGGGGTGCGCTACCTGCCGCGCGACCGGCTGCTGCGCGCGGCGGAGATCGTCACGCTCCATTGCCCCCTCACGCCCGAGACGCGCCACCTGATCGACGGGGCGGCGATCGAGGCCGCCCGGCCGGGCCTGATGATCGTCAACACCAGCCGCGGCGCCCTGATCGACACCGCCGCGCTGATCGAGGGACTGAAGTGCCGCAAGGTCGGCGCGGTGGCGCTCGACGTGTACGAGCAGGAGGCCGATCTGTTCTTCGAGGACCTGTCGAACGAGATCGTCTCGGACGACATGTTCCAGCGGCTGCTCACTTTCCCCAACGTGCTGATCACCGGCCACCAGGCGTTCCTGACCGAGGAAGCGCTGGCCGCCATCGCCGAGACCACGCTGCGCAGCGCCGCCGACGCCGAGGCGGGCAGGCCGCTCGAAGACCGGGTTGATGCGGCGCGGGTGGCGCCTTCGAAGTGAGAATGTCGGCTTTGGTCGCAGCGCCGTTCCCGAGGTGCCGCGGCGCCGGATAGTCCCGCCCCGCTCGTGTCGGGAGGGTTTTTCATGCGCATGTTGGGAATGGCGGCCGCCTTGGCCATGGTCGCGGCGGTGCCCGTCCGGGCCGACGGGATCGACGACTATATCCGTCGCCAGATGGAAGTGGGACATATCCCGGGCGTCGCGGTCGCGGTGGTGCGCAAGGGCAAGGTCGAGACGGTGCGCAGCTACGGGCTCGCCAATCTCGAATGGGATGCGCCCGTCACGCCCGAGACGCGCTTCCAGACCGCGTCGGCGACCAAGATCTTCACCGGCATCGCATTGATGCGGCTGGTCGAGGCCGGCAAGCTGCGCCTCGACGACACGCTGGACCGCTTCTTCCCCGATGCGCCCGCCGCCTGGCGCGGGATCACGATCCTCCAGCTCGCCAGCCACAGCTCCGGCCTGCTCGAGCAGTTGGGCGAGCATGCGGACAATGTGGCGGCAACCGTCGCCGCCGCGCAGAAGGCGCCGCTCGCCTATGCGCCCGGCACCGAGACCCGCTATGGCTTCACCGATTTCGTCGTGCTGCGCGCGGCGATGGAGAAGGCGGCGGGCAAGGACATCGCCGCGATCTTCCGCGACGAGATTTGCGCGCCGCTCGGCCTGATGGACACCGGCTTCAACGACGAGCGCCAATGGGGGCCGTTCCGCTCGGCGCTGCCCCTGGCGCGGCGCGCGACCGTCCATGCCTGGAAGGATGGCGAGCAGCGGATCAGCGGCTTCCTCTATGGCGAGACCGGCTATGCGGCGGGCGGTCTGTTCAGCTCGGCGCGCGACCTGGCGGCGCTGTTCGCCGCACTCGATCGGGGCGAACTGCTCAAGCTCGAGAGCCGGGCGCTGCTCCAGACGCCGCCCCTGCTCAAGACCGGCAAGCCGGCAGGCTTCGGCGTGGGGTGGACCGCCGGCACCTGGCATGGCGTCAAGGTGGTGGGGCATAGCGGCGGCCCGGCGCTGGCCGACATCCTCCATGCGGAGGGAGAAGGGCTGACGGTGATCGTGCTCACCAACCAGCAGCGCTATTATCCGCTGCTGGCGCGCCGCGTCGCCGATTTCTACCTCCCGCCGGCGCCCCCGCCCGTGGTGTTGCCCGACGGCGCGCCCGCGCTCACCGCGCTGATGCGTGCGGCGCTGGCCGAGGCGGCGGCTGGCAAGCTCGATCGCGGCCGCTATGCCGCCGGCGCGCTGCAGGGGCCGGTGCCCTTCCTCGAGGATTTCGGCCAGGCGCTGCTCGCCGCGCTCGGGCCGGTCCAGCAGGTGAGCCTGATCGAGGACGTGCCGGGCAAGGACGAGCATGTCCGCCGCTATGCGATCACCTTCCAGAACCAGGCGATGATCTGGCGCTTCGCGGTCGATGCCGCGGGCAAGATCACCGATCTCCATCCTCCGGCGGACGATTGACCATGGCCCAAAATCCACGCGCTGCGATCCTCGCCGCCGCAACGCTGCTGCTGAGCCCCATGGGCCCGGCGGCGGCACAGGACGTGCCCGCCACTCCGCCGCCGCCGGCAGCCGCGCCCGTGGCCGCGCCCGCGAAGGATCCTGCCTGCGCCGCGCTCCGCGCCGAGGTCTCCCAGATCGAGATCGACATCCAGCGCGAGGGCGTGGCGATGTCGAAACAGGCAAACGACATGCAGAAGAAGCTGCGGGCGCGCCAGGAGACGATGCGCGCGGCCGGCCTGCTGTCGATGATACCGGGGGGCGGCATGGTGGGCTCGCTGGTGTCGCGCGCGGCGGGTGCCGGGATGCGCGGCGTGCCGAAGGACATGCAGGGGTCGATGGACCGCCAGATCGCCCTGAGCGAACGCATGGTCGCCGCTTCCCAGGCGCTGCACGACAAATGCGGCGAGGATGCCTATGGCCCGCCCATGTCGCCTGCGGAGATCAAGGCGATGCAGGCGGAGACGGCGGCCGACGCGCCCAACTGATCCGGCGGGCCGCTCAGTCGCGCGGGCGCGGCGGCGATCGCCGCCGCTGGCGCACTTCCGCAGGCGTCGGGTCCTCGCCATGGCGATTGGGGCCTATGGTCCCGTCCCGCATCAGCAGGATCGCCAGCCAGCCAAGCGCGGCGAGGTAGAGGAGGTTGTTGACGAACAGCAAGGGCAGGAGGGACAGGTCCGGCCCGCCGTGCCTGACGTCGAGCAGCCGTGGCGTCAGCGCCATGCCGATCGCGAGGAAGACGAGGGGCGGCAGCGCCCAGGCGCCGCTGGTCCCGCGATCGTGCAGCCGCCGTACCACCGCGGCAGCCACCAGCGCCACGAAGACGAGCAGGATGATTGCCATTCCCGGCAACATGCCGTGCAGGTCGGGCATCAGCTCGGGATGGGAACCCTGGATCTGGATCGAATAGGAGCCGGGCCCCTGCCGGACGGTGGCCTGGTCGGGATGCTCGACCGCGAAGCGCTGCATCTTCGCCATCGTCTCCAGCATAGGCGGCATCGCGACCAGGGCGGAGGCGGCCAGCGCCAGCACGAGCAGCGTAACGGCATAGGGCCAGAAGGTCTCGCGCGTGTCCCGCCCCGAAAACCGCGTCAGCCGCTGAAGATTATGTGCGATCGGCTTGAACATCGTGCCTCCCCCTTCTCCCGCCGGCCAGGATAGCGCCGCGCGTTCCTGCTTGCCAGCGGGAGCGACAAGGCGGATCGTGCGTTCGGCGCGCATGGAGGCGGCATGAAGATAGATCTGGGCGATTACGAAGCCGGCAAGGATTTCGACGGCGACTACGACAAGGCGCTCGCCAGGATCCAGAAGCGGCTGAGCCATATCCATTATGCGCACATCGTCCATCGGCGCCGCGCGATCATCGCGTTCGAGGGCTGGGACGCGGCAGGGAAGGGCGGCATCATCCAGCGCCTCACCGCCGAATGGGATCCGCGCTACTACGAGGTCTGGCCGATCTCCGCCCCCACCCAGGAGGAACTCGCCCACCACTTCCTCTGGCGCTTCTGGCGGCGGCTGCCCGCCCAGCACAACATCGCGATCTTCGACCGCAGCTGGTACGGCCGCGTCCTGGTCGAGCGGGTCGAGGGTTTCGCCAACCGCGCCGAATGGGAGCGCGGCTATGACGAGATCAACGATTTCGAGGCGCAGCAGGTCGCCGCGGGCACCACGCTGGTCAAGGTCTTCGTCCATGTGACGCAGAAGACCCAGGACAAGCGGCTGAAGGACCGGCTGGAACATCCCTGGAAGCGCTGGAAGACCGGGCTCGAAGACTTTCGCAACCGCGCCAAGCGTCCCCAGTATCTCGAGGCGATGCACGAGATGTTCGCGCGCACGAGCACCGAGCATGCGCGCTGGATCGTGATCGACGGCAACGACAAGAAGGCGGCGCGCATCGCCGCGCTCACCGCCATCGCCGACGTGCTGGAGGCGCATGTGCCGATGGAGCCGCCCAAGCTCGATCCCGAAGTGGAGAAGATCGCCCGGAAGGCGCTCGGCAAGATATAAGCTGCGCGCGCGCCCGGCACTGGCCGCCGGGATCGCAATTCGAACGGAGATAGCCGATGCTCGAACGCATAGCCGCCGGGCGCACCGATCTCGTCTTCGACTGGATCGAGCGCGGCCATCCGGTCGATGCGACGGTCGCGGGTGGCGGCCTTCTGACATGGTGCGCCTATTACGGAGACGTCAGCGCGATCCGGTTCCTGCTCGGCAACGGCGCCGCGCTCGTCGAACTGGGTGAGGGGCTCGGCTTGAACGGCGCGGCCTTTCACGGTCATTGGCGGCTCTGCGAGTTCCTGCTCGAACAGGGCGCCGATCCCAATCGGCCGCTGGAAGATTCTGGCGAAGTGCCGCTTCATGCCGCGCTCAACCGGTTCGAGAGCCTGGAGCATGAACAGGTCGTCCGGGTGCTGCTCGCTCGGGGCGCCGATCCCAATCGCGTGACGATCGATGGCGCCGAGACGGGCTGCTTCATGCGCGATTGCCGAACCTATGGCGAAGCGCCGCTGCATCGCGCCGCCGCCTTTGGAACACGGGGATCGATCGAGCTGCTGCTGGCCGGGGGCGCGCGCGTGGACCAGCCCGATGCCCGGGGCGATTCGCCGCTCAGCTGGGCGAGCTGGGCCAATCGCCCAACGGACATTCTCCGCCTGCTCTGCTTCGGCCCGCACCGCATCCATCCGGACCATCAGCCGATGCGGGCCAATCTGATCGGCTGGCCGGTCGCGCCGGCCTGAGCCGATCCGCCTGACGCACCGGATCGGCTCAGGCCGGCGCGAACGCCCCGTCCGCGTCCATCACATGCAGCACGCCGTCGGCGATGGCGAAATAGGCGCCGTGGAGCGTGAGCGTGCCCGCCTTCACTCGCTCGGCGACGAACGGGAAGGTCATCAAGTTCACCAGCGAGACCCGTACCGTCTCCAGTTCCAGCGCGCGCACCGCCTCCGGGCCGGTGCCGTGCTCGGCGACGATCCGCTCGCGCGCGGGGTCGAGCATGTCGACCCAATGGGCGATGAAGCCGCCCTGGCCGTTCGGCGCGCCCTTGAAGCGTTGCGACAGGGCCGCCGCCACGCCGCCGCACGCGCCGTGCCCCAGCACCAGTATCTCGGGCACTTCGAGCTGATTCACCGCGAATTCCAGCGCGGCGGAGACGCCGTGACGGCTGGCATCGTCCTCGAAGGGCGGCACCAGGTTGGCGACGTTGCGCACCACGAAGATCTCGCCCGGCACGGTGTCGAAGATCTGGGCGGGATCGACTCGGCTGTCCGAGCAGGCGATCACCATCACGCGCGGGCTCTGACCCTCGCTCAGGCCCGACCACCGGTCGCGATGGCGGCGATATTCGCTGGTCCGGAAACGCTGATAGCCGTCGAGCAGGTCGGTGAAATCGGTCATGGCCGATGCCCTAACGCCCGCGCGAGCGGCTGCCAAGATTTGTATCGAACTGTTGCTCGGGCCTTCGATTGACGAAAGTGCAACCGGGGCTGGAATCGTCGGCCCACCCGCTCTATCTGGCCAGCATGAACGATCTCTCGCCGCAGCCCCGCCCGGAACGCCAGCGCAAGCCGGACTGGATCCGGGTGAAAGCGCCCACCTCGGAAGGCTTCGCCAAGACGCGGGCGCTGATGCGCGCCAAGAACCTCGTCACCGTGTGCGAGGAAGCGGCCTGCCCGAACATCGGCGAGTGCTGGACCAAGAAACATGCCACGGTGATGATCCTGGGCGACGTCTGCACGCGCGCCTGCCGCTTCTGCAACGTCAAGACCGGCATGCCGCGCAAGGTGGACCCGCTGGAGCCGCAGCATGTGGCCGAAGCCGCGGCGCAGATGGGCCTGGAGCATATCGTCATCACCTCGGTCGACCGCGACGACCTGCCCGACGGCGGCGCGTCGCAGTTCGTCAAGGTGATCCAGGAGATCCGCAAGGCCAACCCGACCACGACGATCGAGATCCTCACGCCCGATTTCCGCAACAAGCACGAAGCCGCGGTCGAGGCGATCGTCGCCGCCCGGCCGGACGTCTACAACCATAATCTCGAGACGGTGCCGAGGCTCTATCCGAACATCCGCCCCGGCGCGCGCTATTACGCGTCGCTGCGCCTGCTGGAGACGGTGAAGCGGCTCGATCCGACGATCTTCACCAAGTCGGGCATCATGCTCGGCCTGGGCGAGCAGCGCCTGGAAGTGCACCAGGTGATGGACGACATGCGCTCGGCCGACATCGATTTCCTCACCATGGGCCAGTATCTCCAGCCGACGCCGCGCCATGCCAAGGTCGAGGAGTTCGTCACGCCCCAGGCCTTCCAGGCCTATGGCGCGATCGGCCGGGCCAAGGGCTTCCTCCAGGTCGCCTCGTCGCCGCTCACCCGCTCCAGCTACCATGCCGGCGAGGATTTCGCCGAGATGAAGGCTGCGCGCGAGGCGAAGCTGGCGAAGGGCGGCAAATGAAATTTCTCCCCGAGCTCGCCTCGGGGAGGATCTAAGGGAAGCAATGCCCAAGCATTCCGAAACCCGTCCGCTTCCCTACACGCCGGAGCAGATGTTCGACCTGGTGGCGGACGTCGCGCGCTATCCCGAGTTCCTGCCCTGGGTCAGCGCGATCCGCGTGCGCTCGAACAGCGATACCCAGATGGTCGCCGACATGATCGTCGGCTTCAAGGGGTTGCGCGAGACCTTCACGTCCAAGGTCGAGAAGCAGCGCCCCGGCGGGCTGCACATCGAATATGTCGATGGCCCGCTCAAGCACCTGAGCAACGACTGGGGCTTCCGGCCGGACGGGCAGGGCGGTTGCCTGGTCGACTTTTCGGTCGACTTTGCCTTCAAGAACCGGGTGTTCGAGATGCTTGCCGGCCAGATGTTCGACCGGGCGCTCCGCAAGATGATCAATGCGTTCGAGGAGCGCGCGGCGCGCCTCTACGGTGATTCGACGTCGGCTTCGTCGGCCTCGGGCGCAGAGGCGCCGGGCATCAGCAGCTCGAGCGCGCACAGCGCCGCCTGAAGCCGCACGCCGGCGCGGCCGTTATTCTCGAAATGGCGGGCGTCCGCCACGATGTGATCGGGATCGGCGCCGCGCATGGCCTGGGCGAACACCACCGTGCCCACCGGCTTCTTCTCGCTGCCGCCATCGGGGCCGGCAATGCCGGTGATCGCCACCGCGACATCGGCATGGGTGCGCTCCAGCGCGCCCCGCGCCATGCTCCACGCGACGGCGATCGAGACCGAGCCGAACGTCTCCAGCACGTCGCTGCCCACCTTCAGCACGTCGTGCTTGGCTTCGTTGGAGTAGGTGACGAAGCCGGCGTCGAAGACGTCGGACGAACCGGGAATCTCGGTGAGCGCGGCCGAGACGAGGCCGCCGGTGCAGCTCTCGGCAACGGCGACGCGGCGGCCGGCGGCGCGATTGGCATCGAGCACCTTGCGCGCGGCGGCGACCAGCTCCGGCGGGAGAATCGTGTCCATAGGGGCGGGCCTTTGCCACCCTATTGTTGCCGACGCGAGTCAGTTCGTTCGCGGGGGTGGGAAGATGGGCGGGGGCATCTTCTTCTCCCTCCCCCCTCGGGGATGGGCAGTATGGAGAGGAAGCGGAATGAGAGAGCCGCTACCCGGGCACGCGCACCGTGGCGATCGCCTGCGCGGCCATGCCTTCGCCGCGCCCGGTGAAGCCCAGCCGCTCGGTGGTGGTCGCCTTCACGCTCACTTCGGAGGGTTCCAGTCCCAATATTCCCGCGATGCTCGCCCGGATCGCTTCCCGGTGCGGCCCGATCTTGGGTGCCTCGCAGATGATCGTCAGGTCGATGAAGTCGATCACCCCGCCTTTGGCGGCCACCAGCGCGGCGGCATGTTCGAGGAACTTCGACGAGCGTTGCCCGCGCCATTGCGGGTCGCTGGGCGGGAAGTGCATGCCGATATCGCCCGCGCCGATCGTGCCGAGCAGCGCGTCGGTGATCGCGTGCAGCGCGACATCGGCGTCGCTGTGCCCGGAAAGCCCGCGCGCATGCGGCACCCGCACCCCGCCCAGCCAGAGTTCCTCGCCCTCGGCGAAGCGGTGCACATCATATCCTGTGGCGGTCCGCACGCGCATCGCGGCGCCATGCCGTGCCTCGGCCGCGGCGAAATCGGCGGGATGGGTGATCTTCTCGAGCATCGGGCTGCCTTCCACGATTGCAACGTCCATTCCCAGCGCGCGCAGCATCTGCGCATCGTCGGTCGCTTCCTGGTCGCCGGGCCAGGCGACATGGGCCTGCGCTATGGCGGCATAGCGGAAGGCCTGGGGCGTCTGCACGCGCACCAGCCCGTCGCGCGGAACCGACGCTCCGGACGCGGCGACGAGCGTGTCCGCCACCGGCAGCCCCGGAATCGCGCCGTCATGCGTCTCCAGCGCCGCCAGCAGCCGGTCGATCACCGCACGCGGCAGGAAGGGGCGGGCGGCGTCGTGGATCAGCACGCGATCGGCCTCCCCCAGCGCCGCGAGCCCGCTGGCCACGCTCTCGCGCCGGGTCGCGCCGCCGATGGCGAAGGGCACGTCGCCCAATGCCGCGCGCAGGGCCTCTTCCTGGCCCGCACCGATCACCACATATACGGCGTCCACTTCCGGATGCGACGTCAAGGCGTCGAAGCCGTGCTTGAGCATCGGCTTGCCGGCGAGCGGCGCGAACTGCTTGGGCACGCGGCCCCCCGCGCGGGTGCCGCTCCCGGCGGCGACGAGAATGGCGACGGTCTTCATGGCGCGGACCTAGAGCAAGTGAGGCCGGGGTTGAAGGGCGTTGCCCGTTTTCGCGGGGATGACGAAGGCGTAGGGAGAGCGCCAGCCTCTTCCAATACAGGTCTCCCGACAGCCTCGACGCGCCGCCGGCACGTGCCCGCCATGGCCATCTCGCCCATATGCAGCCGATTTCGGCGTCCGAAGCGCCCACTTGCCAATCGCCGCTTGTACCTGTAGGCGCCTCTGCCTATTTTTCAGGCAGCATCATGAGTGAACTCGCCCCCATCCAGATCGGCCCGGTAACGGTCGAAGCGCCGGTGCTGCTCGCGCCGATGACGGGCGTGACCGACCTGCCGTTCCGCCGCGCGGTGCGCCGCTACGGCTCGGGGTTGAACGTCACCGAGATGATCGCCAGCGCGGCCGCCATCCGCGATACGCGCCAGTCGATCCAGAAGGCCGCCTGGGATCCGATCGAGGAGCCGGTGTCGATGCAGCTCGTCGGCTGCTCGCCCCCCGAAATGGCCGAGGCCGCCAAGCTCAACGAGGATCGCGGCGCCGCGATCATCGACATCAACATGGGCTGCCCGGTCCGCAAGGTGACCAACGGCGATGCCGGCTCGGCGCTGATGCGCGACCTGAAGCACGCCGCCGCGATCGTCGATGCCTGCGTCAAGGCCGTGAACGTGCCGGTCACGCTCAAGATGCGCATGGGCTGGTGCCATGACAGCCTCAATGCGCCTGAGCTGGCGCGCATTGCCGAGGATCTGGGCGTGAAGATGGTCACCGTCCATGGCCGCACGCGCAACCAGATGTATCGCGGCTCGGCCGACTGGAGCTTCGTCCGCACGGTGAAGGACGCGGTGTCGATCCCGGTGATCGTCAATGGCGACATCTGCTCGGTCGAGGATGCCCGAGAGGCGCTCCGCCAGTCCGGTGCGGACGGGCTGATGATCGGGCGCGGCGCCTATGGCAAGCCGTGGATCCTGCGCCAGGTGATGGACGCGCTGACCGGCAAGGGTGAGCGCGCCGATCCAGGAATCGACGAACAATATCGCGTTATCATAGAGCATTACGTCGAGAGTCTCGAACATTATGGGGAGATGACCGGCGTCAACATGATGCGCAAGCATCTGGGCTGGTACACCAAGGGCCTCACGGGATCGGCGGAGTTCCGCAACAAGGTCAACCAGATAGCCGACGCCAGGACAGTGCTGGCGATGCTCGACGAATTCTACGCGCCGTGGCGTTCCCGCGCGGCGGCCTGAGGCGGCGTCCGGCACCGGCTCTCGGGCCGAATTTCGCCGAGACGTTCGCCGCCTTGCCGGTCGCCGTCCTCGTCATCGATCCCGACGGCCGCATCGCCCATGCCAATGCGGCGTGCGAGGCGCTGCTCAACCATGCCGAGACGACGATGATCGGCCAGCCCTATGACGCGGTGCTCAGCCCGCCCGACGGCTATGTCGAGCGCCGCGACGGGCACGGCTTCGCTGCCTTCGACACCGAGATCGAGGCGGTGCGCGGCCCGCGCGTCCGGGTGGACTTCGTCGAGAGCCATGTCGCCGATCATCCCGGCTGGCGGATCGTCACGCTGCACCACGCCCCCCATTCGCGGCGGGTGGCGCAGGGGGCGGACCGCACCGCCGGAGCCCGCGCCGCGGTGGGGGCGGCGGCGATGCTGGCGCATGAGATCAAGAACCCGCTCTCGGGCATCCGCGGTGCCGCCCAGCTCCTCGCCAGCTCGGGCGAGGATCGCGAGCTCACCGGCCTGATCACGACCGAGGTCGACCGCATCGCCGCGCTGATCGACCGGATGCAGGACTTCACCGACACGCGGCCGCTCAAGCTGGTGCCGACCAACGTCTATCCGCTGCTCGACCATGCCCGCCGCGTCGCGCTGGCCGGGTTCGCGCGGGGGATGGTGATCGAGGAGCGCTTCGATCCCTCGCTGCCGCCGGTGCTGATCGATCCCGATGCCTTCCAGCAGGTGATGATGAACCTGCTCAAGAATGCCGCCGAAGCGCTGGCCGGGCTCGCCCAGCCGCGGATCATCCTCTCCACCGCCTATCGCCACGGCATGTCGGTGAGCACCGGCAGCGGCCGCCCGCGCCAGCCGCTCCCGATCGAGATCCTCGTCATGGACAACGGCCCCGGCGCGCCCGAGGACATTGCCGAGCATCTGTTCGAGCCCTTCGTCTCCGGCAAGCCGGAGGGGAAGGGGCTCGGCCTGCCGCTGGTCGAGAAGCTGGTCCGCGATCAGGGCGGCATCGTCCAATATGCCCGCGAGCGCATGCCCGAAATGACTGTCTTCCGCATCCTCCTGCCAAGGGCCCGGGCATGACCGGCTCGGTCCTGGTCGTCGACGACGACAGCGCGATCCGCACGGTGGTGGCGGCGGCGTTGCGCCGCGAAGGCCATGCCGTCACGACGGCGGCCAGCCTGGCGGAGCTGCGCCGCGCGATCGGCGCGGCCTTGCCCGATGTGCTGGTCACCGACGTGGTGCTGCCCGACGGCAACGGCCTCGACGAGGTGGCCAGGCTCACCGCCGAGCATCCCGCGCTGCCGGTGATCGTCTTCTCGGCACGGAACACCCTGGCGACGGCGGTGCGCGCCACCGAAGTCGGCGCCTTCGACTATCTCCCCAAGCCGTTCGACCTCGACGTGCTCGGCCAGGCGGTGCGCAGCGCCATCGCCCGCGGCCGCCACGCCCCCGCCGCGCTGCCCGAGGAGGAGCTGAGCGGCGGCTCCTCGCTGATCGGCCGCTCGCCGGCGATGCAGGAAGTCTATCGCGTCATCGCCCGCGTGGTCGCCAACGACCTCACCGTGCTGATCTCGGGCGAATCGGGCACCGGCAAGGAGCTGGTCGCCAAGGCGATCCACGATCTCGGGCCTCGCCGCCGCGCGCCGTTCGTGGCGCTCAACATGGCCGCGATCCCGCGCGAGCTGATCGAGGCCGAGCTGTTCGGCCATGAGCGCGGCGCCTTCACCGGCGCCCAGGCGCGGGTGGCCGGCAAGTTCGAGCAGGCGGCGGGGGGGACCTTGTTCCTCGACGAGATCGGCGACATGCCGATGGATGCGCAGACGCGGCTGCTCCGCGTGCTCCAGCAGGGCGAGTTCACCACCGTCGGCGGCGCCCGCGCGATCAAGGCGGACGTGCGCATCGTAGCTGCCACCAACAAGGATCTGGCCGCGCTGGTCCAGGCCGGGCAGTTCCGGGAGGACCTGTTCTACCGCCTCAACGTCGTCCCCGTCGCGCTGCCCTCGCTCCGGGAGCGCCGCGACGACGTGCCGCTGCTCGCCCGCCATTTCCTCGACCGCGCCGCCGAGGACGGCCTGCCGCGCAAGAGCCTCGCGGCCGATGCGGTGCGGGTACTCGAAGGCTATGACTGGCCGGGCAATGTTCGCCAGCTCGAGAATCTGATGCGCCGTATCGCCGCGCTCAGCCGCGACGAAGTGATCGACGGGGAGGCGCTGCGCCGGGCACTGGGCGAGACTGGCTCGCTGCCCGTCCAGTCGAGTCGCGACGAGGGTATCGAGGCGGCGGTGCGCGCCCGGCTCGAACGCATCGCGATCGAAGAGCCGCGCACGCTCGACGACGGCACGCTCTACGACCGGATCATCGGCGAAGTGGAGCGCCCCCTGATCGAGGCGATGCTGGCCCGCCATGGCGGCAATCAGCTGCGTGCCGCCCGCGCCCTGGGGATCAATCGCAACACCTTGCGCAAGCGCCTCGATACGCTGGGCATCGATCTTGGTCCCAATCGCCCGGATGGTGCCGAATAGCGACAGGCTGAGCGATATTATGTGTTCTTTTTGCCACAATCTCGCTCTAGCTTGCCGGGAATGGATGCCCTCACCGCCGAGCCCCTGATCCAGGCAACGTCGCAGCCGCGGCGGCTGGCGCCTATCCGGATGCTGGAGATGGTGGTGGTGGCGCTGGCCATCGCCACGCCGGTGGCGACATTCCTGTTCGTCCGCAATTTCGCGCACCAGGTGTTCAACCCCGGCGTCGCGGCATCGCTGCTGCTGGCGAACCTGCTGCCCTATGTCGCGCTGATCGTGCTGATCGGCCGGCGGATCGCCATCCACCGCGCCACCAGGTCGGCGCTGGCCGGCGGCGGACGGCTCCATGTCCGCCTCGTCGCGGTGTTCACCCTGATGGCGAGCATTCCGATCGTGCTCACCGTGATCGCGGCTTCGGTGATGTTCCAGTCGGGCGTGCAGCTCTGGGGCTCGGAGCGGGCGCGGGGCGCATTCGACGCGACGACCGATCTTGCCAAGGAAGGCAGGGGCCTGGTCGCCCAGCGCTGGGCGACCGAGGCGCGGACCATGGTCGACGACCTGACCGAGCTCTTCCCGAAGATCCCGGCGAATTCCTCGGCCTTCCAGCGCAAGCTGCTGGAGCAGCTCTATTATCGCTCCTTCGACCAGGCCGTGGTGTTCCGCGTCGTCGATGGGAAGCAGGTCGAGGCGATGTACACCTGGGAGGCTCCCCCGGCGAAGATCTTCGCCGCGCGCGTTTCCGGCCAGGTGCTGAACCTCCTGCGCGACGAGCAGAGCTACACGAATTTCGACGCCGAGAAGCAGTGGGTGGTGACGCCGCTGGATCGGTCGCGGAACATCTTCCTCTACGTCGCCAACAGCGTGAACGTGGGCTTCATGAACCGCCAGAATTCGGGCGCCGACCGGATCGTCGCCGAATTCAACGCGCTCCAGGCGCGTTCCCGCTCGCTCCAGCTCCAGTTCAACGCGGTCCTGTTCGGCGTGGCGCTGCTGATCGTCAGCATCGCGACCTGGATCGCGCTCGCCGTCGCCGATCGCCTGGTCCAGCCGGTCGAGCAGCTCGTCATCGCCGCCCGGCGCGTCGCCGGCGGCGACCTTGCCGCGCGCGTCGACATCCCGCAGACCGGCGACGAGATCAGTACGCTCGGCAACGCCTTCAACGGCATGACCGAACGGCTCGAGCACCAGACCGGCGAGCTGCGAACCGCCAATGCCCAGCTCGAGAGCCGCCGCATGCTGATCGAGGCGGTGATGTCGGGCGTTTCGGCCGGCGTCATCTCGATCGACGCCCAGCGCAAGCTGCGCCTCATCAACGAATCGGCCATCGAGCTGCTCCGCCCGGGCGAGCAGGAGCTTGTCGGCCACCCGCTCCGCGAGCTGGCGCCCGAGCTCGACACGCTGCTCGACAGCGGCGACCGCGAGGCGGTGATCCAGCTCGGCACCGGCGGCGATGCGCGCACGCTCGCGGTGAAGGTCACCAGCGACGAGGCCGGCCGGGTGCTCACCTTCGACGACATCACCCAGCAATTGAACGACCAGCGCCGCGCCGCCTGGTCCGACGTCGCCCGCCGCATCGCGCACGAGATCAAGAACCCGCTCACGCCGATCCAGCTCGCCGCCGAGCGCCTCAAGCGCCGCTACGGCAAGAAGATCGAGCCCGAGGACGGCACCTTCGCCCAGCTGACCGACACGATCGTGCGCCAGGTGGGCGACCTGCGCCGCATGGTCGACGAATTCTCCTCGTTCGCGCGCATGCCCAAGCCGGTGTTCCGCCAGGAGTCCCTGCTCGACATCGCGCGCCAGGCGATGTTCCTCCACGAAGTCGCGCATCCCACGATCCGTTTCGAGATGAACGCGCCCGATCCGGCACCGGGCCTGATCTGCGATCGCCGCCAGATCGGCCAGGCCTTCACCAACATCGTCAAGAACGCCGTCGAGGCGATCGAAGCGCGCGGGGAGGGGGAGGCGCTGCCTCGCGGCGAGATCGTCATGACGATCGACCCGGAGGCGGGGGGCAGGATCGCGCTAACGCTGGCCGACAACGGCATCGGCCTGCCGGTCGAGCGCGATCGGATCGTCGAGCCCTATATGACGACGCGCAGCCGCGGCACCGGCCTTGGCCTCGCGATCGTGAAGAAGATCGTCGAGGAGCATTTCGGCACCATCGCCTTTTCCGACCGCCCGGGCGGCGGCACGCTGGTGACGATCTGCTTCGACACCGATCAGCTCGCCGAGATGGCGAGCACCCCCGAGGGCGAGGGCGGCGAGGAGCCGCGCCCCGCCGTGCTTACGCGTAGTGGAAGTGCCAAATCATGAGCCTCGATATCCTGGTCGTCGACGATGAGCGCGACATCCGTGAACTGGTGGCCGGCGTCCTGGAGGACGAAGGCTATTCGACGCGCGGAGCGGCGGACAGCGATGCGGCGCTGGAGGCGATCGCGGAACGCCGCCCCAGCCTGGTGCTGCTCGACGTATGGCTGCACGGCTCGCGGCTCGATGGGCTCGAGATCCTCGACGAGATCAAGCGCCGCGATCCTTCGATCCCGGTGCTGGTGATTTCCGGGCACGGCAATCTCGACACCGCGGTGGCCGCGATCCGCCGCGGGGCTTCCGATTTCATCGAGAAGCCGTTCGAGGCCGAGCGCCTGCTGTTTCTCGTCGAGCGGGCCACCGAGACCGAGCGGCTCAAGCGCGAAGTCGCCTCGCTGCGCGCCTCGATCGGCCGCGAGGAAGATCTGACCGGCCAGTCGGGCGCGATCAACACCGTCCGCGCCACGCTGAAGCGCGTGGCCTCCACCGGTAGCCGCGTGCTGATCACGGGCAGCGCCGGCACGGGCAAGGAAGTCGCTGCCCGGCTGCTCCACGGCTGGAGCCAGCGCGCCTCCGCCCCGTTCGTCATCGTCAGCGCCGCGCGCATGCAGCCCGAGCGAGTCGAGGAGGAACTGTTCGGCGTGGAGGAGGGCGGGGACCTGGTCCGCACCGGCCTGCTCGAACAGGCGCATGGCGGCACGTTGTTCCTCGACGAGATCGCCGACATGCCGGTGGCCACCCAGGCCCGCATCCTGCGCGTGCTGACCGACCAGAGCTTCACGCGCGTCGGCGGCACGCGCGTGGTCAAGGTCGATGTCCGCGTCGTCTCGGCCACGGCGCGCGACCTGATGCACGAGATAGCGGAGGGCCGCTTCCGCGAGGACCTCTATTACCGCCTGAATGTGGTGCCGGTGTCGATCCCCCCGCTTACCGAACGGCGCGAGGACATTCCCGTCCTGGTCGAGCATTTCGTCGCGCATTATGCCAATGAACGCCGCGTGCCGACGCCGGAGATCGCGCCCGATGCGATGGTAGCGCTGCAGAGCTACGAATGGCCCGGCAATGTCCGCCAGCTGCGCAACGTGGTGGAGCGGACGGTGATTCTGGCGCCGGGCGACCGGATCGGCCGGATCGACCTCGATCTGCTGCCCCCGGAGGTGCTGGGCCGCCCGGCCGACAATGGCGGCGCCATGGGCACCAACGCGATCATGGGCGCCCCCCTCAAAGAGGCACGCGAGAGCTTCGAGCGCGAATATCTCCGCGTCCAGATCCGCCGTTTCTCCGGCAACATCTCGCGAACCGCCAGCTTCATCGGCATGGAGCGCTCGGCGCTCCACCGCAAGCTGAAGCTGCTGGGGATCACCGACAGCCGGGAGGAATGAAGGCCAGGGCCGCTGCTTCCGCCGTCACCCCCGCTCGAGGCCGGGGCGACGGCATGAGGGCCCCTAGGAGGAGGCGAGCTTCATCAGCACCAGCCCGCCCAGGATCATCGCCGCGGCCGCGAGCCGCAGCGCGCCCGCGCTCTCGCCGAGCACCAGCACGCCCAGCGCGAATGCGCCGATCGCACCGATGCCGGTCCAGACCATATAGGCCGTACCCAGCGGCAGGCTGCGCATCGCGAGCGCGAGCAGCCCGAAGCTTCCGAGCATCGCGCCGATCGTCGTCACGCTGGGCCATAGCCGGGTGAAACCGTGCGACTGCTTCATGGCGAACGCCCAGACGATCTCGAGCAGGCCGGCGAAGAACAACAGAATCCAGGCCACGGGCCCTCCTTTCGGACAAGGGCCGGGCCGTCCCGGACTTCTGCCCTCGCAAGGGAGGGGGAGGACGTTGCCTCGCGCCGGACATCTAGGGAGGAAGCGGGCCGCTTGCAATGCGGGATATCGTGCCGCCGCACCGGGGGCGGCCTCTGTCGACTTCGGCGGGGAATGGCCGCAACTTCGCTGGACGATCCGGCCCCCAGGGCATAAAAGGGCGCCGCTGTGCGCCGAACGGGCGTGCGCTCCGACGCCAGAGAACGGCGCCATGCGGGAAACTCCCGCCAAGAATGAGAGTCACGACCGATGGCCGAAAAGCAGACCTCGCTTCAGGATCTCTTCCTCAACTCGCTGCGCCGGTCGAAGACGCCGGTCACGATGTTCCTCGTCAAGGGCGTCAAGCTCCAGGGCATCGTTACCTGGTTCGACAATTTTTCGGTGCTGCTCCGCCGCGACGGCCAGTCGCAGCTCATCTACAAGCACGCGATCTCCACGATCATGCCATCGGGCCCGGTGGACCTTGCCCCGCTTCTCGAAGCGGTGGGAGAATTCCAGTCCAAGAACCCGGTATTGCAGGAGATTTTCCTGAATGCGGTTCGCCGCCAGCAGGAAAATGTCACGATGTTCCTGGTCAATGGCGTGATGCTCCAGGGCCAGATCGCGGCCTTTGACCTGTTCTGCATGCTGCTCCAGCGCGAGGGCATGGCCCAGCTGGTCTACAAGCATGCCGTCTCGACGATCCAGCCGGCGCACCCGCTGAACCTCGCCGAGGAACAGAATAGCGACGACTGAGGCGCGCCCAGCATGACTACCGGTTTCGAGCGCGACCCCGACGAATTCACCCGGGGGGCGCGCGCGGTCGTTGTCTATCCGGACCTCGGCGGCAGCTCGCGCGATGCAGGGGCGCGCCTGGAAGAGACCGCCGGCCTGGCCGCGGCGATCGGGGTCGACGTGGTCGAGCGCGTGCCCCTGCGCATCCGCGCGCCCAAGCCGGGCACCCTGATCGGCTCGGGCCAGGTCGAGGCACTCGCCGAGACGGTGCGCGACAGGGAACTGACGCTGGCCGTGTTCGATGCCAGCCTCACGCCGGTGCAGCAGCGCAACCTCGAGACGGGGCTGGGCTGCAAGGTGATCGACCGCACCGGCCTCATCCTGGAGATCTTCGGCGAGCGCGCGCGCACCGCCGAGGGCCGGCTTCAGGTCGAGCTGGCGCATCTGGATTACCAGGCCGGCCGCCTGGTGCGGAGCTGGACGCACCTCGAGCGGCAGCGCGGCGGCTTCGGCTTTCTCGGCGGCCCGGGCGAAACGCAGATCGAGGCCGATCGCCGGCTGATCCGCGACCGCATGGCGCGCCTGCGTCGCGAGCTGGATTCGGTCAGCCGTACGCGCACGCTCCACCGCGATCGCCGCCAGCGCGCACCCTGGCCGATCATTGCGCTGGTGGGATATACCAACGCCGGAAAGTCGACGCTTTTCAATCGGTTGACTGGAAGTGACGTCATGGCGGAGAATTTGCTCTTCGCCACGCTCGATCCCACGCTCCGTCAGATCTCGCTGCCGGGCATCGACAAGGCGATCCTCTCGGACACGGTCGGTTTCGTCTCCGAACTGCCGACCCAGCTCGTCGCGGCGTTCAAGGCGACGCTGGAAGAGGTCGTCTCCGCCGACCTGCTGATCCATGTCCGCGACATCGCGCATCCGGACAGCGAAGCGCAGAAGGACGATGTCGAGCAGGTGCTGGCGGATATCGGCGTTGCCGAGACCACGCCGCGCTTCGAGGCGTGGAACAAGATCGATCTGCTCGAGGGGGAAGCCCGTGACGACCTGCTCGCCGAGGCGGCGAAGCGCGAGGACGTGATGCCGGTTTCGGCCGTGAGCGGGGAGGGCGTGGACGCGCTGGTCCATGCCGTCGCCGCGCGCCTCACCCAGGGCCATCGCCGCTACACCGTCCATCTCGATCCCGCCGACGGCGCCGCCGCCGCCTGGCTCCATCAGCATGGCGAAGTTCTGGAACAGGGAATGGACGGGGAACGGGCAGTCTACGAGGTGCGGATGGCGCCGCGGGACTATGAGCGGTTCCTGACGCGGGGTTGAGCGATCAACGGTCCCGCGGCAGTTCCCGCACCTCGATAGTGCCGCCACATTCATAGACTGGATTGCCGGCAAGAAAGGCCCTGGCCGCTTCGAGATCCTCTGCCCGGATGCGAAGATAGCCGCCGAGATGTTCGGAAAGCGGTGCCGGCGTACCGGCCTTGCGGAGGCTTTCGCCACCCGCGATCGCGCTCCCGCCATCGAAGCGGCCGCTGGTCCGCAGCCGCTCGAGATAGGATTGCCACATCTCGGGCGTCGGCGCCTCGTCCACGTCATTGTGCATGAGCAGGATATAGTCGCGCATCAGGCTTCCTCGCGCTTGGCCCTTACCCAGAGTTCTTCCTTGGCATCGAGGTCGAGATCCTCGAAGGCATTGCCAGCTTCTGCTTCCATTGCCTTGAAACGCTTTTCGAATTTTCCATTCGCACTGCGTAGCGCGGCCTCGGGGTCCACACCCAGCTTTCGCGCCCAGTTCACCACCGCGAACAGCAGGTCGCCGACTTCCTCCTCGACCTGGGCTGGCGTTGCGGCGGCTTCGACCTCGGCCAGTTCCTCGTCGATCTTGGCGCGGGCGCCGCTGGGATCGGGCCAGTCGAACCCGGTGCGGGCGGCGCGTTTCTGGAGCTTGTCGGCGCGAAGCAGGGCGGGAAGGCCGATCGCCACGCCGTCGAGCGCGCTCGCATGCCCCTTCGCACCGCGCTCCGACGCCTTGATCTGCTCCCAGAGGTGATGGCCGCCCTCGGCGGCGCCCAGGAAAATGTGCGGGTGGCGGCGCTCCATCTTGTCGCTGATCGCATCGGCGACGTCGGCCAGCGCGAAATCGCCGGCTTCCTCGGCCATGCGGCTGTGGAAGATCACCTGGAGCAGCAGGTCGCCGAGCTCGTCCTTGAAGTCGGCCATGTCGCCGCGCTCGATCGCGTCGGCAACCTCATAGGCTTCCTCGATCGTATAGGGCGCGATCGTCGCAAAGGTCTGTACGGTATCCCATTCGCAACCGCTTGCGGGGTCGCGCAGCCGCGCCATGATGGCGACGAGGCGGTCGATGGCGGTGGCGGGTGCGGTCAAGGCTGGGACTCCGGAGGATGCGGCGGCGACCCTAGGAAGCCATCCATATGAAGGAAAGCCCCGTCGGCCCGGCGATGCGCGCCGGATGCCGCAAGCTCAATCCGGGCGAAGCCTGAGCACCAGATCGCCTTGTCGCCCGGTGCCGCGCAGTTCGACGCGATCGGCGAAGAAGTCGAGCCGGGCGTAGCTCGTCTCGCTCGTGTCGAGCATCGCCTTCATGTTCACATAATGGATGCCGGCCCGCTCGCCATAATTGCCGTCATGGTTATGCCCGTCGAGCCAGATCTTGGCGGAGGGGTGGCGCTCGAGCAGGGCCGTCACCGCTGGAGCGTTCCACAGATTATGGGGATTTTCCGGCCAGACGGGGAAGTGGCTGAACAGCATGACCTTGAGCTTGCGCCTGTCCGCCCGCGTCAGTTCGCTGTCGATCCAGGCCAGCTGCTCGCCGCCGATGCCGCCGTCCCATAGCGGCTTGTCGGGATAGAGCGCGGCATGCGCGGCCATGCTCCTCTTGTGCTCCGGACTGCCGGCCGGCCAGGCGTAGCTGCTCAGGTCGTTGCCGTCGGTCACCAGGAACAGCCAGCCTTGCCGCTCGAAGCTGTAATAGCGCCGGGGCATGCCGAGCTTGGCCGGCACCTGGGGCTTATGGGCATCGTCGATCGCGAACTCGTGATTGCCCAGCACGAAATGCACCGGATGCCGCAGCCGCCGCGCGATCGGCAGCATCGCGTCATAGCTGGCCCAGTCCTTGTCGATGAAATCGCCGAGATGGACGACGAAGGCGAGCCGCTGGCGATTGAAATCCGCCACCGCGGTCGCGAGCTTGCGGGGCGCCGTGTGGTACATGCGCTGGCCGTTATCGGGGGCGTCGGCATATTGCGCGTCCGCGATCGCGCCGATGCTGAAGGTCGGCTTCTCCCCCCGTGGCGCGGGCGCCGCGCCCAGTGCCGCCAGTGCCAGCATGGCCGTCCACCGCATCGCTTCATTCCCTCCGGCTCGATTCGCAGCGGCTTAGGCGCGCCAGGTTGCAGTTTTAAGCAGCCGGAGCGGTCCCGGCTGTCATGCGCGCTTCATGGAGTGGGCCTAGCCCTCGCAGGGGCAGGGTGATTCCCCTGGGGAGGAGCGGCATGACGGGGCGGGCAGGGCCTGGCGGGGAGGCGGCGCGATGAACGAACTGACCGCCATCGTCGCGCGCCGCCATGCGGCGGCCGAGGAAGTAGCGCTGCGCGCCGCGCTCCAGCGCTTCGTCGAGGGCCGGCTGCGCGATCGGGACGAGGGCGAGGATATCGTCCAGGAAACCTATGTCCGCCTCTATGACTATCGCCGCACGCGCGGCGTCGCCGATGTCGGCGCCTTCTGCTTCGCGGTGGCGCGCAACCTGGTCTTCGATCATTTCCGGCGTCGCCGCGCGATGCCGGAGGCCGCCGAACTGGCCGAGGACATCGCCTGCCCCCTGCCGCGGGCCGAGGAAGTCCTGGATTATCGCCAGCGCGTGGAAATCCTGGTCGCGGCACTCAAGGTGATGCCGCCGCTGCGCCGCGAGGTGTTCCTGCGCCGCCGGCTCGACGGCGTGGCCTGCGCCATCATCGCCGCCGACCTCGAGATGAGCCTCGCCGCGGTGGAGAAGCATTGCACCCGCGCGGTCGCCGATCTGCGCGCGGCGCTCGAACGGCGCGGCTTGCCGGCAGGGGCTGCCCGGTGAGCCGGCGCGCGGTTCTGCGGGATGCCGCCCATTGGGCGATGCGCGAGGACGAGGCGGTGCTCGGCGAAGCGCCGCCCGCCGCGGCGGGCGATATCCAGGCGATGCTCGACGATCCGGCGCTCGCCGATGCGATGGGCCAGCTCCCGCGGCTCTCGGACGGGGACGTCCAGGCCATGCGCGCCAATCGCCGCCGCGCGATCGGTACCGGCGGCGCGCTGGCGTTGGTCGCCGCGTTCGGCATCGGCGGCTGGCAGGCCGGCTGGTACCGCGCCGCCGCGCCGGCGCCGATCCATTACGAGACGGCGCGGGGCCAGCAGCTCGATGTCGCGCTCGCCGACGGCTCGAAACTCCACCTCAACGGCGCGACCAGCCTCGACGTGACGCTCGGCGCGGATCGCCGCACGGTGACGATGCAGCGCGGCGAAGCCTATTTCGACATCGCCCATCGGCCCGATCAGCCCTTCACCGTGCATGCCGAGGGATCGGCGACGCGGGTACTCGGCACTGCGTTCGACATCGATATCGCAAGCGGCGGCGTTCGCATCGCGGTCTATCGCGGCAAGGTGCGCTTCGGTGGTGACGGCGCCGACAGACATGCGGTGATCGTCGAAGCCGGCTGGCGCAGCCGCTTCGCCGGCGGTCAGGCGCGCGCGCCGACGCGCTTCGATGCGACGCAACAGGATTGGCGCCAGGGCTGGCTGGACATCGACAATATGCGGCTCGGCGAGCTGGTCGATGCGCTCAATCGCCGCGGTGGCTCGCGCATCGTCCCGCCGCCCAAGTCGCTCGCATCGATCGCGGTTGCCGGGCGGTTTCGCCTTGATAATCCACGGCAATTACTTGGCGCCATGGGCGCTGCCTATGATTTTCAGGTCGTTCGCAAGGGGGATGAACTGCACCTGGTTCCCACCCGTGAAGGTGTCACGCCGTCGTCAGATCGATGACATTGCGCTGCAATAAAATTCTTTTGTCCGGAAGCTGATCGACCCCCGTCTTCCTCCCCGGAGGCGCACATCGCGCCCGAGCGGAGGAACATAATGGATCGCACTAGGGGAATTTCACTCATGGCAGTGGCAATCATGCTCGCCATGCCGGCCATGGCCCAGGCACGCAGCGCCGAAGTTTCGATGCACGTGCAGATGCGCTTCGACATCGGCGCGTCGGACCTGCGCAGCGCCATTTCGCAGTTCTCGCAGGCCACCGGCGTGCAGGTGGTGGTCGCGCCGAACGTGGTCGCCGGCCGCCGCACCGGCGGGGTGCGGGGTGCGCTCACCGTGCGCGCGGCGCTTGATCAGCTGCTGCGCGGCACCAACCTGATCGCCTCGATGCGCGGCGGCGTTGTGGTGCTTACGCCGGCGCGGGCCGTGGCCGCGCCGCGCCGCGCTGTTCATGCCGGTGCCGCCAAGCCGGTCGCGCAAGCCGCTGCGCAGGCCGAGCCCGAGGCGCCGCGCGTCCAGGAAGAGTCCGAGATCGTCGTTTCCGGCTATCGCGAGAGCCTTACCGCGGCGCAGCAGCTGAAGCGCAAGGCCGTCGGCGCCGAGGACAATATCGTCGCCTCCGATATCGCCGCCTTTCCCGACCTGAATCTCGCCGAGGCGCTGCAGCGCATCCCCGGCATCACCATCACCCGCGACACCGGCGAGGGCCGGCAGATCGCGCTTCGCGGCCTGGGCGCGGATTTCACCCGCACCCAGCTGAACGGCATGGAAGTGATGGGCAACACCGCCTCGGGCATGGACAATCGCGGCGCGGTCAGCCGTTCGCGCTCGTTCGACTACAGCCTGTTCGCGTCCGAACTGTTCAACCGCGTCGCGGTGCAGAAGTCGTTCGCGGCGGAGCAGGACGAGGGCGGTATCGCCGGCACCGTGCAACTCTACAGCGCCAAGCCGTTCGACTATGCCGGTTCGAAGTTCGTCGTCTCCGCCAAGGGCCAGACGAACACCAACACCAGCGGAGTCACCCCGCGCGTCGTCGGCCTGGCCTCGACTCGCTCCGGCGATTTCGGTGCGCTGGTCTCGGTCGCCTATAGCCAGATCAAGAGCAACGAATATGGCTATCGCAACTGGGGCTGGGGCCTGACCAAATATGGCGCCGCCAATATCGGCCCCGAGATCGACGCGGCGACCCGTGCAAAGCTGCTCGCCGGCGTGTATCAGCCGACCGCCCAGTCGCCCTCGACCTGGTATACCGATCGCCGCCGGCTCGGGATCACCTCGTCGGTCCAGTATCATCCGGGCGACGATTTCAAGCTCGACGTCGACTTCCTCTATGGCCGCCTGTGGGACTATCGCGACGATTATGCGCTGGCCACTGCGGGCAGCAACCCGCTGACCGGCGCCAGCGTCGGCGGCACGCAGGTGATCCGCAGCGCGGTGATCGACGACACCAATACGCTGCGTGCCGCGAGCTATACGGGCATCGACCTGCGCTCCGAGCATCACATCGTCAAGAACCACACCGATTTCTATCAGGGCGTCGCCAATCTGAGCTGGAAGATCGGCGATCGGCTGACCATCCATGCGCTGGGCGGCTATGAACAGTCGGACTTCGCCCAGCCGGTGTTCGACAAGGTGTTCATGGAGGCGAAGCAGACGCCGTTCAGCTACGACACCCGGCCGCGCATCCCGGTCAACACCTATGGCATCGACCTGAAGAACCCCGATCTCTGGACCGTCCAGCGCCTGGACGTGCAGGAGAATGCGATCACCAACCGCTATCTCAACGGCAAGCTGGATGCCGCCTACGACCTGGGCGGCGGCCTGACCTTCAAGGCCGGCGGCGCCTACAAGAAGTTCACCAATACGGGCTATACCTGGGCCAACAAGGTGTTCCACAACGTGCCGGCGAACATCCCCGTGCCGAACGGCATGAAACAGCTCGTCGGGCCCGACACGCTGCTGCAGTACATCGTCGGCAATGTCGACGCGATCTATGCCTATGTCGGCGACAAGCGCGACCTGACCGCCGCCAATCTGCAGGCGGGCAGCGACTATCGGGTCGACGAGAAGACCTGGAACGGGTTCGCCCAGTTCGACCTGGATACCCATGTCGGCGACATGCGCCTGCGCGCCAATGCGGGCCTTCGCTACTTCTCGACCGATCTGACCTCGTCGGGGCATCTTGCCACCGGCTCCGGCTTCGTGCCGGTCTCGATCGAGACCAACAGCAATGGCTGGCTGCCCGCCGCCAATGTCGCGCTCGACGTGACCAGGAACCTGGTGGTGCGCGTCAGCGCCAGCCGCAACGTCAACCGTCCGGGCCTGGGGGATCTGGCTGCGGCCGGCTCGATCACCACGCGCCCGAACGGCGGCAGCCTCAGCCTCGGCAACCCGTTCCTCAAGCCCTACAAGGCCACTTCGGTCGAGGGCTCGATCGAATGGTATATGGACCGCACCGGCTTCGCCTCGGTCGGCTTCTTCTACAAGAACATGGACAGCTTCATCTCGCCGTCCACGGTCACCATCCCCTATGGCCAGACCGGCCTGCCGCTGTCGCTGCTGATCCAGGGCCAGGATGCCAGCACCCCCTATGACGTGAGCCAGCCCATCAACGGCCCCGGCGCGGACATCAAGGGCATCGAAGTGGCGTTCCAGCACGACTTCACCTTCCTGCCGGGCGCGCTCAAGCATCTCGGCATGGTCGTCAACGGCACCTGGTTCGACGGGCACCTGCAGGGCAAGGTCGGCAACACCTTTGTCCGCCTGCCGCTGTTCAACCTGTCGAAATGGGCGGCGAACGCGACGCTCTACTATGAGGACAAGGACTGGGGCGTGCGCGTGTCCGACGCCTATCGGAGCAAATACTATACCGGCCTGGGCACGGTGGGGAATGTCGGCGACTATATCGCCGCCACGCACAACATCGATTTCCAGGCGCATGTGAACCTGATGAAGGGCGTCCGCCTGATCGCCGAGGGGATCAACCTCACCAACGAGCCGATCGAGCAGTTTGCCGGCGGCCCGATCGCGCGCCGGGTGGTCTACACCACCAGCGGCCGCACCTTCACTCTTGGCGTCAGCGCCGAGTTCTGATGCGCGAAAACCTCCGCCCCGGCACGCGCCGGGGCGGATCTTCGCTGATCGGGCACGGGCGCGGATCGACGAAGGCCAGGGTGGTGGCGCGAAGGGGCGCGGGCCCGATTCGGGAAGGTGGAAGCCGCGCGATGCAGCCGCCGCGAACGTTCAGTCGAGCACGACCTTGTCGGCGTGGCGGGGTTTGAAGCCACGCGCGCGGCGCTCATATTCCTGCGCCATGCCCATATGCGCGCGGAAGCTGGCCATTCCCTTGGCTTTCATCGCTGCATCACGCTCCTCATCGGCGCGCTGCGCGAAATATTTGCTGTCGGTCATAACCTCTCCGGCTCCAACCTATTCGGAAGTAAGCGATCGGGGGGCATGTCCCATTCCGTAGAAACCCTTAGTCGCAGCCGATCCGTACCGTTTGGGGGCGACCGGAGGGGAAAGGGCGTTCACCCCCCCATCGAGCGGCTTTCGATCCTTCCTGCAGTCCTTCTTGCAGTCGCCGGGCTCCGCACCATCTCTGTCGCTTCACCAATCCAGGCGGAGAGAGACATGACATTTGCCGGGCGCGAGCTGCATTCGAAAATCGCCGAGGACGGCACGCTCTCCCTGTCGCTGCTCGATGTCGAGATCGGCGAGCCGGCCGATGACGAGATCGTCGTCCGCATCGAAGCGACACCGATCAACCCCAGCGACCTGGGGCTGTTGCTCGGCCCCGCCGATCTGGCGACGTTGCGGGAAACCGGCGGCGATCGCCCCGGACTCGCCTTCACCGTGCCTGGCGCGCGGCTTGGAAGCGTGCGGGGAAGGGTGGGGCAGTCGATGCCGGTCGGCAATGAAGGCGCCGGTATCGTCGTCGCCGCCGGCAAGGACGCCGCGGCACTCGAAGGCAAGCGCGTCGGGATGGTGGGTGGCGCGATGTATGCCGACTATCGCCGGATCAAGGCGCGGGACGTGATTCCGCTGCCGGAAGGCGCGACTTCCGCCGATGGCGCCTCGATGTTCGTGAACCCGCTCACGGCCCTGGGTTTCGTCGAGACGGCACGGCGCGAGGGGCATGCGGCGATCGTGCATACCGCCGCCGCCTCGAATCTCGGCCAGATGCTCCAGAAGATCTGCCTCGCCGACGGCATTTCGCTCGTCAACATCGTCCGATCCGACGAGCAGGCCGACATATTGCGCGCGATCGGGGCGACCTATGTCCTCAACAGCAAGGATGCCGATTTCCCGGCCCGGCTCACCGATGCGGTGGCGGAAACCGGCGCCACCATCGCCTTCGACGCGATCGGCGGCGGCACGCTCGGCAGCGAGATCGTCCAGGCCATGGAGCGTGCGGCCGTCCGGCGCATGAGCGCGTATAATCGCTATGGATCGGAGGTCTTCAAGCAGCTCTACATCTATGGCGCGCTCGACCTGTCGCCGACCACGCTCAACCGGTTGGCCTTCGGCTTCCAGTGGAGCGTTTCCGGCTGGCTGCTCTTCCCGTTCCTGCGCAAGGCGGGCGCGGAAGCGGCGGACCGGATGCGCAGGCGCGTGGCGGACGAGCTGACGACGACCTTCGCGAGCCATTACACACGGGTCATCGGCCTGGCCGAGGCGCTCGATCCGGAGGTTCTCCGGAGCTATGAGCGCAAGGCGACGGGCGAGAAGTTCCTGATCGACCCGACGAGAGGCTGAGGGCCGGCCGGCACGGCTCCGGGGGCGGCAATTCCGTGCCCCGGCCGCCGGGCCGGTTCAATCCTCCAGCGCTTCATACCGCGTATCGAGTTCCCGGGCGCGCGCCATATCGGCGTCCGCGCCGCGTTCGTTGCCGCGCATGCGGCGGACGAGACCCCGATTGTAATAGCCGCGCGCTGCATGCGGTGCATAGCGCACGGCGAGATCGAAATCCGCCTCCGCGCGCGCGAGGTCGCCTTCCTGGCCATGGGCCAGGCCCCGGTTGAGATAGGCGAAGGCGAGTTCGGGCCGCACCGCAACGGCTTGGTCCAGCGCACCGATCGCGCCCTGCCAATCGCCTTGCCATGCCCGCGTCAGCCCGTCCGCCAGCCGCGCGGCCGCGACGCCGGCGTCTCCCTTCGCGCCGGGATCGACCAGCCGCTTGCAGCCGCGCAGGCTCCGTTCCGGATCCTGGACCGTGCAGGCATTCCAATCGCCGCGCCGGGCGGCCCTGCGGGCGCGGGATTTGCGTGCGGTGGTTACGATGATCTCGCCGGCACCGGATTCGGCTTCACCGGCCACGGTAACGGGCGTGCCCGTGGCCGCGGAGGGTGCGGCGAGCCTTCCGCCGGTGACGACGATCGGCGCGCTCGGCAGCGGTGCAGGCCGGGCCGCGGCCATCCTGGCGTGTGGCGCCGCCGGGGCGGGCGCCGCATCCTGCTGCGAGGATGCCGCCAGGTCCTGGCTCGCAAAGGGAGCATAGCCTGTCGTGGGAGCGGCTTGCCGGGGTTCCGCTTGCGCCTCTGCCTGGGGCTCCGGCTCCGGCCTTGCGGCTGCGGAAGGGGGCGTGGGAGGCAAATGCGGAGAGGCCCGCCGGATCGGGACGGGGCGCTCGGGTGCCGGGGCCTGGGGCCGCGCCGGCCCGGTCGCCACCGTCCGTTCGATTGCCGGCACGGGCCGACCGGGGGCTGGCGGCGTCTCGGCCTGTCTTTGCAGGGCGAGGGGAATCGCAATCACCGCGACGAGCAGGATGGATGCGAAGGCGCCGATCTGCGTCCGCTGGCGCCACCGGCGGACAGGTGCCGCCGGCTGGCCGGGCGGGGTGGTTGCAATCGGTTGCTCATCGCCGTCGAACCTGCGCATGGCACGCGCGATCGCCGCACTGCGCCCGCCAGGGCGTGGCGGTGGCGGCTCGGGCAGCAGCCGGGCGATATCGTCGTCGCGATCCATTCAGGCCTCCATGCCGGCGGGGCGGCAAGTGCCGAAGCCGGAAGGGGAGCGGAGGCTGGGTACGGGCATTGGGCGATCTATAGCGGCAATATCGGCCAGGTCGAAGGCATGATCGCGCACGGCCGTAGCCTCGTGAAGGTGCCGCCGCCTGGCGGCGGCACCCATCGAGTCATCATTGGAGTGCCGCCATCGCATGGGCGGTCTTGGCCGCGCGGACGAGCTGGATGAACTCCGAGCGATAGCCGAAACCATCTTCTCCGCGCGCCGCGCTTGCCATGCCCAGGACTTCATCGAAGCCGAGCTGGCCATTGTAGCGCCCGCCGCGCAACAGCTCGGCGAAGCCCGCCACCGCGGCCGCGAAGCGCGCGTCCCGGGGCGCGTCCTCGAACCGGGCGAAGGTGGTGCCGCGATCGATCGGCGTGGTGAGGAGGCGGCTCGTGTCGGACTTGGGCAGCTTGTAGCGGATCTTGACGAAGCCCAGTTCGTCGCTCCGGGCGCCTGCCGCGACAGGCGCCTGCTCCGCGTAGCGCAGGTCGCCGATGGCGCGCGGTCCGCCGACCGGAGTCACTTCGTAGATGGCCGTCACGGTCTGGCCGGATCCGACATCGCCGGCATCGACCTTGTCATTGTCGAAGTCGTCGCGGTTCAGCATCCGCGTCTCATAGCCGATCAGCCGATATTCGGAGACGGCGCGGGGATTGAACTCGACCTGGATCTTCACGTCCTTCGCGATGGGGAACAGCGTCGAGGTCGCTTCGTCGACGAGCGTCTTCCGCGCCTCGCCGATCGTGTCGATATAGGCGGCCGCGCCATTGCCGTTCTGGGCGAGCGTCTGCATCAGCGCATCATTGTAATTGCCCATGCCGAAGCCCAGCACCGAGAGGAACACGCCCTTGCCGCGCTCGCGCTCGACATAGCCCTTCAGCTCATTGTCGCTGGTGATGCCGACGTTGAAGTCGCCGTCGGTCGCCAGGATCACGCGGTTGACGCCCTTGGGATCGAAGTTCTGCTCGGCGAGCGCATAGGCCTGGCGGATGCCTTCGGCCCCCGCCGTGCTGCCGCCCGCACCCAGCCGGTCGATCACGGCCAGTATCTTGTCCTTGCTGCTCGCCGGAGTGGGCTCGAGCGCAGTGCCCGCGCTGCCGGCATAGGTGACGATCGCCACGCTGTCCTTGCCGTCCAGCTGGTCGAGCAGCATCGCCAGCGACTGCTTGACCAGGGGAAGCTTGTTGGGCGCGTTCATCGAGCCCGATGTGTCGATCAGGAAGACGAGATTGGCACGCGGACGGGACGCGCGCTGGATCTCATATCCCTTCACGCCGATCCTGACGAGCTTGCGCCCCGGCGACCAGGGGCTCGGGAACACGGCGACATTGGTGCTGAACGGCTGGTCCGCGGTGCGCGCGGGCGCATAGTCATAGGGGAAATAATTGACCATCTCCTCGGTCCGCACCGCTGCCGGCTGCGGCAGGACATTCTGGTTCAGCGACGCGCGTACGAACGAATAGGAGGCGGTATCGACGTCGAGCGAGAAGGTGGAGACGGGCTCTTCGCGGACGATCTTGAAGGCGTTCTGCTGCGTGGCGGTGAACTTGTCGCGCCCGGTGTCGCGATAATAGGGGGGCGCCGGCATCGGCTCGGCCCGCGCGACATAGCCGCGGCTGCGGGCTGCGGGTGCGAAGGCGGGCGAAGCGGACGACAGGGCCGTGACCGGCGTCGCGGAGTCGCGGCGGCCTGCCACGCGCGAGCCGGTCACGACTATGTTCTGCGCTTCCTGCGCGGTCTTCGCCTCGGGTGCCGGCGCGGCAGCGGCCGGATCGGGAATCGCGGCGACGCGCCTGTCGGAATCGGTGCAGGCTGCGACCAGTGCCAGCATGAGTCCGGTGGCGAGCGCCTGGGACAAACGGGGCATGTCTTTCTCCCTTGGTTACAGCGGGCGAGATCGTCCGCATCCCCCTTGGACGCGCGGTTCCGGGAGATCCTTGGGCGAGGATCGGAATTTTTCCGCGCGGACGGATCAGTCGTCCGCGCCCGGCTTCCCGGCGACCATCCGCCGTACTTCGTGCATGCGCCACGAGACCGTCGCCTCCGCCACGCCGAGGATCGCGCCGGCCTCGGCATGCGTCAGCTGCTGTCCGGCGACGAGAATCGCAGTGTCGCGATAGGCCGGGGGCAGGCGGGCGATCGCGCTCTTCACCCAGAGCGCGTCGTGCAGGTCGCGCCCGTCCGGCCCCCGCGCCAGCCCGGCCAGCACCGCAAGCCGCTGGGCGACGCCCCCGAACGACCGGCGGCGACGGTGCACGTCGCGGCAGGCATTGAACACGATGCCGCACAGCCAGGTGGAGAATTTCGCCTCGCCGCGAAAGCTGCCGATCCGCTCCACCAGCGTGCAGCACACATCCTGGGCGACGTCTTCGGCATCGGCACGCGAGCCGGTCAACTGCCAGGCCAGGCCATGGATGCGGTCATAGTGGCGCTCCACGAGCAGCCGGAACGCCTCGCGTTCGCCGGCGACCGCGCCGACCAGGAGGTCCGCATCCGGATCGGCAGGGTGCATCTTCATGGCCCCAGCAGGCCTGGCCGCGGCGGAACAGCGGGGTCGCATCGATTCCCGGAACTGTGCGGCGCTCTTTCCCCCGGCATGTTGCGCTATTTGCCTCAATCCCGGCTGTGGCGCCATCGGGCATCAGAAGCCGGCCTTCGAAGGCGAGGCCTGAGCGCGGTCGAGCGTGAGTAGGTTGCTACAAGGTGCAGGATTATGCGTGTGCGAACCGCGCTGCGGCGTGCGCCCGGAAGCGCCAGGTTGAGAACCGTGGATAGATGGGACGGTGTTCGAAAGAATGACGCCACGTGCGATTGTCGCACATGATCACAACACGGGCTGGGACGAGGCTTACAGGCTGTGTTAGCGCAATTTTGCAAAGAGACAGTTTTCACCAACATTGAAATGAGACTCTTCGGTAGGCGTCGTGCGGCAGAGCACAGCGCTGCCGCCTCCATGCCACCGCCGCCGCGCGGATCCAAAGCGCTGGCGGCGGTGGTGGCATGGAGGCCTGCCGATCGGTTTGATGATAGCAAGGACGGAAAATGGACCCGCTGCGAACGCAGCGGGTCCGGTCTAGGATAACTTAGGATAGAACGCGGCGCACGGTGAGCTGACGCTCTCCCGCGAAAACAATCATTGTACCATCGGACCGAATCTCGACGAGAGACACTGCCGGTTCTCCCGCTCAGCGCAGCTGCTGACGAAGGAAGCGCCGGAACGCCAGCGTTTCGGTGAACCGCACGACCGGCAGCCTTGCACGAAATCCGGCGACTTCGACGGGACCACGATCGTAGATCCCGTCCTGCTGCTCCGGGGGCGCTACGGCTACCTTTGCCTCGTACAGGTTGCACCAGTGCCCATCGTGCCAGCTTTGATCGAGACCAAGCCCGAAGGGATTCGCAGGCCGCCACAGTGGGATATCGTTGCGGCGATGGCTCACGATTCCGGTCTCGATGCCGAGCCCGAGATCGGTGTTGCGGTCGCAAACGACGCGCAGCAGCGCCTCGCTGGAATCACCGAGATAAGTCGCATGCTGGTCCGTCAAAATTCGAACCGGACGGCCGTGGCCTGGAGCACATTATGTGCTCTAAAAGGCGTCACCGTTTCCCGGCAGCCGATGCTCGACGTGCGTGAGACGATCCGCGCGGGCGCGCGCACCGTGACGGCGATCCTGGCGAGCCAGGACTTCGCGGCGAATGCGGGCACGCTGCTCGGAAACTATGTACTGCCCGTCAGCGCGAGCGGCGCCGGGCAGATCGACCGCGCCTTGCTGACAGCTGCGATCGTCAACACGCCGACCAAGACCTATGACGGCACGACGCTCGCCACGCTGACTGCCGGCAATTTCGCGCTTACCGGCTTCGTCGCCGGGGAAGGCGCAATGGTCACCCGCAATGCCGGGATCTACAGTTCCGCCAACGCCGGGGCGCGTACCGTCACTACCAGTCTGGTCGTTTCCGATTTCGCCGCGAACCAGGGCACGTTGCTGTCCAACTATATCCTGCCGGCCGGGGCGACCGGCGCGGGCCTGATCAACCGGGCCGACCTTGTGGTCACCGTCACCGGCAACCCCACCAAGCCCTTTGACGGTAACACCAGTGCCACGCTCGGCGCATGGGACTTCACCATCGGCGGCTTCGTACCGGGAGAAGGGGCGATCATCACCGAGACCCATGGCAACTATGCCAGTGCAAGGCCCGGGACTCATCAGGTGAGCGTATCCCTCGATCCCGGGGACTATTCGGCGAGCCAGGGCACTTTGCTCTCGAACTACAATCTGCCTTCGGTTGCGGTCGGCCCGGGCGAGATTACCCGGTCGGGCACTGCCTGCGCGGTCCCCTATGCCGCCGATTGCGAGCTCAACGGGCTGGCCCAACTGTTCGGCGTGCCGCGCTTCTACATCCCCTATCCCTCGGCCTACACGCCGTATTTCGCGCGGACCAACGGGCTTGCCGGCCTGCCGGGCGTGCTGCGCCAGGCGAGCGTCACTCCCATTCCGGGCGGCCTGCTGATCCGCACCGGCATGCCGACGATCAACTCGCCCGAGGCGATCCTGATGCAGGGTGAAGCGGGCAAGACCTTCACGATCCTCTTCCCGCCCGAGCAAACCCCAGCGCCGCTCGATCTTGAGGAGACCAAGCCCTGATGCGCCGCCTTGCATGCCTGTCGTTGGCCGCGCTCGCCGCCGCGACTCCCGCTGCCGCCCAGGATTTCAAGCGCGTAGTCCCGAAGCTGCCGCCGGCGCCGGCGCCGGCCGAGGTGAGGGTCCCCGATCAGGCCCCGCCGCCGGTGGACGATCAGACGGTGCTGGTGCCCGAGCTCAAGGGCGTTGTATTCGTCAACGGCACCGCGGCGGTTCAGCCTGTCGCCGACATGCCCGGCGGCCTGGCCGCACCGGATCTGCCGCTGCTTCAGACCCCCGAATTCGCTGCCCGCGTGCGATCCTATCTTGGTCGCCCGCTCACCCGCGCAGGACTGAACGCGATCGCCCAGCTGGCGCGTGACGCGTATCGCGCCGCGGAACAGCCTTTCCTGGAAGTCAGCGTGCCGCCGCAGAATGTGCAGTCGGGCGTAGTGCAGTTCGTAGTCACGCCCTACCGCGTCGGCGAGATACGCGTGACCGGCAACAAGCATTTCTCCGGCCGGCTGATTCGCGGGATGGGCGACTTGCACAGCGGTGAACAGCTCACGCTGCCGCGGCTGCGCAAGGCTCTTGACGACTATAACCAGAATCCCTTCGTCACGATCAATGCCATCGCCAGTCCGGGCGCGGAGACAGGGGTGACCGACATCAATCTCGAGGCGAAGGAGACCTTTCCGCTTCGCGTCTATGGCTGTTACGACAATCAGGGCACGGCGCTGCTGGGGCGCGACGAATGGTACGTTGGTTTCAACTGGGGGAATGTGCTCGGCACGGGGCAGATACTGTCCTACCAGTTCACCCGCAGCTTCAAGGGCCGCTATACCTCGCATTCGGTGAGCGACACCGTGCCGCTCGGCCCGGACGATCGGCTGCTGTTCTTTGGCGCCTATGCGATCCAGGATCCCGATCTCGGCCCGATCTTCAAGAGCAAGGGGCATTCGGGGCAGATCAGCGGCCGCTGGGCGCATGATTTGCCGGGCTCGACGCGCGTGAAGCATAACCTCCAGATCGGGGTGGATTACAAGCGCACCGACAACAACCTGGACTTTCTGGGTTTCCGCATCCTCGATTCCGCGGTGGAGATATTCCAGATTCCCGTCACCTATAACGGCACCTTCATTGATGGCGGCGGCCGCACCGTGGTCGACGCAAGCTGGACCTTCTCGCCGGGCGGAGTGACTGCGCACAACAAGGATGCAGCGCTCAACCTGCTCGTGCCCTATTCGGACGCGACCTATGGCTATGGCCGCATCTCGGTGACGCGCACCACTTTCCTGCCCAAGGGTGTCACTTGGATCGTGCGCGGCATGTTCCAGGGGGCGACGGGCAACCTGCCCAACAGCGAGCAGCTCGGTGGCGGCGGCATCGGAAGCGTGCGCGGCTATGATCCAAACACCGCGCTCGGCAGCGAAGGCTTGCTGCTCAGCACCGAGCTGCGCACGCCGGTCTTCCATCTGCTCGACAAGAAGATGGACGATTATCTCCAGTTCGGCGTGTTCGTGGACTATGCCAGCCTGTGGCAGCCCACGCCCTATCCCGATCTCCCGCATCGCGACGAACTGGCCAGCATCGGCTTCAACGTGAACTACGGGATCGGCCGGCATCTCGACCTGCAGCTCCAGGTCGGGCGCCAGCTGAAGCGGGCGCCGTTCGAGACCGAGAAGAAGACGCGGGCGTCGATCATCGCGACCATCGGGTTCTGAGCCGATGCCGTGCTATGCGGTGGGGCGATTGGGTTGTTGTTGCCTTTCATTGCCGTGGACGGATGGATCGATACCCGCCTTGCGCAGCAGTTCCTCGGGATCGCACCCCTTCAGGACTGCGCCTTGCAGCAGGCGCTCCACTGCAATGCCATCCAGAGCCAAGCCACAGCTTCTGACTGCATGAACGGCGAATCGCCGAGAGCAAGGCCGCCCAATACTCCAGCCCATCCCAACGGGAAGAAGACTGCGCCAGCGACAGCGCGATGACGGAACGAGAGCCATCTGGGAAAGAGAAGCAGAGCGCTAATCAGTGCGATTGCGCCTGCCCACCCGCCTGCTTCGCTCCAATCCATTGGCGATATCTGAACGAGCAACCGATTGTCTGCAATCGGGGGCTTAGCTGACGTTCGATCTCGGGTTCGCAGTGTCGGCGGCTACGCGCCCCAATCGCGGCCGTTCGTCGGGCACTCCGTCGATCCCGAAAGCCGACGTTCGTTCAGTCCGTGGCTCGAGAAACTGAGACTGTCGCTTTCGAGCACCGGCGCCATCCCAAAGCACGCCAACGCATATTCTATTGCAGGTGAGATACTTCGGGACGTCGACCCTAATCGGTCGACAGCACCACCGCGCGGCCGAGGTGCTCGCGCCACAGACCCAGACGCTTAATGCGATAATCGACGAGCTCCGGCGAGGTGCCGAAATGGGCAGCGATCTGCCTGGAGGACCGGCCCTGGCGGACCGCCTCCTGCACCGCGCCTTTTGGCAGGAGCGAGGCGGAGGCCAGGTAGTAGGCGTCGTGCTCCTCGGTGCGGTCGTAGGTTCGCCCGTAGGCCTCCGCGACGCGCGCGACCTTGGTCAGGCGGTGCCCCATGAGAATATGCCAATACTCTTCCAGCAGGGTGACGCGCTGCCGCTCGGGCGTGTGACAGTCGTTGAGCAGCACGACCCACCTCCCGGCGTCGGCATTGAGCGGGACGCTCATGGCCGACCATTCGGAGCAGGCCTCGTCCCGCAGCCGGCGCATCGTGCGCGCGTCGAGGCAGCCGGTCTGGGTGAGCTGGGCGACATAGATGCCTTCCACCCTGATCCTCAGCGAATCGAGTGGCTGGCCGTCCTTCAGCCCGAGGTCCGAGCGGAAGCGCTCAGCGATGTCCTCAAGCTGATCCTTCGGTGTCTCGGCGTGCGGGTCTGCGTCGGCGAGGCCACCCGCAGCGGCGTCCGGGTCACCGTCATCGTTAGAGCTGTGCTCGCGCCGAAGGCAGATAGCGGCGCGTAGCAGTGCCTGGACGGTGCCAGACTGCACGTTCTTCATCGCGCGGAAATGGACAAGCGCGACGTGCTCGAGGGCCAGCCCGGCGGCCTCGGCGTCGGGGCCGAGCCACTCGATCAGCCGAATCTTAGAGTTGTTGTCGGGCGAGCCGTCGCCCCGCTCGATCCGGGCGAGGGTCGAGAAGCTGACCCCAACCTCGTTTGAGAGAGCCCTAAGGCTGAGGCCCGCTGCCTCGCGCTTAGCCTTCACGGCCATGATCAGAGCTTGGTCAGACTTGTCCATTCTTCCTCGTGCGATTCACACGCATTGACACAGGCCGACACCCCATGCAGTCTGTGGCGGTGACACAGAATCGCACATAGAGCCCCGGAAAGGAAGCTCCTTCGGCGACTGGTGTCTGCGCCGCGCAACGGTGCGGCGGAACGACGGGAGTCGCCCGATGCTGATGGACTTTAACGAACAGTTCCGCCGTGCCCGCCTCACCGGGGCGCTGGAAGTAGTGTGCGAGCAGCTGGAGCTCACTGCAACGCAGTACGAGGAGGCGAAGACGCGCTACGACGGCGTCAGCCGGTGGCTCGCGGGATCTTCCCATCCCGCGCTCGCCGGTGTCAGCATCTACGTTCAGGGCTCCACTGCCATCGGCACGACTGTGAAGCCAATCGGCCGTAACGAGCACGACGTTGACTTGATCGCGCGCCTCCAAGCGGCAGCGCGCGGGTATCCGCCGGCGCTGGTCAAGAAGATGATTGGCGACCGTCTCAAGGAGCACGGGGTCTACGATCGGCTGCTCGAGGAGATGTGCCGCTGCTGGCGGCTGGACTACGCCAACGAGTTTCACCTAGACATTACGCCGTCGATTCCCAACCCGGCCTGCGCCAACGACGGTGAACTCGTACCCGACCGCGAGCTGCGCGACTGGAAGCCGTCTAACCCGCGCGGCTACAAGGCCGCGTTCGAGCGCCGCGCGGAGCTGCGACCACGCATGCGTCTGCGGAAGTCGCTTCAGTTCGATGAGCGGGCGGCCGCGTCAATCGAGCCTTATCCGGAGGCGGGCGGTTTCAAAGGCGTGCTGCGGCGCTCAGTGCAGATTGCGAAGCGACATCGAGACGTTCACTTCGAGCGTCGGCCCGGCGAGTGTGCGCCTATCTCGGTGATCGTGACGACGCTGCTGGCGTGGAGCTATGAGCACTGCGTCGCGCGCATGGAGTTCGAGGACGAGCTCGACGTCCTGACCGCCGCCATCGCGGGAATGACTAACTTCGTCGAGCACCGCGATGGCCAGTGGTTCATCTGGAACGACACCACACCGGGTGAGAATTTCGCCGAAAAGTGGAACAGCCACCCAGATCGCGCGGCGTCCTTCTTCGCCTGGCATCGCAAGCTAGTCAACGACATCGCCGTCTTGCGATCAGTAGAGGGGCTGGATGGGATCGCGAGGCAGCTCAACGAGGCGCTCGGCGAGCGGCCGGCGGAGATCGCCGTCGCGCATCTAGAGAAGTCGGTGTCCGCGCCTCGCGCTGCCGGCGCGCTTCGCTACGGTGCGACAGGGCTGGCGGCGAGCGCTCCCGCCCTAGTAGCGCCGCGCGCTTCCGCCGCAGTCCCGCGGAACACCTTCTTCGGCACTTAGCGATGCAGCCCCGCCCCCTCACTCCAGCGCAGCAATACGCGGTGCTCGCATCGAGCCCGATTTGCCGGGGCGAGGGTACGCTGAAGCGGGACCACCTCACCTGGCGCTTTGGTGCGAGGCCCTCGCCTCTGAGTCGGCTCTACAGCTTACGCATCGAGTATGGACCGCATGGGCCGCCCGACGTGTTCGTCGACGCGCCCGACGTCTACGAGCTCGCCGGCGGGCGGCGTCTTCCCCACGTCTACTCGCAGCAGCCCGTAGAGCTCTGTCTGCACTTGCCCGATGCTTTCGAGTGGAGCCGGAGCGACCGGCTGGACTTGACCGTCGTGCCATGGTCGGCGCTTTGGCTCTTCTATTTCGAGGAATGGCTCTGGTCGGACGACTGGAAGGGCGGCGGCGTGCACCCTGGTGAGAGGGATCGGCGGCGTGGCCTACGGCGGCGGATAGCGCGGTGACGCCAAGCGCGCCCGACGCAGCCTCCATGATCGAGCTCGTCCATGGCAAGCGTGGAATCGGCTGCGCCGTCCTGCTGATTGTGAGGCTCGACTGGTGGTGCGCGATCGCAAGATCCTGCACCATGTTTCGCCGAGACATGGCACCCTCGAGGGGCGACATCGCGGAGTGATGCACTTGCTCGACTATTTCCTGCGTTCGCTCATCGACTGGGTATTCCGTCGGCGCTCCGTCGGCGTCACCTTGATCCGGATCGGCGTGCCGCTCTACGCGCTAGTTCTGATCAGCCTAACTATTGGCATCACCATCCCGACCGAAAACGGCCCCTTCATCTTCAGCTGGGACACGTCCGGGGGATCGGCGGCGTTGAGCTGGGGCGTGTTCCTCGCCGCGACAGCGATTGTCGCGCTCGGCTTCCTTCTGGTATTCCGTGACATCCAGCGCGAGGGCCGAGAGAAAGTCATCGTGATCGAGGCGCGCGGGCTGCGAGACTGGCAAGGCGAGCCCTTGGAAAAGGCCGTGCCGCTCTCCGTCAAGGGGCGCCGCGAGCAGGTGATGATCGACGTTCGGCAGGGCCTCGTCGATGGCAAGATCGTCAGCCCTCAGGTCGCGCTTCGACGCCTATCGAGCCTGCCGGATGATATTGCGCGCCGACAGGACGGCCTCGACCGCGCCGACATATCGTTCGTGCTCGGGGGGCTTGCTCCAGTGCCGCTTCTGTTCCTGCTGGGAGTCATCGTCGATGACGAATCCCGCACCCTCATTATGGACTGGGACCGCAAGAGCCATCTTTGGCGGCCGCTCGAAGAGGCGGACGACGGCAAGTGCTTCGACGTGTGCGGTCTTGAGGCAATCGCCACCGGCGCGGCGCGCATCGCCCTTTGCGTCTCGGCCTCCTATGATGTGCTAGAAGCGGATGTCCGCTTGGTCGAGCCTGCGGCGCCGATCATCCAGATGGATTTGCGGGACCGATCCACCGCGTCGCACTGGTCCGAGCACAAACAGCAACGGCTGGCCGAGCAGTTTCTCGACGTGGTGATGGCGCTCGCGCGCCGTGGCGTGACGGACATTGCCCTGTTTCTGGCGGCTCCAGCGAGCCTCGCGTTGAGACTGGGCACCGTCTATGACAAGCGCAACCTGCCGCGTCTGACGGTCAACCAGTATGAGCAGGGCGACGCGAGGAAGTTCCCCTGGGCTGTGCGCATGCCGGTTGCGGGTGTGCCCGAAGCGGAACTGGAGCAGCGCTGAAGGCGGCAGGCGCCGTCCGAGCGCGCGCGCTCGTGACAGCTGGCCGCGACGCCAGTAGGATCTTGCCGTGACTAAGGCCGCTATATCCGATCGTCCCGGCCAGCGCTTTCAGGACTTTATCGCGCGCCTCGAACAGATGCTTGCGCACCGCGAGGGTTTGCTGGTGCGGTCTCCCGAGCGGCTTCGGGACAAGGATACGGGCCGGCTTCGCGAGCATGACGTCGTTATCACGCGGACCGATCATCATGGCATGTCGCGCACGGCGATCGAGTGCCGCGATCATAGACGGGCCGTGGGTGTCCCGCAGGTCGAGGCCTTTGCCAAGAAATGCGAGAAGACGGGCATTCATCGGGGCATCATCGTCTCGGCGAGCGGCTTTACGCGGACCGCGCGGACCAAGGCGGCAGCGTTAAACCTCGCCTGCATGGACCTCGCGCAGGCCCTGACCTTCGACTGGATCGGCGCCGTCAATCTAGTGTGCCAATATTATGAGCTGGTCGCACTCGACGTCGGTATCGGGATCCAGCGAGATGGCGCCGAGCCGGTCCAACCTGTCACCGTCCACGAGGCCGACGGTTCGTTCTATACCGGCGCCGACTTGCGCGACGTGATCTTCAACCAGTTACCGTCCGAGGTGCGGGCGATTGAGCAGAGCCAGATCTTCGAGGGCAGGCTCACCGTCGCGATGGACGGGCGCTATGTGCTCGACGCGACCGGCACGCGCTTCGCTGCGCGCGATGCGGCAGTGCGCTATATACTGCGGGTCGACGTGGCGCATCGCGAGATCGAGCTCCACAGGTATGCGGGCGAAGAGGGCGCGTTGGAGATCGCATCGGGCGAGTTCGCGTTCCCAGACGCTCGGGCCACGGTTGCGCTGGTCAAATCGCCGAGCGGCTTGATGGGCTATGTTATCTCGACCAACGCGTTCGCCCATTGCGTCCAGATCGGCGACGCGCCGTTGCGTAGGCTCGAACCGAACGCGGTTCCCTGAAGTAGAGGCCCCTCTGGTCCGGGGCGGCCGAAGACTCACGGACGTCCCTCGCGCTCGCGTTAGCGCAGGCGTTTGACATAGACGCCATCGACGCCGTTGTCCGAAGCCCCTGAATGGAGCGGCGGAGCGCCGCCGAACAAGCGCGATCGCGCTATCTTCCATTGGGCGTCATGCCCTCAACCGCAGCAGATAACTGAAGCGCCGATAGTCGAACCCGCGGCGCTCCGCCGCCAAGTCACACAAACGCGCCCGCAACTGCGCCACATTAACCCTTGTCGACTGATAGGAGCTTGGGACCGAGCACGGCGTCCCGAACGTCCGCCTCTGGATCCTCGCTGCCACGAAGCGGCCCGACCGCTCTCGGCCCAATAGCTGCCTCTTCAATGCTGACGTGCTCCCCTGAAACTCCTCCAGTTTGAGCTAGAGTCCTTCATTGAGGAGGACGGAGATGAAGCGCAGCAGGTTTAGCGAGGAGCAGATCAT
>NZ_MKWJ01000008.1:0-210331 GCF_001899725.1 Sphingomonas sp. 67-41 | reverse complement strand
CAAATCCTACTCCCGCAACCAACCGCACACACAAACCCCGCAAGTCCAACGACTTGGCGGGGCTTTTCTTTGCCCAACCTCCGCGACCCAGCAAGGCAGCGCGTCCGCAATCGATCAAGCGCCTGCCTTGCTGTCACGATCGGTACAGCCGCGATTTGCAGGTAGCCGTAACAACCCCTGTTGACATGCGACGAGGCGGTGTTAAATTTTTAGCATGTCAGATCGGGCATCCAGGGTCGCGCGCAAAGGGGGTATGGACGGCTTGAGCCGCCGTGAGCGCGAAATAATCAATGTGCTCTACCGGGTCGGTCAGGCGACCGCCGCGCAAGTCCAGGAACAGCTCGCCGATCCGCCTAGCTACACCACCGTTCGCACCCTCCTGACCATTCTGGAAGGGAAGGGCCATGTGCACCACCGCGTCGACGGCTCGCGCTATGTATACGAGCCTGCCGTGGCGCGCGAGCACATGGGCGCGCGCGCGGTCGAAACCTTATTGTCGACCTTCTACGACAACTCGGTCGAGCTGATGATCGCCGGGATGCTGGACCGCGAGGAGGTGCCGGCGGAGGAGCTGGATCGGCTGGCGGAGATGATCGCCCGAGCCCGTAAGGATGGGCGGTGATGTCGCTCGCGCTTCTCAACGCCTCGCTGTTTGCGGTGGAAGCGCTAGCGGCATCGCTGATCCTGCCGCTTCTCGCATGGCAGTTATGCTTCCTGCAACGTGAGCGCGCCGCCCTGCGCCACCTGATCTGGCTGGCGGTATTCGGCGCGTTGCTGTTGCTGCCGTTGCTGGCGTTGCTGGTGCCGTCGCAAGTCATGCTGCATCGCGAACCGGACGCGGCGATTGGCTACTCGCAGCCGATCGCGATAGGGATGGTGGATGCGGCACCGGCACCCCTCTTAAGCAACTCTCACATCGTGATTGCGCTCGCCGCGGTCTGGGCGGCGGGGCTTTGCTGGAATTTGCTCCGATTGGCCGCGGGTCTGTACGGGCTGCATCGCTTGCGCCGGAGCGGTGTGCCGTTCGAGGCCGGTCTGGACTGCACGGTGCGACTTGCCCCCACTGTCCCGCTGACCTTCGGCTGGTTGAAGCCGGTAATCCTGCTGCCGCTGGACGCCCCCTCCTGGCCGCAGGCAAGACTGGAGGCGGTCTTGGGCCACGAATGGGCGCATGTGGGCCGGCGCGACAATCTGAGCAACGGATTGGCGCTCCTCGCTTGCGCTGTCTACTGGCCGAACCCGTTCGTGTGGTGGGCCAGACGGGCGATGTGTCGCGCCGCGGAGATCGCCGCTGACAATCGCGTTCTGGCCGGGGGCATGAGGCCGTCGCTCTATGCCGCCGAACTGCTGGCGCTGACGGCCGAATATCGGGGACGGGCGCCGTTCGCCGCGCTGGCGATGGCGTCGCCGTCCTGGCTGGAAGTGCGCGTAACCACCCTGCTGTCGCCGACCCAGTCGCGCACGGATGCAGCGGCGATCGACATCGCCGGAATCGCCGCCCTGGGTTCTGCTGCCGCCTTGATGCTGGCCCTCGTCCGTCCCGGTGTCGTTGAATTCCCGCTGTCGGCGGTGCGCCCGCAAGGTTCCGCATCGCCGGCAATGGCGGCTCCGCAATCCGATCTGCCGCCGGCGCTCCCCGCTCCGTCGAGCAGCGCGTCCGCGCCTCCGCCGGTGTCGTTCCGTGCCGGGCACGTCCTGCCAGAAGGTATCCGGCCGGTCGAAACGGGGGCGGCCGCGGTCGATGCGGCATCGGGCGAGTCGCCTCCCGCGACCGGCTCCAATCCGCAAGACGTTGATCGCGACAGGGCGAGCAGGGACGCACGACTGATGACCGAGCGCATCGAGCGTGAGGATTGGCTGAGGCAAAAGGCGGTGCAGAGACGGATTGCCCTCGATGCGAAGTTCGCGCGGTCAACGGCCGACCGGGAGGCAATGCTCAATATCAAAGCGGCGGAAAGGTCCGCCCGATTGGCTTCGGAAAAGTCGGCGAGGGACGCCGCGCACGACCTTCTTTAGCTCTTTCAAGACCCGCAGTTGAGACCGCGCTTTGCGGCACGGCGTAGCTTTGCCACAAAAAGGGAGAAACCGGATGACCCGTTCGTGGAGAACATTTCGCAAGTCCGTCTGGGCGCTAGTCCTTGCTTTGGGCATTGCCACGCTTCCAGCCCGCGCGGCGCCGGTGGATGACTACATCCGGTCCGAAATGCGGAAGATGGGTATCCCAGGCCTATCCATCGTCGTCATCAGGGACCGGAAGATTGTAAAGATCGCGGGATACGGATCGGCCAATCTAGAGACCCGCACTCCGGCCACGCCCGACTCGATCTACAAGATCGCGTCGCTAAGCAAACCGTTCATTGCTTCCGCCATTCTGGATCTCGCGGCTGACAGAAAGATCGGCCTGGATGACAGGATCAGCCAACACCTGACGGGGACGCCGGACAGCTGGAAGGATATCACGATCCGGCAGGTACTGACGCACACCTCCGGTATTCCGCGCGATCCGAACGACTATCGTCCCTATCAGGAACAGAAGCCGATGGCTGTCATCGCCTCGGCCTACACACTGCCGCTTTCCTTCCAACCCGGAGAGAAATTCCTCTATTCCAACGTTGGGTATTACATCCTCGCTCAAATCATCGAGAACGCTACAGGAGCGCCGTGGGAAGGCTTTGTGGCGGCGCGCGTGTTCAAGCCTGCCGGGTTGCAGGTTACCCGCCCATTGACGGCCGCGATCGTGCCGGACCGGGCTGCCGGATACGATCAAGTAGATGGACGACTGGTCAATGCCGAGAACTGGATCGCGTCGCGACCCAGCGCCGCCTTCCTCTCCAGCGTGCGCGATTTGGCGCGGTGGGATATCTTTCTAGATGAGCAGCGGTCGCGGTCGCCTGCGTTCTGGGAGCAGACGCGCACGCTGCCAATGCTTCCGAATGGCCGAACCGGGCAATACGGGCTGGGCTGGTATGTCGAGACTTATCTCGGCCACGCGCGAATCCATCACGACGGACAATATCCGGGCTTCCGCTCGACCTGGGAGCGTTTCGAGGACGACAAGCTAACGATCATAATCCTGACCAATTCGGGCCAGGCGCCGGTTGAATCTCTGGCGCTCAAGGTTGCCGGCTTCTATGTCCCCGCGTTGGTCGCGCCGACTTTCAATACCGGCGTGAACCTGCCGACCTCCAGCGTAGCAAGCGGATCGCCGGTGACGATCGGATTCACGCTGCGCGCTGGGAAAGCCGCTCCGAAGTCTGTCCTTGAGCTGGAAATCTGGGATTCCGAGAACAAGGCGGTGTACAAGCAGATCAAGAGCGGCCAGGACTTCGCGGCCGGAGAAGACCGTCGGATCGATTTCCAGTGGACGCCCGCCAAGCCCGGGAAATACTGGATCAACCTGGGCATTTACGGGCCCAAGTTCACGCCAAGTTACGCGTGGAGCGAGCATATCGGAACTCTGACCGTGAATTGATTATCCGCCGCACGGGTTTCCGCTAGCGGGTGGAAGGCGGCATCGCGGCGCTTCGGCGATTTCCATGGGAAGTAGACGGATGCAGCACCAGGCTCAGCCCATGAGTTTCTTCCCAGGCGATGCCCGGTCATGGACCGTCGCCGGCTCGACGGTTTGCGGTCGGTATAGCGCTGCAGGTCCGATAGCTGCAGCGCGCAACCTATCCCCGGCACACGCCCAGACCGCAGCCAGGAGGGGCAGGCTGCCGAGGATGACGATGGGCGGCAGGCGACGGGCGCCTGAGCGCCGCTCGCCGGGAAGCCTGGCGCCGCCCATGCCGGTCATGCCCGCTGCAGGAGGCGGGCCGGCAGGCGGTGCGAGGCCCAGCCGGCAAGCGAGCCGATGGCGCTGGCGCCGAACAATTGGGCCAGGGCCTCGAACGACGGTTCGAGATGCGCCGCGAACCAGGCGACGAGGCCGAGGAAGTATCCGAGCAGGTTGTTCAGCACCGGCAGGCCTCGCAGCGCGACGACCACCAGCCCGACGACGAACACGGCGGCCGGAAGCGCGAGACCGCGCCCGACAAGGCCGGCCAGGTACGGAATGGCAAGCGCCGTGAGTGCGCCGATGATCAGTCCGAGGCCGACACAGGCCAGGTTTTCAAGGGCGGTCCGGTTGTTCTGGATGCGCGTGAAGAACGCGATCCAGCCGATGAACATGGCCCAGATATGCAGCGAGAGCGCCAAGCTTCCGGCTGCCGCGAGCGCGGCAGTTACCGCGGCGACGAGCGTCGTCGCCACATAGGCCTGACGTGAAGGTGCGTGTGCAGACATAGCGTTCTCCTTTTTTGGGGGCCAGGGAGCGGCGGCGCGTCGATCGCGGACGGTCGGCCGTCCGCGATCGACCGTATGGCTCAGGCCTTCCTTGCCGGCTTCAACAGGTCGGACAGGCCGACGCGGTGGAGCATCTCGGCGCGCAGGCGGTCGAGGACGGCGAAGCCGATGTTGGCGCCGTCCTCGGTCGGGTCGAAGTGGATCCGGAACGGGCGCTCGCCGAACGGCGTGTTGACCACGTCCACGATCATGTCGGCGACCGGCGCCGGATCGGCGTCGTCGGGCACGATCTCTGCGAAGGCCTTCTGAACCTCTTCGCCGAACCCGGCATAGGGACCGGCCTCATATTCACCGACGCGCGCTTCATCCGCCGGACGGCCGGAATGGGCGAAGTGGTTGGTGCCCCTGGTGAAGGCGCCGGGCACGACGATCGTCGTCTCGATGCCCCAGCGCGCAAGCTCACGGGCATAGAGGACCGCGAGCGAGTCCATCGCCGCCTTGGCCGCGAAATAGGGCGACAGATAAGGCGGCGTGCCGCCGGCCGAGCTGGAGCTGGACACCCAGACCAACAGGCCTTCGCGGCGAGCGCGCATATGCGGCAGCGCCGCCCGGTTGACGCGCTGGGTGCCGAGCACGTTGACGTCATATTGCTGGGCAAACTGCTCCGGCGTGAAGGCCTCGGCCGGGCCGAACATCATATGGCCGGCATTGTGGACGATCACGTCGATCCGGCCGCTCTCGGCGATGATCTTCTCGACTGCAGTGTTGACCGACGGTTCGGACTGCACGTCCAGCTCGATTGGGCGGATGTCGCTGCCGGCAATGGCCGACAGCTCGGCGGCGTTCTTGGCATTGCGGCCGGCGACGTCGCGCATCGAGGCGTAGATGGTGTGGCCGGCACGGCCCAGGGCTTCGGCGGTCAACCGGCCGAAGCCGCTCGATGAACCGGTAACGAGAATGATCTTGGTCATGAACCCACTCCTTGAAATTGAGGAAGAGTTTTGGCCGGGCCGCCTCACCCGGGCGGGCCGGGCGGCCCGGCCAGTCGGGAGACCCCTTGGGGGCTGGGGGCTCTCGAAACGGATCGCTAAATGATCCCGCCATTGGCGCGCAGGACCTGGCCGTTGATCCAGGCACCGTCCGGGCCGGCAAGGAAGGCGATCGCGCTTGCGATATCCTCGGGCTGGCCGAGCCGCTCGAGCGGTGCGAGCCTGGTCAGTTCGTCGATGACCTCCTGGCGCTTGCCGTCGAGGAACAGCGCCGTGGCCGTCGGCCCGGGAGCGACGGCGTTGACCGTGATGTTGCGACCGCGCAGCTCCTTGGTGAGGATGTGGGTCATCGCCTCGACGCCTGCCTTGGTCGCGGTATAGACCGCATAGTTGAGGGGGCGCAGGCCGACGACGCTGGACGACAGGTTGATGATCCGTCCGCCGTCGCGCATCCGCTTCGCCGCTTCGCGCAACGTGTTGAAGCTGCCCTTCAGGTTGATCGCCACCTGGCTGTCGAACAGCGCGTCGTCGCTTTCGGCGAGGCTCGCCAGCTTCATGATGCCGGCATTGTTCACCAGCACGTCGATGCCGCCATAAGTCTCTTCGGCCGCGTCGAACATCCGCTTCACCGCCAGCGGGTCGCTGACATCGGCTTGGGCGGAGATCGCCTGGCCACCGGCCGCCTCGATCTCATCGACCAGCTCGGCGGCGGTGTTGGCGTTGCCGGCATAGTTCACGATGACGCGGAAGCCGTCGCTCGCGAGTCTCCGCGCGATGGCGGCGCCGATGCCGCGCGAGGCGCCGGTGACGATCGCGACTTTGCTACTTACCTGATTCATTCAAGACCTCCTGAGAAATTGCCGCCTGCCGGGGGATGGAATGGGAAAGGGTCTCGGCCGTTCGACCGCGTTCGTTGCCGACCGCTTGAGGATCCTGTGGGCATCAAAGTTCGCGGCCGATGCGTCGATCGACCGACCAGGCGCCGCCGCCGTGGAGGGAGATCAGCAGTGCGATGAAGCCCAGGATCAGCGGATATTCGATGCCACGGTCGATCCAGGGATAGGTCGGCCCGAGCGCCACGCTGATGAAGATCATCTGCACGGCCAGCATCGGCGCGAAGAGCCGAGTGCCCAGGCCCGCCGCCACCGCAAGGCCGCCGAACGTTTCGAGCAGCGCGACGAACATGGCCAGCTGCGGCGCGAACGGGAGGTTCAGCACATTCGTCATGAGGTTGATCGATCCCGCCATCGGGTCGGCCATCGAACCGTGCGACATCCCGAGAAGCTTCGGGACGCCGTGTGTGACGATGGTCAGACCAAAGGCAGCTCGAAGCGCGGCATAGGCCAGCGGCCGGGCGCGCTCGTAGAACGGCGTCAGTGCCGGGATGAGAAGACGCACGTCACCATTGGCCGCGACCGCGCTATCCGGGTCTGATTCGCTCGACATTGAGACTTCCTCCCGTCCTTGCGCCTGGGGAAGAAGATATCTGTTTCGTATTTTGACAGTAGACTGCGCATTCGAACATCACTGTTTCGAACTGAATAACAATCTGCTATCCAAATTGCATGGATCGCATCAGTGCCATGCGCCTGTTCGTCAGGATCGTGGAGCGTGGAAGCTTTGCTCAAGCGGCAAGGGACCTGAAAATCCCACGCCCGACGGCGACTCATGCCATCCAGCATCTCGAAGCGGATCTGGAGGTGCGGCTTCTGGAGAGAACCACGCGAACCGTCAGGCCCACGCTTGACGGCACACTCTATTACGAGCGCTGCATCCGGCTCCTGGCCGACCTCGACGAAGTCGAGAGCGTCTTTCGCAACGCCGAGCCGCGCGGGCCGCTGCGCGTGGACATGCAGGGCACGCTTGCCCGCTTCTTCGTCCTGCCGGCGCTTCCGGAATTCATCGCCCGCTACCCGGGCATCTCGTTGAACCTGAGCGAAGCCGATCGCATGGTCGACCTGATCACCGAGGGCGTCGATTGTGTTCTGCGCGCAGGCAACCTGTCGGACTCGTCCCTGATTGGACGACGGGTCGCCATGCTTGAACAAGTGACCCTTGCAAGCCCGGCCTATCTTGAGCGCTTCGGGGCGCCGGCCTCGCCAGATGACCTCGCCGGTCACAGGATGGTCGCCTATACGGCGTCGGCGACGGGACAGCCCTACCCATTGGAATTCGCGGCGGACGGTGCCCAGCGGGATGTCCCGCTTCCCTATGACGTCGTTGTTCGAGGCGCCGAGATCTATACCGCATCGGGGGTTGCGGGCCTGGGACTGATCCAGGTTCCACGCTATCGCGTCGAGCCTCAGATCGCCGCAGGGCAACTTGTCCCGGTGTTGGAGGCCTTTTCGCCGCCGCCGATGGAAGTGTCTGTCCTATATCCCCAAAGTCGACATCTGTCGCCACGCGTCCGCGTCTTCATCGATTGGCTCGCCGATCTGTTTCGATCGGCGCAAGGATAGCTGATGGCGCGTTGATGGGCTGCATTCGGCGGGGCGCATTCCCATCTGGCTACACAGGGTTGCGATCGCACGCGGCGGGCAGGATCCGCGCGATTGGCGGGTTCGTCGTTGACAGCCGCGCGCCCGCACTGCTTTCTCCCGTCCGATGAAGCGCATCCTCCTCGCAATCGTCGCTCTGGCCGTGATCGCGGCCGGCGCCTGGTTCTTCCTCCTGCGCTCGAGCGGGATTCCGGTCTATGCCGTGACGGTCGCCGCGACGCATCCGCACGATCCGACCGCCTTTACCGAGGGGCTCTTCTTCCACGACGGCGCGCTTTACGAAGGCACCGGCGAAATAGGCAGCTCCTATGTCCGGAAGGTCGACCCCGCGAGCGGCAAGGTGCTCCAGCAGGTCGAACTGCCCGCGCCCTATTTCGGCGAGGGCATCATCGCGTTCGGCGACAAGCTCTACCAGGTCACCTGGCAGGACAAGACCGGCTTCACCTATAACCTCAAGGACTTCTCGCTCGGCGACACCTTCAGCTACACTGGCGAGGGCTGGGGGATGACGCAGAACGGCAAGAACATCATCCTGTCGGACGGCACGCCGGTGCTGCGTTTCCTCGATCCCAAGACGATGCAGCCGGTATCGACGCTGAAGGTGACTGCCAATGGCTGCCCCGTCGAGAAGCTCAACGAACTCGAATGGGTCGATGGCGAGATCTGGGCGAATATCTGGCAGACCAACCTGATCGCGCGCATCGATCCGGCCAGCGGCCATGTGAACAGCTTCCTCGACATAAGCGCGCTCGGCCCCCGGAACCGCGATGTGGACGATGTGCCCAACGGCATTGCCTATGATAGCGCGACCAAGCGCATCTTCGTCGCCGGCAAGCGCTGGCCGCAGCTCTACGAGATCAAGCAGGGCGCGGCGATGAACAACAACGAGGAAGCGACGAAGCTGACGCGCTGCGCCGGCTAGGGCCCATATTCGATCACGGCCGTTGCCGGCATCGAGTGCGGACCCGGACGCGGGAAGGCTTTGCGACCAATCAGGACATGACGTCGACAAAACCGGACGCCCGCCTTCCTGCATCGTGATATGAAGCGCGGATGGGGCTGAAGGATATGACGGGTCTGCTGCGCAAGCGCGAAGTACGCGCGGCCACGCTTCTGGCGTTGGCCCTCTGGTCCGTGGCAATTGTACTGTGGACGATGCCGGGACTGGCCATGGGCGATCCCATGTCGCCCGGCCTGATATTGCTACTTGCAAAGACCTTCGTCGTAGGCCTCGTCTTCTCCGGTTCGATCGCTGCGGTATTGCTGCGGGTCGAGCGCTGGGATTCCCGGCCGCCGATCCTTGCCGTCGCGACCTTCACCCTGGCGCTTGCCCTGGCGCATGGCTGGCTGGACGCGATCTTCATCAACGATGCGCGTGCCGCCATCGGGCTCAGGGTCGTGCCGCTCTGGCGGCAATTCGTCTTCGGCCTGATGCCGTTCGTTCTGGTCTATGGCCTGTATGCCGCGGGGCTGGGGCTGGTGTTCAGCAGCATGGTCGCGCAGGAACGCGAGCGTCAGCTGGCCGCGGCGCAGAATGCGGCACAGGAAGCGCAGCTTGCCGCCTTGCGCTTCCAGCTCAATCCCCATTTCCTGTTCAACACCTTGAATGCGGTTTCGTCGCTGATCGTCACGCGCCGCAACGACGAGGCCGAGGGGATGATCGGCAAGCTGTCCGATTTCCTGCGCGCCAGTCTCGAGGCCGATCCGCAACGCGAAGTCACGCTCGACGAGGAGTTCGCGATGCTCCAATCCTATCTGGACATCGAAGCGGTACGCTTCCGGGATCGGCTCGATGCCGAGTTCGTCTGCCCCGCCGAGCTGCTGGACGCGCTGGTGCCCAGCTTCATCCTCCAGCCGCTGATCGAGAACGCCGTGAAATATGCGGTGGCGCCTTCGCGCCGCGCCGTCCGGATCGTTGTGCGCGCCACCGCTTCGGAAGAGGACATGCTGCGCCTGTGCGTGGAGGATGATGGGGGGCAGGCGTTTGGCGGCGCTCCCAGAGGCGGCACCGGGCTGGGGCTGGTCAATGTGCGCCGGCGGCTCGAGGCCTTTTACGGCATCGAGGGCGGCCTGGTCGCCACGGCGCGCGAGCGCGGTTTCGTGGCGTTGATGACGCTGCCGCTGCACCGGGCGCACAGAGCGGAGGCTGCGGAATGATGCGGGTGCTGTTGGTCGACGACGAGCCTTTGGCGCTGGACCGGCTGAAGGTGGGCTTCAACGCGATCGAGGATGTCGAAGTGGCCGGCACCGCGAGCGACGGCGTGGAAGCCGTGGAGAAGATCCGCGCGCTGGAACCCGATCTGATCATCCTCGATATCCAGATGCCCGGCCGCAGCGGCATGGAGATCGCACGCGCGCTGCGCCCCGAAGGACACCGGCCGGAGATCATCTTCGTCACGGCGTTCGATCGCTTCGCCACCGATGCCTTTGAAGTGGAAGCGGCGGACTATTTGCTGAAGCCCGTGGCGTTCGATCGCCTGCGCCTCGGCGTCGAGCGCGCGCGGCGCCGACGCGCGCTGCGCGATGCCGAGGGGCAGGTGGCCGAGCTCGGCGCAACGCTGGCGGCGCTTCGCAACGATGCACGTGCCGCGCCTGCCCCGGCGGTGGAATCGCCCTATGACCAGGGCATATGGGTGCCGGGCCGCCAGGGCGCGGTGCTCGTCCCGGTCTCGATGATCGACTGGATCGAAGCCGCGCGCGACTATGTGCTGCTCAACACGCCGCTCAAGAGTCACATATTGCGCGCGCGCATGAACGATATCGAGCAGCGGCTCGATCCCGCGCTGATGCTGCGCATCCATCGCTCGCATATCGTGCGGATCGGCGCGGTGGTGGGCGTCGAGCGTCCGGGCAAGGGGGCATTGCGGGTCGTGCTGTCGGACGATGCGGTGCTGCAGGTGGGCCCCAATTACCAGGCCACCGTCGAGGCCGTGCTCAAGCTCTAGGACGGGTCGGCATTCGGGGAGGGGCCGGTGGCCCGGTCGCCCGGGCTCGTCGCGAATGCGACGGCTCCCATCGCGAAGGAGAAGGATGCGGTGGCGCGCGGGCCTACCGGCCTTGGACGAGACGAGCGAAGACGAGTTGGAGACCGCCCATGCCGAAGCCCAGGATCCGGGCGCTTGCCGCCACCGCGCTGCTCGCCCTGGCCAATGCTCCGGCGGGCGACGATTTCGAGACGCTCGTCGCCGCCGAGCGGCGCTTTGCCGCCGATGCCACGACATTGGGGATCACCCCTGCCTTCCGCGCGCATGTCTCGCCCGACGGGCTGCTGATTTCGCCCGCGCCGCGCCCGGCGGCGCCCGAACTCGCCAGGCAGACGGATGCGCCGGGCGCCCGGCTGGAGTGGCAACCCGAAGCCGCCGGCATTGCCCGATCGGGAGACCTGGGCTTCACCACTGGCCCCTATGTCATGCGGCGCGGCGATCGCGTGTCGCACGGCCAGTTCTTCACCATCTGGCACCGGGGCAAGGACGGCGACTGGCGCTGGTTGATCGATTCGGGTTCCCCGCCTCTTGCTGCAGGCGCGGTGGCGATGCCGGCGCGGGTGGCGCGGCTCGGCGATCCGGGGGCGCCGGCGCACAGCGAGGATCTCGCCGCGGTCGAGCAGCGGCTCGACGCCGATATCTCGGCGCTGGCCGGATTCCTGGCGGCCGACGGGCGGGTGCTGCGCGCCGGCGCGCCGCCGGCGATCGGCGAAGCGGGTGTCGCGCTGGCCGCGCGCGGGCCGAAGGGGGCCGGCAAGCGCCTTGGCGGCGGACGGTCCTCCGCGGGCGATCTTGCCTATAGCTATGGCCAGGTCGAGGATGGCGGCGTGCGCATCGGGCACTATGTCCGCGTCTGGCATCATGGAGCCGCCGGATGGCGGCTGCTCGTCGACCAGTTCGCGCCGACGCCGCGCCGGCCCTGATGGATCAGGCCGGCGACGCGACCCAGCCGACCTTCGGATCGTCGAAATTCAATACGTCGCCAAGCTCCCAGACATTCTCATAGCCATAGCCGACAAGGTTGATGAAGGTCTGGATGTTGAGCGCGAGCGGCGCCGCCTTGAGCGGAACCGGCGCGCGATGGTTCGAGAAATTGTTGTTGCAATAGATCAGGATCGGGCGGTTCCGGTTCGGCCCGATCGCCGCCGCCAGCGATTCCGCGGTGAAATCGGTGAGCGGCAGGTTGACCGCGCCGGCGATGTGGCCGCGCGCGAAAGCGTCCTTCGAGCGGGCGTCGAGCAGCAGTGCGCCTTTCTCCCCCGCCATCGCCTGGAAGCGCGCAAAGGGCAGAAGGCGCCCGGCCCGCAGCGCACGCACGTCATGCGTCAGGGTGGTGAAGGCGGCATAGTCGATCTGCGGATTGGCGGGCGAATCCTGCGGCACGCTCAAGGCGAGCGCGAGGGCGGTGAGCAGCAGCACGGGCGTTCTCCCAGGCGGGGTCGGACGCGGAACGATCGCGCCCTTCGGCTGACGGAAGGCTGAACGGCATTTCTCCCACTCCCCGGGGAGGGGGAGGGCGTGCGAAACAAAGTTGCGCCGGCCCTCCGCCGCGCTACACCACTCTCCCAAAGAGATAGGGGAGTATCGATGGCCAGCCTGTTCCGGTTGAAGCAGATCGTCGCGGAGGAAGACCGCCCGCCCGAGCACCGGCTCGCGCGCACGCTTTCCTGGCCGCATCTCGTCGCGCTCGGCGTGGGGGCGATCGTGGGGACCGGCATCCTCACCCTGATCGGTGTCGGCGCGGATCGTGCCGGGCCGGCGGTGATCCTCTCCTTCGTCGTCGCGGGGGCGATCTGCGCCTGCGCCGCGCTGGCCTATGCCGAGATGGCGACGATGATCCCCGCCTCGGGCAGCGCCTATACCTATAGCTATGCGTCGCTGGGCGAGATCGTCGCCTGGGTGGTCGGCTGGAGCCTGCTTGCCGAATATACGCTGGTGGTGGCCACCGTGGCGGTCGGCTGGTCGGGCTATACGCATGGTTTCCTCGAGGGGATCGGCGTGCACCTGCCCGCCGCCTTGTCGCATGGGCCCAGGATGGCGGGCTGGCAGGTGGTCGAATGGGGCGTGAACGTGCCGGCGCTGTTCATCGTCGCGGTCGTCGCCGGGCTGCTCTGCGTCGGTACGCGCGAGAGCGCCACGATCAACGCCATCCTCGTGGTGGTGAAGCTGATCGCGCTCGCCGTGTTCGTCGCCGTCGCCTTGCCCTATTTCAACGCCGCCAATCTGGAGCCGTTCAGCCCGTTCGGCTTCACCAAGCATATGGGCCCCGACGGCGTGGAACGGGGCGTGATGGCCGCCGCGGCGATCATCTTCTTCGCGTTCTACGGCTTCGATGCGATCTCCACCGCTGCCGAGGAAGCCAAGAATCCGGGGCGCGACCTTGCCATCGGCATCGTCGGCTCGATGGTGGTCTGCGTCGCGATCTACATGGTCGTCGCCGTCGCCGCGGTGGGCGCGCTCAGCTATACGCGCTTCACCAACAGCCCCGAGCCGCTGGCGCTGATCCTGCGCGAAGTCGGCCAGCCGGGCGTCGCGACGTTCCTGGCGGCCAGCGCGGTGATCGCGCTGCCCACCGTGATTCTCGGCTTCCTCTATGGCCAGAGCCGCATCTTCTTCGTGATGGCCCGCGATCGGATGTTGCCCGAGAGCCTGGCCAAGGTCTCGAAGCGCGGCACGCCGGTGCGCATCACCGTCTTCACCGCCGGTGTGGTGAGCTTCTTCGCCGCCTTCTTCCCGATCGACGAGATCGCCGCGCTCGCCAATGCCGGGACGCTGACCGCCTTCGCCGCGGTGGGGCTCTGCCTGTTGGTCATGCGCCGCCGCGTGCCCGACGCCGTGCGCCCGTTCCGCACGCCGGCGGCCTGGGTCGTCGGGCTCGGCGCGATCTTCGGCTGTCTCTATCTCTTCCTCAGCCTGCCGCATCAGACGCAGGTCGCGTTCGGCGTCTGGAACCTCTTGGGTTTGGTCGTCTACTTCGCCTATGCACGCCGCAACGCAGCAAAGGGGTAGGCGATGGGCGGCTGGACGATCGGGATCATCGGCGGATCGGGGCTCTATGATGTCGAAGGCATCGAGGGCGGCGAATGGATCTCGACCGAGAGCCCCTGGGGCAAGCCCTCGGACGATTGCTTCGTCGGCCGGGTGGGGCATGTCCGCGTGGTGTTCCTGCCGCGCCATGGCCGCGGGCACCGCATCTCGCCGTCGGACCTGAACGTCCGCGCCAATATCGACGTGCTGAAGCGCCTGGGGGTGACCGACGTGCTCGCCATCTCCTCGGTCGGCTCGCTGGCCGAGGAGCGGGCGCCGGGCACCTTCACCATCGCCGACCAGTTCATCGACCGGACCAAGGGCCGGCCCTCGAGCTTCTTCGGCGCAGGGCTGGTCGCGCATGTCTCGATGGCCGATCCGGTCTGCCCGCGCCTCTCTGCGCTGGCGGCGGATGCGGCTCGGGCGGCGGGCGCCACTACCCATGCCGGCGGCACCTATCTGGCGATGGAGGGGCCGCAATTCTCGACTCGCGCCGAGAGCCATCTCTATCGCAGCTGGGGCTGCCACATCATCGGCATGACCGGCATGCCCGAGGCCAAGCTCGCTCGCGAAGCCGAGCTGCCCTATGCGCTGGTCGGCATGGTCACCGACTATGATTGCTGGCGCGAGGGCGAGGAGGCAGTCGACGTCGCCACGGTGATCGCCCAGCTCGGCACCAATGCCGACAAGGCGCGCAAGCTGGTGATGCACCTGCTCCGGAACCTGCCCGAGGAGCGGCCAGCCTCGCCGATCGATACCTGCCTCGACTATGCGCTGATCACCGCGCCGAACGCGCGCGATCCGCATCTGCTACGCAAGCTCGACGCCGTCGCCGGCCGCGCTCTCTCCAACTAAGGATTCCCCGCCATGTCGTTTCTCGCCGCTCTCGCCCTGCTCGCCGCGCAGGATGCGCCTGCGCCCGATCGTTCGCAGGACATGGCCTGGCAGAGCCAGCAGATGCTGGCGCTGGCCAAGCTCAATGGCGCGGACGGCTGGCACAGCACGCCGGAAGGGCTGCGCTGGCGCCGCGTGAAGGGCGATGGCACGGGCAAGCACCCGACGGTGGCCGATACGGTCACCCTCCATTATGCCGGCACCTTCATCGACGGCACCAAGTTCGACAGCTCCTATGATCGCGGCGAGCCGGCGACTTTCCCGCTCGGCATGCTGATCAAGGGCTGGCAGGTCGCGGTGCCGCTGATGGGCGTGGGGGACACGTTCGAAGTCGCGATCCCCGCCGACCTTGGCTATGGCTTCAAGGGCAAGGGGCCGATCCCCGGCGGCGCCACGCTGCTGTTCAAGATCGAGCTGCTCGGCGTTCCCGCCGCCGGCTGAACCGGAAGCATTTCCCGGGTGGCGCGTCCGCCTGGACGGGGCACAAAAAAGGGGCGGTACCCGAAGGTACCGCCCCAAATTTTTGCCGTGCCTGCGGTTAGAACTTGAAGTTCGCGCCGGCGCGGAACGTCCGGCCGATCAGGCCCGCCGCGTGCCACGAGGTCAGCGTGTTCACCTGGCTCGGATAGGCGGTGTTCGCGAACAGCGGCGCGCGCGCGTTCGTGACGTTGCCCACCAGGCCGAAGAAGCTGAACTGGTCGTTGACCTTCACCGTGAGATTCACGTCCGTGTAGACGAAGCTCTTGATGTGGCAGAAATCGGCATTGCCGGTGGTCGGCTTGTAGATGGCCGAGGCAGCGCACGAGGTATCGCCGTTGACCGAGCTCGGCTGGTCGGCCGCAACCGCCTTCATCGAGCCGATGAAATAGGTCGTCGTGCTGAGCGAGAACTGGTCGAAGGTGAAGGTGTTCTGCCAGTTGCCGCGCCAGCGCGGCGTGCCGCCGCCCGACGACAGGCTCTGCGGACCCACGGTGCCGGCGTAACGCTGCACCGCGGCGCCGCCGCCCGGGTTGAGATTGTACTTCATCGTCTCCTGCACATCGACGCGGCTTTCCCAGCGGAAGTTCTCGCTGAACTTGATGCGCGCGTCGGCAGTGAACTCGAGCCCGGCGATGACCATATAGGCGGTGTTCACATAGGGCGCGTTGACGACGAGCAGACGCGGCAGCGCGTTGGGGGCGAAGGGATCCGCACCGTCGATCACGTTGCACGAATAGCCGGCGCCGACCGCGGCAACCTTGGCGCAGCCCGCAGCGGCGGCGGCCGCGGCGGAAGCGAAGGTCTGGCCCGCAACCGAGTAATAGGCGTTGACCGCGTCCGACGACAGCGGGCCGGTGACGATCAGGTTCGACTTCTTCACGTTGAAATAGTCAGCCGTGAAGCTCAGCCACGGAGTCGGCTCGAAGATCGCGCCGAGCGTGAAGCTGCGCGCCGTTTCCGGCTTGATCGCGGCGTTGCCGACATAGCCACGGCCCAGGCTGTACGGGGCGGTGTAGGTCGGGTTGGACGCGTGCGCGGTCAGGAACGCGCCGGTCGGCGTGTAGCCGACAAAGCCGGAATAGGAGCTGCGCGGGTCCGATTCCGCGAAGGTCGGTGCGCGGAAGCCTTCGGAGTAGGTGCCGCGGATCGCGATCTGCTTGATCGGCTGGAACTTCGCCGTCGCCTTGGGCGAGAAGCGGCCGATACCGGTCGAATAGTGATCGTAGCGGCCGGACAGGTCGATGTTGAGCGAGTCCAGCACCGGCACGTCGACTTCGAAATAGCCGGCCCATACCGAGCGGTCGCCATAGGCCTGCGCGGTCGAGAGGCCGGGGATGTCGAGGTTCGGGTTGGCGCTGTTGTTGGTCAGCTTCTCCTTGCGATACTGGCCGCCGACGGCCATCCGCACGTCGCCGCCCGGAAGCGCGAAGAGGGTGCGGCTGAGCGACGCGTCCACGGTCAGCTCGCTCGAATTCGAGCGTGCGTTGATCGGCGGAAGCACCGAATCACGGACCGCCTGGGTGTTGAGGCTCGGATTGACGAAATTGTACGAGCCGGTGTTGATCGCCTTGATCAGCCCGTTGAGATTGGCCCAGCCATATTGGGTCAGGCTCAGGTCGGCGCGCGAATAGCCCGCCTCGACATTCCAGTTCCAGCTGTCGCCGAAGGTGCCGTGCAGGCCGCTGGTCACGCGGAACACTTCGTTGACGCGGTCGCTGCCCGAACGGACGTCGCCGAACAGATAATAGATGCGCGCGGCACCATTGGCCGGATCATTGGCATAGGCCGCCGCATAGGGGTTGTTCGGGTTGAGCTGGCGATCGGCCGCAGTCGCGCAGTTGACGCCCGACGAGCAGATATAGACCGGCAGCACGATGCCCGGATTGGTGGTCGACGTCGCCGGCGAGCCGCCGAATGCCTGGGTCTGGCGGATCGCGCGCGGCGGCGAGATGATGTTGACGCGGCTATGGGCATAGCTGCCCGCGATATAGCCCTCGACATTCTCGCCGAGGCGGAAGCTCAGGCGGCCGACGGCGTCGTAGCGCTCCTGCAGCGGCGTGATCTGCGCATATTCCCGCGTGTTGTCGTGCCTGCAGGCCGAGCCGACGCGCTGCGCGGTGTTCTCCGAATAGGTGCCATAGGCGCAATTGGCGAGCGGCGTCAGCGAAGTGAAGATCGCCGGCGTGGTGGCGTTCGTCACCGAACCCGCGAGCGGATTGTTGAGATCGGTCTGGCGCGTGCGCGTGACCATCGCATCGGTGGTCGCGGTGCCCAGCGTGTCGTCGGCGCGGTTGTTGTCGTTGCCGCCGATCGAACGCAGGTCGAGCGTGTCGAAGGGGAAGCCACGCGAAGCGGCCGAGATGCGGCCGCCATATTCATAGTCGCCGCCGATATAGACGTTGAAGCCCTGCGTGTCATAGTCGCCATAGCCGAAGAGGAGCTTCGCGCGGTACTTCGCGCCGTCGCCCTTCTGGGTCGCGCCGCCTTCGACGCCGGCCTCGAGGCCGGTCATGTGCTTGCGGGTGATGATGTTGACCACGCCGCCGATCGCGTCCGCGCCGTACAGCGACGAGGCGCCGTCCTTGAGGACCTGCACCTGCTGGACATTGACCATCGGGATGCTGTTGAGGTCGACATAGGAATTGTGGCCGTCGTCGCTCAGCGGGAAGTTCGTCGAGCGGAGGCCGTCGACCAGCACCAGGGTGGACGACACGCCGAGGTTGCGCAGCGACACGGCGGCGCCGCCGGCCGAGAAGCCGCTGGTGAAGCCGTTACCGATCGAGCCGGCGCCGTCGGCCGAGGCCGAGCGGATCGCGTCGGTCACGTTGGTGATGCCGGCGCGCTCCAGATTCTCGGCAGTGATGACCGTCACCGGCAATGCGGTGTGGGTATCCGACTGGCGGAAGATGGTGCCGGTGACCACGATGTCGCCGTCGCCGGACGGAGCATCCTGCTGCGGGGCGGTGGCGCCGGTGCTGGCCGGCGCGTCCTGCGCAAGCGCGGGCGCCGCAAAAAGCGAGCTCGCGAGCACAAGGGCGGACAGAGCCGCTCCGGTGCGCAGGCGTGTGATCTGAGTCTTCTGCATTATTTTCCTCACTCTCCCTGGTCCTGCCCCAAGGGCAGTCGGTGGAATCCCCCGATTCCTCGCCACCCCCACCCCTGGGGCCTGTTGGCGAAGTTGTGGCGAGGATTTAGAGAGTGTCTGATTTGTGTAAAGCACCAGAGATTGTTGCTGCTCTGTTTCTTCATTGTGTGTTTCTGAAATGCAACACATCCGAAATGGGGGTAACGTGTCGCCGCCGTTTCGGCCCGCCCGGCATGCGCCGGCGCCCCGAACCTCCAAGCGCCCGGTCCAGGCGCAAAAAGGGGGAGGGCGTCGCCGCCCTCCCCCGATATTTCCTGTCGTGCCGGATCAGGCGGCGAGCTTGCGCAGCACGTACTGCAGGATTCCGCCGTTGAGGAAATATTCCAGCTCGTTGACGGTATCGATCCGGCAACGGGTGAGGAAGGTTTCCTTCGAGCCGTCCTCGCGGGTGAGCTCGACTTCGACGTCCTGGCGCGGGCGGAGGCTCGCAACGTTTCGAATCGTGAAGGTGTCGCCGCCCTTGAGCTTCAGCGTCTCGCGAGTCACGCCTTCGGCGAACTGGAGCGGCAGGATGCCCATGCCGACCAGGTTCGAGCGGTGGATGCGCTCGAAGCTTTCGGTGATCACGGCGCGGACGCCGAGCAGGTTGGTGCCCTTGGCCGCCCAATCGCGCGAGGAGCCGGTGCCATATTCCTTGCCCGCGACGATCACGAGCGGCGTGCCGTCGGCCTTGTGGCGCATCGCGGCGTCGTAGATCGGCATTACCTGGCCGCCATAGCGGGTCATGCCGCCCTCGATGCCGGGCACCATCTCGTTCTTGATGCGGATGTTCGCGAACGTACCCCGCACCATGACTTCGTCATTGCCGCGGCGCGCGCCGTAGCTGTTGAAGTCCTTCTTCGAAACCTGATGCTCCTGCAGGAACGTGCCTGCCGGGCTGTCCGCCTTGATCGAGCCGGCCGGCGAGATGTGGTCGGTGGTGATCGAATCGCCGAGGATGGCGAGGGGCTTGGCCTCGAGGATGTCGGTGACCGGCGCGGGGGTCATCGTCATGCCCGCGAAATAGGGCGGGTTGTGGATGTAGGTCGAGCCGGCGGGCCAGCCATAGGTGTCCGAGCCCTCGACGCTGATCTTCCGCCAGTGATCGTCGCCGGCATAGACATTGGCGTAGCGCGAGCGGAACATCGCATCGTCGATGTTCGCGGTGATCAGCCCCGCGACCTCTTCGTTCGTCGGCCAGATGTCCTTCAGGAACACGTCCGCGCCGTCCGAGCCCTGGCCGATTGGCGTCTCGTACATGTCCTCGGTCACCGTGCCCTTGAGGGCATAGGCCACCACCAGCGGCGGCGAGGCGAGGAAGTTCGCGCGCACGTCCGGCGAGACGCGACCCTCGAAGTTGCGGTTACCCGACAGGACCGAGGCGGCGACGATGTCGTTGCCGTTGATCGCCGCCGAGATCGGCTCCGCCAGCGGGCCCGAATTGCCGATGCAGGTGGTGCAGCCATAGCCGACCAGGTTGAAGCCGATCGCGTCGAGATCCTCGCTCAAACCGGTCTTGTTCAGATAGTCGGTCACCACCTGCGAGCCCGGCGCGAGGCTGGTCTTGACCCAGGGCTTGCGGGTCAGGCCCTTCTCGCGCGCCTTGCGGGCGACGAGGCCGGCCGCGATCAGAACGGACGGATTCGACGTGTTCGTGCAGGAGGTGATCGCCGCGATCACCACGTCGCCGTCGCCGATGTCGTGGTCCTTGCCCTCGACCGGCACGCGCGCGGCATGGTCCTTCTTGTACACCTTGGTCAGGTCGCCGTTGAACACTTCGTCGACGCTGTCGAGGCTGACGCGGTCCTGCGGGCGCTTCGGGCCGGCGAGGCTCGGGCGCACGCTGCTCATGTCGAGTTCCAGCGTGTCGGTGAAGATCGGCTCGACGCTGTCGACGTCGTGCCACATGCCCTGGGCCTTGGCATAGGCCTCGACCAGCGCGACGGTCTCGTCCGGACGGCCGGTCAGGCGCATATAGTCGAGCGTCTTGTCGTCGATCGGGAAGAAGCCGCAGGTCGCGCCATATTCGGGCGCCATGTTGGCGATCGTCGCGCGGTCCGCCAGCGTCATCGCGTGCAGGCCGGGGCCATAGAATTCGACGAAGCGGCCGACGACGCCCTTGGCGCGCAGCATCTGGGTGACGGTGAGCACCAGGTCGGTCGCGGTGATGCCTTCGCCGAGCTTGCCGGTCAGCTTGAAGCCGACCACTTCGGGGATGAGCATCGATACCGGCTGGCCGAGCATTGCCGCCTCGGCCTCGATGCCGCCCACGCCCCAACCAAGGACACCCAAGCCGTTGACCATCGTCGTGTGGCTGTCGGTGCCGACCAGCGTGTCCGGATAGGCGATCGTTGCACCGTCGGCATTCTTCGACGACCAGATCGACTGGGCGATATATTCGAGGTTCACCTGGTGGCAGATGCCGGTGCCCGGCGGCACCACCGAGAAGTTGTTCAGCGCCTTGGAGCCCCATTTCAGGAACTCGTAGCGCTCGGCGTTGCGCTCATATTCGAGAGCGACATTGTCCGCGAACGCCTTGGGCGTGCCGAACTCGTCGACCATCACCGAGTGATCGATGACGAGGTGGACGGGGACCTGCGGATTGATCTTCTGGGCATCGCCGCCGAGCTTGGTGATCGCGTCGCGCATCGCCGCCAGGTCGACCACGCACGGCACGCCGGTGAAGTCCTGCATCAGCACGCGGGCCGGGCGATACTGGATCTCGCGGTTCGAGCGCGCGTCCTTCTGCCAGTCGACGATCGCCTGGGCGTCCTCGCGGGTGACGGTGGTGCCGTCCTCGAAGCGCAGCATGTTCTCGAGCAGCACCTTCATCGAGAAGGGCAGGCGGCTGATGTCGCCGAGCTTCTTCGCGGCCTTGGGCAGCGAGAAATAGTCGTAGCTGGCGGTGCCGACGCTGAGCGTGTCGCGGGTGCCGAGGGTATCGTTGCCGATCGCGGTCATGAGGCGCGGGGTCCTTTCTTTTGTCCGGCCGGGCGCTCGGGGGACGTGGCTCCCTTATAGGGCCGCGCGGGCGCACCGGCGTGCTGCGAATGCGAAGATTCGCGGGTGCCGCTAGCACGCGGGAGGGGCGGGGGGAAGGGGAGGGTTTGGGGGCGGGTGGCTGGAATCTCCGGCCCCGGTTCGGGCGGGGAGCGGATGGGCCGCTTTGCACGCGGATCGCAAATGGCCGCCCATGCGGACGACGCCGGTTCCCGCGCGGATCGGCATTGGCGCGCAATGCGGTCTCGCAGGGCATCCGGCGTCATCTCGAAAGCGGTGTCGCGCATCTTCCCGGTGCGCGCGGATGCATGGGATCAGCGCATCACGGGCGAGATAACGCCATGGCTGCGCCTTTCCTTTCCCATTCATTTCTTTGATTTGATCAAATCGACGGCGAACATGAGCTCAGTATCGACGCCATTCACGAGATCGTCGATCCTTGGGCTTACTCGATAGTCCGGATCAACGCCCCGTCCCTTTGTGAAGGCAACGGCATTCACTGTCTTCATCAAGGGGATGGCCACCCTTATTTTGGAATGAGGGAGGACAAGTCTGGCGATGCGATGGGACGTGTTGCCCTCCATCGTGCCCCCACTCTCTTCTCCTATGAATGTCCCCTTGCGATTGCCCTTCAGAAAATCGGCAACCACCGATGCCATCGAACCTGTCGCGCCGTTAATGAGAACATAGAGCTTTCCTCTGAAATGATTCGCATCTGGCTGCTGCTCATTCAGCAGGGGCATGGAGGTCTTCTTCAGCGCGTACATCCCGGTATCCGTCGGATAGACTGACGAGCCATCGACAGACACGTCGTTGCCATTTTGCAGATGGGCGGTCATCGGCGGCTGCCCCACGAACTTAAACTCAGCGGATGCAAAATGCTGATACGGCCTGTCCAATAGATAGGTCAGCAGTTTCTCTCCGGTTTCGTCGCCGCCTTCATTGTTACGTAAATCCAATATCAAGTTATCGATGCGTTTCTCTTTGAGTTCTTTAAATATGCTGTCATACAGTGCGTAGAAGTCTTGCTTGAAGCGATTTCTATGCCATCTTAGGAATGACGATATGCGTAGATATGCGATATCGCCCTTGACGTATCGGAAATCCAACGGGGCGACGAGTTTTGTTCTGCCATAGAAGTATCTCTTGTAGTCGGGATCATCCATTCCGGAAATAGTCGCTACATTTATCTTGGATCGATCGGATCTATCTATGAACTCTATCGTATAAGATTCAGTGTTTTCCACGAAGATCGGATAATTAAGATCGAAGAGATTTTCCTCTTCGGTCATGCTGTAATCTTCCAGGTGTCTAAGGTCGAAGCTTTGAATATAGCCGTCCGAAGGAATGGTAGGAAGTAGGATGCCGAGAAGTTCTTCCGCCGATTTTCCGTTTATAGAGATGATTTCAGATCCAACGGGGATTGTTCCGGCCGATTGTGCGGCCGTTAGAACGTATATCCTTCGATCGATGATCTTCAGGGAAAGAGGGAAGTGATGGCGGGTGTCTTTTAGCGAGAGATAATAGCCCTCCGACGGTTTGGGTATCAGGTGCTCATCATGGACTCTCGCGCAAATGGTGGCGATGAGCTTATAGAACTCGATCTCCGTTTCGGGCTTGTCCAATGACCTGAAGCCGTCGTCTAGAAGCTTGTTCATGATCGATCGGTCGGTGAAGCGATATAGGCTCGGATACATATTCTCCAAGGCTGCTCTGAGAACCGAATAGTCTTCTTGCAATTCCTTTGGGCTATATATCGTCGGTTGCTGCTTCCCGGGCTCGCTCTGACCGTTTCCACAAAGGGCCACTGCTAACAGCGGGAGTGCGATCGCATTCCTTAGAGCTGAATTCATCTGCGGAGTGCCCTTTCGTCACCATGACATCATCTCGATATCTGCAATGAACGATCGTCTTCGGAATTCGGGGGGTAGTCCATCCCATATTGCGGCGGCATCGTCGTCGCGCGCCCGCTTCCAGCACCCCGCCCAACCCACTCATTTCTCCAGCCGATACACCGCCGTATCCCGCACATATCCGGTCCAGGTGGTAAGGTCCGCCGCGCGCACCTCCACCAGCTCCGCCCCGAGCTTCTCGACGGCGCGGCGGGAGCGGGTGTTGCGGGTGTCGATGCGGAACTGGATCGCGGCATAGCCCCCGGCAAAGGCGCGCTCGATCATCAGCCGCTTCATCTCCGCGTTGAACGGCCCGCCGCGCACCCCCGGCACGATATAGGTCGCGCCGATCTCGATCGCGTCGTCCGTCCCCGGCACCGGGATATAGCTCGTCATGCCGACCAGCCGGCCGGCGGCGCCTTCGTTTCCGTGCCCGTCGAGCACGGCGAACATCGTCCAGCCCGGCAGCGCGCAGGAAGCGCAGCGACGGATCGAAATGCGTGCCGACCATGCTCACCGGATAGATCTCCCAGATATCCGGATCCTCGGCACAGGCCGCGCGCAGCGGCTCGACATGCGCCTCCCCGAACGGCGCCAGCCTGACGCGCGATCCCGCCATCGGCTTGCCCAGCATGGCCATCCCCCCTTCCTTCCCGCCGGTTTTCCCTGGCGTTCCGGCGCGCAGGCTCGGCGCGGATTGCAGCCCAATTGCGGCGTCTTCGCGGGCGGCGCATGGCGAGTGCGTTCGGAGCGACGCCGCGGTTGCGGCTCCGGGAGGCGGCCGCGGGCTATCCGATCGCCGCTGCCTGGTCGAGCAGGGCCGGCCAGTCGAGCGCGAGGCAGGCGCCGATCGCGCGGCCCAGCGGGTCGTGCGGATGCAGCCGGCCGCGGCCGAGCTCGCTGGTCATCGCCGTGCCGCCGCCATATTCCACCTTGATCATCCGCAGGTCCGCGGCTGCCCCCGCGCCGGTGGCATAGAGCGCCGGATCGAGGCCGAGCAGCCCGGCCGCGAGCGGCCTGACCGCCGGTTTCGCGCCGCGCCAGGCCAGCCGGGCCCTCGACTGGAGGCAGCGCACGCCGCGCGCGGTCTGCCCGTGCGGCAGCTCGCAATTGGCGAAGGACGGGTTCAGCCACAGCTTGAGCCACACGGCCGGCTGATGCGAGCGGACGCGCGATCCGATGCGTTCGTTGCTGCCGGTATTGGGCTGGATCACGTTGAGCCGGAACGTGATCGCGCCGCGCATGACCGGCTGGGCCCTGGGGCCGAATTCCTTGCCATAGCCCTCGACCAGCAGCTCCGGCTCGATGCTGGTGCCGTGCGGATCGCGGAACGGTGCCGAGGCCATCACGCGCTCGGCGAGGAAGGCCATGCGGCGCTCGAACAGCGCCTCCTCGTCGGGCCGGGCCTGGCTGCGGGCGATGTCGGCCCGGTACGGACCCGGCGCGGTCCAGCCGGGAACCTCCAGCCCGGGATAGGCGGCCATCGCCGATGCCGGCGCGAGATAGGGCGCGCGCCAATAGACGCCGAGATAGGCGGCATAGTCCTTGGTGGCGCCCGCCATCGGGCTGTCCCAGCCGGCATCGGGGAAGAGCGGCGGCCGGAAGCGGCGATGGCCCGGCATGTTGGGCTCGAGCGCGACGGATCCCGGAGGCGGGGCGACGCCGGCGGACAGCGCCACCGCATTGGGCGGGACCGGGGTGCGGACAGGATGCTCGCGCAGCCCCTGGGGCGGCTGCACCGGGGTGAGGCCCCCGTCCTGGACGAGGAGCAGCAGGGCGGCGGAAAGGGCGAGCGTCTTCATCGGGCGCGGGGTGCTCCGGGGCTGTTCACGCCGTCGACCAGGGCGCGCCAGTCCGGCAGGAAGCTGGCGGCGATCAGCCGGCCATGGATGCTGTCCGGCGAAAGCGAGCCCTGATGGGCGTAGCGTGCGTCGACCGGGTTGCTGGCCCCGGGCTCGACGGTGAGGATCTGGATGTCGGTCTTCGGCCGGGCGGGATCGAAGAAGCGGGGGTTCTCCACCTGCTTGCCGCCGCCGCCGCGGAATTCGGAGACGTGGGTCGGCCGGTCCCCGGCGACGACGAGCGCCGCGAAATCGGGCAGGAACGCCACTTGCGTGCCGTGGTAGCGGCCCCAGGCCGGGCCGCCGCGCAGCGGGATGTTGGACGTGATAGCGATGCCCGCATTGTGCCCCTGCTCCGGCGTGCGCCAGCGGCCGTCGCTGCCCTGCGTCGCTCCGGGCGCGCCGATGCGGAGCGCGGGTGCGCCGATCACCAGGCGGAAGCTGTAGACCTCGACTCCGGCAACGTCCTTGCGGCGCGTCATCCACACCGATCCGCGCAGCGTCATGCCCTGGGCGCGCTGGAGCGCGGGCATCTTCAGCACTGCCTGGTACAGGGCGTCGGCCTGGGCGAACAGGGTGTCGACTGCCGCTTTGGGCAGGCCCGGGTCGGCGAACACCGAAGTGCGCGCGAGCCGCGGCGCCACGGCACCGGCCGCGGTGCGGGACTCGCCCGGCGCGCCGCGCACCTTGGCCTGCGGCCAGCTGCGCCAGAAATCGATGAGATAGTGATAGGCGAAGCGCAGGTCGGTGCCAGGCAGATAGGGGCTCTTCGGGCCGGCCCGGGCGGGCAGGTTGCTGCCCTTGATGATCGGCAGCAGGCGCGATTCGACCGCGGGCGAATCATAGTCGCCCTTCTCGTAGAAGGGCGTCCCGTCCTCGACGCGCAGCAGCCGCGTGGTCTCGACCGGCTGGTCCTCCGGCGCGCGGACTTCCCAGCGGCCATAGGGATCATAGGCGGCACCGGTCTGCGGCCGGTCGGGGATCGTCGCGGGGACCTGGGCAAGGGCCGGTGACGCCCATCCCGTTGCCAGTATCGCCGCAGCCACGACAAGACGCATGCATCCCTCCATCGGGCCATGCGCAAGGACCGGAGCGGCCGGAAGGGGCAATCGGGCTGCGACGGACTTCGCGCGCGGCGCGACCGGTCCGTCCGGTTAGGGCGCGGGCCGAAGCCCGCGCCCACCGATGGAGACCGCCGGTGGGCGCCGGCAGCCCGCCAGGCCCCCGTGTTGCCACGGGCGCCGTGCGGCGTGGGGGCGACCGGTGCCGCGGCCGCCCAAGTCCCTTGATCTGCCCCCGCCTATCGGCATGCGGGGCGCCGTCCTCAAGCGGGACGTTGCCCATTTTGGCGGAACCGCGCGCGCCGGTTCAATCGAACGCCACCGGTGCGGGCCGGCCGGCAAGATAGGCGCGGGCGGGGTCGTGGAGGGGGAAACCGTTTACACCCAGGCGCGCAAGCAGGAGCCGGACGGTGGAGAAGCTCCGGACGCTGGTCGCGATCGATTCGGGGCGGTTGAGCCAGGCCTCGGAGACGAGCAGCTTCTTGCCCACCCGCTCGACCCGGCCGTCCGCAAGCAGGTGGACGAGGCGGCGGCGCACCGTCGCCTCGGGCAGGCCGAGCGCGCGGGCGACCGCGCTGGTGCGCACCGGCCGGCGCAGCGCCGGCGGCGGTTCCTTGCGGCCATCGGCATAATGCCAGGAAAGCTCGCGATCGGCGTTGAGCAGGCGCGAATTGGCCGCATAGATGGTCGAGAACAGCACCAGCTCGAGCCAGTCGCGATGCGTGCGCCGATTGGTGTCGACCACCGCGAGCATCAGGTCGATCGCGGCCTGGACGCCGGCGGCGTGGTGATAGGGGCGTACGGTGCCCACTTCCGGCATCGGCACCCCGGCGCGCGCCATGTCGGCGACGAAGCGGACGGCGGCGTCATGGACCAGCGTGAGGAACTCGGCGAGCGCGGGCGCGCGGAGCTCGGCGTGGCTGGCATGGACGCCGTCCACGCCGCGCTCGCACCAGCCGGCATCGACCAGCGCGTGCACGTGGCGGCGCACCGTCTCGTAGGGGCGCGACAGCGACATGGCGAGCGAGTGGGGGGAAACGGTGGGCGCCAGCCCCTCGCGCGTGCCGAAGGGATAGGTGTCGCGCGTGATCACGGCGAAGATCGTCACCCGGTCGAGATCGCCGTCGAACAGGCGGATCGCGCGCGCCAGCACCGTCGTCTGCAGCTCGGCGAGCAAGCGGGTCATGAGCCGGATCGGCGGGGGATCGGGAGGCAGGCGGATCGACATGCTCTGCGCCGATACTCGCCGTTGCGGGCGCCGGCAGCTAGCCCGGGGACGCGCTATTTCGCCAATTTGAGTAGCAGGAAATGGCGGATTCCCGAGGAAAATCAGCCGAAACCGTCCAATCGGGTAACCATGTTCGGCCTGGCGAGGCCTCAACCGGCCCTTGCCCGCGCGGGCGCGGCGCGGGACAAGCGCGGCAAGGAGACGAGAGGAGCCGCATGAAATCCTGGATCGCCGCGACGCTGCTGGCGCTCGGCACGGTCCCCGTGCCGGCGGCGGCGCAGACTGTGCCCGTGCCGTCCGTGCCCGTGCCCCCCGTGCCCCCTGCACCGCCCGAGCGGCCGGCCTGTCGCGAAGTGGGCGACCTGCCCTTCCTCGTCATCGATGCCGGCAGCGCGGCGCGGCTGGGGGCGATCGGGCTCGACCGGGCAGCGATCTTCGCACAGATGCGCGAGACTTCGATCCCCGAGACGATGGGTTGCTGGGCGATGCCGGTGGGCAATTTCGACAGCCAGCTCGTCTCGGTCGGCATGGCGCAGTGGAATTTCGGGACGGGGAGCCTGCAACCCCTGCTCAAGGCGTGGAAGCAGGCGCAGCGCGGCGGCTTCCGCCGCGCGCGCAAGGCGCTGATGCCGGTCCATGGCAAGACGATCTTCTCGCACGCCTGCCTGGCGGTGCCGGTGAAGCCCCGATGCCGCGAGAAGATCCTGGCGGCGCACGGGCCGGACGGGAAGCTCGATCCCGTCCTGTGGGGCGAATTCAATGCGCTGTTCGAGAGCGACGCGATGCTGCAGGTGCAGCTCGACACCTATCTGGTGCTGCTCGAGGCGGTGCGGCAGGACCTGTTGCGCGTGTTCCCCGATGGGCCGATCACGCTGCGCAAGGTGCGCTGGGCGGTGGACACGAAGGTGCAGCAGGGTGGCTTCCCGCTGGACGAGGACCTGGCGCGACTGCGGCGCAAGCTCGCGGCGATGCCCGAAGCCGATCGCTGGGACCGGCTCGGCGCGATCTTCGCCTGGTACGGCGCCCTGTCGCGCTCGATCGACCAGGACGGCGTGCAGCGGGACTGGGCCTGGAACCTCGATCGCTGGGGCTGCCTGCTCGACGGGCGGCGGATCGATCCGGAGCAATATGAGATGCTCCACCTCACCTTCCTGCGCAGCCGCACCGCGATCGGCAATTCGGGGCGCTGGCAGGCGCTGACCTTCGAACGGCGCGCCAAGATCATCCTCGGGGTGGGCAGCGTCTCCGGCAAGGCGGACGGAGAATGTTTGCGCTGACCCCTTGGAACCGGCGGCGCGGCCATCCATTACGTGACGGGAACATTTATCCGGAGTGCAGGGCGATGCGTGGTTTGCTGGTGGCGGCGGGGTTGTTGGCGGTGGCGGGCTGCGCGAGCCCGCAAAAGGATGCGCGCTACATGGCCGGCCATGCCCGCGCCCAGGCGGACCTCAAGATGGCCGACGGCACCGATGTCGGCAAGGCGATCGCCGAGGAAGTCGACGGGTCGATCCGCGTGATGGTGGAAGTGCACGGCTTGACCAAGGGGGTGCACGGCACGCACGTCCACACCGTGGGCAAGTGCGAGGGGCCGGACTTCGCCAGCGCCGGCGGCCATTGGAACCCGACCGCGCACCAGCATGGCAAGGACAATCCGATGGGCCCGCATGCCGGCGACATGCCCAATCTCTCGGTGGGCGAGGACGGCCGCGACCGCACGATCTTCGTGCTTCCGGGCGGCACCTATGCGGGGCTGATGGACGAGGACGGCGCCGCGCTGGTCGTCCATGCCAATGCCGACGACTACAAGACCGATCCCTCGGGCAATTCGGGCGGGCGCATCGCCTGCGGCGTCTTCCACGCGATGTGACGCGGCGCGGGGCGGGAGGCTGAGGTGACGTCGGTGCTGTTCGTGTGCCTGGGCAATATCTGCCGTTCGCCACTCGCCGAAGGCGCGCTGCGGGCGGCGGCGGAGCGCGCCGGGCTCGACATGGTGGTGGATTCGGCGGGGACCGGCGACTGGCATGTCGGCGCACCCCCCGATCACCGCGCACAGGCGGCGGCGCGGCGGCACGGGGTGGACATCTCCGATCTCAGGGCACGGCAGGTGCGGCCGGAGGATTTTCGCCGCTTCGATCATGTGCTGGCGCTCGACGACCAGAATCTGCGCGACCTCGCGGCGCTAGCGCCGGCGGACGGCACGGCGGAAGTCCGGCTGCTGATGGACTATGTGCCGGGGCGCGAGGGCAGCTCCGTCGCCGATCCCTATTACGGGACGGATCGCGACTTCGATGTGACCTGGGCCGATGTCAGCGCCGCCGCCGATGCGCTGGTGGGGTGGCTGGGGCGGCGCGGCGCAAAGGCCGGGAAGATTCGATAGCGGACATTCACTCGACCCGCAGGCGAAGCGCTATTCGGGCTGTGCCCGCGCGGCGAGCCAATGGAGAGGCGAGCCAATAGAGAACGCCGCTCCGCCAAGGAGCACGCCTGGCTCCCGGCGATGCATGCGAACCCGTTTCGTGCATCGACAGGAGGTGTGTTAGCGATGTATGGCAGGCATGCTCGCTCGGCGGAGGACAAGTGCGTAACAGGATCGGAGTCATATCGGCGGCGCTATTGTCTGCACTGCTGCCGGCAGCTGCCGGCGCTCAGGGACAAGCGGCAAGCGGCGGCAACGGGGCGATGAAGACGTCGGGCACCGTGCGCGTCAGCCTCGCCACCGGCCGGGTGGAAGGCCGTGTCTGCATAGCCGACCGGCCCGCGGAGGTTGCGGGCGCCTTCGCGCTCAACGCCGGTCTGAACGTCGCCAGGGTGACGGATGGCGACGGAAAGGCGGTGGCGTTCGACGGATGGTATGATCCCGGCATCAACGGGGAAGCGCGTGTCTATACCGTCTCCGCTGCGCCCGCCGTCCTCTGCGTCGAATATGTCGGAGCCTATCCGGTCTATCCGGCACATGATGCGCCGGACGATTTCAAGGGCGTGATGGCATTCAACGGGGACAGCGCGCGGTTCGCGGAGCAATCTGCGTGGCTTCCGCTTCCCTTCGACAACAAGGCGAAGGCCCGGGCCGGCACCATGGCCTATGCGCTCGACGTGTCCTGCGAGGGCTGTCGCTTCCTCTACATGAACGGAAGTGCGGCGATCATCGGGGACCATGGGCGCTTTTCCAGCGCCACTGCCCGCCCGCCTCTGCTCTTCGGCGGCAAGGGACCGATCACGAAGACGGCCAACGTCACCATCCTGAACGAGACGGTGGCGCCCGCGCAGGCCGACGCGCTGTCGGCTGCGGTGGGACAGGTCGCCAGCTATTACCGCGACTATATGGGGGCGCCGGTTGCGGATCAGCCGACATTCCTTCGGATGGTGGCGGCCAACCAGGTCAAGCGCGATCGCGAGGGTTCGGAATGGGCCTTCGCCACATGGCCGACGATCGCCATGAGCGGGAGCGTCGGCCGTGTCGGCGCGACGCTCCAGGCTGGCGGGCAAGCGCGGGATGGACGCATCGCCTATATCGCGCATGAGATGGGCCATTATTATTTCGGAACGCTCGCCCGGTCCCCAGGCCCATATTTCTGGTTCATGCTGGAATCGACGGCGGAGTTCCTGTCGATCAAGGCATTGCGGGCGCTCGGTGGCGAGGCCGCCGCCCAACGGCATATCGCCGGTCTCGCGGCGGAGGTGAACGGCCATACCCAGCCGTTCGTGGCGCTCGACAAGATCACGGACGGTGCCTCCATCGGCGGGACCTATCGCTACCATTACGGCCCGCTGCTCCTGCTCTCCCTGGAGCGACAGGTGGGAGAGGCGAAGATGCGCGCCTTCCTGCGGGGCCTGCTTTCCGCGCGGAATGTTCGCACATGGGCCGATCTTCAGGGCGTGGCCGCACGCGCCGGCATCGATGATGCCGCCTGGGAACGGTGGCGTAGTACCTGTGTCGCCGATGGAAGGCGTGTTTGCCAGAGTCAGGACTCGTTGGGCAAAACCGGCAGATGACGGTGGCGGGCGCGATGGCGGCGAAGGTTGCGAAGCGATCTTCCTCCCGGATCGGACTGTCCCCTTCGTTCGGGAAACCCTGCCGAACCCTGGGCATGCTCGGCTGATATGGCGCCGATGATGAGCCGCCAAGCTCTGCCCCTCATGCGCCGCCGCGTCTTTCCCCGGCGGACGCAGCATGTATAAACCACGGCCGGGGCGGGGGCGCATGGGGAGCATGGATGGCTGAAGCCGATGCCGCCTGGCCCAGCCACGGCGGAGAGACAGGGGAAAGGCTGCGGGCGCCGGACTTCGCGGTGCCGGAGCTCGGTCCGGTCGCGGACTGGCCGCGCGAGCTCAGGCAAGCGATCGACCTGATGCTCGCTTCGCCGCAACGCGCCTTCGTCACCTGGGGCCCCGACTATCTCTTTTTCTACAACGACCGGATTCTCGACGCCTATCGCGACGAGAACGCGCGGATCTTCGGCCGCTCCTATCGCAGGAGCTGGCCGGCCGTGTGGGAGGAAGTGGGCACCTATTTCGAGCGGGCGCTCGCCGGCGAGCCGGTGCTCCGCCCCGGCCTGCACGTGCAGACCACGCGCGGCGGCGGCGAGAAGATCGACATCCATGTCGACCTGTCGATGACGCCGATCCGCGATGCCGCGGGCAAGGTGGTGGGCATCTTCGGCACCAGTGCCGACCGGACCGAGCATTTCCAGATGGCGGCGCGCGAGCGGGAAGCGCGCGAGGCGCTGGAGGAAAAGTCGCGCACGCTGGAAGTGGTCAACCAGGCGGGCACCGCGATCACGGGCGAGCGCGACAGCGCGCGCGTGGCGCAGACCGCGGTGGATGCGGGCGTGGCGCTGATCGGGGCGAAGTTCGGCGCCTTCTTCTACAACAGGACCGACGAGGCCGAGGGCGAGCGCTACATGCTCTATGCGCTGGCCGGGGCGCCGCGCTCGGTGTTCGACAAGTTCCCGATGCCGCGGATCACCAAATTGTTCGAGCCGACCTTTGCCGGCACGGGCATCATCCGGGTCGACGACGTCACCGCGGATGCGCGCTACGGCCGGAACGCGCCGTTCAAGGGCATGCCCGAGGGGCATCTGCCGGTGCGCTCCTATCTGGCCGTGCCGGTGCGCACCCCGGCAGGCGACGTGATCGGCGGCCTGCTCTACGGCCATCCCGAGCCCGGCCGGTTCAGCGCGGCGGCCGAGGCAAGCCTGGTGAGCCTGGCCGGCCAGGCGGCGCTGGCGATGGACAATGCCCGGCTGTTCGAGGCGGTGGCGCGCGAGCTGGCGCGACGCGCCGCCGCCGAGGAAGAGCTGCGCCTGCTCAACGAGCGGCTGGAGACGCGCGTCGCCGAAGCGGTGGCCGAGCGCGAGACGGTGTTCGCCGCGCTCCAGCAGGCGCAGAAGATGGAGACGATCGGCAAGCTGACCGGCGGCGTGGCGCATGATTTCAACAATCTGCTCCAGGTGATCTCGGGCAACCTCCAGCTGCTCGCGCGCGACGTGCAGGGCAACGACAAGGCCGAGCGGCGGGTGGCGAACGCGCTGGCGGGGGTGCAGCGCGGATCGAAGCTGGCCAGCCAGCTGCTCGCCTTCGGCCGGCGCCAGCCGCTCGAGCCGCGCGTGCTGAACGTCGGCCGGTTCCTGGGCGGAATGGAGGACATGCTGCGCCGCGCGCTGGGCGAGGCGATCGCGATCGAAGTGATCACTTCGGGCGGCTTGTGGAACTGCCAGGCCGATCCCACCCAGCTGGAGAATGCGATCCTCAACCTCGCGATCAACGCGCGCGACGCAATGGCGGGCAGCGGCAAGCTGACGATCGAGGCGGCCAACGCCTCGCTCGACGATGCCTATACCAGCGGGCTGGATGACGTGCCGCCGGGCCAATATGTGATGCTGGCGGTGACCGATACCGGCACCGGCATCGATCCGAAGCTGATCGAGCAGGTGTTCGAGCCGTTCTTCTCGACCAAGCCCGAGGGGCAGGGATCGGGGCTGGGGCTGTCGATGGTCTATGGCTTCGTCAAGCAGTCCGGCGGCCATGTGAAGCTCTATTCGGAGCTGGGCCACGGCACCACGCTGAAGCTCTATCTGCCGCGCGTGCGCGGGCGCGAGGAAATGGTGGCGGCGTCGCCCGAGACCGTGACGATGCGCGGCGGCGAAGAGACGATCCTGGTGGCCGAGGACGATCCGGACGTGCAGGCGACGGTGGTCGAGCTGCTGACCGATCTGGGCTATGTCGTGCTGCGCGCCAATGATGCGCAGAGCGCGCTGAGCGTGATCGAGAGCGGGATGGCGATCGACCTGCTGTTCACCGACGTGGTGATGCCGGGCACGCTGAAGAGCCCCGAGCTGGCACGGCTGGCGCGTGCGCGGCTGCCCGCGCTCACGGTGCTGTTCACTTCGGGCTATACCGAGAACGCCATCGTGCATGACGGGCGGCTGGACGCCGGCGTGGAGCTGCTCTCCAAGCCCTATACGCGCGAGCAGCTGGCGCGGAAGGTGCGCGCGGTGCTGGAGGCGAAGCGGCGGGGCTAGGGTCCGTCAGGCCTGCAGCGGATAGCGTGCCACAGCCTCGTATCGCGCGCCTTCATGGCCGAGATGGCTCTCGAACAGGTGGAAATGGTCGAGCGCGAAGGGCGGGCTCGCGAGGCCGGCATGCGCTTCGACGAAGCGCGCGGCGGCTTCGGCGGGGGCGTTCATCCGGGCCAGGGTGACATGGGGGAGATAGGCGCGGCGCTCGGGCGGCTGGCCGGCGCGTACCAGCGCCTGGTCGATCTTGCGGTGGAGCCCGGCAAGGCCCTCGCGCGGGCGGATGCCGGCCCAGACGGCGTTGATCCGGCCGCGGCTGTCGAATGTGCCGACGCCCTCCAGCGCGACTTCGAGCGGCGGCCAGTGCACGGCCGAGAGCGCGAGCGCGGCATCCTCGGCGGCGCGTTCGTCGACTTCGCCGATGAAGCGCAGGGTGATGTGGAGCTGCGCGTCGTCCTGCCAGCGGGCACCGGGAATGCCGCCCATCAGCGCGCGCAGCTGGGTGCGGATCGGAGCGGGCGGACGCAGGCCGACGAACAGGCGGATCATGGCCTGGGCACTAGCGCGCCCGGTTTTGCTTGAAAACACCCGGCGCGGGGGCGATATTCACGGATACCGGCAGGTGCCGGGCAAAGGAGTTTTGAAATGGCTGACTGGTCGGATCCCCGGACGGGCGCGCCCTATGTGACCGCCGGCGCGGGCGCTGATGCGCGCGACGCGGGGCTCAGGTCCTATATGCTGTCCGTCTACAACTACATGGCGTCGGGCGTGCTGCTGACCGGCATCGTCGCGTTCGTCTTCGCCAAGAGCGGAGCGATCGACACGCTGTTCGCGGTGCAGGAGAATGGCCGCGTCGCGCCGTCGCTGCTCGGCTGGCTGGTGATGCTGGCGCCGCTCGGCATCGTGCTGGTGATGAGCTTCGCCCAGCGGAGCCTCTCCACCCCGGCGATGCAGGCGCTCTACTGGGTCTATGCGACGACGATGGGCCTGTCGCTCTCGACGATCTTCCTGCAATATACCGACAGCTCGATCGCGCAGGTGTTCTTCGGCACCGCCGCGGGCTTCGCCGGGCTGAGCCTGTGGGGCTACACCACCAAGCGCGACCTTTCGGGCTGGGGGACGTTCCTGATCATGGGCGTGGTCGGACTGATCGTCGCCTCGATCGTCAACCTGTTCATCGGCTCGGGCCCGCTGAGCATGGCGATCAGCGTGATCGGCGTGCTGCTGTTCGCCGGCCTCACCGCCTATGACACGCAGAAGATCAAGAGCCTGTACTTCTACGTCCAGGGTACGGACATGATGGGCAAGACGGTGGTGATGGGCGCGCTGACGCTCTACCTCGACTTCATCAACATGTTCCTGTTCCTGCTGCGCCTGTTCGGTAGCCAGCGGAACTAGGCTTCGGCAGCGGAAGCGGAAATCGCGGCCCGGCGGGGAAACTCGCCGGGCCGTTTTCTTTTCTGCCCGGGCGAGAGGCGCGTGCTGGAACGCGAATCGAAGGGCGTTCGTTACAACCCGGCAACGCTCAGGAGAGTGAGTCATGGACGCGAACCCGATCGATCCGGCGGTGGACCCCCTGTCGGCGGCACCGGGCCCGGATGAGGAAACCAAGCGCACGGCCGCGCAATCGGCCGATGCCGGCACCGACGAATCGATCGCCGAGCGGCTGGCGCGCAACCCCGAAAGCAGGGAGGCCCGGCTCGACCGGGCGCTCGACGAATCGATGGACGCGTCGGACCCGCCCGCCTCGACCCAGCCGGTGCACAGCCATCGCGGCGGCGACCTGCCCGAGAGCTCGGGCTATGATCCCAGGAAGGAAGCCAGGCTGGCGCAGAGCGAGGACAAGGGCGTTATCGGCCGGATCCTGGCGAAGATCGGCCTCGGCTAGGGCCGACCGCAGCGGCTTCGCCGGCGTCGGGCCGGCGCGCCCTGCAGGGGCCATCCCTCGGCTATGGCCGCGAGCCTTGTTTCCGGGCGCGGACATCTCGATCCACACGGGATGAGGCGGGTCAGCCGCATCGGGCGGCGAGCCGCTGATCGACGGCATCTTCGATCGGCCTGGCGGTCCTGACGACATTCCTTCCCGCCTCGTCCTTCGCGATCACGAACAGGAAGTCGCGATCGCCCCGCAGATCGGCATGCGCGAAATAGCGCACCGGCACGGTAGGCGCGGCGGCGTGTCCCCTCAGCACCTTGCGGATCTTCAGCTTCGCCGTGATCCACCCATGGCCGAGCATATCGTCCTCGCTATCGACTGGCGTGTAGTCGAGGCTCCTCGCCCGCCCGATCGCCACCAGGTCGCCGCAGCCATAGCCTATCGGCGCGTCCTGGGCCGCGGCTGCCGAGGGCATGGTGGACAGCGCGATCGCGAGTGCCGGGGCGAGAGGCCGGTGCGGGCGCGGCTTCATATCCGCCCGCAATCGCTCGCCGGCCTTTGCCCGGCGAAGCGCGCGTCGATCCAGTCGAGCGTGGCCGCGGCGGCGCCGGCATTGCGCGTGGCGGCGGGATGGTCGCCGCCGGGCAGCGACAGGTAGCGGAGCGGCGCGCCGGTGCGGCAGCGCTGGCGGGCGAAGGCGAGCGTCACGGCCGGCGCGACCACGGTGTCGGCGGTACCCTGGACGATCAGCAGGGGGCCGGATACCGCGCCGGGCACGACGCTGTTGGCGCGGGCGATGCCGGCCCAGGGTGGCGTATCCGCCATGTCCTTGCTGCGCAGCGCCCCCCGGATCGCGGCGATGCCGAGGATGGTGCCCAGCCGCGGCTTCTTGCCGAGCTCGATGCAATTGTTGCGCGCCAGCCGGGTGGCGACTCCGGCATTGGTCTTGTTGAACAGGCTGGAGAGCGGATGGCCGAAATGCTGCGACCAGCTATAGGCTGCATAGGCTGCCAGCATCGCCCGGACATTGGCATCGCTGCCCGAGCGGAGATTGGCGGCGAGATCGGTGGGCGGCGCGGCGGCGGCGGTGCCGAGCAGGCGCAGTTCGGGCGCGTAGCGCGCGGCCTGCGCCGCGGTCCACAGCGCCGCATGGCCGCCCTGCGATTCGCCCCAGACCGCGAAATCGGCGCCGGCCCGGGCCTCGCGCAGCGACCGGGCGGCGCGCACCGCGTCGAGCACCGCCCGGGCAGTGTCGATGCCGATCAGATAGGGATGGGCCATGGGCGAGCCGAGCCCCGGATAGTCGGGCGCGACCACCAGATAGCCGCGCGCGATCATCTCCGCGAGCGCGGGCGTCGCCTGCCAGAAATCGGGGCTCAGCGACGGCGCGCATTTCTCGACCACGCCCCAGGTGCCGTGCGTCCAGGCGATCACCCGGCGCGGCGCGGGCGAAGGCGCATGGTCGCGCGGGGCGACGATCATGCCGGTGACCCGGATGGCCCGGCCATGCGCGTCGCTGGTCCAATAGGCGATGCGCCAGCTGCGCATCGCGTCCGGCCCTCCGGAGACCGGCTCGGCGGAGATCAGCGTGCCTGGGGATTCGCCAGGCCTCTGGGCGCGCGCCGTGGCGGGCAGGGCGATGAGGAGCAGGATGGCGGACAAGAGGGTGCGCAGCATGACGAGCCTCCTTCGATGCGCCGCTTATCCCAGATCGGGCGCCCTGCCTCAACCGGTACGGGCCATGGCGCGGTTCGTGGCGATGCCGGGATCGGGCGCGCATGCCTCTGCGACGATCCATTCCCGGAACGCGATCATCGCGGGCCCCGGCGTGCGCGACTGGAGCCAGGTGAGCCAGTAGCGTCCGGTCGAGACTTCGAGCGCGAAGGGGCGGACGAGCCGGCCTTCGTCCAGGTGGCGGGAAAGCATCGCCGGCGGAGCGAGCGCGACGCCCATGCCCAGGATCGCCGCTTCGGCCATTGCCAGCGAACTGTCGAACACCGGGCCGCGCAGGGGCGGCGGCGCGATGCCGGCCTGGGCGAGCCAGCGCGGCCATTCGTCGGCGCGGTAGGAGCGCAGCAGCGGCAGGGCGAGCAGATCGGCGGGGGCGGCGAGGCGCGCGGCCAGCTCGGGGGCGCAGAGCGGCGTGAGCGGCGTCTCTACCAGCGGCACCGCTTCGGTGCCGTGCCAGGCGCCGGCGCCGAAGCGAATGGCGTAGTCGAGCCCTTCGCCCGCCAGGTCGACGCGGTTGTTGTTGGTGAACAGGCGCAGGTCGATGCGCGGATGCGCGGCGTGGAAGGCGGGGAGCCGGGGAAACAGCCAGCCGGTGGCGAAGGTGCCCACCGCGGCCACCGAGAGCAGCTGTGCGGCAGTGCCGCTGGCGATGCTCTCGACCAGCTCGGCGATGCGATCGAAGCTGTCCCCCAGCGCGGGGAGCAGCGCCAGCCCTTCGTCGGTGAGCGCAAGCCCGCGCGGCAGGCGGCGGAAGAGCTGGGTGCCCAGGCGCTGCTCCAGGCCCTTCACCTGGTGGCTGATCGCGGCTTGCGTCACGCACAGCTCGATCGCGGCGCGGGTGAAGCTCAGATGCCGTGCCGATGCCTCGAAGGCGCGCAGGGCATTGAGGGGGAGGTGGGGGCGGACCATCGGGCGCCAAGCATAAGTTCAGCTAATGCCGGGCGCCAGTGGGGTGGACGGGTTGCGCGCCGGCGGGCGACGTGGCCCGCATGGTCGCGCTATTCCCAGCCCTGCTCGGTCCGGGCCGTGGCGGGGAGTTTCTCGAAGCGCTGCAGCGCCGGGTCGAGATAGTCCCAGGGCTGTGCCGCCACCGTCCACAGCGCGACGCCGGGCACGAAGCGCTCGGGCGCATCGAGCGTGGCGGGGCTGACGATGAACAGCTCGGGAATGTCCGGGAAGGTCATGAAGACCGGGGCGCCGCAGGTGCCGCAAAAGGCCCGGCTCTTGCGCGTGCCCTGCTCGCCCGTGGTTTCCCAGTGGCTCGGCGTGCCGGTGGTGCGGACATCGGCGCCGAAGAAAGTGAGGTGCGAGCTATGGCCGGTGCCGCTGGCAAGCTGGCACTGGCGGCACTGGCAATGGTTCATGTCGACTGGCTCGCCGATGACTTCATAGCCGATCGCGCCGCAGGCGCAGCGGCCGGTATAGGGCAGGCTTCCGGGCATCGTCCGCTCCTTGCTGGATCGTGGTTCAGTCGGCCTCGGCCTCGGCCGCGACGGTGCCGACCTGCTTCACCACCTTTTCCCAGCCGCGGTGCATATTGGTGAAGGCAGTCTCGTTGCGCGGCAGCTCGAAGCCCGAATGGGTGAGCCGCAGCAGCGTGCCGCCGGCCACCGCCGCGAGATCGAAGGTGACCACGGTGTCGAGCCGCGAGCCATAGCCTGCGTTCGCGGCATGGCCGCCAACCCAGCTATAGGCGAAGCGCGTGTTCGGGACGACGGTGAGCACTTCGCACCGGATCGTGCCGTCCCATTCGCCGGCGGGCGTGGTCTGATAGGTGAAGCGGTTGCCCACCACCGGCTCGAAGCCCCTGGGCTCCATCAGCCAGCGCCCCATCAGCGCGCCGCTGGTCAATGCCTTCCAGATCAGTTCCGGAGCGTGCGGAAGCAGTTCCTCGACGAGGATCTGCCGGGTGGCGGCATCGGTTTCGGTCATGGGTCGATTTCCTTGAGCAGGCTGCGGAGGTCGGAGAAGCGATCGCGCCAGAACAGGTCGTAGTGGCGCATCCAGTCGAACAGCGGATCGAGGCCGTCGGGCCGCGCGCTGTAGAAGACCTGGCGCCCCTGCGGCCGTTCGGCGACGAGCCCGGCCTGTTTCAGCGATTTCAGATGTTGCGAGATCGCTCCCTGGGTGACGCCGCTGCCGCGCGTGAGCTCGGCGACGCTGATCTGGTCGCTGCGCACGATCCGCTCGAACACCGACCGCCGGGTGGGGTCGGCAAGGGCGCGCATCACGGTGTCGAGGGGGGCTGCCTGGAGCATGAAGATCAATTAGTATATGCTAATGCATTAGTCAATACTAATTGATCTGACATCCAGATGGCCGGCCGACCTGATCCGCGCCATGGCGGGTGGCTTTCACGCCGGCGACTCGCTAGGCTGTGCCATCGCTGGCAGTTCCGTTCGTAGGCGCCAGCGACTGAGAGACCTCCGTGCTCCCGCTTACGCAATGGGAGCCGCGCATTGGACCTCGACACGCCGCCAAAGGATCCGGCCGGAGAAGATGCGGCCAAGCCGTTGCGGACCAATGGTTTCCGGCGCAAGTTCGCCGAAGCGCGGCTCTCGCCCGAGAGCGTGGAGCGTCAGGGTCGCGTTGCGCGAATCGCGTTCGAGGCGCTGGGGCGCGACGGCGCCACTGCCTTTCTCAACGGACATGACGACGCGCTGGGCGGGCGCCCGCTCGACCTCGCCATTGCGAGCGCCGAGGGGCTGGTCGCCGTCGAGCAGGCGATCGCCGCGCGCCGCGGGGCGCAGTGAGGCACGGGGCGGCGCGCGATGCCGTCATCGTCACCAGCCCCGAACTGATCCGCGCACATGCGACGCTGCGGCGGGGCTCGCATTTCCTGGCGCTCGGCCTGGGCGGCCCCGGCGCGGCGCCGCGCGCGATCGAGGGGCGCCACCGGGCCAAGGTGATCGGCAACGGGCTGCGCGAACTCGATTGTTTCCTCAACCTGCTGGTCGGCGAGGCGGCGCGCTGTCGCGGCATTGCGATGCCCAGGGGCGAACGCAACACCGCGAACAAGCTGGCCCGGCTGCGCCGCGCGCTCCGCGTGCCCGATCCGGACCATGCGCGACTGATGGCGCTGGGGCGCTCGCGCAATTGCCTGTTCCACTGCGCGGGCACGGTACGGCGCGGCGATCGCCGCGGCGAAGCGGCGATGACCACGGGCTGGCACGGCGAAGGCGGCGCCCTGCGGCGCGTGCCCGTCGGCGCGGAGCTGACCATTTCGCCCACCGATCTCTCCGAGGTCTGCCTCTTCTATCGCGATATCGCCGACCGCCTGCTCGCCGAGGCGCGCGGCATCTCGAACGGAACATCATGAACCCGAGCAACCCGCACCATTATGCCATCCGGATCGAAGCGGACGATATCGACGCGCTGGGGCATGTGAACAACGCGATCTACCTGCGCTGGGTACAGGCGGCGGTGGTCGATCATTGGGAACGGCTGGCTCCGCCCGAAGCGGTGGCGGCGCATCGCTGGGTCGCCGTGCGGCACGACATCACCTATCGCAAGCCCGCCTTCCTCGCCGACGCGCTGGTCGCGACGGTGGTGCTCGAGAGCGTGCGCCGCGAAAGTGCGTTCTACGACACGGTGATCCGCCGCGGCGCCGAGACGCTGGCCGAAGTCAAGTCGCGCTGGTGCTGCCTCGACGCCGCCACCCTCCAGCCGGCGCGGCTGCCGGCGAGCACCGTGGCATGTTTCCTGCCGCCGGTGGGGATGGCCATCGCTTCCTAATTTGGCGGTCCCGCCTTTGCCTCCCCCGCACCGGGATGCTTTACTTCGGGCCAATATACCCATAGGGGGTATGGGTATGGCGCATCTCTCCCATGGTAACGACGCGCTGCTGGCGCGGGTCCGCCGGATCGGCGGGCAGGTCGGCGCGGTCGAACGGGCGATGCAGGGCGATTCGAGCTGTGCCGAGATATTGCAGCTCGTCGCGGCGGTGCGCGGGGCAGTGAACGGGCTGCTCGACGAAATCATCGCCGACCATCTCCAGGCGCATGTCGCGCATCCTGCCCTCAGCGATGCGGAGCGCGCCCAGGGGGCCGAAGACCTGCTGGCGGTGATCCGCCGCTACGCCAAATAGGATCCCCCATGGCCACCCTGCCCGAAATCGATGCGTTGGCGCACGACCATGTCTTCCTCGGTGCCGCGCATGACGCGAATGCGCGGCGGACCTTGTGGGTGGTCTGGCTCACTGCGGTGATGATGGTGGGCGAGATCGCTGCGGGCTATTGGACCGGATCGATGGCGCTGCTCGCCGACGGCTTCCACATGGCGACGCATGCCGGCGCCCTGGCCGTTGCCGCTGCGGCCTATGCCTATGCGCGGCGGCATGCGCATAGCGCAGCCTATAGCTTCGGAACGGGCAAGGTGGGCGACCTGGCCGGCTTCGCCTCGGCGATGGTGCTCGGGCTGATCGCGCTGGGGATCGGCGTGGAATCGGTGTTGCGGCTGTTCGAGCCGATCCGGGTGGCGTTCGGCGAAGCGACGATCGTCGCGGTGCTGGGGCTGGCGGTGAACCTTGCCAGCGCGCTGCTGCTCTCGGGCGGGCATCACCACGGCCATGCCCATCGGCATGGCCACGACCATGATCATGGGCACGACCATGACCATCCCCATCGCGGCCACGACAACAATCTGCGCTCGGCCTATATGCACGTCCTCGCCGATGCGCTGACTTCGGTGCTGGCGATCGCAGCGCTGCTGGCCGGGCGCTATCTCGGCTGGGCGTGGATGGATCCGGCGATGGGGATCGTCGGCGCGGTGGTGATCGCGCGCTGGTCGTGGACGCTGATGCGCGACACCGCCGCGGTGCTGCTCGACCGGACCGACGATTCCGTTGCCATGGAAGTGCGCGCGCTGGTCGAGGCCGGGGGCGATGCCCGGATCGTCGACCTGCACGTGTGGCGCGTGGGCCCCGAGGCGTGGGCGGCGATCGTGAGCGTGGTGGGCGTCGATGCGGATGCGATCCGCGCCCGGCTGGCGCCGGTGCACGCGCTGGCGCACCTCACCGTGGAGTGCCGCTGACGCCGCACCCGGCGCATGGCCGGGCGCGGCGCGCGGAGCTCAGTCGATGGCCTCGATGCCCAGGGCCTCGAGGCGTTCGATCGCCGCCTTCATGTGCTGCAGCTGCTCCGGGGAATGGCCCTGCCATTCGGCGATTTCGCCGACCACGCGGAGCGGCGCGCGCGAGCGATAGGAGAGCGTCGGGTTGCCGGGGAATTTCTGGTCGGTGAGGTTGGGATCGTCGACGATCCCGCCGGTCGGCTCGACGATGTAGATCCGCGCGCGACCCGTGCCCCGAGCGAGCTCGGCGCCCCAGATCGCCGCTTCGAGCGTGCCGGTCAGATAGACCCAGCTCGCCTGCTTCCGAGCGCCATAGTTGGAGGCATGGCCGGTGGCGATCAGGTCGCCATTCCCCAGGTCCGCGCGGGTGCCGTGATAATAGATCATGTGCCGTTCCCTCAGTTGCGAATCGAGGGCGGCTTCATGGAACAAGGGCCCCGGCTTGCCGCAAGCCCGGTTCCGCGTTAGACAATGATAGTGGGAAGAGGCCGTGGCGAGGCGCCGGCTTCCCCCGCTCTCCTCCTCCATCGCGCACGCACCGCCGGCATCGCATGCCGGCCGCTCAATCGCGGCGGTTGAACCACCACCAGGCAAGACCCGCCGGCACCCCGTAGCAAAGGCCAAGATCGACACGCTCGATCGTCCATGGCCGATAGGCGCCGAAGAACAGCAGGCGATCGATCGCATGATAGGCGAGTTTGCCGGCCAGGGCGCCGCACACCGCCGCGACCAGCCCCATCCAGGGGCGGTCGCGCCAGCGGCCGAACAGGCGGGCCGCGGGAATGCCGAAGACGAACAGGCCCAGTGCCACGAAGGGAAGCGCGATCAGCCCGTAGATCGCGACGATCGGGACCATCGCCCCTGCATCCGACCAGTCGAGGCCATCCGGCTCCGACGACCAGGCGAGCAAGCACTGAAGCGCAATGCCCGCATAGGCGCCGGTCAGCGCGGCGCTCAGAAATGCGGGCAGGCGGCGCGGACGCGCCGGGTCGCGCATGCTCGGATCGGTCATGCCGGCAAGCAGGCCTATTTCTTCAGGATATCCAGCGCCGCCGCGGTCATCGCCTCGGTCGCGGTGCCGATCACCGCTTCGGCGTCGGGCGCCCAATAGGCACTGTGAAGCGAGGGGAGCGGCTTCCTGCCATTGTCGGACGCGGCCCATTTGTCCGCCGGCACGCCGCCCACCCAGAAGATCAGGCTCTGGATCGACTGGTCGGCCAGCCAGTAGCGGCTGAAATCCTCGCCGCCCATCACCGCGCGGGTCTCGGCCACCCGGTCCTTGCCGAAGCGCGCCGTCCACAGGGACTTCATCCGGTCCGAGAGCGGCTGGGTGTTGAAGGTGGCGGGCGTGAAATTGTCGCGGACCTTGACCTCGGGCATGCGATCCTCGGGCACGCCGGCGGCGATCGCCTCGCCCTTCGCGATCCGGGCGATGCCGTCGAGCAGCAGCTTGCGGACCTCGGGCTTGAAGCTGCGCACGGTGAGCAGCATCGTGACGTCGCTGCCGATGATGTTGTGCGTCGAGCCGCCCTTGATCATGCCGACGGTGACGACCGCGGCTTCCTGCGGATCGACTTCGCGGCTGACCAGGGTCTGGAGCGACGTGACGATGCGCGCGGCGAGGACGATCGGGTCGCGGGTGGTCTGCGGATAGGCGCCATGGCCGCCGACGCCCTTCACCAGCACGTCGACCGAGTCCACGTTCGCCAGGGCATAGCCCGGCGTCACGCCGATCTGGCCGGCGGGCTGGCTGGCGCTGTCGTGGAAGGCGAGCGCGAACTGGGGCTTGGGGAAGCGCGTGAACAGCCCGTCGTCGATCATCGCCCGGGCGCCCATTCCGCGCTCCTCGGCGGGCTGGGCGATCATGACGACGGTGCCGTGCCACTTCGCCTTCATCGCGGCGAGGTTGCGCAGCGTGCCGATCCAGCTCGCCATGTGCGTGTCATGGCCGCAGGCGTGCATCACGCCGGTCTCGATCCCTTCGTCGTTGGTGGTGCGCACCTTGGAGGCGAAGGGCAGGCCGGTGGCTTCGGTGACGGGCAGGCCGTCCATGTCGGCACGGATCAGCACGACCGGGCCGGCGCCGTTCTCGAGCACCGCGACCACGCCGGTGCCGCCCACTTTCTCGGTGACCTTGAAGCCGGCCTTGCGCGCTTCCTCGGCGAGCTTGGCGGCGGTCTTCACTTCATGGAGGCTGAGTTCGGGATTGGCGTGGAAGTCGCGATAGAATTCCATGAGCTGGGGCAGCGCGGCCCTGGTCGCGTCGTGCACCGGATCGGCGGCGGAGGGCGTGGAGAAGCTCATCGCAGTTGCGAGAAGAAGGTATCGAAGCATAAGGTTCCCCGCTGCATGGAGGTTTGAATGTCGCGTGGGGATGCCGGGCTGTCAAACCTCTCGCGCCGGGCGCTGCTCGCCGGTGCAGCATTGCTGGCGCTGCCGGCCCGGGCCTGGGCGGCCGAGGATTTCGCGATCGACTGGCAGGGGGGCGAGCAGACGCCTGCCATCGCCGCATCGCTCGCCGCGCAGATCGCGCTGGTGAAGGCGCTCCGGGTGTCGGACGCGGCGCGGGATTTCTTCGCGGCTCAGGTGATCACGGTGGACCTGCAGCCGGGCACCAGGACGCGGGCGGGGCCGCGCGGCGTGTTCTTCGCGCGCGAGACGCAGCCGGCGGCGAATCCGGTGCTGCTCCACGAGCTGATCCATCGCTGGCAGTTGCTCAGGATGCCGGGCGGGCGGGAGAATCCCGATGTGCTGCGCTTCTATGGCGAGGCGAGGGCAGGCGGGCGCTGGCCGGCCCAGTCCTATATGTTGACCAACCCGTTCGAATTCTTCGCGATGACGGCGAGCGTGGTCCTGCACGGCACCGCCGCGCGCCCGCCCTTCCGGCGCGAGAATGTGAAGGCGAAGGCGCCGGAACTCTATGCGTTCATCGTGAAGGAGTTCGGGCTGCGGGAATAGCGGAGGCGCGCGCCGCCCCGCTCAGCCCGCCGGGATCAGCTCGATCACGTCGAGCTTCGATTCGAAGCCCGGATAGGGCAGGACCAGCCGCCAGCGCGCTTCGCCGATGCGCTCGACATAGCCGATCATGTCGCGCGTCTGGTCGACGCCGTAGCGCAGGGGGGCGGTCTCGTCGCCCAGGACCATCACGCCGATGAACATCGGGCGCGCATCGGTGTTGGCGTAGATCAGCCCGTCGGGGCGCTGCTCGCCGTCGAGGCGGACGAAATGCGTCTCCGGACCTTGCACGGTGATCCGGCACCGGCCGGCAGGATAGGCCGCGAAATAGGGCGTGAGCGGCTGCTGCGAGCCGAGCTTGAAGGTGCGGCAGCGATATTCGCCCGCAGGCGGCATCCCGGCGCCCAGCGCGCGATCGGGATCGAACAGGTCCGGCTCCGCCGCGATCGCCGCCGGTGCCGCTGCCTTGGCCGGCGCGAGCGCGTCGTCCCAGGCGCGGCGCCAGCTGCGGATGCGATCGGCGTCGGCCTCGGTCATCACCTTGCGCCAGCTCCAGCCGGCGGGCGGGCGCGTGGCAGTGGCGTCGCGATAGACGCTGCAGCCGGTAAGCCCGAGCACGAGCAACGCGGCGGCGGGAATCCCCTTCATTGTTCCAAGCCCCTTCTCAGGCCGCGGTCCAGCCGCCGTCGATCGAATAATTGGCACCGGTGATCTGCGCCGCCTCGTCCCGGCACAGGAAAAGCACCAGCGCGGCGACCTGTTCCGGCTGGACGAACTCCTTGGTCGGCTGCGCGTCGAGCAGCACGTCGTTGATCACCTGCTCGCGCGTCATGTTCCGCGTCTTCATCGTATCGGGGATCTGGTTCTCGACCAGCGGGGTCCAGACATAGCCGGGCGAGACGCAGTTCACCGTGATGCCGCTGGTCGCGACTTCGAGCGCGATCGTCTTGGTGAGCCCGGCAATGGCGTGCTTGGCCATCACGTACGCGCTCTTGTTGGGGCTGGCGACCAGGCTGTGCGCCGAGGCGGTGGAGATGATCCGGCCCCATTTCTGCGCCTTCATGAACGGCACCGCGGCGCGCGTCATGTGCCAGGCCGAGGACATGTTGATCGCGACGATCGCGTCGTACTTCTCGACCGGGAAGTCCTCGATCGGCGAAACGTGCTGGATGCCGGCATTGTTGATGACGATGTGCGGGCCGCCGAGTTCGTCGTGGCAGCGCTGGACCATCGCCGCGATCTGGTCGGGCTTGGTCATGTCGGCGGCGTCGTAGAGCGCCTTGGCGCCGCTCGTCGCCTCGAGCGCGGCACGCTCCTTCTCGATCGCCGCCGCGTCGCCGAAGCCGTTGATCATCACGCTCGCGCCCTCGGCCGCCAGCGCCTTGGCATAGGCCAGGCCGATGCCCGAGGTGGAGCCGGTGATGATCGCGGACTTGCCCTTGAGGAACATGGGATACTCCTAACGCTGGGTGAGATCGAAGGCGGCGGTGTTGCCGTCGAGGATGTTCTGGGCGACGAGCCGGGCATTGGCCATGGTCTCCGCCACTGCCATGCGCCCGGCCTGCCAATGCTCGTGCATCGAGCGCGCCGAGAATTCGAAGTCGCGCGCCCCGCCCTCCCAGGCATTGGCGCGATAGATCAGATGGACCAGGCTGACCGGAAATTCGGAGACCCGGGCGCGGACCGCCTGCACCTCGGGATCCTCCAGCAGTTCGGGCGGCAGCTTGCTCAGCAGGCGGCAGACCATCTGGCGCTCCTGGCGCAGCCGCATCCGCTCGTCCGAGACGGCGCGGGTGCGGCTGGAGAAGCGGATCTCCTTCTCGCGCGCCAGCACGTCGGTGATCGTGCGCGGCAGCTCGTCGGCGGCGGGGAACAGGTCGACCTGGAAGATCAGCGTCTCGGCATCCTGCCGGTCGAGGACATGGGTGAGCGGCGTGTTGGAGACGAGGCCGCCGTCCCAATACCAGCAGCCGTCGATCTCCACCGGCGGCAGGCCCGGCGGCAGCGCGCCCGATGCCATGATGTGGCGCGCGTCGAGGCGTTCGTCGCGCGTGTCGAAATAGCGGAAATTGCCGCTCTTGATGTCGACCGCGCCGACCGAGAGGCGGACGGGCCCCTTGTTGAGCAGGTCCCAGTCGACCAGCCGGTCGAGCGTCTCGCGCAGGGGGGCGGTATCGTAGAAGCTCAGCGCCTCGGGCGTGCCGGGGACGGCGAAGCCGGGCGGCAGCAGGCGCGGGCGGAAGAAGCCGGGCACGCCGCCCAGCATGACCATGCCCGCCGCCCATTCGTGGCTCAGCTCGCGCGCGGCGTCGTGCATGGGCAGCGAGAAATCGGGGAGCGCGGCGGTGGCGTCTTCCCAGAAGGTGCGGATCGCGGCGATGCGCTTCTCGGGCGGATTGCCGGCGAACAGCGCGGCATTGACTGCGCCGATCGAGATGCCGGCGACCCAGTCCACCTCGATGCCGGCGCCCTGCAGTTCGTCGATCACGCCCGCCTGATAGGCGCCGAGCGCGCCGCCGCCTTGCAGCACCAGCGCTACCGTGTCCGGCAACGGGAGGCCGGGGGCCTGGCGGCGGGGACGTGACTCGGCGTCTGCCATGCGCCTGCCTTGGCCGAAACCATGCGCCGAGGGAAGTGCCTGTTTCGCGTTGGTTGGTGCGTGCAACGCAACGCCGCTTGGGGCATTGTCGCGGCGCGCCAACGAAGAGGGATGCCATGCGGCTCGACGATATCGACCCCACCGACAATGCCCAGGACCTGGGAAGCGGCGGTGGCGGGGGTGGCGGCGGCTTCGGCCTGCTGGGGCTGCTGCCGTTGCTGCTCGGCCGCGGCATGGGCTGCGGGAGCATCGCGATCATCGGGCTGATCGCCATCGCCTATTTCGCGATGAGCAGCGGCGGCGGCGGCGGGCTGCTTTCGTCGGGCGGCGCCGGCAGCGGCGTGGGCCAATCGCCCACCGCGGGGCAGAGCGGGCGCCAGGTGTGCACGGGCGAGCGGCTCGAATCGTGCCGCGTGATGCGGCTGGCGGACGATACCTGGGCGGCGATCTTCCGCGAGGCGGGGCGATCCTATCGGCCGGCGACGATCAAATTCTACCAGGGCCAGGTCGATTCGGGCTGCGGCTCGGCGAGCTCGGCGGTGGGGCCTTTCTACTGTCCGGCGGACCAGGGCGTGTATCTCGACACCAGCTTCTTCCGGGAACTGGAGCAGCGCTTCGGCGCCAAGGGCGACTTCGCCCGCGACTATGTGATCGCGCACGAAATGGGGCATCATGTGCAGGACCTGCTCGGCACCTCGGGCAAGGTCTCGCAGCTCCAGGCGCGGGCGAGCCGGGCCGAGGGCAATGCGCTGTCGGTGCGGCTCGAGCTGCAGGCGGATTGCTTTGCCGGCGTGTGGGCGGCGCGCAACAAGGAGCGGATCGAGCCGGGCGACATCGAGGAAGGCATGACCGCCGCCAACGCGATCGGCGACGATACGCTCCAGCGCCAGGCCCAGGGCACGGTGGTGCCCGAGAGCTTCACCCACGGCACCTCGGCGCAGCGCATGGCCTGGCTGAAGAAGGGGCTGGACACGGGCGATCCTGCCCAGTGCGACACATTCTCGGGGAATATCTAAGCCCCTCTCCCGGCGGGAGAGGGGTTTCAAGGGGGTCATCGGCCGGCTATCCCGTCTCGATGACCGAAACCACCGCCGCCGAAGCCCCGCCCCGCCCCGCGCTTGCCTATCATCACACGCCGGGCGCAGGCCCGACGGTGCTGTTCCTGTGCGGCTATGCCTCGGACATGCAGGGCACCAAGGCACTCCATCTCGAGCAATGGGCCAGGGCGAATGGCCGGGCATATCTGCGCTTCGACTATGCCGGCTGCGGCGAGAGCGAAGGCGATTTCGAGGCCGAGACGCTCGCCAGCTGGCGCGACGACGCGATCCGGATGATCGACGAAGTCGCGCGCGGGCCGGTGGTGCTGGTCGGCTCGTCGATGGGCGGCTGGATCATGGCGATGATCGCCAAGGCGCGGCCGGAAATGGTCGCCGGCATGGTAGGCATCGCGGCGGCGCCGGACTTCACCGATTGGGGCTTCACCATGGAGCAGAAGCTGGCGCTGCTCCAGACCGGACGGATCGAGGCGCCCAACGACTATGGCGACCGGCCGACCGTCACCACCCGCGCCTTCTGGGCATCGGGCGAGGCGAACCGCGTGCTCGTCCAGCCAATCGCCTGGGGCGGGCCGGCGCGGCTGCTCCACGGGCAGAAGGACAAGGAAGTGCCCTGGGAGCATGCCCCGCGGCTGGCGGCGGCGATCCGTTCAGACATGGTGCAGACTCTGCTGGTCAAGGACGCGGAACACCGTTTCTCGCGCGAGCAGGACCTGGCCCTGATCGTGCGCGCGCTCGAGGAAGTGCTCGCCCTATGCTCCCTTTCCTGATCCTCGCCCTGCAGGCCGTGCCTGCCGCCGCGCCGGCCAAGCCCGCGCCCGCGCCGGCTCCCGTCGCGCCCGAGAAGGAGCCGCCGCGCTTCACCCAGTGCATGGACCTGGCGACCGGCGATCCGGTGCGGGGCCAGATGGACGCGATCCAGTGGCGCACCACCGGCGGCGGCGTGCTCGCGCGCCAGTGCCTCGGCGTCGCCTATGCGAACCAGGAGAAATGGGCGGCGGCCGCCGGCGCGTTCGAGGATGCCGCGCGCGAGGCGGAGACCGGCAAGGATCCGCGCGCGCCCAATTACTGGGCTTCGGCGGGCAACGCCTGGATCGCGGCGGGCGATCCGACCAAGGCGCGTGCGGCGATCGACGCGGCGCTGGCGACGGGCACGCTGGCCGGGCTCGACCTGGGCGAGGCGCATCTCGATCGCGCGCGGGCGATGGTGGCGGCAGGCGACATGGAAGCGGCGCGCAGCGACATCGACAAGGCGCTCACCTATGCCGACAAGGATCCGCTAGCCTGGCTGCTTTCCGCGACGCTGGCCCGGCGCGCGGGCGATCTGGGCCGGGCGGCCCGCGACGTTACCGAGGCGCTGCGGCGCGCGCCGGACGATCCCTCTGTCCAGCTCGAGGCAGGCAATGTCGCCGCGGCGAGCGGCAACGAGGCCGATGCACGAACGGCCTGGAACCGGGCGATCGAGCTGGCGCCGGGCACCGGCATCGCCACCGCGGCCCGCAAGGCGCTGGAGCAGTTCTCGGCGACGGAGAAATAGGCCTGGATCTTCCGCGAGCCGGCAGGGGTGAGGGGAACGGATGCGCAGGATCGAGTTCGGGCGTGGCGCGCCTGGGGCAGCCTCGTTGTTTCCGGCGCTGCCGGCGACATCTTCGATGCCGGGCGGATCACCGCACATGGCTGGGAGACCTTTGCCCGGCGTGCGCTGGTAGCCTCGCTCTATGCCGGGCTGATCGCGATGGTGCATCGGGGGGCGTGGCCGATGATCACGCGGCGGAGCGGCCGGGCATCGGCGCGGGACATTTGAGGCTGGCGCTCGGGTCCGGGCACTCCTATTTTCGCCGCATGCGTTACCTCCACACCATGATCCGCGTGACGGATCCCGACGCCACGATCGCCTTTTTCGAGCTGCTGGGCCTCCGGCAGGTGCGGCGGATGGACAGCGAGCAGGGGCGCTTCTCGCTGATCTTCCTTGCCGCCGACGAGGATTCGAAGGGCGAGGGCCAGCGCGCCGATGCCGAGGTGGAGCTGACCTATAATTGGCCGGCCGAGGACGGCAGCCCGGCCGAAATCTATGCCGGCGGGCGCAATTTCGGGCACCTCGCCTATCGCGTCGACAATATCTACGAGACCTGCCAGCGGCTGATGGACGGCGGCGTGACGATCAATCGCCCGCCGCGCGACGGCCACATGGCGTTCGTCCGCACGCCCGACAATATCTCGATCGAGCTGCTCCAGGCGGGCGACCGGCTGGCGCCGGCCGAGCCTTGGGCATCGATGCCGAATACGGGGCAATGGTAGGCCTTCTCGAAGCGCTTGGGGCGCGGGCTCCGATCGTGCAGGCGCCCATGGCGGGTGCCGGTGGTGCGGCGCTCGCGATCGCGGCGATCCGGGGCGGCGCGGTGGGATCGCTGCCTTGCGCGATGCTGACGCCCGCGCAGCTGGCCGCGCAGGTCGCCGAGGTGCATGCCGCCGCGCACGGGCCGCTCAACCTCAATTTCTTCTGCCATCACTTGCCGGAACCCGCGCCCGACGAGCGCGCCTGGCATGCCCTGCTCGCGCCCTATTATGCTGAGGAAGGCGTCGAGCCCGGCCCCGTGCCGCCGCTGCGCAGGCCCTTTGACGAAGCGTTGTGCGCGGCGGTCGAGAAGGCCCGGCCGGCGATCGTCAGCTTCCATTTCGGCCTGCCCGGGGAAGCGCTGGTCGCCCGGGTGCGGGGCACCGGCGCGCTGGTGTTCGGCAATGCGACCACGCCCGAGGAGATGCGCTGGCTTGCCGCGCGGGGTGTCGACGCGGTGATCGCGCAAGGGGCGGAAGCGGGGGGGCATTCGGGCTGGTTCCTTGGCGCGGCGCATCGGCCGACGCCGCTTGCCGCGCTGCTGGCGGAGGAGATCGCGGTGCCGGTGATCGCGGCGGGCGGGATCGTCGATGGCGCGGACATCGCCCGGGCGCTGGCGGCGGGCGCGAGCGCGGTGCAGCTGGGCACCGCCTTTCTCGCGGCGCGGGAGAGCGCGATCTCGGCGCCGTTCCGCGCCTTGCTGGGCACCCGGGTGCCGACCGAGTTCACCAACCTGTTCTCCGGGGGCGAGGCCCAGGGCATCCGCAACCGGCTGATGCGCGAGCTGGGGCCGATCCGCGGCGAGGTGCCGGCCTTCCCCTATGGCTCCAACGCGCTGGCGCCGTTGCGCGCGCATGCCGAGGCGGATGGCCGGGGCGACTATTCGCCGCTCTGGGCGGGGACCGGCGTCGCGCGGGTGCGGGCGATGGGCGCGGAGGAACTGGTCGGCACGCTCGTTGCGGAACTGGCGCAGGGGCGCGCGGGCGCCTAGTCTGGCGCCATGCTCCAGATCGTCCGCATCCCCGCCCTCAGCGACAATTACATCTGGCTGGTCCATGATCCCGCCTCGGGCGAGACGATCGTGGTCGATCCCGCCGTCGCCGATCCCGTGCTGGCGGAGGCGGACGAGCGCGGCTGGGCGATCACCGCGATCTGGAACACGCACTGGCATCCCGATCACACCGGGGGCAATGCCGGGATCAAGGCGCGCACCGGCGCCGAGGTGGTCGCGCCCGCGGCGGAGGCGGCGAAAATCCCGACGGCCGACCGGCTGGTGCGGGAAGGCGACGAAGCGCGCATCGGCGATCATGTCGCGCAGGTGCTGGAAGTGCCGGCGCACACGGCGGGGCACATCGCCTATCATTTCGCCGGGGATGCGGTGGTCTTCGTGGGCGACACGCTGTTCGCCATGGGCTGCGGCCGGCTGTTCGAGGGGACGGCGGAGCAGATGTTCGCCAATATGCGGCGCCTCGCGCAGCTGCCGCCCGAGACCCGGGTCTATTGCGCGCACGAATATACCCAGTCGAACGGCCGCTACGCGCTGGTCGCCGAGCCGGACAATGCGGCGATCCGCGCGCGCATGGCCGAAGTGAACGCCGCGCGCGCGGCGGGCGAGGCGACCGTGCCGACGACGATCGGCCAGGAACTCGCCACCAATCCCTTCCTGCGCGCCGCCAGCGCCGCCCAGCTCGGCGAGCGGCGTGCGGCGAAGGATGCATTTTGATCGGCGAAGCGCTATGATGCGACGGTCGGGGGCGACAGGAGAATAGAGATGTTCCGCTTCGCCATTCCCGCGGTCCTCACGCTCGCCGCCGCCTGCGCCGCCAACGCCGCGATGCCGCAGCGGGCCGCCGATCGCGACGAGGCCAAGATCGCCAGGACGCTCGCCGGCCTTACGCCGGGCAAGCCGCAGGATTGCATCCCGCGCGAGCGGATGGGCGAGACCCAGGGCTTTCCGAACACGATCCTCTATATCGAAGGCCGCAAGAAGGTGTGGCGCAACGACGTGACCGGCAGCTGCACCGGGCTGGCGAGCGACGATCTGATGGTGGTCGAAAGCACATCCGGCCAGCTGTGCCGCGGCGACATCGTCCGCACGCGCTCGCGGCTGGGCGGCGGCATGCTGACCAGCAGCTGTGCGCTCGGCAGCTTCGTGCCCTACGCCAAATGAGGAGAGCCGGGATGCGCGTCCCCATCATCGCCGCGATGCTTGCGCTGGCCGGCTGCGCCGCCAGCAGCGAGATGCAGGCCTCGCAACGGGCCGAGGCGCGGAACGACCTGGCGACGGCGCTCGGCGACCGGGTGCCGGGCGCGCCGCGCGACTGCATCAGCATCTCCGATTCCGACGGCCCGCAGATCATCGACGACCGCACCATCCTCTACAAGCCGGTGGGGCGGACGCTGTGGCGCAACGACCTGGGGAGCAGCTGCCCGGGCCTGCGGCCCTACACCACGCTGATCGTCGAGGTGCACGGATCGCAGCTCTGCCGGAACGACCGGTTCCGCGTGCTCGATCCGGGTTCGAGCATTCCGGGCGCCTATTGCATGTTCGGCAGGTTCACGCCGTACGAGAAGGCAAAATAGCGCCCTCTCCCCGCGAAGGGGAGGGGGCTCACTTCGCCACGCCGAGCCGGTCCATCACGAAGCCGAGATATTCGGACTGCTGGCGATAGCGCTCGAACCGGCCCGATTTGCCGCCATGGCCGGCCTCCATGTTGATGCGGAAGACGAGCGGGTTGGCGTCGGTCTTCTTCGCGCGCAGCCGGGCGACCCATTTGGCCGGCTCGTAATATTGCACCTGGCTGTCCCACAGGCCGGTGGAGACGTACATCGCCGGATAGGCCCGCGCCGCGACATTGTCGTAGGGCGAATAGCTCAGCATATAGTCGTAATAGCGCTTCTCGGCGGGGTTGCCCCATTCGTCGAACTCGCCGGTGGTGAGCGGGATCGAGGTGTCGAGCATGGTGGTGACCACGTCGACAAAGGGCACTTGCGCGACGATCACGCGATAGTCCTGCGGCGCCATGTTGGCGACGCCGCCCATCAGCAGCCCGCCGGCGCTGCCGCCCATCGCGGCGACGCGGCCCTTCGCGGCATAGCCCTGGTCGACGAGGAAGCGCGTCACGTCGATGAAATCGGTGAAGCTGTTCTTCTTGTTGAGCACCTTGCCCTGGTCGAACCATTTGCGGCCCATTTCCTGGCCGCCGCGGATATGGGCGATGGCATAGACCATGCCGCGATCGAGCAGGCTGGGGAGCATCGGCGAGAAGGCCGGATCGGTCGAATAGCCGTAGCTGCCATAGGCATATTGGAAGAGCGCGGCGGTGCCGTCCTTCGCGAAGGCCCTTGCATGGACCAGGCTGACCGGAACCCTGGTGCCGTCGCGCGCGGTGGCCCAGACGCGCTCGGTGACGTATTTCGCGGGATCATAGCCCGGCACCGGCTGGACCTTGAGCACGCGGCGCTCGCCGGTCTTGTAGTTCACTTCGTACGTGGTGGTCGGCGTCACCAGCGAATCATAGGTGTAGCGCAGCCATTCGCTGCCCGGCTCCTCGTTGGTGCCGAGCGCCATGGTATAGGCGGGCTCGTCGGCCGCGACCGGGAACGGCTTGGCGCCGGGGACGAGGATGCGCAGCTTCTTGTTGCCCTGGGAGCGTTCCTCGACGGCGAGGAAACCGTCGAAGGGCTTGAAGTCCTCGATGAACACCTCGCCATCGGCCGGGACCAGGTCCGTCCAGGCGGCGCGGCCACGGGGGAGATGCGCGTCGCGCACCGTCGCCAGCCGGTAATTGGGCGCCCGCCAGTTGGTGCGGACGATCCAGCGGTCGCCGAGATGATCGGCCTGGTAGAGGAAGTTGCGCTCGCGCGGGGCGATCACCGTGAAGGCGGCGGGGTTCGCCGCGGGGGCGCAGCGCTGCTCGTCGCTGACCGTGCTGTGCAGATAGATGCAGAGGTACCGATCGTCGGTCGTGCGGCCGACGCCCATGTAATAGGTGTCGTCCTTCTCCTCGTAGATCAGCCGGTCCGCAGAGGCGGGCGTGCCGAGGACGTGCGCCTTGACCCGCTTGGAGAGCAGGGTGACGGGATCCTTCTCCAGGTAGAGGATCGTCCGGTTGTCGCCGGCCCAGGCCACGCCGCCCTCGACATTGGGAATGCTGTCCGAGAAGGTCTCGCCGGTCGCGAGGTTTTTCACCTGGAGCACATATTGGCGGCGCCCGACGGTATCGAGCGTATAGGCGAGCAGTCGGTTGTCCGGGCTCACCGCGCGGCCGGCGATCTGGAAGAAATTATGGCCCTGCGCCATGGCCGGCTGGTCGAGGATCACTTCCTCGGGCGCCTCCAGGCTGCCCTTGCGCCGTGCGACGATCGGATAGTCGGCGCCGGTGGCGAAGCGCGTGTAGTAATAATAGCCGCGCTTCAGATAGGGGACCGAGCTGTCGTCCTGCTTGATGTGCCCGACGATCTCTCCATAGAGCTTGTCCGCCAGCGGCTTCTCCGCGGCGAGTACTGCGTCGGCATACAGGTTTTCCGCCTTGAGATGGGCCAGCATCTCCGGGTTCTTCCGCGTGTCGTCGCGCAGCCAGTAATATTCGTCGTTGCGGGTGGCTCCGAAAGGCGCCTTGACCTCGTGCGGCTTTTGCGCGGCGACGGGCGGGGCCGGGGCTGCCGTCTGCGCATGGGCGGGCGCCGCGGCGGCGGTGGAGAGCAGGGCGGCGGCGAGCAGGCGCTTCATGTGGATCCCCGTGCGAAACGAATCGTGAAGGGATGGTGGCAAGGCACACAGTATCGGGAAAGCAAATTCCTCCCCGATCTGCTCGGGCGATTATCCCCTTCGGACAAGGAGGGTCCATTCTCGGTCGCTCGGCCGGGCGACGATCGATCCAAAAGCGGTCGGGCAGCAAACGCCCCAGTTGCGGACATTCTGGTCTCCGCTAAAACGGTTCGCAGGAATTGCGGGGGTATAAAAAATGGATCGCTTAGGCCGTAACGTTCCGCTGCCGGACCCCATGCAAGGATGTTGGGTTGATGCGGACGATCAAGCATCTGAACTTTCGATCAATGGTGGCGAAATTTTCTGTTTCGGCAAAGTAGTTGAATATGATTACAAGCTGATTAGAGAAGAGGGTGGCGCGCTCACCGTCAGCCTCAAGGTCAACGACCAAGCGAACGAAGATACCTTCCAACGCGCCAATATTACGGAATTAGTTGTTACGCCCGAGGGCGATTTTCACGCCTACAATACGCAGTTTGCAAGCCAGTTCGTCAGAGAGGTTGGTTAGTCGGTTCGCTGGCAACGACCGCTTTCCATCCAATCTCCGCCGCTCCAGCTGAATTTTCGGCTCATGAAGCGGCCTAGCGGCTACCGCCCCAATTGCGGACGCTGCGTGATGGAGTATTTTGGCGAATGGCAGCAAAGCATCGGCAGGCGATTGGCGTGCTGCGACGTTTCCCGCAGGAGCAGATATATCTCGCCACCGAGCACGGTCATCTGTGGCGGCTAGAGGTCGATGATGATCGCATACTCGGGCTGGTGGGCCTGAGGGTGCAGGTGGAAGGCAGACAGCGCGGTGACCTTATCATCGTCGAGGCTATCAAACGGGCGTAGCGGGCGTCCGCTTCCCACCCATTGCCGGTCACTCAGCCGGGCGGCGACCTGTCCAGGAGCGGTCGGGCAGCAAACGCCCCAGTTGCAGACATTCAGCAGCAGAATATAATATCGGGATGCAACGAGATGCTGCCCTGGCCATAGTGCTTCTTCTTGGAAGCGTGACGGGTTGTGCAGCGCACGAGGTAGTGAGAGATCAAAAACAGCCTCTTACCGATGAGAATTTGGAACGAGCCCGGAAACAATGCGGCATTTCGGATGCGGTTCTCGTTGACGGAAACACGATAAGGTTTTCCGGTCTTCAGCAAATCGGTAAGCCACGCCATTATGGGCAAGAATGGGCCTGCCTGAAGAGCAAGCTGCAAATGGACACCGCCCGTTTTATGACTGGCTAATTCCGTACCCTGTCCGGTCTGAAGCGTACGGCAGCTAACCACCCAATAGCCGCCATCCCCGCGAAGGCGGGGATGACGAGAGAAGGGGGGAACCCTCGACCCGATCGGGGAGCAACCTTGCGCGTCTACAGTACGTAGCGGCTCAGGTCGGTGTTCCGCGCCACGGCGGCGAGCTGCCCGTCGACATAGGCGCCGTCGATCACCAGCGTCTCGCCCTTGCGGTCCTCGGCGCCGAAGCTGATGTCCTCGAGCAGCTTCTCCATCACGGTCTGGAGCCGGCGGGCACCGATATTCTCGACTTCGCCATTCACTTCGGCGGCGATGCGCGCGACTGCGCGGATGCCGTCGTCGGTGAAGTCGATCCGCACGCCCTCGGTGCCGAGCAGCGCCGCATATTGCTGGACCAGGCTCGCCTTGGTGTCCGAGAGGATCGCGACGAAATCCTCCTCGGTCAGCCCCTTCAGCTCGACCCGGATCGGCAGGCGGCCCTGCAGCTCGGGAAGCAGGTCGCTCGGCTTGGCGACATGGAAGGCGCCGCTCGCGATGAAGAGGATATGGTCGGTCTTCATCGGCCCGTATTTGGTGGCGACGGTGGTGCCCTCGATCAGCGGCAGCAGGTCGCGCTGGACGCCCTCGCGGCTGACCGAGCCGCCGCGCACGTCCGAAACGGCGATCTTGTCGATCTCGTCGAGGAAGACGATGCCGTTGGCCTCGGCATCCGCCAGCGCGACGCGACTCACTTCGTCCTGGTCGAGGCGCTTGTCGGCCTCTTCCTCGACGAGCTTGGCCCAGGCGGCGCGCACGCTCATCTTGCGGCGCTTGAGCGACTGGCCGCCCAGGCCCTTCATCATTTCGCCCAGGTTGATCATCTGCATCGGTGCGCCGGGAATCTCGAAGGGCATGCCGCCGGCCTGCTCGACTTCGATCTCGATCTCCGAATTGTCCAGCGTGCCCTCATGGAAGCGCTGCTTGAACGCCTCGCGCGTGGCGGTGGACGAGTCCTTGCCGGTCAGCGCGTCGAGCAGGCGGCCCATCGCCGCTTCCTCGGCCTTATCCTTCACCGCGGCGCGGCGGCGCTCCTTCTCGAGCCGGATCGCCTCTTCCACCAGGTCGCGGGCGATCTGCTCGACATCGCGGCCGACATAGCCGACTTCGGTGAACTTGGTGGCTTCCACCTTGACGAAGGGGGCATCGGCGAGCTTGGCCAAGCGGCGGCTGATCTCGGTCTTGCCGCAGCCGGTCGGCCCGATCATCAGGATGTTCTTGGGCGTGACTTCGTCGCGCAGTTCGGCCGAGAGTTGCTGGCGGCGCCAGCGGTTGCGCAGCGCCACCGATACGGCGCGCTTGGCGTCCTTCTGGCCGATGATGTGCGCATCGAGCGCGGCGACGATCGCCTTGGGCGTGAGATTCTCGTTCATTTGGGGAAATGGGTTCTCTGGTTCGTTTCGGACCCCGATGTTGGGGGCCGCACGCGCCGCTTCAAGCCGTGCAGCGAAAGCCGGAGAAGAAGCCGCGCTGCTTCGCGAGGATCTTCGCGATCCGCTCGGGCTGGGGCGTGGGGTCCCATTCGCCATGTTCGAAAGTGCCGCCGCAGACGATCCCGTCGTCGCGGGGAAACATATAGCCCATCTGCCCGGCGACGGCATATTGCACCTCGGCCTGGGGCAGCAGCACGGCGAGCTGGCCGCGTACCGGTTCGATCCCGGTATCGCCGAACAGCGTGCCGGCGCCCAGGCCCGTGCAGTTGAACACCAGCGTCTCGGGCAGCGCGAGGATGTCGGTGGGCGTGGCGAAGTCGCGGACCACGAACCGGCCGCCGGCGATCTGGACGTCGCGCATCAGCTGGCGGAGGAGATGGCCGCTCTCGGCATACAGGGTGCTGAACCGGCGGACGCGCCGGACCGGGAAAGGATGCTCGCCGGGGCCGAGGATCACGCGGTCGGTCTCGTAGGTGCTGGAGAGATCGGGCTCGGCATCGTCCCCGGCCGGATCGTCGGGCATCTGGAGATAGGTCGGCATCCAGCGAATGCCATATTCCGCGCCGACCATGATCTGGAAGCGGCGCCAGCTATAGTCCATCGCCGCCTTGAACTGCGCGATCCATTCGGGCGTGACCCGATCGGGGTCGTAGAGGCTGGCCGGATGCCACTGCCCGCCGGCGACGTTCGACGTGGTGTGGGGCGGAAGCTGGGCGGCATAGAGCGTGACCTGGCGGCCCGCTTCCTGGAGCAGGCGCGCGGTGGTGAGGCCGACGATGCCGCAGCCGAGCACGGCAACCGGGCCGCCATGGCCGGGCAGGCCGAGATCGACCGCGAGGCGCGACGTGCCCCAGCCGAGCGTGATGCCGGCGCCGCCATGGCCGTAGTTATGGACGAGCCGCTTGTCCCCCAGCGGCTCGGCGCGGACGACGAAGCCCTGGGCGCGATAGGGACGCAGGCCCGCGACGGTGCGGATGACCCGGCCGGGCGCGACGTTGACGGCCGGCAGGCATTTCGGGCCGCGCGTGGTGCTGGCCAGCGCCGCCGGGCGCGGATCCGCCGCGCAGCCGGGAAGGGCCAGTGCGGCGGCGGAAGCGATCAGCGGGCGGCGGGCGATGTCCATGGCGCGCAGGGTAGGCGCGGGGCGGGGAGGCTCAACCCCGTTTTGGATAGGGGGAGGCATGAGCTGGGCTCATGGCACGGATTTGCCCCTCTCCTTCAGGGGGAGGGGAGAGTCATTCCCCGCTCAGCCAGGCCTCGGCCTCTTCCACGGTCATGAATATCCGCATCCGGGGATGCGTCTGGGTGCGCTCGGCCTGGAGCTTGTTCAGATGGCTGCCCACGACCGAGGCGGCGCGGCCCGAGGTGAGGGTCAGACCGGCCTCGGCGATGCTGGGGAGGAGGTCGGCGACGTCGTTCGCCTGGACCGGGAAGTCGCGCGAATCGATCAGCACGTCGTAATCGTCGCGGATCGCGCGCACCTCCTGCGCCTTCGCGCCCGCCGCCGCCGCGAAGGCGCGCACCGTCTCCATCGTCCAGAAATCGCGGATATGGACCAGGATGCGGTTGCGGCGGGGATCATAGTCGAAGCCGAACCTTGCCCGGTCGCCCCCGGCGTCAGGCATCACTGTCGAGCATTTCCACGGTCAGCCGATCGTTGGTGTAGACGCACAGCTCGCCCGCGATCTTCATGGCAGCCCGCGCGATCTTTTCGGGGTCGCTTTCGTAATCGACCAGCGCGCGCGCGGCGGCCAGGGCGAAATTGCCGCCCGAGCCGATCGCCGCCACCCCGCCCTCGGGCTCGAGCACGTCGCCGTTTCCGGTGACGACCAGCGTCACTTCCTTGTCGGCGACGATCAGCATCGCCTCGAGGTTGCGGAGATATTTGTCGGTCCGCCAGTCCTTGGCGAGCTCGACCGCGGCGCGGAGCAACTGGCCGTTATGGCGCTCCAGCTTGGCCTCGAGCCGTTCGAACAGGGTGAACGCATCGGCGGTGGCGCCCGCGAAGCCCGCGATCACCTTGCCGTCGCCCAGGGGCCGCACCTTGCGGGCATTGGGCTTCATCACGGTATTGCCGGCCGATACCTGGCCGTCCCCCGCGATCACCACCTTGCCGGATTTGCGCACGGAGAGAATCGTCGTGCCGTGCCACGCATTTGTTTCGCTCATGGCGCGGATATGGGGAGTCCCCTGCACGTGCCGCAAGAGGGGCGGCCCGGTGCCCGCGGATGGCCGGCGCGGGCCGAGGTGTTGCATCGACGACACATCGCAGTGCAGCAAAATTCAACGCCGACAACGCTGACGCATCCGTGGGATTGACAGTTTCATGAAACCGGTTTCATGGGAGTTTCTGGCGGCAACCATAATCAGAACAACGCGCGCCACCGTTTGTAACCGGTTACAACTGGGTTGGGGAGGAATGACAGTGGGAATTTCGAGGAAGAATCGTCGCGTCCTGACGCGTGGCATCTCGGCGACGGCGATGGCGGCGGCAACCTTGTTCGCGAGCGGCGCGGTGCTGCTGCCGGGCATGGCTTCGGCGCAGGTGAGCACTGCCAGCGTGCGCGGCCAGGTGATCGGCGCCGACGGCAATGGCGCGGCCGGCGCGCAGGTGGCTGCGCGCAGCACCGCCACCAACCAGATCTGGCGCGCAACCGGCGATGCGAACGGCGGCTATACGCTCACCGGCCTGCGTCCGGGCGAATATGAAGTGACCGCCACGGCGGGCAGCGAGAGCACGACTCAGCGGGTGGTGGTCGCCGTTGGCCAGTCGGCCAGCCTCGATTTGACGATCGGCGGCACGGCGAGCGTGCCCGAGGGCCGGATCGTCGTCACCGGCAGCCGCCTCACCGAGACGCGGACCAGCGAAGTCGCGACCAATGTCAGCGTGACGCAGATCCAGCGCCTGCCGCAGACCGATCGCAACTTCCTGTCCTTTGTCGCGCTCGCGCCGGGCGTGAAGTATAATGATAGCGAGACCAGCAAGGGCTTCACCTCGGGCGCCTCGACCGCCAGCCAGGTCAATGTGTTCATCGACGGCATCAGCCTGAAGAACCAGGTACGCGAGGGCGGCATCGCCGGCCAGCAGAACAGTCGCGGCAATCCGTTCGGCCAGTTGGCCGTGCAGGAGTTCCGCGTCCTCACCCAGAACTACAAGGCCGAATATGAGCAGGCCGGCGCGGCGATCGTCACCGCGGTCACCAAGTCGGGTACCAACGAGTTCCACGGCGAGATCTTCGGCCAGTACACCGACAAGGGGCTGAGCGAGAAGGCGTATCTCGACAAGCGCTACAACCGGCCCGAGCCGGCGTTCGAGCGCAAGCAATATGGCGTGTCGCTCGGCGGCCCGATCATCAAGGACCGGCTGTTCTTCTTCGGTGCCTATGAAGGCAATGACCAGAACCGCGCGTTCAACGTGAAGAGCACCGGCTCGCCGGGGGCGATCCAGCAGTTCGAGCAATATTCGGGCCGCAAGCTGAGCGACTTCGAAGGCGCGTTCGTCAGCCCGTTCCGCGGCGATTTCTACTTCGGCAAGCTGACGCTCACGCCGGACGATCGCCAGACCTTCGACCTGTCGTTCAGCCGCCGCCAGGAAACCGACATCCAGAATTTCGGCGGCATCATCTCCTATGAGAATGCCGAGAACAAGAAGAACAAGATCGATACCTATCTGTTCAAGTGGACCTACAACGGCGGCGACTTCACCAACGAGTTCAACGCGAGCTACCTGAACTACAACTTCAACCCGACCTCGCTGCACCCCGAGCTGCCGTCCTACGAGTATGCGGGCGTGATCGTGTTCGGCGGCAAGGATTCGACGCGCAACGAGACCCAGCAGAACTACACGCTGCGCGACGACTTCACCTTCACCGGCTTTGACGGGCATGCGATCAAGTTCGGCGCGCGCGTCGAAGTGACCGACATCCAGTTCGACAACAACGCCTATGTCCAGCCGCGCTACACCTATCGCATCGATGCGGCGGGCACGCCGAACGATCCGAGCGACGACACCGACTTCTCCTTCCCGGCCGAAGCGCGGCTGGGCCTGGGCAGCGGCAAGATCAAGGCATCGAACACCCAGATCGGCCTCTACCTGCAGGACGACTGGAACATCACAGAGCGGCTGCAGCTGAATCTGGGCGTGCGCTGGGATTACGAGACCAACGGCTTCAACAACCATTATCGCACGCCCGCTGCCGCGGCGGCGGCGCTGCGCGCACTGCCGAAGACGTTCTATTTCAATCCCGAAAACTACATCACCGACGGCAGCAACCGTAAGCCGTTCGCCGGGGCGTTCGCGCCGCGTATCGGCTTCTCGTGGGACATCAAGGGCGATCGCTCGACGGTGATCTTCGGCGGCGCGGGCCGTTATTACGACCGCAACAACTTCAACAACACGGTCGACGAGCTGTCGCGCACGATCAACCCGGTCGGCGTGTTCCGCTTCTCGCGCAACGGCCAGCCGCGCTCGGGCCTGCCCACCGTGGCATGGAATCCGGCCTATGCCACCCGCGCAGGCCTGCTCGCGCTGGCGGCAAGCTCGACCAGCGGCCTGCCGGAGCTGTTTGCGGTGAAGAATGACGCCAAGCCCCCGGTGAACGACCAGTTCAGCCTGGGCGTGCGCCAGCGCTTCGGCGTGTTCGAGGCCTCGGTCACCGGCGCCTATCAGCGCGGCCGCAACGGCTATACCAACCTGTTCGCCACCCGGCAGAACAACGGCCTGGGCAATTGCTGCAACACCGCGCCGGTGGTGCCGTTCGGCTATGCCAACGTCCTGATCGGCTATGACGGGCTCGATACGCGCTACAAGGCGCTCTATTTCACGCTCGACAAGAACTACACCAAGTCCTCGGGCTGGGGCCTGAACATCGCCTATACGCTCTCCAAGGCGGAGCAGAATGGCGGCGACCTGTTCAGCCTCGATGGCCTGACGCCGGACGGCTATGGCTGGCGGCCCAAGGCCGGCGACGAGCGCCACCGGGTGGTGATCTCGGGCATGGCCGACCTGCCGTTCGGCTTCCGCTTCTCGACGCTCGCCACGCTGAGCAGCGGCGCGGCCTATCAGGTCACCGACGGCAGCCGCGGCTCGGACAGCGGCGCGGCGCTGCTGACCGCCGCCTATCCGGAGAAGAACTGCATCAAGGGCCTGTTCGCCTTTTGCGAGGTCAACGTCTCGCTGGCGAAGGACATCAAGATCGCCCGCGGCAATGTCGAGGCGGCGGTCGATATCCTGAACCTGTTCAACAACAAGAACTTCAAGGACTTCGACACCTATATGAACCCGGCGTCGAATCCGCCCGACCTGCTGCTGCCGGCAGACGCCGCCCACGCCGCCAATACGCTGACGCTGCCGCGGCGCATCCAGTTCCGCCTGGGCTACCGCTTCTAGGCTGGTCCCTGGCGCAATCACTTTCGGGGGAGGCGAGCCACGGGGCTCTCCTCCCCCTTTTTCATGCGGGGAAGAACGATGCGTATCCTGTTTCCGCTCGGCGCCGCGCTGCTCGTGGCCGGTGCCGTCCAGGCGCAGGAGGCGCGCCGGACCTATGCCAATCCGATCGACATCGACTATCGCTACAATTTCGAGCAGGTGAACCAGGGCATCTCGTACCGCACCGGCGCGGACCCGGCGATCGTCACCCACAGGGGCAGATATTATCTCTTCCAGACGCTGGCCGACGGCTATTGGTCGTCGAGCGACCTGGTCCACTGGACCTTCGTCACGCCCAGCCGCTGGCCGTTCAACTCGATCGTCGCCCCCGCGGTGTGGAGCGACGGCGCGCGCATCCTGATCCAGCCCTCGATGACGCGGGCGGAATCGATCCTGTCGACCAGCGATCCGGACGGCGGCAAGCTCGACTTCTTCGTGCGGCGAATGCCCGACCTGGTGGACTCGGTGGGGGAGGGGCATGTCCCCGCGCCCGGCGAGGACAAGGTGCCGCCCGGCCCCTGGGATCCGGCGCTGTTCAAGGACGAGGACGGCAAATGGTATATGTATTGGGGCTCGTCCAACGTCTTTCCGCTCTACGGGATCGAGATCGCGTTCGAGGACGGCAAGCTGGTCTACAAGGGCAAGCCCAGGCCGATGCTCGCGCTGCAGCCCGAACGGCATGGCTGGGAGCGCTTTGGCCAGGACCATAGCGGCACCCTGCCCGACGGCACGCCGATCAAGCCCTTCATGGAGGGTGCCTGGATGACGAAGGCAGGCGGCCGCTACTATCTCCAGTACGGCGCGCCAGGGACCGAGTACAACGCCTATGCCAACGGCACCTATGTCTCGGACAAGCCGCTGGGGCCGTTCGAATATGCGCCGTGGAACCCGGTCGCCTACAAGCCCGGCGGCTTCGTGCAGGGAGCGGGGCACGGCTCGACCTTCCAGGACGTGAGCGGCAACTGGTGGAACACCGGCACGCCGTGGATCGGATACAACTGGACCTTCGAGCGGCGCATCGGCATGTGGCCGGCGAAATTCTGGGCGGACGGGCAGATGTCGGTCTCGGCCCGGTTCGGCGACTTTCCCCATTATGCGCCGACGACGAAGGTCGAGGATCCGGAGAGCCTGTTCACCGGATGGATGCTGCTGTCGTACCGGAAGGCGGCGGTGGCGTCGTCGACGATGGGCGAGTTCGCGGCGGATCGGGTGACCGACGAGAATCCGCGGACCTTCTGGGTGGCGGGCGCGAACAGGCCTGGCGAGACGCTTACCGTCGATCTCGGCGCGGCGAAGATGCTGCGCGCGGTGCAGGTGAATTTCGCCGACTACAAGTCCGGCCGCTTCGGCGATGCGCCGGACATCTATACCGAGTTCGCGCTGCAATCCTCGCTGGACGGAAAGCGCTGGCGCCCGCTGGCTCGAACCGAGCCGCCGCGCCGCGACCGGCCCAATGCCTATTTCCAGCTGCCGGCCCCGGTGGAGGCGCGGTACGTGCGGTACGTGCACGAGCATGTCGGCGGTTCGAACCTGGCGATCGGCGACCTGCGCGTGTTCGGCAGCGCGGGCGGCAAGGCGCCGGCGATGCCGGGCGGCGTTGCGGCGAAGCGCGATGGCGACGCGCGCAATGCCCATGTGGCGTGGAAGCCGGTGAAGGGCGCGGTGGGCTACAACGTCCTGTGGGGCGTGCGGCCGGACCGGCTGACGCTCGCCTATCAGCGCTGGGCCGATCAGGGGCCGGCGCTGGAACTGCGGGCGCTCAACACGGGCGTCGACTATTGGGTCGCGGTCGAGGCGTTCGACGAGAGCGGAGTCTCGCGGCGCACGCGGCCGGTACGGATCCGCTAATATGCTCCTCCCTGGAAGAGAGGGGAGTCATTGGGCTAGCCCAGCCAGCCCCCGGTGAACCCGGCCAGCTTCAGCCCTTTGCGGATCGGCGCGCAGCCCTGCATGCGCTTCCAGACGAAGTCGTTCCGATAATTCGCCGCCTGGAGCAGGATCGAGCCCTGGTCGATGCCGATATGGTCGGTGTCGTACCAGCCCTTGGCCGGATCGACGCGGCCGTTGGAGAGCGGCTTGTCGGTCCAGCGGAAGCTGGGGTTGAACGAATCGTAGAAGCCGTATTTGCCGTAGAGCAGGTCGCCATGCTCGCGGCGCATCGCCTCGGCCGCCGGGATCACGATCTCCGGCGCGAAGGGCAGCGAGCTGAGCGCCGCGGTGGGGGCGATGGTGCCGTCGTCGCGCCCGTCGGGCTGGCCGAGCGGGCCGCGCGCGGAATAGCCGAAGAACTCGGCGGTCCCGCCCTTGAACGGCAGCTTGAAATCGCCCGGGCCGTCACAGGCGGAGAGGCCCCATATGTCCTTGGACCAGCCGTCCCAGCCCCGGGGGTTGGCGATGCAATAGGCGCGGTTGGCATAGGTGGAGCGGCGCGAATTCTCGAAATAGTCCATGCCGGCCTCGCGCATCACCTTGTCGCGGATGCCGCGGAAGTCGATCCAGATATGGCTGTACTGGTGGCCGAGCAGCGGCGCGAAGGCGATGTGGCGAGTCGGCCCCTCGCCGCGCCAGCAGTGCGGATAGGGGGCGGTCCACACCTCCCAGCTGTCCGCCGGCAGCGGATGCTCCGGGGCGGCCAGGCCCAGGATATAGACGAACATCCCCTCGTTATAGCCGGTCCAGCTGGCCGGGATCAGGCCGCGCTCCGGGTGCCAGCCCATCGACACGGCCTTGCGGCCGTCGGTGCGGAAGAAATTCCAGTCGGCGCGGGCATAGAGTTTCTGCGCGAGGTCGCGGATCTCGCGCTCCTTCGCGTCCGCCCGGTCGTAATATTGGCCGGCGAACAGCACCCCCATCAGCAGCAGGGTGGTATCGACGCTGGAGAGCTCGGTCCTGCCGAAACGCTCGCCGGTGATCATGTCGATGAAGTGGTAGTAGAAGCCCTTGTGCCCGATCCTGCCGGTCGGCTCGGGGCCCTGGGGCGCTTCCCAGAAGAAGCGCAGCGTGGTGAGGGTGAGGTCGCGCGCCTCGGCCCGGGTGATCCAACCGCGCTCGACGCCGATCGGATAGGCGGTGAGCGCGAAGCCGACCGCGGCGACCGAGCAGAAGCTGGGCGCGGGATAGCGATCGGGGACCAGGCCGTTGTCGCGCCGCGCCGTCTCCCAGAACCAGCGGAAGGTACGGTGCTCGATGTCGGCGTAGAAGGGCGGCAGCGCGCGCATGGCCGTGCCCTTGTGCGCCTGGGCCGCGGCGGTGCCGGGCAGCGCCGAGGCCGCGAGCAGCAGCGAAGACTGCGAAAGTAGCGCGCGCCGGTCGATCATGTCCAAAGCCTCATAGCCGATAGAGCAAGGGGTCCCCGTTCCGCCCCGAAAAATTGGGGGCGACGCGCGAGACGCCGCCCCCGAGGGGGGTGTAACCGGGGGAAGGGAGCCATGGAACCGGTTACAGTCCAGGCCGAGAAAGTGACGGAGCCGCGGTCACGCATGCGCGGCTCCGTTCCCGGAAGCGGTGCGCGGCGCCGTGGTGGCGCGCATCACCAGTTCGGGAGTGAGGATCTCGCTGGCACGGTGCATGTCCTTGCCCTCGAGCAGGTCGATCAGCCGGGCGACGGCACGGGCGCCCATCTCGGCGATGTTCACGCGGACGGTGCTGAGCGAGAGATAGCGGGCGAGCGGCACGTCGTCGAAGCCGGCCACCGCGATGTCCTCGGGCACGCGGGTGCCGGCGTCGCGCAGCGCATGGAGGCAGCCGATCGCCATCATGTCGTTGGCGGCGAAGACGGCGTCGGTGCGCGTGGCGCTTGCCAGTATCGCGCGCGCGGCGGCTTCGCCGGCCTCCTCGTTGAAGTTGCCCGGCAGGATGCGCGGGGGCAGATGGTGGCGGGCGCAGACGGCGAGATAGCCCTCGGCGCGCTGGGCGGCGTCGAGATTGCCGTCGGGTCCGGCGATGTGGACGATGTGGCGATAGCCATTGGCGACGAGATGCTCGACCATCGCCTCGGCGCCCGCGCGATTGTCGAAGCGCAGCGCCGGACGGCCGGGCAGGTCGGCATGGCTGTTGAGCAGGATCGAGGGGAGCGCGGGCGGGATGGCCTGTTCGAGCGTCTCGGGCGCGATGTGCGGGGCCATGACGAGCAGGCCGTCGACGCGGCCGCGCATGGTGCGCAGCGCGACCGCCGCCTGGTCGCTGTCGTCATGCATGTTGGAGAGGAGGAGGAGATAGCCGCGCCGGCTCGCTTCCCTGTCCATGCCGCGGACGCATTCGGAGAAGAACTCGCCGTGCAGGTCCGGCAGGACGACGCCGATCGCGTGCGCGCGGGCCAGGCTGAGGCTGCGGGCGCCCGCATGGGGGACATAGCCGAGCTCGTTCGCCGCCTTGATCACTTTCTCGCGGGTTTCGGCGCGGACATTGTCGAGGCCGTTCAGCGCGCGCGACACCGACGCGACCGAAACTTCGGCGCGGCGTGCGACATCGCGGATGGTGGCCTCGCCCATTTCAGTCCCTTCTCCCCGATCGACGCGTGTTTTCCCGCGTTTCAGACCGCTTCGGCGATTGCAATACAACCCGTCCGCGAGTTATGTAACCGGTTACGGCGGGCGGCGACAAGCAAAAAAGTTTCGCGGCCGGCCGGGTGCAGACAATTTCCGTCGGCGTTCAGCGGCGGGCGTTCAGGAGAGGAAACGAGATGTTCGACACCAGGATTTCGCGACGCGCGGCTCTCATGGGAGCCGGAGCGGTCGCGGCCTGGGCCGCGAGCCCGGCGCGCGCGATGCTGCAGGCGGCGGGCAGCCTGCCGGTGCCCGCCTTCATCGATTCGCTGATCGCCAAGATGACGGTGGAGGAGAAGGCCGGGCAGCTCACCATCCTGCCCGCGGCCTGGGGCGGCGGCGTCGCCACCGCGCTCAATCCGCCCACCAACGGGCCGAGCTTCGAGCAGCAGCTGGAGGAAGTCGCGAAGATGCGGCTCACCGGCGTGTTCAACGGCAACGGCGCCGAGATGGCCCGCCGGATGCAGACCGTCGCGATGACCAGGGCGCGCCTCAAGATCCCGCTGCTCTTCGCCGCCGATGTGATCCATGGCCATCGTACGATCTTCCCGGTGCCGGTGGGCGAGGCGGCGGCGTTCGATCCCGATCTCGCCGAGCGCACCGCGCGCATGGCCTCGTACGAAGGCGCTGCGGCAGGCATCGACTGGACCTTCGCGCCGATGGTCGACATTGCGCGCGACCAGCGCTGGGGCCGCACCATGGAAGGCGCGGGCGAGGACACGCTGCTCGGCGAGGTCATCGCCGCGGCGCGGGTGCGCGGCTTCCAGGGCAAGGACCTGAAGGCGAACGACGCGATGCTGGCCTGCGCCAAGCATTTCGCCGCCTATGGCGCGGCCGAGGCCGGGCTCGACTATTCGACCGTCGACGTCTCCGAACGGACGCTGCGCGAAGTCTATCTGCCGCCCTTCAAGACTGCGTTCGACGAAGGCGCGCTCTCGGCGATGGCGTCGTTCAACGAGATTTCGGGCGTGCCCTCGACCGGCAGCGAATGGCTGATGCGCAAGATCCTGCGCGACGAATGGCGTTTCGAGGGCTTTGTCGTCTCCGACTATACCGGGGACATGGAAATGATCGACCACGGCTTTGCGGCGGACGCGCGCGAGGCGGCGAAGCTCGCCTTCCTGGCCGGCGTCGACATGAGCATGACCAGCGGCTTCTACCGCGACCATCTGCCCGATCTCGTCGCCAAGGGCGAAGTGCCGATCGCGCTGGTCGACGAATCGGTGCGCAAGGTCCTGGCGATGAAGGCCCGGCTCGGCCTGTTCGAGGATCCCTTCCGCCGGATCGACGCCAAGCGCGAAAAGGCGCGCTCGCGCACCAGGGAAGCGATCGCGCTGTCGCGCGAGAGCGGCCGCAAGTCGATCGTGATGCTCAAGAACGACGGCGACCTGCTGCCGCTGCCCAAGAGCGGCAAGAAGATCGCCATCATCGGGCCGTTCGCGGAAGGGAAGCGCGACATCAACGGGCCCTGGGTGGTCTATGGCGACAATGCGCTGGCGATCGACCTGGCCAGCGGCGTGCGCGGCGCGGTGGCGGACAAGGGCTCGGTGAGCGTGACGCTCGGCTCGGGCGTCGAGGCGCCGCTGCCCGGCGGCATCGCGGCGGCGGTGGCCGCGGCCAATGCGGCGGACGTGGTGATCCTGGCGATCGGCGAGAGCGAGAACATGTCGGGCGAGGCGCAGTCGCGCGCCGAGATCGTGATTCCCGCGCCGCAGATGGAACTTGCGGAAGCAGTGGCCCGGACGGGCAAGCCGATCGTGGTGGTGCTCAAGAACGGCCGGGCGCTGGCGCTGGACGGCGCGGTGCTGGCGGCGCCGGCGATCCTCGTCACCTGGTTCCTGGGCTCGGAGGGCGGCAACGCGACTGCCGATGTGCTGTTCGGCGACTACAGCCCGGCCGGGCGCCTGCCGTGCAGCTTCCCGCGCTCGCCCGGGCAGCAGCCCTATTACTACAACCACAAGCCGACGGGCCGGCCGAACCCGGAGGGGCCGCTCCAGCCGTACAAGGCGCATTATCGCGGCATCCCGAACTCGGCGCTGTTCCCGTTCGGGCACGGCCTGACCTATGGCAAGATCGGCTATTCGGACCTGTCGGTGCCGGGGACCCTGGCCTGGGACGGCGAGATCGCGGTTTCGGCGAAGATCACCAATTCGGGCAGCCGCGCAGTCGAGGAAGTGGTGCAGCTCTACATCCGCGACCGGGTGGCGAGCGTGACGCGGCCGGTGCGCGAGCTGAAGGCGTTCCGCAAGCTGGCGCTGGCGCCGGGGGCGAGCGAGACGGTGACGTTCAAGCTGCGCCGGGAACAGCTGCTGTTCATCGGCCGCGAGAACAAGCCGACGGTGGAGCCGGGGCTGTTCGACCTGTGGATCGCGCCGTCGGCGGAAGCCGAGGGCGTGAAGGCGCAGTTCACGCTGGCGGCCTGATCTCCTGGATCCTCCCTCGCGAGGCGGGGGAGGATCTATTCGGAACGCCCCTCCAGGTCCTTCACGATCCGGGCATGCGCGCCCTTGCCCAGCGGGTTGAGCAGCATCAGCACGCACGACAGCGCCAGGAACGCCAGCGGCACCAGCGCGATGGTGATGCGCATCGCGGCGAGGGTCGCCTCGCTCTGCCGGACGTTGGCGACATAGCCGGCCGCGTCGAAGCCGCTTGCGAGCAGCAGCGTGGCGACGCCGATCGCGATGCGCTGGAGCAGCGCGGCCATGCCGAACACTGCGCCTTCGACGCGCAGGCCGGTGGCCTTCTCGCCATATTCCACCGTGTTGGGCAGCATCGCCCAATAGGCGAAGTGCAGCCCGACGATCAGCGCCTGCATCGCCACCAGGAAGAGCTGCATCGGCGCGGCCCGGTCGATATGCGCGCCGGCGAACAGCACCAGCCCCGCCATGCAGAAGCCGGCGGCCAGGAACCATAGCCCGCGCGTGCCGAGCAGGCGCTGGAGCAGCATCCAGAGCGGCACCGCCGCCGCGCCGACCACGCCCATCCAGGCAAGCGCGCTCTGCCCCGCCACGTCGTCGCCGACGAAGTACTTGAAATAATAGAGCACCGATTTGTTGAGGATCGTCACCGCGACGATCATCGCCATCATCGCGAGGTTGAGCGTGACGAAGGCACGATTGGCGGCGAGGCTGGCGAGGCTGGCCGCGATCGAGGGGGGCTGGGTGCGCGCGGGCACGACCTGCTCGCGGTAGCTGGCGCCGACCAGCACGAGGATCGCGGTGCCCAGGATCGCGAACAGGATCGCCGCGCCGAGATAGGCCTGGGCGGGAACCGCGCTGCCGCTCAGCCAGGCGCCGAGCGGCAGCGTCCCGCGCGCGACCAGCACCGCCGCCATCGTGCCGAACAGCATGCGCATGCCGGCCAGGAAGGCGCGGTCGCGGCTGTCGCTGCTCACCCGTGCGCTCATCGCCAGATAGGGCACGTTCACCGCGGCATAGGCGGTGCGGAAGAGCAGGTGGCCGGCGAAGATCGTCGCGATGCCCCACCATCCGCTTGCAAGGGGCGGCATATAGGTGAGGACGAAGGCGAGCCCCAGCGGGATGCTGCCCAGCATCAGGAAGCGGCCATAACCGCGCCCGGGCTCGCGCCGGTCGGCGATCGCGCCGGCGAGGAAATTGGCGAGCCCGTCCCATACCGAGGCGATGGTGTAGATCGCGGCGGCCCGCGCCACCGGCAGGTCGAGCGCCTCGGTGTAATAGAAGAGCAGGAAGAGCATGATGCTCTGCCAGTAGAGGTTGAAGGCGAAGTCCCCGAAGGCGAAGAGCAGCAGCCGGAGGCGTGCCGGCGCGGCGCGGAGGCGGACGATCATCGGGCCTGTCTAGCGCGGCGCGGGCGCCCCCGTCACGGGCTTATCGCGCGTGCGCCAGGCAGGGGGGCGCGGCACGCGTCGACGGGCGGGCTTGCGCGGCGGTCCGGGCTCCGGATACGGCTGTCGTGCCGGGGAACGGCGGGCGGCGTTGGAGGTGTGCGATGGACATTCGGCCGGCCGACATCCGACGAGTCGAATGTCTCGACGGACTGCGCGGGCTGGCGGCGCTCTGGGTGCTGTTCGGGCACCTGGTGATCCTCACCGGCTTCCGCCTGCCGGTGCTGAGCAAGCCCGATCTCGGCGTCGACCTGTTCATCCTGCTCTCCGGCTTCCTGATGGTGTTCCAGTATCGGCTGCGCGCCGGTGCGGAGGATTGGCGTGCGCCCGGCACCTGGGCGGCGTTCTGGGCGCGCCGCTTCTTTCGCCTCGCGCCGCTTTTCTACGTGGCGCTGGCGGCGGCGCTGCTCGCCGGGCCGGCCCTCTATGCCGACCGGGTGGCGATCGACAGCTTCCTGGGCCAGCCGCTCCAGCCGCGCGAGCGCTATGCCGATGCGAGCCTCGCCAATATCGCGGCGCATGCGAGTTTCGTGTTCGGCCTGCTTCCCGACTATGCCTTCCGCACTCCGCTGCCGGACTGGAGCCTGGGGCTGGAGATGCAGTTCTACGCTGCCTTTCCGTTCCTGGTGCTGCTCGCGCGGCGGATCGGCTGGGTGCCGGCGGCGCTGGTCGCGGCGGGTGCGGCGCTGGGGCTGGCGGTGATCGCGCATCGGCTGGGGCTCGATTTCCCGATGCCCGCCTTCCTGCCGCTCAAGCTGCATCTCTTCCTGTGCGGCATGCTGATCGCTGCCGATCCCGGGCCGGGCCGGGGGCGGATCGGCGTCCATCTCGTCGTGGCGATGCTGCTCGCGGTGATGCCGGTGGGGGGCGATCACGACCTGCTGCATATCGTCGTGCGCGAGGCGCTGGTGCTGGGCTTCTTCGCGCTCGTCCATCTGCGTTCGCTGGGCGCCGTCGACCGGGTCGCGCGGTTGCTGGGCGGCAAGCTGTTCCACTGGCTGGGGGAGCTTTCCTATGGCGCCTATCTTATCCACTTGCTGATCCTGTATCCGGTCGCGGCGGGCGTGATCGCGCGTTTCGGCGCCGGGCTTGGCGCGGCCGGGCGATTCGCATTGACCGGCGCGATCGTGGTGCCGGCCACCTATGTCCTCGCCTATGTCACCTACAGGCTGGTCGAGTTGCCCGGGCAGCGTCTGGGCAAGGCCGTGATCGCCCGGGTCGCCGGCGACCGGATGCGCGCGCGCCAGACCCTGCCCGAGGAGATCGCGGCGCCCTGACCGGGATGCGCAGGCGCGCGCCCGCGCGAACGCGAGTGAGGGTTCGCGGTATCGGGGTCATGGCTGAGGGCAGGGCCCCGAAAGGGGCGGATCGGCGATCGATCGATGAAATGGTCGGGGCGACAGGATTCGAACCTGCGACCCCCACACCCCCAGTGTGATGCGCTACCAGGCTGCGCTACGCCCCGACCAAGGGTGCGCCCTCTAGGCCGGACCGGCGCGGGATGCAACCCATGGGCGACAATAGTTGCGCCGGGGTGTGCCGCATGTTAGCGCGCCGCGCTTGAACGGTGCGGATTCCTCCGCCCATAACAATAATAATCAGGACCCCATGCTCATCACGCCAGCACATGCACAGGCCGCAGGCGCGGCAGCCCAGGCCAACCCGATGGGCGGCGTCCTCGGACTTGCGCCGCTCGTCCTCATCTTCGTCGCCTTCTACTTCCTGATGATTCGCCCGCAGCAGAAGCGGATGAAGGATCTTCAGAACGCCGTGAACGCCGTGAAGAAGGGCGATCAGGTCGTCACCGGCGGCGGGCTGCTCGGCAAGGTGACCAAGGTCGACGAGACCGAAGTCGAGATCGAGCTCGCTCCCAATGTGAAGGTCCGCGCGATCAAGGCCACGCTCACCAGCGTGATGCCGGCCGGCGGCGCGAAGCCCGCGAACGACTGATGCTCGACTTTCCCCGCTGGAAGATCACGACGATCCTGGTCGGCATCGCGATCATGATCGCGCTGTCGATTCCGAGCTTCTTCCCGAAGAGCGCGCGCGACCATTGGCCGAGCTGGGTGCCCAAGCCGGCGATCAACCTCGGCCTGGACCTCGCCGGCGGCAGCTTCCTGCTGTTCGAGGCGAACACCGACGACGTGCGCCAGGCCAAGCTGACGCAGATGCAGGATCAGGTCCGCGCCGAGATGCGCAAGGACCCGAAGATCGACATCGGCGACATCTCGATCCAGGGCGGCAAGGTCAGCTTCATGCTGCGCGACCCGACCAAGGTCGATGCCGCGCGCGAGAAGCTGCTGGCGATCACCGGCACGGGCGTGGGCACCACCGGCCAGCGCCAGTGGGACGTCGCCGTGGTCAATTCGTCGCAATTCGTGCTGACGCCGACCGAGGCGGGGATCAACGAAGCGATCGATACCGCGATGGGCGATGCCCGCGAAGTGATCGAGACGCGCATCAACGCGCTCGGCACGGTCGAGCCGACGGTGGTGCGCGAAGGCACCAACCGCATCGTCGTGCAGGTGCCGGGCCTGCAGAACCCGACCGCGCTCAAGGCGCTGATCGGCCAGACCGCGGTGCTCGAGTTCCGCCTGGTCGATGTCAACGCCGATCAGAACGCGGTGCAGCGCGGCGAGGCGCCCGCCGGCGATGTGATCATGCCGTACCAGGCGGGCGGCAAGGTCGCCGTGCAGCGCCAGGTGATGATCAGCGGCGACATGCTCGTCGACGCCAAGCAGACCTATGACCCGCAGACCGGCGCCCCCGGCGTCACGCTGCAGCTCAACGGTGCCGGCTCGAAGCGCTTCGCCAAGGTGACGCAGGAGAATAGCGGCAAGCCGTTCGCGATCATCATCGACGGCGTCGTGATCTCGGCCCCGAACATCAACGAGCCGATCCTGGGCGGCAGCGCCGTGATCAACGGCGGCTTCACGGTGGAGAGCGCCAACCAGCTCGCGATCGCGCTGCGCTCGGGCAAGCTGCCGGTGAAGCTGAAAGTGGTGCAGGAGTCGACGGTGAGCCCCGAACTCGGCGCCGATTCGATCCGCGCCGGCGTCACGGCCTCGATCATCGCGGTGATCGCGGTGATCGCGTTCATGATCCTCACCTATGGCCGCTTCGGCATCTACGCCACGCTGGCGGTGATCATCAACGTGCTGGTCATCCTGGCGGTGATGGGGCTGCTCAACGCCACGCTGACGCTGCCGGGCATCGCCGGCTTCGTGCTGACGATCGGCACCGCGGTGGACGCGAACGTGCTGATCAACGAGCGCATCCGCGAGGAGCGGCGGCGCGGGCGCAGCGTGAGCCAGGCGGTCGAGCTCGGCTACAAGGAAGCCAGCCGGACGATCTTCGAGGCGAACGTGACGCACGCGATCGCCGGCCTGATCATGGTGATCCTGGGCTCCGGGCCGGTGCGCGGCTTCGCGGTCGTGCTGCTGATCGGCATCGCGACTTCGGTGTTCACCGCCGTCGTGTTCACCCGCATGCTCGTCACGATCTGGTTGCGCCGTAACCGGCCGACCGAAATCCACATTTAACGGAAGCGACGCGCATGCGGCTCCTCAAGATCATTCCCGACAATACGAACATCGGGTTCGTACGCGTCCGCTTCATCGCCTTCGCGGTCACCACCTTGCTCACCATCGCCGCCGTGGCGCTGGTGGCGATCCATGGGCTCAACATGGGCGTCGATTTCGTCGGCGGCGTCTCCATCGAGGAGAAGTTCGCCAGCCCGCCGCATCTCGACCAGGTGCGCGAGACGGTGAACGAGCTCGGGTTCGGCGAGGCTGCGCTCCAGCAGCTGGGCGGCCAGAACACGGTGACGATCCGCCTGCCGGTCCCGCATTCGACCACGCCCGACGCGGTCGACAAGATGGTGGAGACGGTGAAGACGGCGCTGGCGGCGAAGTTCCCGGGCGCGACCTTCAGCACCTATTCCACCGTCTCGGGCAAGGTCTCGGGCGAGCTGGTGAACAAGGGCATCCTGGCCGTGGTGCTGGCGATCATCGGCATCGCGATCTTCTCGTGGTTCCGCTACGAATGGCAGTTCGGCATCTCGACCGCGGTGGCGATCATCCACGACGTGCTGATGGCGCTCGGCTTCTTCGCGGTCACCGGCATGGTGTTCGACCTGAACATCGTCGCCGCGGTGCTGACGATCATCGGCTATTCGATCAACGACAAGATGGTGATCGACGATCGCATCCGCGAGAACATGCGCAAATACCGCAAGATGGGGATGAGCGAGCTCATCGACCTTTCGGTCAACGAGACGCTGCCCCGCACGGTGATGACTTCGCTGACGATCATGCTGGCGCTCGCTTCGCTGCTGATCTTCGGTGGCCCGGTGCTGCGCGGCTTCACCGCCGCCATGATGCTCGGCATCGTCGTCGGCACCTATTCGTCGATCTATGTCTCGTCGTCGCTGCTGATCACGCTGGGGCTGAAGCCGGGCCCGCGCGAGGAGAAGCCCTCGCCGGCGAGCGGCGCCGAGCGCGTCCGCTGAGCCGATGGAAGTGAAGCGCGCCAGCGCGGAGGGGCCGGTCATCTCCGGCTTCTCCGGGCGCGGCTTTCGCGTCGACGAGGGCGTCTATGAAGGGCTGCTCATCACGCCCGAGCGCGCCGACGGATGGGCGCCGCCGCCGATCGCCGAATTGACCGAGGCCGATCTCGCGCCCCTGCTGGGCCTGGAGCCCCGGCCCGAATTCCTGCTGCTCGGCACCGGCAGGACTTTGGTGCGGCCGCCGCGGGCATTGGCCGAGGCGCTGGGCGCCAGGGGCATCGGCATCGAGGCGATGGACAGCCGCGCCGCGGCCCGTGCCTGGGGCGTGCTGCGCGCCGAACTGCGCTGGATCGCCGGGGCGCTCTACCCGCTGGACTAGTTTCCCGGAGGGGAGGCTTTCCGCATCGCTCGAACATTGGGTATGCTGCCCGGAAAGGGAGAGGCAGCATGATGATTCTCGCGCTCGCGCTGGCCATGGCCGCTGGGTCGGACACGCCGGACTATCGCAATTCCGCCAACTGGCTCTGCCGGCCCGGCCGGCAGGATGCGTGTGCAGCGGACCTCTCCACCACGGTGGTCACCGCCGATGGCGCGCGCCGCGTCGAGCCGTTCAAGGCTGCGCGTGCGCCCCAGTTCGATTGCTTCTACGTCTATCCTACCATCTCGCTCGACCCGACGCCCAATAGCGACATGATCCCGGGCCCCGAGGAGAAGCGCGTCGCCCAGTTCCAGGTGGCGCGGTTCGGCGCCAATTGCCGGGTGTTCGCGCCGGTCTATCGCCAGGTCACGCTCACCGCGCTCAGGAGCCTCATGGGCGGCGGCGCGCCGGCGATCGACCGCGACATGGCGTATCGCGACGTGAAGGCGGCCTGGGACGACTATATGGCCCATGACAACAAGGGGCGCGGCGTGGTGCTGATCGGGCACAGCCAGGGCTCGCTGATCCTCACCCAGCTCGTCGCCCGCGAAATCGACGGCAAGCCCGCGCAGAAGCAGCTGGTCTCGGCGATGCTGATCGGCAGCTCGGTACCGGTCCCGATCGGCAAGGACGTGGGCGGCATATTCCCGACGATCCCGCTGTGCCGCAGCGCCGATCAGGCCGGATGCGTGGTCACCTATGCGAGCTTCCGCGCCGACTCGCCGCCGCCGGCTGGCAGCCGCTTCGCCAGGGGCGACAGGCCCGGCGTCGAGGCGGGCTGCACCAACCCGGCGGCGCTGGGCGGCGGCAGGGCGGTGGCGCATGCCTATCTCAATGCCGGGGGCAACATGCTGATCCCGGGCCCGGCCGAGGCCTGGAGCAAGGACGGCGCGCCCGTCGCCACGCCCTTTGTCAGCGTGCCGGGGCTGATCTCCACCGAGTGCGTCGACAGGGACGGCTTCAACTATCTCGCGGTGACGGTGAACGCGGATCCGGCGGATGCGCGCACCGACACCATTCCCGGCGACGTGAAGGTGGGCAACGCGATCCTGAAGGACTGGGGCCTGCACCTGATCGACATGAACCTGGCGCAGGGCGACCTGGTCGACCTGACCGCGCGCCAGTATCGTGCCTGGGCGAAGAAGCGCTAGGCGCGGCCTAGCTTCTTTCATCGTCATCCCCGCCTGCGCGGGGATGACGGCATAAAATCAGATACTTGTTTGGATTTCCAACCTAGCGCGCCGGGGAGATGCGCATCAGCAGCTGGCGCCAGAAGGGAATGGAGATCAGCGCGACCTGGCCGAGGAACGGCACGACAAGGCTGACGACGAAGGCAGTGACCGAGCCGAGGAACGCCGCCAGCCCGCGCTGGCGGATCATCCTGCGGTGCTGCTCCGACACATGCTCGCCCACCACCGGCGGCGCGGTGAGGATGCGCTGGACGATGATATTGAAGATCGAGATCAGCACCATCCAGCCGCAATAGAAGGCCGTCGGCACGCGGTGGCCGAAATACTCCGCCGTGAAGGCAGTGAAGAAGGGCATCGCCGCGATCGTGCTGAGCAGGAGCAGATTGGGTGCGAACAGCACCGGGCTCCACTGGCGGGCGCAATCGAAGGCGCGGTGATGCCCGGCCCAGAAGGCGCCGATCGCGAAGAACGAGACGAAGAAGCCGATGAAATTGGGGATCAGCTTGTTCAGCGCCTCGAGGAACGCGGCATCGGTATAGGGTGCGGTGATGTGCGGCACATGGATCTCGATCACCAGCAACGTGATCGCGATCGCGAACACCGCGTCGGAAAAGAACGCCATGCGCTCGAGACCGTGCGCCGGCCCCTCGGCGTGCGGTTTGTCTTTCATCGATACTCCCCCTCTGGTTCGGCAGCGTGCCTAGCAGAGGATCAGCGCGTCGTCTTGGGCGGCGTCGTCTTGGCGCGGCGCGTGGTGGCGCGCGGCGTGGTGGCCGGCGCCTTGGCCGCCGCGGCCTTGCGCGGTTTCGGCGCCGGCTTGGGTGCCGATAGGGTCGCGGGGGCCGGCTTGGCTGGAGCCGCCTTGGGCTTTGCCGCGGTCTTGGGCGCCGCCGGCTTGGCCTCGGCCTTGGTTGCGGGCGCCTTGGCGGCGGCCGGCGTCGCGGGCGTCTTGGCCGCGGATGCGGGCTTGGCCGCACGCTTCGACGGCGCCTTGGCGGCCGGCTTCGCGGCGACGGTGCGCGTGCGCTTCGCCACCGGCTTGGCCGCGGCAGGGGCCGATGCGGGCGTCGGGGCGGGCGGGGAAGCGGGAGCGGCCGCTTCCTCGGCCTTCTCGCTGGGCTTGAGCTTGGCGGCCAGTGCGACCAGGCCCGCGGCGAGCAGATCGTTCACCACCGGATGCTTGGCCAGCGCGTCAAGCTGCCTGCGCAGTTCCTTGGGCAGTTTCATCCCGGCGATGCTCTTGGGAAGAAAGCCCTTCTTCTCGGGCTTGGTATCGCCGGCCCGCTTGTCCTTCTTGCCCGCCATCACTCGGTCTCCACCGCTGGTAACTTCACTGTCATGAATGTCACGGACCGACGCCGCCTAGTCAACGCGGAAAAGAATCACTCCTCTTCCGCTTCCCAATCGGGTTCGAACTCTATCTCCAGGTCGCCCGGGCCGATCGGCGTCTCGGGCGGCTGCTCCGCCTGGGGCAGGATGTAGTAGACGAGCGGCGGCGCTTCGGCGGGCCGCTCGGGCAGGTTGCGAAAAGGGTCCATCGTCCATCTCTCTCCGTTACGCCCCGGGCACGAACGGCGGGCGGGGCGAAGCGGTTCCCTCAGGTGCCGTGGCGGCGATCGACGAGGCGCTGGAGAAACGCGTGGAGGCGGGTGCTGTTGGCGGCCCAGGTGAACGGCGCGGCGACGGCGCGGGTGTCGGCCGGAGCGGGCGGCGCCGCGATCAGCGCGCCCAGGGCTTCGGCAAAGGCGGCGGGGGTGCGCGGAACGATGCTGCCGGCTGCTGGCGCCGTGACCACCTGGCGGGCCCCCCCCACATCGGGGACGACGATCGGGGTGCCGCTCGCCAGCGCCTCGAGCCATGCATTGGCGAGGCCCTCGCGTTCCGAGGCAAGCGCCATCGCATCGGCGGCGGCGAGCGCGGCGGCGACGCGATCGGGAGGGATCGAGCCGAGCAGCCGCACGCGGTCGCCCAGGCCGAGCTGCTCGATCCGCGCCTCGAGCCGCTTGCGATCGGGACCTTCTCCGGCGATCCACAGCGTGACGCCGGGAAGCGTCGAGACAGCGTCAATGACGATATCGTGCCCCTTGATCGGAATCAGCGCGCCGACCGAGAGGACGAGCGGCCCGTTGATGCCGAGCTCCGCCTTGGCGGCGGCACGGTCGCGGGGCGCGAAGCGGGCCAGGTCGACGCCGGTGGCGATCGTCTCGACCTTCTCGCCCGGAATGCCCATGGCGATCATGTCGGCGTGCAGTGCATCGCTCACCGAGAGCACGCCGTCCGCCCTCCGGCCGGCGGCGATCACCTGTGGCCCGATGGTCTTGCGCCGGCCCCAGTCATGGATGTCGGAGCCGCGCGCCTTGATCGACACGGGCACGCCGATGCGCTCGCCGAGCAGGACCGCGGCGGGGCCGTCGGGGAAGAAGAACTCGGCGGAGATCACGTCGAACGGGAACTCCCCGCGGATGGCGCGGAGCAGCGGGGCGAGCGCGGCGGCGAGGGCCCGGGCATGGAAGCGGCCGCCGGTGCCCGGCAGGTTGCGGAAGCGGGGGCGGTGGACCGTCAGTCCATTCCAGGTCTCGCGCTCCGGCAGGGCGGCGAGACGGGCGTAGCGGGAAAGCCGTGCCAGCGGCCAGGGCGGCAGGCCGAGCGGGGCGACGACACGCACTTCCACATCCTCCCGCTCCGCCAGCGCCCGGGTCTGGCGCTCGACGAAGATGCCGAAATTGGGGCGCGACGCATCGGGGAAGAGCGTCGAGAGGACGAGCACGCGGAGCATGTTCCCGCCTATAGCCGGCAAGGGTTAATGGGCCGCTCGCCATGCAAAAACGGTTCGCCCGGCGCGTTCTCCGGGCGAACCGTTTCCTGTTGCCGGCAGGGGATCAGCGGCAGCGGCGCTTGCCGCTGCGCTCGATCTCGCGGCCCGCCACCGCGCCAGCCGCGGCACCGAGCAGCGTGCCGACGGTGCGGTCGCCGCGCGTGTCGATCGTGCGGCCGACCAGCGCGCCGGCCACGCCGCCGACCACCAGGCCGGTGGTGCCGTCGGGCTTGCGGCAATAGCTGCGGCCGTCACGCCCGCGCCACTCGCGATAGGCATAGCGCTTGCGATCGCGGCGATCCTGCGACCAGTTGCCGTCGACGCCGGCCTTGGCGATGGCGGCGGCGTTGGCCGCGACCGGAACCACCGCGACGGACGGCACGGCCACGGCGATCGCGCCGAGCGCGAGAATGAATTTCCGCATGTTACACTCCTGATGCACTTTGGGGCAAACCGGGAACCTAACGTTTCGGTTCCGAACTAGTTTCATGAACGGAAGACAACATATCGTTCATCGGAAGGAAGGAAAATGGACGAAGCGCGGGCGATCATCGAGCGGCTGCAACTGGTGCCCCATCCCGAAGGCGGCTGGTATCGCGAGACCTGGCGAGCGGCGCCGGGCGCGGACGGGCGGGCCGGGGGCACCGCGATCCATTTCCTGCTCGAGCGGGGCCAGCGCTCGCACTGGCACCGGGTGGATGCCGACGAATGGTGGCTCTGGCACGCCGGCAGCCCGCTCGCGCTCCACATCGCCGACGCGGCGGACCGCGATCCGGCGACGACCCGGCTTGGCGGCGACGTGACCGCCGGCTATGCGCCCCAGTGCCTGGTCCCGGCGAATCGCTGGCAGGCGACCGAGGCGCCGCACGGATGGGCGCTGGTGAGCTGCATCGTCGTTCCCGGCTTCGATTTCGCCGGGTTCGAATTGGCGCCTCCCAATTGGTCCCCGCGCAATAATATTGCCTAGTTGTCCACGTTATCCACAGTCTTCACAAGTCTGCAGGGGTATTTCGCGCTTTGCGCGACTCGGGTTCGATGACACCATCATGACTGTAGACGGAACGGTCCGGCGGCGGGAAACCAAAGCAAGATCAGAGGTTTACACGGGCCGGAAACGGTGCAGGTGCCTTCGGGAAACCGCATTCGGAGATGGTTCGGGGATGCGAGGCCCCGGAAGTTGCGAAGCCGAAGTGCCGCCCAGGCGCTGCCGAGGTTTCGAGGGACGCCGGAGCACGGTTCGGCCGGAAGCGGAGGGTGCTGCGCAAGCATCGCCCGAGGCGGAAGGACGAAGCGGAAAGGGGTTGGAACCCTGGTTCGCGGAAAGGGGTGCGCAAGCGCCCGGTTTCGGGAGCGAAGGAACGGCCTGCCGGGAGATTGGCCAGCCGGACGCGCTGCGCAAGCGATGCGGAAGGACCTGGAGGGATCGAGCGGAGAGAAGCATCCAGCAAGGCTTCCGATTTCCGGCCCCCGGCCGAAGAGACGAAGCGGGCCGCCGAGGCTGGTAACCGCAACTCCCTTTCGGGGTGAGTGGACAACGGCCAGCCTCGACGACCGACCCGAGGTTCGCATGCCCTTGCCGGCGCGAGCCGAGGATGCCGCCGAAACCATGCCGACGATCCGTCCGGATCCACGGCAGCAGTCCGGCGACACGGGGCCTGGCAGCAATGCCGGGCCCCTTTTGCGTTGCGCGGCGCCGCCCGGCCGAGGTTCGGAACCCGGGTCGGGACACATTCAGCGGAGCCCGTCACTCCCCCGCAGGCGGGGGTGACGAAGGAAATCGAGGTCTTAGCCCCAGCTCGACAACTCAGGCACCTGTCCGCAGCCCGACGCATGCCCCACATGGCGCCGGCAAGGCAGGCGAAATCCTGCATTGCAGGCACCGGGCAAGCGCCGGGACGGCGCGGCGATCAGAGCAGGGTCGCGTCGAGGCTGCTCTCCGCCTTGAGCAGCTTGGAGACCGGGCAATTGGCATGGGCACCGGCGGCCAGTGCCTCGAACTGCGCCTGGGCCAGGCCGGGGACGCTGGCCCTGAGCGTCAGGTCCGAGCGGGTGATGGTGAAGCCGTCGCCATCCTGCTCGAGCTTCACCGCGGCGCGCGTTTCCAGCGAGCCTTCGCTGAAGCCGGCCCGGGCCAGGGCGAAGCTCAGCGCCATGGTGAAGCAGCCGGCATGGGCGGCGGCGACCAGTTCCTCGGGATTGGTGCCGGGCTCGTCGGCGAAGCGCGTGTTGAAGCCATAGAACTGGTCGGTCAGAACGCCCGACTGGGTGGTGATATGGCCCTTGCCCTCCTTGCCGAAGCCTTCGTAGCGGGCAGTCGCGGTACGGGTCGTCATGGCATGCATCTCCCTCTTTGCCGGGCCCCTGATCTAGGGAATCCGGGGCCCGGCTTGAAGGCCGTCCGTTCGGGCTAGCGGCAGCGCGCCTCGCCCTTCTCGACCGACGAGCCTACCGCGCCGCCGGCCGCCGCGCCAAGCAGCGCGCCGAGCAGCTCCGAGCCGCCCGGTGCGATCGCCGCGCCGAGCAGGCCGCCGGCCACGCCGCCGACCACCAGGCCGGTGGTCCCGTCCGAGCGGCGGCAATAATAGCGGCCGTCCTGGCCCCGATAGACACGGTCGTTCCGGCCCAGCCGATATTCGCGATAGCCGCGGCCCTCGCGATAATAGCGATCGGCATAATAGCCGCCATATGACGGATCCGGACGGTTATAGTCATAGTCGCGATAGCCATAGCCGCCGCCGGGCCGCGTGTCGTAATCGGTACAGCCGGCAAGCGCCGTCGTGGCCGCCAGGCCGAGGATCAGGATGCGCATCGGTCTCTCCTCCGTGAACCCGCTCGCCTGGGGGAATGCACGGGGGGCGGAAAAGGTTTCGCCTCCATCACGAAATTGGTGGGCGGCGGGGCCGGCGCTTCGCCGCCCCGCCGCTTGCGTCAGCTCTTCTCCTTGCCGGTGCAGGCGCCGGCGCGCCTCGCGTCGATCGTCATCGCCATGGTGCCGGCCTGGCCGCCGCTGGAGGTCACTTCGGTGTGATAGGAATCGGGGGAATAGGTGCCCTTGATCGTCATGTCGCGCTTCTGGCCGGCGGTCTCGCAGGTCATCTTCGCGTCGATCGTGCCGCCGGCCATGGTGAAGTGATCGTAGCGGCAGCTCTTGTCGCCGCCGAACATGCCCGCCTTGGGCGACTTGACGTCGGCCTCGGTCACGCAGCTGGCGAACTCCTGGCCCTTCATCATCTTGTCCTTCATCGTCTTCGCCATTTCGGGCGGCATCTTGTCCATGCCCGGCATGTCGAGATTGGTGATGGTGACCTTGCCGTCCCAATGGCCCGGCGAGATGAAGCTGCCGGAGCCCTGGGCCGCGGCAACCTTGTTCGAGACTTCCTCGACCGAGGCATTCTCGGCCGTGACCTTGGGCCCGGAATTACAGGCGGCAAGGACCAGCGGCAGCAGCATGATGAAGCGCTTCATCGGAATCCCCTCTTTCAGTTGACCTGCCCCGGACGGGGCTATGCCTTGAACGCGGAAAAACGGCATGTGGCCCCGGCCCCGCGCTCGACTGGGCGCACGAGGAGACCGGATGGACGGAAGCGTTATGGAAAGGGATGGGCCGGGGCCAGGCCGAAAGCCGGCCCCGGAAGAAAGCGCCGGCTCCTAGCCGAGCACCTCGATCGCCGCGGCGCGGGCAATGGCGCGCTGACGCTGGCTGGTCTCGAGGGGGAAGAGGCGGCGGTGCGGCGGCACAAAGGCCTGGAAGGGCCGGCTGGCGCCGCGGATAATCTGGGTTTCGTGTATTCGATTGAAAAAGTTCATGTAGTTTCCTGTGTTGTTGATCGGATGGCCGGACTGGCCGCCTCTCGTGCAATGCGCGAGCTGACGGTTCGTTCCTGGCGGACGGCCATTTCAAGCCATGCCGCTTCTGCCCGCAGCCGCTGTTCGCGGACATTTTCGAGCGTGGCGGCATCGGCCTCGGCACGGCATTTCGCCGCCTGAGCCCGGAAATCGGGTTGGTTTGCCACGGGTGCGTTCTCCAAGAGAGGACGTTGGGGTGGCGGCGCCCCCGCAAGGGAGCGGAAGACGCCGCCGACGGCCGAAGCCGCCTGTCGGAGTCCGTTATTCAGCCGGCGACAGATTGGCGGCCGACGGGCGGCCGCGCTTGTCGTTCTCCAGCTCGTAGGTGACGCGCTGGTTCTGGCTGAGCGTGCTCATGCCCGAACGCTCGACGGCGCTGATATGGACGAAGTGATCGTCCTTGCCGCCGTCGGGCGAGATGAAGCCGAAGCCCTTCGTCGCATCGAAGAACTTGACGGTGCCGGTATAGCTCATGTGCTTTCTTCCTCATGTTATCGGCCGCGCCCAGTGCGAGCGGACCTCGCGCTGCAAGGGGCAGATGGAAGGAAGAAGGGGCCGCAAAGCGCCGAAAACCGTCGAAATGCGACTGTAGCATCTAGTATGTGGGGAGCGGGGGCCGAAAGCGCAACCCCCCGGCCATGACGGCACCGTCCCGCCGGCCGTCTCGATGCCTGTGCGAGCCGCGATTCCCGCCGCGTGATCGCCGTCACGCGTGCCGGTGCCGGGCCGGCGCTATCCCCCGGGGCGGAAGGCCTGGCCTTCGTTCAGGGAGAAGAGACATGAGCTACAGGATCGCATTGGCCGCCGCCGCGGCCGCCCTGCTGGTGCCGATGGGCGTGCAGGCACAAGAGACCCTCGCCCCCAGCGAGCTGGCGCGCGACGCGCTGCCGGCCGATGCCGATACCGCCCGGATCGAGATCGCCCGCGCGGACCTGGCCGGAGCGATCGGCACCTGGTCCGGCGTGCGCAACTGCGGTGACGCGGCACGGGTGAAGGGGCTGATGCAGGCGGCGTTCGACCGCTGGATCGGCCAGCAGGTGCAGGCGCGGCCGGGCAGGCTGCTGATCACCTATGGCTGGGAATCGAGCAGCTGGTCATATCGCAACGGCAGGAGGCCCTGGCCCAGCAATGCGCGATACTGCCGGGGCAGCTTCGGCAGCGCCAAGGTCTATGCGCGCTTCTATTGAGCGAGGGGAGGGGCAACCTGCCCCTCTCCCCAACCCTCGCCCCGGGGCGGGAAGAGGAAGCGCTATTCCGGGGCCACGGGCTCCTTCCGTGCACGCCTCCCTTGACGTTGACGCTGAAACGGCCGGGCTTGCGGCCCCGCGCCTGGGTCTCGGGGAACCCCGGGGACCCGTCATGGATGCTGGTGAAGCGCCGGCATAGATCGCCGGGTTCGAGCGCGGGGTGTGGCCGATCGGCGACTGGTCGATGGCTGCGCTGCCTGGCGAAGGTGACCTGCTTCTTGCTTGATCAGCCCAGCGGACGGATGTTGCGCAGGGCTTGGCAATCGCGAACTGGAAAATTCGCGTGCAATGTTGGATTATGCCTGAAAGTTCTCTCTTTGTTCCGATGATGGTGCCGTGCCTATCGGAAACCGAGGAGGCTTGCATGTTATTTAATGTAAAGGATTTTGGTGCAATCGGTGACGGCGTTACCGACGACACTCCAGCGTTTCAGCTGGTTGCATCGACGATAGATTCCCTGAATGGTGGCGTCGTCTATATCCCCCGCGGCACTTATCTGTTGACCGACCATTTCGCGTTCTCCACCGGCAACCTGCATATCTATGGCGACGGGATCGGTCTTTCGACGATTCTGGTCGGTGCGTGGATAGACGGCATTCGTGTCGCCAATGGCTATCCCGCTGCCGTTGCGGTGGTCGACGACGTTCTTATCGAAAATCTTTCGATCAACGGCAACCGTTCCAATTATACGCCCGGCCCCAGCGATACCCATGGGAACGGCATCAATTTGAATGCAGTGAACCGCGTGACGGTCCGGAACTGTGAGGTCTACGATGTTGCTGAGCAGGGCATCGTCTCCACCTATTGGAACGCGACCGAGCTCTGCGACCATCTCGTCATCGACAACAACATCGTCCGTGATTGCCAAACGAGCCGGATTTCGATCGGTCTGGAAGGACGGGTTCGCGCCTCCCGCGTGACCAACAACACCGTGATCGGCAATCGCGGAATCGGCATTTATGTCGGCCACAATACCGGTTCCGGAGAAAACGGAGAAGTCATCGTCGGTCACAATCGGGTCGAAGGTGCAGCCTCGGAATACGCGGTCGGCATCTACATCGAGGATTATGTCTTCGATTGCCTCGTGACCTCGAACATCGTGGTCAACAACAATATCGGCATCCGCGCCTCTGTGAATACCGGTCCGACGGCGCGCCATCAGCTCAACAACAACACGATTCTGCAATGGACGCAGTTCGGGATCATCAATTTCCCGCTCACCGGGGCGGATCGATCCTTCACCCAGATCGCGACAAACCGAATCTACACCGATGTTGCCGAGGAGGGCAGCGTGGCAATTGTGGCGAGTGCTGGCACCAGCGTCCAGGCGAACATGATCCGGGCGACGGGGCCAGGCAACGCGATCGGCATCGCGGCGGCGGGCGATGGCGTTCGCTTCATTTCGAACGATATCGATGTCGAGGGCTATTCGTTGAGCGATGCTGGCAAGGCGGATGTCGTTGCGCTGTCGAACTTCATCACCACGGACGTGAACTTCGCCAGCAGTTCCACCCAGGCTTCGGCAAACCTCGGCGCCACGCCTATACGGTGGACGCGCGCCAATCTGGGAGCGGTGGTGTCGACGCTCGGCTTGCCGACGACAGCGGGCGTTACCGGGCTGGTGTATCACGACACATCGACCAACACGCTGAAAGTCAGCTAGTACGAGGTGATCGCGCCATTGCCGCCCGCCGGTGGAGACTTGTGGGGCTTAGCGGAGTGTTACGTATGAAGGAAAGCGTAGCGGGGGGCATCACCCCCGCCATTGCTTCCGCGGTGCTCGTTGCGTGCCCCTCTCCCCGGAAGGGAGAGGGGGATTGGGTCACTCCGCGGCCACTGGCTCCTTCCCCTTCACCTTAAGCAGCGGCGCCAGATACCTGCCCGTAAAGCTGCGCGGTTCCTTCACCACGTCCTCGGGCGTGCCCTGGGCCACGATCTCGCCGCCCTTGACGCCGCCTTCGGGACCCAGGTCGAGGATCCAGTCCGCCGTCTTGATGACGTCGAGATTATGCTCGATCACCACCACGGTGTTGCCCTGCTCGACCAGCGCATGGAGCACTTCGAGCAGCTTGCGGACGTCCTCGAAGTGCAGGCCGGTGGTCGGCTCGTCGAGGATGTAGAGCGTGTTGCCGGTGGCCCGCCGTGCCAGCTCCTTGGCCAGCTTCACCCGCTGCGCCTCGCCCCCGGAGAGCGTCGTCGCCTGCTGGCCGACCTTGACATAGCCCAGGCCGACCTCGGCCAGCATCGCCATCTTGTCGCGGATCGGCGGGACGGCCTTGAAGAACTCGACTGCGTCCTCGACCGTCATGTCGAGCACCTCGGCGATGCTCCGGCCCTTGAACTTCACTTCCAGCGTCTCGCGATTGTATCGCGCGCCGTGGCAGACGTCGCAGGTGACATAGACGTCGGGCAGGAAGTGCATCTCGATCTTGAGCACGCCGTCGCCCTGGCACGCCTCGCAGCGGCCGCCCTTGACGTTGAAGCTGAACCGGCCCGGCTTGTAGCCCCGCGCCTGGGCCTCGGGCAGCCCCGCGAACCAGTCGCGGATGCTGGTGAAGGCACCGGTATAGGTCGCCGGGTTCGAGCGCGGGGTGCGGCCGATCGGCGACTGGTCGATGTCGATCACCTTGTCGAGGTGCTGGAGGCCGGTGATCCGGTCATGCTTGCCGGCGAGCAGGCGGGCGCCGTTCAGCTGGCGCGCGGCGGCGGCATAGAGCGTGTCGATCGTGAAGCTCGACTTGCCCGAGCCCGAGACGCCGGTGATGCAGGTGAACGTGCCGAGCGGGATCGATGCGGTGACGCCGCGGAGGTTGTTGGCGGTGGCGTTCTCGACCGTGAGCTTCTTGCCCGTGCCCTTGCGGCGCTTGGTCGGCACCGGGACTTCGCGCGTGCCGTTGAGATAGTCGGCGGTCACCGAGCCGGTGGCGGTCAGGATCTGGTCGAGCGTGCCGCGCGCGACGACCTCGCCGCCATGGACGCCGGCGCCCGGGCCCATGTCGAGGATATAGTCGGCGGTGCGGATCGCGTCCTCGTCATGCTCGACGACGATCACGGTGTTGCCGAGATCGCGCAGCCGGCGCAGCGTGGCGAGCAGCATGTCGTTGTCGCGCTGGTGCAGGCCGATCGACGGCTCGTCGAGGACGTAGAGCACGCCGGACAGGCCGGAGCCGATCTGCGAGGCAAGGCGGATGCGCTGGCTCTCGCCGCCCGAAAGCGTGCCCGAGGTGCGATCGAGATTGAGATAGTCGAGGCCGACATTGTTGAGGAAGCCCAGCCGCTCGTCGATCTCCTTCAGGATCGCGCGGGCGATCTCGCGCTGCTGGTCGGTCAGCGTGGCGGGGAGCGCCTTGAACCAGCCGAGTGCGTCGACCACCGAGAGGCGCGTGGCGTGGCTGATATCCTCGCCCGCGATCTTGACCGCCAGCGCCTCGGGCTTGAGGCGGGCGCCGCCGCAGGTCTCGCAGGGATGGGCCGCCTGGTACTTCGACAGTTCCTCGCGCATCCAGGCGGATTCGGTCTGGAGCATGCGGCGGTTGAGGTTGCCGATCACGCCCTCGAACGGCTTCTTCACATCGTACGACTTCTTGCCGTCGACGAAAGTGAGGGTGACCGGCTTGCCGCCGGTGCCGTGGAGGATGATCAGCCGGACCTCGCCGGGCAGGTCGCGCCAGGGCGTGTCGAGGCTGAAGCCGAACTCGCGGGCAAGGCTGCCGAGGACCTGCATGTAATAGGGGCTGGGCGGGTTGGACTTGGCCCAGGGGACGACCGCGCCCTTCTTGATGCTGAGATCGTGATTGGGGACGACCAGATCCTCGTCGAACACCAGCTTCTCGCCCAGGCCGTCGCATGCCGGGCAGGCGCCCTGGGGCGCGTTGAACGAGAAGAGGCGGGGTTCGATCTCGGGGATGGTGAAACCGGAGACGGGGCAGGCGAACTTCTCGGAGAAGACGATGCGGTTGTCGGGAATGCCGGCGCCCTTGAGGCTGCCGCCGGTGGCGTTGAACTCGGCGCGGGCTTCCTGGACGCGGGCGCCCGTCACTTCGGCGACGCTGGCGTCCACCAGGTCGACATAGGCCAGCCCGTCCGCGAGCTTGAGCGCGGTCTCGAAGCTCTCGGCGAGGCGGGTGGCGATATCGTCGCGGACGACGAGGCGGTCGATCACCACTTCGATGTCGTGCTTGTATTTCTTGTCGAGGGCGGGGGCCTCCTCGATCAGATAGGTCTCGCCGTCGATGCGGACGCGCTGGAAACCGGCGCGCTGCCATTCGGCGAGCTCCTTGCGATACTCGCCCTTGCGGCCGCGCACGACCGGAGCGAGGAGGAGCAGCCGGGTGCCCTCGGGCAGCGCCAGGACGCGATCGACCATCTGGCTCACCGTCTGCGCCGAGATCGGCAGGCCGGTGGCAGGCGAATAGGGAATGCCGACGCGCGCCCAGAGCAGGCGCATGTAATCATAGATCTCGGTGACGGTGGCGACCGTCGAGCGCGGGTTGCGCGACGTCGTCTTCTGCTCGATCGAGATGGCGGGGCTCAGGCCCTCGATATGATCGACATCGGGCTTCTGCATCAGTTCGAGGAACTGGCGGGCATAGGCGCTCAGCGACTCGACATAGCGGCGCTGGCCCTCGGCATAGATGGTGTCGAAGGCGAGGCTCGATTTGCCCGAGCCCGAAAGACCCGTGATCACCGTGAGCGTGTCGCGCGGAATGTCGACGTCCACGCCCTTCAGATTGTGCTCGCGCGCGCCGCGGACGGAGATGTGGGTAAGCATGCGGGAAGCCTGACTGTTCCAGTTATGTTCCGATTATAGGGAGCACGCCGGCGAGGTCAACGCGCGAGATCGCATGTGGGGCCACGGGGCGGGCGCGGCAAGGGCGGTGCGGGTTGCGGCGGCGTGACGGCCGTCACGCGCGGCCGGGACGGGGACGCGGCATGGTGGCGCCAGATCAGGGAGACCGACCATGGCCACGCCGCTTGCATTCCAGCACGCCTATGACGCGATCCAATCCTATGTCGCCGAGCGCTTTCCCGAGCAGAGCGACGCCTGGGACGGCATCGTGCCCTCGGGACCCGAATGGGGCTTCACCGCGCCGGGCTGGCGCGCCGCCGCCAGCAGGATCGTCGCCGCCTTCAACGCATTGCTGCCCAGCGGCGTCTCGGTGAATGTGCCGGCGGCGGCGAAGGACAATCATTTCGACAAGCCGATGATCGAGTTCCAGCGCTATCTCGCCGCGCTGGCCGATCGCCGGGCGAGCGTGCGTGCGCTCGAGCGGCTGGAGGTCTGACATGGTCCGCCCTCCGCGCATCGCCGGCCTTGCCGTGCTTGCCGGCGCCCTGGCCGGTGCGGCTGCGCCCGCCCGGGCACGCGACGTTCCCGCGCCCGACGCGGTGATCGCCCGCGCGTGCCTGGGCCGGGTCGGCCAGGCCATCGATCAGGCGGCGCTCGGAGAGGCGCTGCTGGTCGAGGCGGGCAGGCGCCCCGCCGACTGGGCCTGGCAGGGCGCGGAGGCGCAGCGCGACGCGCGGATCGGGCGGATCCTCGAGCAGCTGCGTCGTCATCCGGACAGCGCGGAAGCCGCGCATCCCGACCAGGCCTTCCGCGACCTGGAGCGCGAAGGCGTGGTCGCCCGGCTGGGACGCATCGCCATGGGGGCGGCCGAGCCCGCGGAAGACGCCTATCTGATCGCGGGGGCGATCCAGCAGCTGGAGACCCGGCTGATGGCAAAGGCGAGCGAGGACGATGCCTTCGCCATCGCACCGCACCCGGCGCGCCGCGGCTTCCTGTTCCGCGAGGAAGCGCCCGGCTGGACGTTCACCTGCCGGCCGCCGGCAACGCCGGATCCGGGCTATATCGCATCCGCCGAGAAGGTGACGGCGCCCTATGCCTGGGCGATCCGGGCCAAGCCCGAGGAACTGGCGCTGACCGGCAAGGACCGCAAGACCGCGGGCGCCGCGACGATCGCCGTCGACCGCACCAACACGATCCTCGACGATGGCTCGATCAAGAAAGTGAGCAACTTCCGGATCGACGCGACTCTCGGCTATCGGATCACGCCCGCGACTTCGGCTGACACGGTCTATCTCTACGATCGCTACGTCCTGTCGCGCTCGCGGACGCGGCCCCTGCCCAAGCTCGATCCGGGTGCGAAGGAAAGCGATGGCGATACCGATGCCTTCGAGGCCGGCTTCCTGACCAGCGCCGAGCTGACGCCGAACGCCGCCGCGGCGAAGCTGTTCGTCGATGCCAAGGCGGCGACCGTCTATGATTTCGCCAAGGATGGCGCACGGCTGAAGGGGGCGATGCTGTTCCGGCCGGTGCTGGACGCGGACATCGGCATTTGCGGGCTGGAGAGCTATGGCGCGAAGCTCGGCTGGCTCAAGACCCGCTGCCGGCTGCAGATCGACCTGGAGGCGTCGCGCATCCTGCGGCGGGGGCGCATCGAGCGGGGCGACTATGACAATTTCGTCGCGCTGGGCGTGCGGCCCTCGTTCGAGGCATTCGTGCCCACCGGCGGCGAGACTGCGCTGCTCGGATCGGTCAACTACCGCATCCTGCCGATCCTCGACGGCAAGCCCGGGCATATCGAGCGGCTCGACATGAGCGTGAAGTTCCGTTTCTGGACGGAAACCACGGCCGGCGTCGATATCGGCTTCGCCTATTCGAAGGGGCGCAACGAACTCTCCTACGAGAAGGAGGATGTGCTGAGCATCGGGCTGGGCCTCATCTATTGAGGCGTGGTCGGCCGGTGCTTCGCGTTGGCATGGCTTCCGTGGGATGCGGAAGCGCGATCGGGAGGATGAAGATGACGACGACGGCCATGACTCCGTTCGGAGAATTCTGCCAAACCTATCTCATCACGGCGGCGACGGCGGCGGCGTGGGGGAAATGGTTCCTCGCGGCGGGCTTTGCCGCCGGCACGCTCTATGCGCTGATCGAAGCATATAGGCGGTGGAAGGCGCCGATCGTCCAGGCCGACGGCACCGGGCTTGTCGGCGGGACGACGACGGGCCTGCCGATCAAGGACCTGGCCGATGCCCTGCGCGAGCTGGTCGCCGCGCTTGCCGCCGCGCCGGTGTGGCTGGGGATGGTGGCGGCGGGCATCTTCGCACTCTGGGTGACCGGCGCGATGGTCCCCGACAGATGCACCCAGCCCGACACCTACAGGTCGCCGCAGAATCCGGCCCCGCCGGCCCCGGGCGCGAAGTAGCCGGGGCACGCCGCCGGCGGGCCGCGCCCTGGCCTTCCTTTCGCGAAGCTGCATATGCATTTCACACGCCGTTCAGCGGCGCGGGCGGAAGCTCGCGGCACGATACAGGAGGGCAGGGCGATGCGGTTCGAGAGGATGATCCGGCTGACGATGCTGACCGGGGCGGCGTTCGCGCTGCCCGGCGCCGGCGTGGCGCTGGCCGGGGCGGCGCCGGGCACGGGCCAGTCCGCGCCGCAATCGGCCGACGACTATCAATGGATCGACCAGGCCGATGCGTTGTGGGACGCGATCGGCGACGCGCCGCCCGACTTCGCCTTCGCCTTCGAGGGACAGGAACCCTGGGCCTGGCAGACGACCGACGGCTACACGATCATCGTGGAGGATGCGGGGACGGGCGGGATCCGCAGCTATTATTTCGCGCCGGGCGCGTCCGGGCCGTTCCTCGCAGTCGAGCCGGGGATGAGCTTCGCCTATGTGCGCGGACGGCTTGCCATGGTCTATGACGCAGATGGCGAGGCGGCGCCCCGGGCCGAGTTCGGCGATTATGACGATGCGGCCGGCGATCTCTACGCGCGCGCCGTGCGGCTGCGCGAGGCGCTGGCGGGGCGCGACTATCGTCCGGTCGATACCGATGCCTGGATCGATGCCAGCCCCTATCTGCTCAGCTTCATCCAGGTCTGGGACAGCGGGCGCAGCCGCTATCCGGGCTGGAACCGCTATCACGACCGCAGCGACGCCGCCGCCTGGCGCCGTCGCCTCGAGGCCGAGCAGCACCGCCGCCGCGAGGCGGCCGAGCGCTTCCGCCACTGGCGCGAGGGCGGTTTCCAGGGCCCGCCGCCGGGCCGTTTCCATCCGCCGGGCCGCGGGCCGCATCAGCCGGGCCGGCCGGGGGCGGGGCGCCCGCCGCAGCCGGGCTGGGGCTGGTCGCGCCAGCCAGGCCGCCCCGGCGGGCCGGGAACCAATCCGCCGCCGCGCCCGGGCACGCCGAACCTGGAGCCCGGCGGTCCTCCGGTCCCGGGCCGCCCGCCGATGACGCGCCCCTGGAGCGGCGGGCCGGATGGGACGCGCGTGCCCGGCTGGCGGCGTGGCCGCCCCGAAATGCCGACACCGCCCGGAGCGCCCGGCGCGGGGCCGGATATGGGCAATCCGCCGAATTCCGGCCCGCGCCCGCCCCGGCCGGGCGGCGGCACCGGCTGGCAGCGCCCGGCGTCCCCGCCGCCGGTGGTGACGCCGTCGCCCGCGCCGGTCCCGCCGCCTGCCGGGGCGGAGAACCCGCCCGCGCCGCCGGCATGGTCGCGCCCGGGCTGGAGCCGGCCGCGTCCGCCGGCGGATGGGGACAATGCGACGCCGGTGCCGCCGCGCCCGATCCGGCCCGAGGGCGGCTGGAACCGGCCGCGTCCGCCTGCGGAGGGGGACAATGCGACGCCCGCGCCGCCGCGCCCGGTCCGGCCGGAGGGCGGCTGGAACCGACCGCGTCTGCCCGCGGCCGGGGAGGGCGCGACTCCTGCCCCGCCCCGTCCGCCGCGACCGGAAGGGGGCTGGCAGCGGCCCGCGCCGCCCGCACCCGGCAGCGCACCGCCGCCACGGCCGAACTACACGCCGCCGCCGCCGCGCCCCAGCGCGCCGCCGCCGGCTCCGCGTCCGGCTCCGTCGCCGCGCCCGCCCAAGATCACCGCGGAAGACATGCCGCACTAGGCGGTGCGGAAGGGCAGCAGCGCCGCATAGCTGCTCAGCGGCGCGGCGCCGGGCAGCTCCATGCCGCGTCCGAGCAGGAAGGCGTGGCGGACGATTTCCGCTTGCTGTTCGATGCCGTAGCGCAGGAAGGGGCGGCCGGGCTCGAGCACATAGCCATAGCGGCAGAAGGGATGGCGCCGCAGCGGCAGGAACAGGCCCTGCTGGTGCTGCCAGACATGGACGAGCTCGTGGACGAACAGCCCCTGCAGCGCGAGCGGCGCGGCGGCGAAATCCTCGCGATAGAGGCCGGATGCGGGATTGAAATGGATCGTGCCCAGCGGCGCCATGGTGGTGTTCCGCGGCTGGAAGAACGCCCATTTGCGATTGGCGACGAAGGCGCGGGCCGGATCGAGCGCGTCGCCGAACACCGAGCGGGCGAGCTCGGCTTCGCCGGGGGTGAGCGGGCGGGAAGCAGGCATGGGCCCTAGATGGCGCGGGCGGACGGGCTTGTCATCCGTGCGCCGGCCCGCCAGATAGCGCCTTCCCGAATTCCCAAGGAGTGAGCCGCCATGCGCCAGGAACCGATCGTCGTTCGCCCGATCGTCTTGTCCTGCCCGCAGGTGTCCCATGTCTTGCTTCGTAACCCTGGATTCGCTTTCCGCCGCCACGCCTGAGGGCAGGCCGCTCTTCGATGATCTGACGCTGGCGCTCGGGCGGGAACGCACCGGGCTGGCGGGGCGCAACGGCTCGGGCAAATCGACCTTGCTGCGCATCGTCGCGGGCGAAATGCCGCCTGTGGCGGGGAACGTCACGCGCGCCGGCAGCATCGGCGTGCTGCGCCAGGAATGGCCGGGCGGGTGGCACGTCGACGAAGTGCTCGGCGTGCGCGAAGGGCTGGCGCAGCTGGCCCGGGTGCTGGCCGGCGAGGGAAGCGCGGAGGACCTTGCCGAAGCCGACTGGACCCTGGAGGAGCGCGTGGCCGCCGCGCTTGCCGAGGCCGGGCTGGACGCGATGGCGCTCGACCGGCGCGTGGCGACGCTTTCTGGCGGCGAGCGAACGCGGGTGGGGATCGCGCGGCTGCGCCTCGACGCGCCCGATCTGCTGCTGCTCGACGAGCCGACCAACAATCTCGATGCCGCGGGCCGCGCGGCGGTGGCGGCACTGGTGGACGGGTGGCGCGGCGGGGTGCTGGTCGCCAGCCATGACCGCGAACTGCTCGAGCATATGGACCGGATCGTCGAACTGACGCCGCGCGGCGTGCGCGTGTTCGGCGGTGGATGGTCGGGCTTCGCGGCGGCGCGGGCGGCGGAGCGGGCGCGGGCGGTGGCCGAAGTGGAGCGGGCGGGCGACTTGCTGCGCGGCGCCGAGGCGGGGGCGCAGCAGGCGCGCGAGCGCCAGGCGCGGCGCGACCGGGCGGGCCGCGCCTATGCCGCGAGCGGATCGGCGCCGAAGATCCTGCTGGGGCGGCAGAAGGAGCGGGCGGAGAATTCGGCCGGGCGCGGCGCGGGGGTCGGCGAGCGGCTGGTCGGCGATGCGGAGGCGCGGCTGGCGGCGGCGCGGGCCGGGGTGGAGGTGGTGACGCCGCTCGTCATCGACTTGCCCGCCACCGGCCTGCCGGCGAACCGGCGGTTGCTGGCGTTCGAGGACGCGGCGCTGGAACGGGCGGGGCGGGTGTTCGGGCCCTGGCGGTTCGAGATCACGGGGCCGGAACGCGTGGCGGTGACCGGCCCCAACGGCGCGGGCAAGACGAGCCTGCTCAGGATGGCGGCGGGCGTGCTGGCGCCGGAGCGCGGCGCCGTGCGGCGGGCCGAGGGGCGGGTGGCGATGCTCGACCAGCATGTCGGGCTGCTCGATCCGAGGGCTTCGGTGCTCGACAATTTCCGGCGACTGCACCCCGGCGCCACCGAGCGCGAGGCGCATGCCGCCTGCGCGCGCTTCGCGTTCCGCAACCGGGATGCGCTGAAGCGTACGGGCGATCTCAGCGGCGGCGAAAGGCTGCGCGCCGGGCTGGCCTGTGTGCTCGGCGGCGAGATAGTGCCGCAACTGCTGCTGCTCGACGAGCCGACCAACCATCTCGACATGGAATCGATCGAGGTGATCGAGGCGGCGCTGGCCGGCTTTGACGGCGCGCTGCTGGTGGTGAGCCACGACCGCGCGTTCCTCGAGGCGATCGGGGCGGGGCGGGAGATCGCGGTGGGGCGATGAGCGTTCAGCGTTCCAGCGCCAATACCCAGGCGCGCTGGGCCTCGGTGTCGGGAATGGACAAGCCGCGCGCTGACTCGATCGCCGTCAGGGCTGCGACGGGATCCATGCCGTCGGCCACCAGCATCGCTGCCGCCATCAGCGAGGATCGGCCGATTCCCGCGCGGCAATGAATGGCGATCGGCTTGCCTGCGCTCGCGATTTCGGCGGCGAAGCGCACCGCCTGGCCGGTATCGTCGGGAAGTCCGCGGTCGGGGATCGGGAAGCGGTGGAAAGCGATGCCGCTGTCCGCGCAGAGCCCGGCTTCGCGCTGCAATGCCAACGCCTCGACTTCCTCGTCCTCCAGAAGCGAGACGACAATTCCGACACCTGAATCACGCCAATGCGCGATCTCGTCCTCCAGCCAGTCGTCGGCGCGCGGCCGGGCCATGATCGCGAGCCGGAGCGAGTCGGGGGTGTCGATCCAGTAGAGCGTCGAGGGCATGTCGCGCCCGGCTAGCCCAGCGGCGGTTCGGCGGGGTCGCCGTGCATGTCGATCTCGCGCACGCCGCGGGTGCGGCGGGCGGTGTTGACCAGTTCGCGCAGCTTCTCGCGGCGGGCGCGGGCTTGGGCCACGTCGCGGATCACCAGCGGGGCGTCGCGGGTGGTCTCGTCCGAAGAGGCGATGCTGATCGTGCCGATGTCCGCCAGCTGGTTGACGATCGAGAAGTCGATACGGACGTCCTTCACTCGGTAGAGCTCGATCTCGTCGATCGACTTTCGGAGAATGCCCTTGTGGAGGATCAGCCGATCCTCGGTGACTTCATAGGCGATGCCGAGATTCTCGAACCATTTGAGGATCAGCACCACGATCGCGACGACGAGCAGCAGCGGCGCGACCCAGGCGGCGCCGGCCAGCATGCCCTGGGCGAGGAAATAGAAGGTGCCGGCCAGCCCGAGCAGGAAGAGAAAGCAGGTGCCCCAGCCGGCGAGCGTGCCGACCAGCCAGCCGAGCGTGGAGGAACGGAAACGATCCAGGACTTGCGGCATGCGTACGGGCCTTCCCTGCGGTGTTGGCAGGGGAGGATAGCGGATGGCGCCGCCACATCAACTCGGGCGAAAAGCTCAGCTGGTATATTTGTCGCAGGTCGAGCGGGTGGCGGCGGGCGCGGGATTGAAGAGCTGCGAGAAGTCGCGCCGGTCGCGCACGATGAAGGATGCGACATAGTGGAGCCTGGCCGGACCCATGAAGCTGGAGCCGAACAGGCGCTGATAATCGTAATTCACTTCGACGAAGATCAGCCCCGAGCCGCTCGGCGCAGTGACGACGGCGCCCGGATCGCCCATGCCGGCACTGGCGGTGCCGGCATTCGCCTGGGTGGCGTCGGTACCGGCGGTCGCGCTGGCGGTGCCGTAGCTGGAATCATAGCCGGTCCCGCTCTTGAGCCCGAAGCAGCGCTGCCAGTGGATGCGCTGCACCGGCGCGGTGTCGTAGCTCTGCTGGACATATTCGAGGCTGGAGAGCGTCACCCGGCCGTTGGCGCCGATCCCGAGCGCGCTGCCCTGGAGGCGCGCGGCCTGCAGCGCGTTGTTGATGTCCAGCTCGCGCAGCTGGACGGTGGAGGCCGTGCTCATCATGCCCATGCGCGAGCCATTGTCGGCCAGGCTCGCAGTGAGCTGGCTGACCCGCAGATTGGCGAGCGCGAGGTTCGCGGTCTCGACCCCGTAGCAGCCGAGCACCAGCACGACCGGAAGGGCGAGGGCGAATTCGAGCATGGCCAGCCCCGACCTGGCGGCGGCGAAGCGGCGGAGCAGCGCCGGGACGCGATGCGGGCTCATGTGCAGATCGTCGCCGGCGACGGGATGTTCTGCGTGGCATAGGGCTGGTTCATCAGCGTGGTGGTGGCACTGAGCGTGGCGGTGCCCGGCCAGCCGAACAGGCGCGTGACCGGGAACAGCCGGCCATAGGTGATCGCGGCGGTGTAGACAGTGACGTCGTTCGGCCCGCCCTGGCCCGCGCGCCCGGCATCGGCGTCCCATTGGCCGTTGCCGTTGACGTCGGTGTAGCATTCGCCGGGATCGCGCACGCCGTTGCCGTTGGTGTCGACGAACGGCTCGGGCGCGACGGCGCTGAAGCTGGTATAGCTGCGCCGGACGGGATAGCCGGCGGCGAAGGCGGCGCCGGGCGCCACCGCCCGGACCTGGGCCAGCACGCGCGCGTCGATCGAGGCGGGGGTGGCGCCCTGGATGCCGCTGTCCCGCCCGGCCTTCTGCACCGCGCCGGTGATCACCGACTGGACATAGGCCTGATAGCCCAGCTCCATCATGCCCATCATCAGCACGAGCATCACCGGCAGCACGAAGGCGAACTCCACCACCGTGACGCCGCGCCGGTCGCGCCGGAGCCGGGCGAGAGGGCGCCGGCTCATTGCGACACCCGCAGCATCGCCACCTGCTTGGCGATGGTGGCGAAGGCCGTCGACAGGCCCGCGCCGGTGGTGGTGGCGAGCGCCTGGTTGGTGGTGGTGGCGCAGGACTGCATCTGGGTGGTCGCGCTCGAATCGATCGTCACTGTCCAGATCTGGATGTTGCGCGCCTTGGCCGCGGCGCATTCCGCGAGGAAGCGGGCATTGTGATAGGCCTTGAGGTTGGTGAAGTCGCCGCCGCTCACCCGCCGGTCGTAATATTCGTTGCCGTACATGCCGTAGATCGACGTGCTGGGCGCCATGTCGCCATCGGTGAGGAACACGATCACGCGGTTGGGCGCCTGGCGCGCGGGCCAGGACGCGGTGTCCGCCGCGAAGAGGCCGGTGGGCGAGAGCAGCCGCGTGCCCCAGATCATGCCGGTGTCGTGATAGGTGCCGCCGATCGGCCGGAAGTCGCTGGCGTTGACATAGCTGGAGACCTGGGTCCGCGTCATCACCGCCAGGCGCGAGACCGGCTTGCCGCAAGAGACATAGCCGAGCTGGTAATAATAGGGGGTGCCGATGTTCGGGCTGCTGCTGCTGTCGCCGGTCGAGGTGGCGGTGGCGGTGCTCGAATAATTGTTGCGGGCATAGAAGAGCTCGGGCCACATCGGCTTCCACTGGGTGTCGATGTTCGAATTGGGCACGAGGTCGGGATCGAGATCGGGCGGCAGCGTCGAGGTGTTGAAGCTCATGGTGCCGGCGGTGGTGGCGCGCTCCTCGAGGCAACCGGTCCAGCGATTGGTGGCGCCGGTGGTCTTGCTCGGATCGGTGACCGTGCTGCCGGCGACGAAGCTGCGCACGTCGAAATTGAGCTGCTGGTATTTCCAGATCGGGATGCCGAGCAGGTTCCCGGTCTGGCTGCGCGATTCATAGTTCCACTGCGTGTTCGCGCTGCCCGTGCCGCCCACCATATAGGCCGGGGACAGCGCGACGATCGCCTTCCCGGCGTTCACGGTGGAAGTGTAGGTGACGAAGCCGTAGCGGATATGGGTGGAGGGGTCGGCCGCGGCGGCGAGCGTGTCGTAGAAGTTCAGCACCGCCGAGCGCAGCGCCGAGATGCGCGAGCCGCTCTTCTCCGGCACGTAATAGGCCGTGCTGCCCGGATAGCCGGCGACGCTGTCATTGCCGCTGCCCGCGCCGTCGGCGGGGCGGGCATAGCTGGTGGTGCCGGCCGAGCCGACATAGTTGTTGCAGGTGTTGTCGTCGTCCTGCGGCAGGCAGGCCATCGAGCCGGTGGTGTCGAGCACGAAGATCACGTCGGTGTCGCCGACGTCGTAGCTCGCCTGGCAGGTGACGTTGATCGTCTGGCTGGGGACGCCGAACATCGACAGGATCGTCATCGGCACCACTGCCTGGGCAGTGCCGGCGACCTGCGCGTCCGACGTCTTGCTGGGCGTGAAGCTGGCGGTGCTGGTCTTGAACCAGCCGGTGCGAAAATTGTTGTTGAAGAAGGTCTGGGCCTGGGCCGTCGCGGTCGCGTCCAGCGTGGTGTTGCCGGCCGAGGTGTCGGTCATGAACTTGCGGCCGGCCAGGACGCCCGCATCGCATGCCTGCTGCAGCCGCGTCTTGACGACGTACATGCGGGCGGAATCGATCGCGCAGCCGCAAAAGGCGGCCAGCGGGATGAGCATGGCCGCCATCATCGCCAGGGTATTGCCGCGGCGATCCCGCGCGAGACGCGCCAGGAACCCCGCGGGACATTGCCGATCCTGCTCCACGATACGCTCCGCACCGGGACCTGCTAAGGTCCACAATCTGGAGCACTTTTTCTTCCGAAACCGAAAAAGAGATGGTTGCCGGGGGATTAGGGAATTCACCCCGGAGGGATTCTACGGAGGGCGTGGGGCCGGAACTTGAGCGAGACCCTGATTTCCCTCGTCATTCCGGCTCGAGGCCGGAGTGTGGAACATGAGTCCTCAGCCTAGCTTCCCGGTGCCGGATCACCCGCGCCGACCACTTTGGCGTCGAGCGCGATCGTCCTGCCGCTGGCGAAGGACAGCTGGAGCGGGACCGTCTGGCCGGGCTTCACCGCCGGCCCGATCGAGAAGAGCATCACATGACGGCCGCCCGGCGCGAAGGCGAGCTTGCCGCCGGCGGGGATGGCAACGTCCTTGAGCGGGGCCATCGACATCATGCCATGCTCGCCCTTCATGCTCTCGTGCAGCTCGGCCTTCAGCGCGGCGCGCGAGGAGACGGCGAGCAACGTGTCGGCGGTCGCGCCGCCCTGCACGGTGAAATAGGCCGCGCCCGGCTGGCCGGCGACGGCGGGCAGCCGGACCCAGGCATTGCCGGCGGAAAGCGTGCCCGCGGGCGCGCAGGCGGAAAGTGCCGCCACCGTAACGATCGTCGAGAAACGCCGCATCCGCCTTACTCCCATTTCGGGAAACCCTCTAGAAAGCCCTGCTTCTTGCGGCAAGCGCGTGTGCACCTATATCCGGCAACGTGACCGGTTCTCCGCGCTGCCTCCAAGCAGGGGCGCGGGGGCCAAGTTTTTTGATTTGAACTGGGGGCCAACGAGGGACCATGGCTAAAGTTATCGGTATCGACCTGGGGACGACCAACAGCTGCGTGGCAGTGATGGAGGGCGGCAAGCCCAAGGTCATCGAGAATGTGGAAGGCGCGCGTACCACGCCGTCGATCGTCGCCTTCGCCAAGGATGGCGAGCGCCTGATCGGCCAGCCGGCGAAGCGCCAGGCAGTGACCAATCCGGACAACACGGTTTTCGCGGTGAAGCGCCTGATCGGCCGCCGCTTCGACGATCCGGTGACCAAGAAGGACACCGAGCTGGTGCCCTACACCATCGTGCGCGGCGCCAATGGCGACGCCTGGGTGCAGGCCGGCGGCGAGGACTATAGCCCGTCGCAGATCTCGGCCTTCATCCTGCAGAAGATGAAGGAAACCGCCGAGGCCTATCTCGGCGAGAACGTCACCCAGGCGGTGATCACGGTGCCGGCCTATTTCAACGACGCGCAGCGCCAGGCGACCAAGGACGCCGGCAAGATCGCGGGCCTGGAAGTGCTGCGCATCATCAACGAGCCGACGGCGGCGGCGCTCGCCTATGGTCTCGAGAAGAACGACGGCAAGACGATCGCGGTCTATGACCTTGGCGGCGGCACGTTCGACATCTCGGTGCTCGAGATCGGCGACGGCGTGTTCGAAGTGAAGGCGACCAACGGCGACACCTTCCTGGGCGGCGAGGATTTCGACGCCAAGCTGGTGCAGTTCCTGGCCGAGGACTTCAAGAAGGCTGAGGGCATCGACCTCACCAAGGACAAGCTCGCGCTCCAGCGGCTGAAGGAAGCCGCCGAAAAGGCCAAGATCGAGCTTTCGTCGGCGCAGACCACCGAAGTGAACCTGCCCTTCATCACCGCCGACGCCAATGGGCCGAAGCACCTGGTGAAGACGATCAACCGTGCCGAGCTGGAGCGCCTCGTCGAGGACCTGATCCAGCGCACGCTCGAGCCGTGCCGCAAGGCGCTGGCCGATGCCGGCGTCAAGGGTTCGGCGATCGACGAAGTGGTGCTGGTCGGCGGCATGACCCGCATGCCCAAGGTCCGCCAGATCGTGAAGGAATTCTTCGGCAAGGAGCCGCACACCGGCGTGAACCCCGATGAGGTGGTTGCGATCGGCGCGGCGATCCAGGCCGGCGTGCTCCAGGGCGACGTCAAGGACGTGCTGCTGCTCGACGTGACTCCGCTGAGCCTCGGCATCGAGACGCTGGGCGGCGTGTTCACTCGCATGATCGACCGCAACACGACGATCCCGACGAAGAAGAGCCAGGTCTATTCGACTGCCGATGACGGCCAGCAGGCGGTGACCATCCGCGTCTTCCAGGGCGAGCGCGAGATGGCGGCGGACAACAAGCTGCTCGGCCAGTTCGACCTGGTCGGCATCCCGCCGGCGCCGCGCGGCGTGCCGCAGATCGAAGTGACCTTCGACATCGATGCCAACGGCCTGGTCAACGTGTCGGCCAAGGACAAGGGCACCGGCAAGGAGCAGCAGATCCGCATCCAGGCCTCGGGCGGCCTTTCGGACAGCGACATCGAGCAGATGGTCCGCGACGCCGAGAGCTTCGCCGAGGAGGACAAGAAGCGCCGTGCCGCGGCCGAGGCGAAGAACAATGCCGAGAGCCTGATCCACACGACGGAGCGCCAGCTCCAGGAAAATGGCGACAAGGTCGATGCCGGGTTGAAGGCGGAGATCGAGGCGGCGGTGGCCGAGGCCAAGGCCGCGGTCGATGGCGGCGATGCCGACGAGATGCAGGCCAAGAGCCAGAACCTTGCCCAGGTGGCGATGAAGCTTGGCCAGGCGATCTACGAGAAGCAGACCGCCGAGCAGGCCTCGCCCCAGGCGGGTGCCGGCGCGGCGGCGGGTTCGGAGGCCGGCGGCGAGGAAGTCGTCGATGCCGAGTTCTCCGAGGTGGACGACAACAAGGCGTAACCAACGTCCCCTCCCTCTCCCCGCATGCGGGAGAGGGCCGGGGAGAGGGGGAGACGGGGTGGCGATGCGGATGCTTTCCGGCGGCGTGCCCCTCTCCCAACCCTCTCCCCTGACGGGGAGAGGGCTTTTTGAATGACCACCGAAGTCGATTATTACGAGCTGCTCGAAGTCGAGCGCACCGCGGACGACGTCACGCTCAAGTCCGCCTATCGCAAGCTCGCGATCAAATATCATCCGGACAAGAACGCCGGGTGCAAGGATCACGAGGCCAAGTTCAAGGCGATCAACGAAGCCTATGACTGCCTGAAGGATCCGCAGAAGCGCGCGGCCTATGACCGGTTCGGCCATGCGGCGTTCAAGAACGGCATGGGCGGCGGCGGCGCCGGCCCGCAGCCCGATTTCGGCGCGTTCAGCGACATCTTCGAAAGCGTATTCGGCGAGTTCATGGGCGGCGGCCGGGGTGGCGGCCGCCAGGTGCGCCGCGGCGCCGACCTGCGCTACGACATGGAGATCACGCTGGAAGAGGCCTTTCACGGCAAGACCAGCGAGATCACCGTCGACGTCTCCGGGCATTGCGACACCTGCGACGGCACCGGTGCCAAGCCCGGCACCCCGGTGAACCAGTGCAAGCAGTGCGGCGGCCATGGCAAGGTCCGTGCGCAGCAGGGCTTCTTCATGGTCGAGCGGACCTGCCCGGTCTGTCACGGCGCCGGCGAAGTGATCGAGCAGCCCTGCCGCGACTGCCGCGGCGAGGGGCGGACCGACAAGACCAAGACGCTCAAGATCAACGTGCCGCCGGGCGTGGACGAAGGCACCCGCATCCGCCTGCAGGGCGAAGGCGAAGCGGGCGCGCGCGGCGCGCCGGCGGGCGACCTCTACATCTTCCTGCACGTCAAGAAGCACGCGATCTTCGAGCGCGAGGGCACGAACCTGTTCGCCCATGCGCCGATCAGCTTCACCACTGCGGCGCTGGGCGGCGAGATCGTCCTGCCCGGGCTGGATGGCGAGAAGCATGTCGTGAAGATCGCGCCGGGCACCCAGAGCGGCCGCGAGGTGCGCCAGCGCGGCGCCGGCATGCCGGTGCTGCAGGGGCGCGGGCGCGGCGACCTGGTCGTCGAACTCGTCGTCGAGATGCCGACCAAGCTGACCGCGAAGCAGCGCGAGCTGCTCGAGGAATTCCGCGCGACCGAGACCGGCGACGAATGCCCCCAGGCGACGGGCTTCTTCGCCAAGCTCAAGGCGGCGCTGGGCTAGGTCGAGAACTCAAGCAAACATCTGATTTTCCTGTATCGTCTCCACGTCTTCCTTCGTCATCCCCGCCTGCGCGGGGATGACAAGGTTTGCTGAACGAGTCTTGACCCTAGGCCGGGAACGCACGCAAGCATCTGATTAGCCATCATAATCCTGGCTCGATGCTTGGGTGGCGCTGGGATTGCGGCAGGCGCCGCCTCCCGGCACGCGCGCATCCCCCTTCTTTGCACCGCTTCGGTTCGGTTCGCTCCCATATGGGGGCTGCCCGGCTGCGATCGCGCGCGGATAGTCGCGTGTCTTGCAGGGAGGGGAGGCACTTATGTGGGCTTGGCTCAAGGCATTGCTGGCGCGGCTGTTCGGCGGCGGGGCGCCGAAGCCCGTGCCGCCGACGCTGGCGGAGGAGGAATTCCGGCCCGGGCCCCCGCCGCCTTCGGGCATGCAGCAGCTGCTGGTGATGAACGGCGTCTTCCCGCAGGGCGGCTCCGCGCCCGCGCAATTCACCGTCGGCATGATCGAGAGCTTTGCCGGCAGCTACCCGGCCTATGGCGCCAGGCCGTGCACTGGCGGCACGCTGCCGATCGCGTCGAACCAGCCGCTGATGGCGGTGATGGGAACGAGTTTCGGCGGCGACGGAATCATGACCATCGGCGTACCCGACCTGCATGCCCGGGTCGCGATCGGCGGCGCGCCGGTGGGCGGGGTGCGGCCGGGCGCGCTCGTCCTCGGCTGGCTGATTGCGATGGATGCGAGCGTCGACGCGCCGCTGCCGGGAACGGTGATGCCCTTTTGCGGGACGGTGGTGCCGGCCGGCTGGGCGCCCTGCGCCGGCGCGACGCTGTCGGTCCAGCAAAATGCCGCACTGTTCGCGGCGATCGGCACCGCGTTCGGCGGCAATGGCACGACCACCTTCCAGCTGCCGGACCTGAACGGCGCGGCGCCGGTGGGCCTGGGGCCGGGCATGGCGCTGGGCCAGAAGGTGCCGGGCACCATCGACGGGCTGGGCCTCAACTATATCATCAATACCGGCGATCTTCTGGCTCCCGGCAGCGGCGATGGCGAGCCGCCGGCCTATTATGCCTATGCCGGGCAGGTGACGGCCTATGCCGGTGCGCAGATCCCGCAGGGCTGGGCGGCGTGCGACGGCAGCATGCTGGCGATCTCCGGCTATCCGACGCTGTTCCAGGCGGTCGGGGACATATGGGGCGGCGACGGCAAGACCAGCTTCGGCCTGCCCGATCTGCGCGGCCGGATGATGCCCGGGGCCTGAGCCGCCACGATTTCGTTACGTGAACGCAAGCTGCAAGGCGAGTTCAGCATCGCATCAGGGCGAATCGCCTAGACCCATCCTCGTTCCCGGTGCCGAGCCACCGGCCAAAGGAGGAGAAGAGATCATGCGTAAGATGCTTCTGGGCCTCGCGGCCATGGCCGTTGCCCTTCCCGCCCTGCCCTCGACCGCGATGGCGCAGCGTTATGACGGCTATCGGGGCGACGATGGTCGCTACGATCGCGGCTATGACCGTCGTGGTTACGACCGGGGCTATGACGATCGCGGCTATTATAACGGCCCGAGCTGGCGCGGCCGCGACGGCCGCAACTATTGCCGCCGTTCGGACGGCACGACGGGCCTGCTGATCGGCGGTGTCGCCGGCGCGCTGGTCGGCCGCAGCATCGATCGCTACGGTGATCGCACTCCCGGCACGCTGCTCGGTGCCCTGGGCGGCGCGCTGCTCGGCCGGGCGATCGACAAGGACAGCAGCGGCGGCCGTCGCTGCCGCTAAGTCCCGGCGACTTGAAGATGGAGGCAGGGGCCCGGTGGAAACGCCGGGCCCCTTCTCGTTTGGCACGGGGCTCAGGCGGCGCGGGCGGCCTTGAGCGCGTTGCCCCACCAGGCGATCTCGTCGAACAAGGTGGCGCGGGCGGCGGCGAGATGGGGGTAGTCGTCGAGCGTCTTGCCCTGCTGGAGGACGCCGAGGAACGGCTCCATGCCCACATTCACCTCGGCCCGGATCGGTGCCATGTGCAGCTCGACGGCGATGCCGCGCAGCTGCTCGATCGCGCGGGCGCCGCCGACGCCGCCATAGCCGACGAACGCCACCGGCTTGCGGCGCCATTCGAAGGTGGCGGAATCGAGCGCGTTCTTCAGCACTGCGGTGGGCCCATGATTATATTCCGCGGCAGTGACGATGAAGCCGTCATATTTGCCGACCTTGTGGCGCCAGGCCTCGGCGGCGGGGTGCGAATAGACGCCCTGGGTCCAGGACGGGGGGACGGGCTCTTCGAACAGCGGCAGATTCTGGTCGCGCAGGTCGAGCGTGTCGAGCGTGAAGTCGTCGCGCGCGGCGGCGCCGGCGGCGATCCATTGGGCGGGAACGTCCGCGAAACGCTGCGGGCGCGTACTGCCGATGACGAGTGCGAGGTTGAGCATGGAAATTTCGACCCTTTCCGGTTACGAATCGTAACAGGGGATCAAATGATGCGGTGGGCGCATCGCCACAAGGAGGCACATTTCTGGAACCCAGGCACATCCATGTAAGCGGGGGGCATGCAAGCGAAGGGCATGCAAGCGGACGGCATGAGGGCTGCACGCCGGTGCGCGAGATCCTCGCCAAGATCGGCGACAAGTGGAGCATCCTGACGATCATGATGCTGAGCGGCGGCACCAGGCGGTTCAGCGAGCTGCAGCGCGGAATCGAGGGCATCTCCCAGCGGATGCTGACGCTCACCCTGCGCGGGCTGGAGCGCGACGGGCTGGTGACTCGCGAAGTGTTCCCGACGATCCCGCCGCGCGTGGAATATACGCTGACGCCGCTGGGGCGTTCGCTCCAGCAGCCGGTGATCGCGCTCGGCCAATGGGTAGTGGCGAACCTGCCCGAGATCGACACGGCGCGGCGCCGGTTCGACGCGGCGGCGGAGGATCGGGGCGGCAATTGAGCGAAGGGAGCCCGGCGGAGGCGCCGGGCTCCCTTCGTCCCGCTCAGGCAAAGGCGCGGCGGAACAGCGACAGGCCGTGGAATTCGAGCGCCGCGAGCCCTGCCACCGCCAGCGCCTGCACGGCGACGAAGGCGGCGCCGAGCGGATTCGGCGCGAGCAGGGCGATCACCGCGAAGCTGGCCGCGGTCCAGCCCAGGTTGAGCAGGGCGATGGCGCGCACCGGCCATTCGAGCCGGTCGGCCTGGCGCGCCGCCCACAGCATGAACGCGGCCGAGGGGAAGAGCAGCAGCCCGGCCTCGAACAGCAGCGCCGCGGGCAGGTCGAGCAACCCGGCGAGCGGCCCGGCGGCGGCGACGAGCAGCGCGCCCATTCCCAGGCAGGTGACTGCGTCGATCGTGAGCACGGCGCGGAGGAAATGGATCGGATTGGTCATGAGTCGTCTCCCTTGCTGGTGATGACGCAAAGCTGACGGCATCGGCGCGCCGGGTCGATTACGCGGGAGGTAATGGAAACCGGCGCAGCTTGCGGGCAGAGAAGCGGCGAAGGAGACGATCCGTGCAGCCAGCCATACGCCCGCTCGGCGACCAGATCAGGGAATGGCGCCGCCGCCGCCGGCTGAGCCAGATGGACCTGGCGCTGGATGCGGAGATATCGACCCGGCATCTGAGCTTCATCGAGACCGGGCGCACCCGGCCGAGCCGCGAGATGGTGCTGCGCCTGGCCGACCAGCTCGCGCTGCCGCTCCGCGAACGCAACACGATGCTGCTCGCGGCGGGGTTCGCGCCGCTCTATGCCCAGCGAGCGCTCGACGATCCCGCCCTGGCGGCGGCGCGGCGGGCGATCGACCTGGTGCTGAAGGGGCACGAGCCCTGGCCGGCCCTGGCGGTCGACCGGCATTGGCATCTGGTCGCGGCCAATGCGGCAGTCGCGCCGCTGCTCGCCGGCTGCGCGCCGCACTTGCTGGCGGGGCCGGTCAACGTGCTGCGCCTGAGCCTGCATCCCGAGGGGCTGGCGCCGCGGATCCTGAACCTCGCCGAATGGCGGGCGCACCTGCTCGAGCGGCTGCGGCGCCAGGCGATGACCACCGGCGACCAGGGGCTGGAGGCGCTGGTCGTCGAGCTGGAGGGCTATCCCTTTCCGGACGGGGCGGGGCAGCTGGAGGACATGGGCGGCGTGGCGATCCCGCTGCGGCTCGCCACGCCGCTGGGCGAACTCAGCTTCATCAGCACCACCACCGTATTCGGCACGCCGCTCGACGTGACGCTCGACGAACTGGCGATCGAGGCCTTCTATCCGGCGGACGCGATGACGGCGGAGCGGCTGCGGGGGCTTTGAGGGATGGGGAATATGGTCCTCGGCCTGGGTTGAGCCTCATTCAGCCTGGCCCGTCATTCCCGCCTGCGTGGGGATGGCGAAAGAAATCAAGGTCTTGATCGAGGTCTAGGACGGATCGACATTTGGGCGCGCGATGAGAGCCGGACCGCGCTTCTTGCTCCCCGGCGAAGGCCGGGGCCCAGTTGCAACATCGTTCGAGAGGTTCGCGTATCTCGCTAGCGTCCCGATGCTGGGCCCCGGCCTTCGCCGGGGAGCCGCCTGGGACCGCCAGTCTCGTAAATGTCGATCCGCCCTAGGCTGGGGTTCATATTCTTCCATCGCCAGCGACGCGCGGGCCGGGATGACGGCAGGAAATCAAATATTTGCTTGAGCCCCCGAGCTACCGCCCGTCATCGCTCCAGTGGGGCGGGTCCGAGACCAGCTTGATCACCCCATAGGTCGCGCCGACCCTGTGGAGATCGGGGTTGGTGTCGCCCGAGCGCGGAGCGGCGATCTCGCGCGGCTTGCCCTGCTTGTCCCTCACCTTGATCGTGCCGTTCCAGCCGATCGTCATGTCGATCGCGCGGCCTTCGATATGGCGCGAAGTGAGCGAGGGCTCGAAGGCGATCTGGAACAGGTCGCACATCGCCTGCGCGCCGGCCTTCGACCTGGCGAGGTCGCCATGATCCCACCGGATATCCAGGCCGGGCAGGACAGGGACCTTGTTCGGCGCGACCAGCCCCTTCGCCACCCGCCAGCTGTAATGCATCAGCTGCGCACGCAGGGCGTTGCGGCGCGTGGCGGAGATCGTGACGCTGGCGCCCGCGTCCTTCAGTGCCTTCAGGAAGGCGGCGACGTTGTCGCGGAAGGGCTGGACCAGGTCGGCGACGGCGGCGCTGTTCGGATATCTGGCCTGGTTGGCGTTCCACCATTCCGCACCCGCGAGCGGCGGGCGGGTGCCCTGGCCGGCGGCGAGCGCGAGCCAGGTCCTGCCGCCGGGGCCGATCAGGCCGTCCGGCCTGGCTGCGTCCAGCACCTGCGCCTGGTAGGCGGTGATCGCCGCAATGGTGCGCGTGCCGCATTCGCCGCTGGTCGGAAGCGGCTTCTGGCCCGTGGCGCCGAGCCAGTCGTTGAGGAGGTGCTGGACGACCAGCACGTCCGCCAGGTCGTTGACGCCGTTCTTCCCCACCGATGCGCCGATTGGCATGCGACCCCTCCCTGAGATTCCCGTCCCTGGAAGAGGGGGGAGCTTGCGAGTCGTATCCGGCGAAATCCTACATTGAAAGCAGGTCGGAGATCGCGCGGGAGATGCTGGCGAGCGTATAGGGCTTCTGGGTGACAAGGGCAGCGGCATGCTCGCTGGGAAGCTTGAGCTGCTCGCCATAGCCGGTGGCGAAGAGGAAAGGCACCCCGGCGGCGGTGAGGTCGTCGGCAAGCGGCAGGCTGGTCTCGGCGCCGAGATTGACGTCGAGCACCGCGGCCTCGAACGTTTCGCGGGCGATCTCCTCGCGCGCCTGGGCGAGCGTGCCGGCGGTAACCACGCGGTGGGCACCGAGGCGCGTGAGAATGTCCTCGGCGTCCATGGCGATGATCAGGCTGTCCTCGACCAGCAGCACCACGCCCGAGAGCAGCATGGGCGCGGCGGTGCCCGGCGCGGGCGCGGCGGCCGCCGCAGGGTGGCCCGCGCGGTTCGAGTCGATCTCGATATAGCGGGCGGGCACCCGGAAATCAGCTTCGAGCCCGGTAAGCGGATAGCGCACCTCGGCGCGGCCGCCCAGGTCATAGGGGATCGAGCGCGTGATGATCGTGGTGCCGAAGCCTTGCCGCTTCGGCGGTTGCACGGCGGGGCCGCCGCGCTCGCGCCATGCGATCGCCAGGTCGCCGTCGCGCTCGATCCGCCAGTCGATGGCGACCGAGCCATTGTCCGAGAGCGCGCCATATTTGGCCGAGTTGGTCATCAGCTCGTGCAGCACCAGCGCCAGCGCCGAGAAGGCCTGGGGATGGAGCAGCACCGCCGGCCCGTCGGCTTCCACCCGGCCCGCCTTGCCGGCGAGATAGGCGGCGGCCTCGGTCTCGATCAGCCGCAGCAGGGGTGCCGCGGACCAATTGTCCTGGGTGATCTGGTCGTGCGCACGGGCGAGGCTCTCGATCCGGCCTTCGAGCAGATGGATGGTGTTGCGGGCATCCGCCTCGGGATCGAGCGACTGGCGGACGAGGCCGCGGATCAGGCTGAGGATGTTGCGGACGCGGTGGTTCAGCTCCGCGATCAGCAGTTCCTGGCGCTCGGAGAAGCGGCGGCGCTCCTCCTGGGCTTCGTCGCTGAGGCGCAGCACGACTTCGATCAGCGACGCGCGCAGCATCTCGGCGACGCGCAGCTCGGCGTTCGAGAAGGGCTCGGAGCGGCCGCGGACTTCCTGGCTCCATAATTCGAAGCTCTTGCGCGGCGTGAGGCGCGGGCCGTTGGGGCCGAGCTGCGCGGGCTTGTGCGGGTCGCCGGCCCATCTGACCGTGCGGATCTTCTCCTGGCGGAACAGCAGCACGTAATCGCGCGGGCGGCGCGAGATCGGGATCGCGAGGAGGCCGGCGGCGACATCGTCATAGCCGGCGGCGGCGGGAAGGGTGTCTGCGAGGCGATCGGTCGAGAAGATCCTGCCCGCGGCCATTGCGTTCAGTCGGCGGGTGATCGCCGGGAATGCAGCGGGCGGCGGCGTCATGCCGGAGGAGGAGACCCTGCCGTCGAGCCAGATCGCGATGCCGTCGCACGGCACGGTTTCGCGCATCATCGTGCCGAGCCATTCGGGATTGTCGAGCAGCGTCGAATCGCCGGCCACCGCGGCGAGAAGCCGATCGCTGGCGGAACGCGCCGCCAGCTCATAGGCGGCGAGCTCCTTGCGCTCGCGGCTCTCGAGCTTGAGCGCGAACATCTGGCCGAACAGCTCGGCGATCGAGCGCCGTTCGAAGCTGGGGCAGCGTGCGGCATAATGATGGCAGGCGAACAGGCCCCAGAGCTGGCCCTCGACGATGATCGAAATGGAGAGCGAGGCGCCGACGCCCATGTTCTTCAGATATTCGATATGGATCGGCGAGACCGAGCGCAGCACCGACAGGGAAAGGTCGATCGGCGTGCCGCTCTCGTCGAGCCGGGGCAGCACGGGCACCGGCTCGGCATTCACGTCGGCGATGATGCGGAAGGGGGTGCGGACATAGAGCTTGCGCGCCTGCTGCGGGATGTCGCTGGCGGGATAGCGCAGGTCGAGAAAACTGCCGATGCCGGTGCGGGCAGCCTCGGCCACCACTACGCCCGAACCGTCCCGATCGAAGCGATAGACCATCACCCGATCGAAGCCGGTCAAGGCGCGGACCTGGCGGGCGCCTTCGCGATGGAAGGCCGCGGCATCGGCGGTCTCGTCGAGCCGGGCCATCATCGCGCGGATCGCCGAGCCGATATCGGTGGAGGCGTCCTCGCTGCAATCCTCGCCCTCCAGCACGATCGTGTCGCCGATCATGTGCAGCGCGAAATCGAAGCAGCGGCCGCTGGCGATCCGCAGCCCGAAGACCCGCTCGACCGCGTCGGCGCCGCGCAGCATGGCGAGGCGGTTGCGCAGCGTGTGGACGGCGTGTTCGCCGAGCAGCGGGATGGCGGAGGTGCCGAGCAGGTCGTCGGCGGGTTGTTCGAGGAAGTGCTCGGCATTGGCCGAGACGCGGCGGATCAGCCAGTCGACCGAAAGCGCAAGCAGGAAGCCGAAGGGCTGGACGGCGCCCAGCGCATGAATCGGCTCGCGATCGCAATTGGTGAGATCGACTTCGAAATCGCGGTTACTGGCCAATCTCTGCCCTTCGCCATTTCTCCGCCGAACGCTCGAACGCCGTGAAAGTGGCAAGCGCTGCGGCGAGAGCGGCGTCCAGCGCGAGCGGTTCGCGAAGCAGGCCGTCGATAACCCTCAGTAGTTGCTGCCACTTTTCGGCGCGCTGATCTGCATCAAGATAGGCGCGGGGAAATCCGGCGGGCAGGCGGCGGGCAAGAAACTTGCCGCCGAGACGCGAGCCTTCGAGGACGTAGAGCGTACCGGCGATGACGGGAGCGTCCCAACTTCCGTCGTCCCCGCGAAGGCGGGGATCCAGGGCAATGGAGGACATCGCCTGCGGTTCCGGGTCCCCGCCTTCGCGCGGATGACGAAAGGCAGAGCGAAGGAAGGCCAGGTCTTCCCTGAGCAGATGTCCGCGTTTCCGCTCCTCCCAGTCCGCGATTACCCGTTCGCCGGGCAGCTCCGCTTCCAATGGCCACACCACATCGGCATGGGCGGCGAGGAAGCGGGCATAGCCTTCCCGGTCGGCCAGGTCGAAATCCGCGAACGCCGCATCGACGCGGTCATGCGCGTTGGCCGTCGCCTCGCGCAGCGCCTTGCGGCTCGGCGTCAAGCGAAGACGCGCTCGAAGATCGTGTCGACCTGCTTGAAATGATAGCCGAGGTCGAACTTGTCCTCGATTTCCGCCGGCGAGAGCGCGGCGGTCACTTCCGGATCGGCCTTGAGCAGTTCGAGCAGCGAGAGCTCGCCGTCCGATTCCCACACCTTCATCGCATTGCGCTGGACCAGCCGATAGCTGTCCTCGCGGCTGACGCCGGCCTGGGTGAGGGCGAGAAGCACGCGCTGGGAATGCACGAGGCCGCCCATCCGGTCCAAATTCTTCTGCATGCGCGCCGGATAGACGAGCAGCTTGTCCATCACGCCGGTGAGGCGGGCCAGGGCGAAATCGAGCGTGATCGTCGCGTCCGGGCCGATATAGCGCTCGACCGACGAGTGCGAGATGTCGCGCTCGTGCCACAGCGCGACATTCTCCATCGCCGGGATCGTCGCGCTGCGCACCATGCGGGCGAGGCCGGTGAGGTTCTCGGTCAGCACCGGGTTGCGCTTGTGCGGCATCGCCGACGAGCCCTTCTGGCCGGGCGAGAAATATTCCTCGGCCTCGAGCACTTCGGTGCGCTGCAGGTGGCGGACCTCGACGGCGAGGCGCTCGATCGACGAGGCGATCACGCCGAGCGTGGCGAAGAACATCGCGTGGCGATCGCGCGGGATCACCTGGGTCGAGACCGGCTCGACCGCGAGGCCGAGCTTGGCGGCGACATGCGCTTCGACGCGTGGATCGATATTGGCGAAGGTGCCGACCGCACCCGAAATGGCGCAGGTGGCGATGTCGGCGCGGGCGGCGACGAGGCGCTCGCGGTTGCGCTTGAACTCGGCATAGGCCTCGGCGAGCTTGAGGCCGAAGGTGACCGGCTCGGCATGGATGCCGTGGCTGCGGCCGATCGTGGGCGTGAGCTTGTGCTCATGGGCGCGGCGCTCGAGCACTTCGAGCAGCCGGTCGAGATCGGCGAGCAGGATGTCCGAAGCGCGGGCCAGCTGCACGGCCAGGCAGGTGTCGAGCACGTCCGAGCTGGTCATCCCCTGGTGCATGAAGCGGGCCTCGTCGCCCACCTGCTCGGCCACCCAGGTGAGGAAGGCGATCACGTCGTGCTTGGTCACGGCCTCGATCGCGTCGATCGCGGCGACGTCGATCGCCGGGTTGGTCGCCCACCAGTCCCACAGCGCCTTGGCGGCGCTCTTCGGCACCACGCCGAGCTCGGCCAGCGCCTCGGTGGCGTGCGCCTCGATCTCGAACCAGATGCGGAAGCGCGCCTCGGGCGACCAGATGGCGGTCATTTCGGGGCGCGAATAACGGGGAACCATTGCAAGCCTTTCGCCGGGGGTATGGCGGCCCCCTAGCAAGCGCGCCCTAGACTTTCCAGCGGAAGCGCCCGGTGATCGGCCAGTCGAGCAGCGCATCCTCCTCGCGGGCGCCGCGGCCGATATTGTGGAGGATCATCGGGGCATGGGCGCCGGGCAGGTCCGAGACCAGGCCGATATGCGTGGCGGTGCCGCCCATGCCGTTCGCGGGCGCGGAAGTGAAGATGTCGCCCGGCAGCCAGCCCTTGCCGTCGGCGGGCACCGGCAGCGCGGCGCCCGTGCGCGCGAGGAAGCGGGCGAGATTGGGCACGCGCCGGTGATCGATGCTCGGATCCGGATGGGCCAGCCCCCATTTGCGGGGATAGGCGGCGAAGTCCCGCTTCATGTCGGCATGGACCAGCGCCTGGAGATCGATCCCGAAGGCGTCGCGATAGGCGCGGATCAGCACATCGGTGCACACGCCCTTCTCCCGCGGCACGTCGCCATTGGGGAAGGCGAGCCGGGTATAGGCCGAGTCGTAGCTGCGCGTGACGCCGACCTGGGCGCGCGCGGCGGAGACCAGCCTGGCGGCCGGGCCGCTGGCGGCGAAGCGCGGCGGCCGGGGCTCGTCGGCCTTTCCCGATGCCTTCGGGGCGCCGCCGCAGCCGGCGAGGCCGGCGGCCATTCCGAACAGCAAGGTGCGGCGATCGAACATCGCGCCATCCTGCACCGCCCGTGACGCATGCGCCACAGGGCAAATGAAATGCGGCAAATCGAGCCTGTGAAGGGGGGTGAGGCTGGTCGCGATGAAATCGGGAACATGATCGCCGGATCATGGGTTGATGTGGAGAGTTTCTAAAAATAACGTCAGGAGAAATATGAATATATCTCCTGATAAGTTTAGGAGATATATTCATGATGAAGTCGATTATTCTCACTACTTCTATGTTGCTCGCTGTTCCTGTCTTTGCGCAGGAGGTGCCCGTGCAGGATAATACGCAGCCGGCCCAGGGCGCGGCGCAGGAGGCGTCGCCTGCGCCCGGCCAGCCGGCGGCTGCCGCCTCGGCGGCGACCGGGCCCGTCGCGACTCCGGCCGCCACGCAGGAACAGGTCGCCCAGGCAGTGGGCCGCGACTTCGGCAGCTATGACAAGGATGGCGACGGCAGGCTGGACGCGACCGAGTTCGCCGCCTGGATGGGGGCGCTGCGCAAGGCCGCGGAGCCGAACTTCCAGCCGGGAAGCGCCGAGGCGGCGACCTGGGCCAACCAGGCCTTTGCCAGCGCCGATACCGACAAGAGCGCTTCGGTGAACAAGCAGGAACTCACCGTGTTCCTGACTCCGAAGCAGCTGGGCTGATCCCTTCCCGTCGCGCCCGCGCATGGCGCTTGCTCCCGAACGGCCGCCGGACTTGCCTCCGGCGGCCGTTTGGCTTGCCGGCCGCTTCTCGCAAACCCGTCCCTAGATCAGCCCCTGTCCCCTGAGCGACGCGTGCCCCTCGCGCCCCAGGATGATGTGGTCGTGCACGCCGATCCCCAGCCCCTTGCCCGCAGCGACGATCTGGCGCGTGATCTCGATGTCGGCGCGGCTGGGCGAGGGGTCGCCCGAGGGATGGTTGTGGATCATCCCAGCTTGCACGAATAAATGATTGATTTAATTCGAAAATTATACTGATTAAATCTCGTTGGGGGCTGAAATGAGGGGCGGATTAAATCCCGCTCACGCCTCCTCGTTACGCTACCATGACACACCCCCGTGCACCCATATTGAATGCGGTTATAGTCCCCTTTTTAACCTTGGGACAATGTGAGTCTGGCAGCGCGTTCGAGATGACAGCTCCCAGTCATACGGGAGAAAAGCCGCGCCAAGACGCAGCGAGTGGGTCATCTATTGGCGATGGCAGTACTATCAATTTGCTAGAAATGATTACCGTACGGCGTCCTCGGCTGTCCGCGAACTTTCGTCAACGCGTGAGGCAAATACGGTGCCGTATCCGGATTTTTGTAAGCAAGTCCTTGAGGAAAAGACAAGGGCCTCCGACCTTAACGCGTAACTGCTCACGGGGTTGCCAGAAAAGGTGTTGCGCCCGGAATCAGGATTTGATTCAGCCTGAGCATGTCGCCGCCGCCGCTTCATGTTCTGACCGAGGCGGAGAGGAACGCACTGCTGCCTACACAGCACGAGATGATCGAGCGGATGGCGGCTCGGATTTCGGAACTGGAGGCGCCGGTCGGTAAGCCGCGCAAGACGTGGAAGAACTCACGCGTCCCGCTCTCGAAGGACGATTTCGGCAAGGGTGGCAGTAAGGGCCGCAAGGCGAAGGACGGCAAGCGCCCCTCGCGAGTTGGCAGGCACCGGCCTCTGTCCGAGACACCGGATAAGACCGAGCGGGTCATGGCGACGGCCTGCGGGCATTGCGACAGCGATGTTTCGGGTCAGGTCCAGCGCTGCCGTCATCGCTATGATCACATCGATTTGCCTGCGATCTGGCCGATCGTCACACGCATCGAGTTGTTCGGTGGCCGCTGCCGCGAATATCGCGCCGAGGCGCCTGCCGAGATGGCGCCGGGCACGCTGTTCGGCCCCGGGATCGGCTCGCTGCTCGCATATCTGCATCACAGCCACCATGTAGGCTTTGAACGCTTGGCCCGGTTTGCCGACGAGTTGTTCGGTCTGGTCATCTCCGAAGGGGCAATCGCCAATGTCTTGCGCCGCATGGGCGGCAGTGTACCAAAGCGATCGACAAGTTGCTGACCATGCGGGTGATCGCATCGGACGAGACGACGATCCGCATCAACGGCGTCATCCATTGGCAGCGGGTGTTCCTCTCCGACAAAGCCGTCCCGCACAAGTCGCCCCACGCCGGCACGCAGCGTCGCTGAGTAGGTGCTCGGCGGCCATCAGCCCGATGTGTAGATCTCTGATCGCTATGCCGGTCAACAGGAACTGGGCAAAGCGCACCCGGTGCGCCTCGCCCACGTGTTGCGCGATGTTTAATACGCCATCGACTGCGGCAACGGGGCCTTTGCCCTGAAAGTCCGCGATCACCTGCGTTGGGCCATCCGCATTGGCAAGCGACGGAGCAGCCTGAAAGACACAATGCTGGCCACCTATGCCGCCAAGGCCGACAATGTGCTTACCCGGTTGATGCGCATGCCGATCGTCCATCCGGCCGGACAGGCGCTCCTCAGACAAATCAAAGCGTGGCGAGGGAAGTTCTTCGTCTTCCTCTCCAACCGCGAGGTCCCAGCAACCAACAACATCTCCGAGAGAGAGATCTGCCCATCGGTGGTGTTCGAAAGGTCACCAACGGCTTCCGCTCGGGATGGGATGCACAGATTCATGCGGGCTATCGCTCTGTGACCGGAACGGCCCGTCTCTCCGGACAATCCGCGCTCCGCGCCATCCGCAATCCCGTCGACGGCAATTTCGCTATCGCCTGATCCGCCTCGATCCCGAGCCAACCCCGTGAGCAGTTACCTTGACGCCGCAGAGGGACTGACAACAGTTGCTTGGTCCGCGGCGTTCCTCGTTTTGGAGTGCTTGCCACGCCGGCAGGCTTGTCGATCGGGCTCGATGTGGGGGCCTTTATTGTTGGGGACGCGTGCGCGGCTCGTCAACGGTAGGGAGCAAGAGCTATTAGACCTCTGTGACGCGAGCCCGGCCGATCACCTTGGAAGGCTTGCAGACAACCATGTTCTTCTTGTCCCAGACGTCCAATTCCTCGACAGGGTACAGGACAGCTTTCCCTACCTTGATGAACGCGGGGCCAATCCGCATTCCCCGCCAACTCTCCAACGTGCTGACAGTGACAGCCCCGCGATAGCGTTCGACCACTTCCTCGACAGTCAGATACTTATTGTCGGACATAGGATGCCCCATTGGTTTTTATCCTGAAGACTTCTTTGACTGGACGACTCATGTGGTGACGCTTGGGTCGACAAAGAATGAGGTGATCCGGCTGGCCGCGCAATGGGTGGGGCAATGAAGTGCCGAACCAATCGATAAGCGTATAGAGAGACAAAAAATGGAGCTTCTTGCTTCATTTTGCTCTTCTGGTGCGTGGATTGGTCTCGGAGCCGACCCGGCGCTCCTTGAGGAAGCGCCGTGGTGGTCGACATATGACGGTTGAGATGCGAGACGGGCAGCCGGAGCGGTGGCTTCGCCGGGAACCGGCTGCACGGAACGCGCTCGCGCGTGGAGGAAGCTGGGCGGAATCAGGTCCGATGGGCGCCGGGGCAGCGCCCCGGGACTACTCAGCCGCGCCCAGCGACGCTGTGCGGAACCAGTCGGGATCGTAGCCTCGGTTACCGAGCAGCGTTTTGGCGCGGGCAAGGCGTCGAGCATGAGGGCGGCGCCCTTGTAGTCGCTCACCTGCCCCTCGCTGATCGGCATGATCAGCGGCCTGCCGTTGCCGTCCCATACGGCATGGCGTTTGGAATTCAGGCCGCCTTTTGTGCGTTCGATACGTCTGCGAACAGCCACTTTTTGAGCAGGCTGGCGGCGGTCCGATGCGCCTTCAGGTGCGTCGCATCGATCATCAGCTGGTCGGGCTTGCCGCCCCGCGCCGACAGGGCGGAGAAGATCTTGTTGAGCACGCCAAGCAGGCTCCACCGGACGAAGCGGTTGTAGATCGTCTTCGACGGACCGTAGTCGTCGGGCGCGTCGCGCCATCGCAAGCCGTTCCTGATGACGAAGATCATGCCGCTGATGATCCGCCGGTCGTCTACCCGTGGCACGCCATGCGACAGCGGCAAATATGGCTTGATCCGGCACATCTGCGCCTCCGACAACCGAATCAAATCGCTCATGGCAAGGCCTGCCAACTCCGTCATCGAATCAACCGATCCTCATCTCCGCGAATGATTTGATAGATCCTGAGCCTAGCGTAGAGGCCCCTGAGGTCACCTCATCCGAGATTTGAATTCAAGGCTTCCGCCGGCAGCCCGCAGGTCATGCAATATAGCCGCAAGGTGCCGACCCTCCATCCAAGCTGGACCTTGCGAAATCCCTCGGGCGGGAGAAACTCGCGCATATTTTCGTTGTCGTTCGGCGCAGCAGACTCGGGGGGAGAGGCTATGCAGCCCCGTAGACCACATTTCGGACAGGAAATGACTACCATGATGTCCTATCCATCCTTTTGACTGCGCCGCGCCGAACCCGCTTGTCAGAAGTGGAAGCTCAAACCGCCTGTCACGATCAGCGGATTGATGCGGATGTTGGCCCTCGCCGGCGCGCCCGCCACCGTACCGCGAGCGGTCGTGTTGAGGAAAATCTGCTTTGCATCGACAAAAAGGCTCAAGCGGTTGCTCAGCCAGCTCTCGATGCCACCCTGGAGAACAACCCCTACCGGGCTCTTGACCTTCAGGTTCTGAACCGCCGCATCGTGGTTCTTGAGCACGATCGTATAGTTGATGCCGGAGCCCAGATAAGGCTGGAAATGCTTGCCAAAGTTGGTGATGTGATACTGAACGGCGGCGACGGCCGGACCGTAGGTCACCTTGCCCAGCTTGAGCCCGGCTAAGGGGCCGGTGCCATACAGCGTGGCGGTCGGCGGTGCGCCGACCGTCAGGGATACCGAAACGTTCGGGTTGAAATAATAACCGCCCTCGATCTCGCCGGTGAAATTGTTCTTGACGCGTACGCTTGCTCCGGGGACCTGCTGGCCCCCGACAGAAATCTTGGCGCCCTCATCGTAAATCACTTCGGCCGGCCCGGCGCGGATGAACCAGTGCTTGAACGGTGCCTCTTCCGCAACGGGCGGGGGTGCGGGGGCGTCGGCCGCTCGGGGCGTCGCGTCGGCACCGGGCTCGGGCGTGTCGGCCAGCGCAGGTGCCGTAATGCAAACCGCGCAGATCGCGGCCATGATCCTTGCCTTCATAAATCATCCTCCCATGGCGCAATGTGCTGCGCTCTACTGAATCGTCTTCGGATAAGTGTTCCGGCAACTCAGCGCCGGGCATCCTGGATCGCGCGCAGCCCGATCATGAACAGCGCGATCATCACGAGGACGCCGAACAGATAAGCAGGGGCAAGCGCGAGGAAACTGAAGATATTGGCATCGCCCCATTTGTTGGGGCCAAATGACAGGCCGCGGTTCGGCGCCCAGTTTCCGAAAAAATAGAAACCGGTGTTCGACCAGCCGTCGAGAACGACGATCCAGCCCCAGAGGCGCGCCTGCTTCGGCGTAAAGGAGAGGAGCGGCAGGATGAATGCGACCGCGATCACCATCAACCCGTTCATGACGGGTCCGGTGTGCGCGCGCGCCCAGCCTTCGGCCGAGCCGGGGAGCTGGAATTTCCAGTCGATGCCGGGGAGCGGGAAGATCCCGCCCAGCAGATACATCCACAGGCCGAGGCCTCCGACCAGGGCCATGAAGATCATGAGCACGCCGTTGCCAAGCATGACATTGCGCAATGCAACGCGATGGAATGCATCGTCCTTTTCCGTCGGGGAAGCCGATGCTTGCGAGCGGGACGCCAAAGTTGCCATATTATCCTCTCCTCATTGTTTTCCCGGGTGTTCTTCACCTCAGGCGGCGGCAGCGACCGGAAGCGCGTGGAAGCGTCCGCCGTGAAACAGCAACGGCGGATGGTCCGCAAAATAAACGCCCTGTATGACGCCGAAGAATACGACATGGGTGCCGGCCTGCACCTGATGGTCGACTCGGCATTCGATCGCTGCAAGTGCCGTCTGGAGGATCGGCAGCCCGTGGACATCGCCCGCCGTCCAATCACCATGCTCGAACCGGTCGTCACCCTGCAGGCCGCTCCGGCCCGCGAACACTTCCGCTACCGGCTGATGATGCTGAGCCAGCAGATTGACCGCGAACAGGCCGGTTTCCCTGATCATCTGACACGTTCCGGTCGCGGTGTTCACACAGGCGAGGATGGTAGGCGGCGACGCCGAGACCGAGCAGACGGCAGTTGCGGTCACTCCCCGCCGGTCCCCATCACGCTGGGTGGATACGATGCTCACGCCGGCCGCGAGGCAGGACAGAGCTCTGCGAAATATGTCATCGGTTACGGACATCGGGTGTCTCCCCGGAAGGTGAAGGCCGGCCCGCACCCCAGCGGCCGGCCGACCTTCCTCATTCAGCTGCAACTGTGACTTCTTCGTCGTTCGCCGGCACCGAGAGGCGCTGCTCGATCCAGCGCTGGACGCGCTCGGGGCTCGAGAAACAGTCCCACTGCTTCTCCGGGAAGTTGAAGTTCTCGGTGAACTCGTCGGCGAGCGGCGGGTTCTGGCTAATCGCGCCGATGAACTGCAGAAGCTCAGGCGCAAGCGTGTTGAAGCCACGGAGGATATAGTTGGTCCAGCGGGTGGCGCTGAGCACCCGGTCACCGCGACGTGCGTCGACCTTCTCCATGAAGCGCTCGTCGAACACCTCATTGGCCACGATCTCCTCGCCGAGTATCACGCCGGCATAGGATGCCATGTTCGCGCCCTGGCCCAGGACCGGATCGACCACGGCCTGCACGTCGCCGAGCGCGACCGCGAGCTTGCCGTTCGACAGCCTGGTGTAGCTCGCGCGCACGGTTGGCGTGACACCGCCCTGGAGGATGTCGAGCGGCCCATTGGCAAGATCGAAGGTGTCGAGGTCGATGCGCTCGTAGCAGGTCGGATAGTGCTTCTTCAGCTTTTCGAGAAGAAGCGCGATGAAGGCCTTGGGATCGTCGTCATATTTGGTCTTGGCGAGGATCTCGAGATCGCCGCCGATATGGTTCTCCATGACGAGCGCGCTGACCATGCCGTTGAACGAGAGAGTGGGAATCTCGATCATCTCGCCCTGTCCGGGAGAGAAGAACATCGTCACGGCGCGCGTTTCCGTCTCGCGGATGCCCTTGAAGAGTCCGACGCACAGCGCGCGCTGCGGCCGATCGAATGGCGAATAGGCGGGCTCGTGGGCGAACATCTGGCCGAACGGGCCCTTGCCGGTGCATATGACGATCAGATCGTGCTTTTCGGAGATCTCCGGCAGATCCTCGTGGGCGATCGGCTCATAGACGATGGTCCCGCCGCGCGCTGCGAAATCCTCCATCAAAGCGGGCTGATAGATGCGATAATCGACGGCCCGGCTCGGCTTTTCGAGCTTCCCGTAGAATTCGAGCGGCTGCGGGCCGCCGATATAATAATAATGCCCTGCATAGCCGGCATCGGGCCAATGGTTCACGCCAAGCCGGTCCTCGCGGGACACGGTGACATGGTGGTGAGCCACGGTGTTGAGGAGGCGCATCGACGCATATTCCTCGGGCCGCCGATCGGTGTAGATCGTCGCCTCGACGCCGTTCTCGATAAGGTGGAGGCCAAGATGAAGGCCTGCGGTGCCGGCGCCGACGATGCCGATCGATTTCGTCATATCCTCTTCCTTTCGCGGATGGTCGGGAATTGCTTATTTTGTTTCATCCTATTTACCGACCGAGCGTTCAGGCGTAAATCGCCTGTTCGTGCTAGTATATATTCCATATGGAATAGGTATGACAGACCGCCTCGAAGCCTACGCCGCTTTTTCGAAAATGATGGAGCTCGGCTCCTTTTCCGCGGTCGGGCGGCAGCTTGGCATCGCTCAGTCGACTGTCAGCAAGCATATCGCAGCGCTCGAAAAGGAGTTCGGTATCCAGCTCTTCCATCGAACGACTCGCCAGATTCGGCCGACGGCTGAGGCCGAGCGGATCCATGAACATGTCCACCGCATGCTCGATGCGGCCGAAATGGCCCATGCCGTCGTGCACGGGCAGCAGCCGGAAGCGAGCGGACTTTTGAAGATCGCGGTGCCGCACACGCTGGGGCGGTGTCTCGTGCGGCCGCTGGTCCACACATTCCTCGAGCTCAATCCGCTGGTCTCGGTCGATCTTATCGTGGCAGAGCAGGAGCCGGACCTGGCCGCCGGCGGTTTCGAACTCGCGGTGGTGACGGACGCGCCCTCGGAAGGTCCGCTTATCGTGCGGACAGTCAGGCGCTTCGAATGGCTTGTCGTGGCCTCGCCCGAGTATCTCTCCCGCAACGGTATCCCAGAGACCGCTATCGATCTTGAAGACCATGAAGTGGCGTGCGCGCCGTGGATGGCAGACGGCGTCCTCGCATTCGATTCGGAGAACGGCCGGCAGGCCATCAAGGTCAGTGGACGCTTCATCACCAACAGCGACGACACAGCCTTTGAAGCCGCGATGGGTGGCCATTGCGTCGCGATCGTGCCGGCATGGCTGGCGGTCGAGGGTTTCGAGCGCGGGGCGCTCCAGATTCTGTTGCGGGACTATTTCCTACCGTCGATCGCAGTCAGCATCGTCTACCCCCAATCGCGCTACCCTTCGCGGCGGGCGAGGGCCTTCATCGATTTCGCGGCGGCGCGGATGATGCAGAGCCGTGACCTGCTCGCCCGCATCGACCCTGCGCTTGCGAGGCCGCAGCCACATTTCGTGCGTCCGGACGAGCCGATCCCGATCTGACATCAATTGATTTTGCCGTGACGATGCCATAACGCTTGTGATTAGCCGTCTGACCGTTCATGCTATTAATGTCGTCAGCATGCAAAAAGACGGGAGAGACGCCATGAAGAAGATGCTTGCCCTTTATCGGGCCCCGGAGGACGCCGAGGAGTTCCTGCGGCATTATCGCGAGGTGCATATGCCGCTGGTGCGCGCGTTGCCCGGCCTCGTCGACGTTGCCATTACCCGGATCAGCAGGACGCTGGTCGGAGAAGAGGGTGTCTTCCTCTTGGCGGAAATGAGCTTTGCGGATGACGCCGCATTGGCGGCGGCGCTCAAGAGTCCGGAAAACGCAGCGTGCGGGAAGGACGCCATGGACTTCGCGGGCAAGCTTGTGACCGTGATGACGGGAGAAACCCTCGCGCTCTGACCGGTATCACCGGCAAGATATACAGGAGAGAGATATGGCAACTGCTTCCAATATCGTGACCCCCCTCAACGACGTCACCGCCTTCCTGGGCACCGAGCATGGCCTGTTCATCGACGGGTCCTGGCGCGAAGCGCGCAGTAGCGACCGGATCGACGTCTATAACCCGGCGACAGGCGAGCGGATCGCGTCTGTCGTCAACGCCAACGCTCAGGATGTCGACGACGCGGTGCGCAGCGCCCATGCGGCCTTCGAGAGCGGCGCCTGGTCAGCGCTTGCCCCGGCGGAGCGCGAGCGGCTGCTGTTGAAATTTGCGGATCTGGTCGAACAGAATGCCGAGGCGCTGGCCCAGCTGGAAACCCTCAACCAGGGCAAGTCCATCAACATCTCCCGCTACGTCGATATTGGCGGTGCTCCGTCCTATATGCGCTATATCGCGGGCCTGGCGACCAAGGTGACCGGCGAAACTTTCGATGTCTCGATTGGTGCGATTCCGGGCGGCCGGTACAATGCCTCGACGCGGCGCGAGCCCATCGGCGTGGTCGGCGCGATCTCGCCGTGGAACTTTCCGATGATGATCGGGCTCTGGAAGATCATGCCGGCACTCGCAGCGGGCTGCACGGTCGTCCTCAAGCCATCCGAGCTCACACCCCTGACAAGTATCCGCCTTGTCGAACTCGGCCGGGAAGCAGGCCTGCCCGATGGCGTCCTCAATCTCGTGACCGGCGACGGCCGCGCCGGAAAGGCCCTGGTCGATCATCCTCTCGTGTCGAAGATCAGTTTCACCGGATCGACCGCGACCGGAAAGGCGATCGCACGAAGCGCAGCCGAGCGGATGCTGCGGACCTCGCTCGAGCTCGGTGGAAAGAATCCGGCGATCTTCCTCGCCGACGCGCCGATCGAGAAAGCGGTGCAGGGCGCTATCCTCGGCGGCTTTTTCAACAATGGCCAGGTTTGCGCGGCCTCGTCGCGACTTTATGTGGCACGCGACATATACGAGCCCTTCGTGAAAGCGCTTGCGACCGCGGTCGACGGCATGGCGATCGGGCCGGGACTCGATCCCGCAGCCCAGATCAACCCGGTCGTTTCGGCGGGTCATCGCCAGAAGATCCTGGATCATGTCAGCAAGGCTCGGGAAGATGGCGCCAGGATCGTGGCGGGCGGCGACCGGCCCGATCTGCCAGGCTATTATGTGCGGCCGACCATCGTGGTGGATGCGGGGGCGGATCTTGCCATCTCGCGCCAGGAAGTGTTCGGCCCGCTGGTGACCGTGACGCCCTTCGACAGCGAGGACGAAGCGATCAGGCTCGCCAACGACAGCGACATGGGCCTGGCCGCCTCGCTCTGGACCAACGATCTGAAGAAGACGATGGAGCTCACGTCTCGGATCAAGGCCGGAACGGTGTGGGTGAACTGCCATAATCTGATCGATCCGAACATGCCGTTTGGCGGATTCAAGGAATCCGGCATCGGTAGGGACTTCGGCGTCCGGTCGCTCGATCCCTACACCGAGGTGAAATCGGTCTGCATCGCCTATTAATGGATCGCAGGCCTGCATCGGCTGTCGCTGCGCGGCGGCGACGGTCGATGCCTGTGGCCTGGTTAGCCGAGTATCGCCTTGTCGAGAGGTTCAGCCGTCACCGGATACCCAAGATTTTCCGGAATGCAGAGATGCGGAATGCCTCCACGATCTTCGATCCAGGGGCTCACCATGCCGATCGGACGCTGGGCGGCATCTTCGCAGGCCTCAGCGATGTTTCCGAAATGTGCCAGTCGCTCGACATTGCGGCGGGTCGGGAACATAAGCTTCGTCGTCCCCTGATCCGCGCCGTCGAGCAAAGCCTTCGCACTCGTCCAGAAGACACGCGAAATCTCCGAGCCGTCAGCGATCGGGAGCGGTAGAGCCTCCGGCGCGCGGGCGAGAAAAAAATGCGTGTCGAAGGGACGTTTCTCGAGACCCACCGGGCACCAGCGCGCAAACGGGACGAGGGTTGCGATCGCGAGCCTGACGTTCCGCTCCGCCAGAATGGCAGATAGGGAACGACCGGCGCGAAGCTCCACGCCGATCTCGAACATGGCCTGTTCGCACGGCCTGGGCTCGGCCGCTATCAGGATGCCCGTTTCTTCCGCCGTCTCGCGGATCGCGGCGACCTTCGCGGCGTCGAGCGAGTGATTGGCAGAGGCGTAATCTACCGGCTCGATCCGCCCGCCGGGAAAGGCGACCGCGCCGCCTGCGAAACGCAATCCTGCGGCACGTTCGACCATTAGCAGCTCGGGAGCGGTCGGCCCGTCACGCATGACGATCAGGGTCGCGGCAGCTATCGGTGCTTCGTCCTTCATCGGTCAGAGGCGAGGGAATTCACGCGCTCAGCGCCTGGAGCCTCAGATCGCGAACATGCGACGCCTTGCCGGTGGATCGCGGAATATCTCCGATCCGCCTCAGGTTGATACGCGCCGTGACGCCGATGACATCCTTCACGTAGGATGCAAGCAGCCGGCATTGGGCGGCGCTCGCTTCATGGTCGAGGTCGCCGCGCGGCTCGACTTCGATCAGCACCTCGTCCATTCGCGAAGGCCGGCTGATTTCGATGAGGAAATGGGGCGCCAGACCCGGGCATTTGAGAACCTGTTCTTCGATTTGCGTGGGGAAGACGTTCACGCCACGAATGATCAGCATGTCGTCGCTTCGGCCGACGATCTTGGCGATACGCCGATAGGGAAGCCCCTCGCCCGGCAACAAGCGGGTAAGATCGCGGGTGCGGTAGCGGATGATCGGCAGTGCCTCCTTCGTGAGCGACGTGAAGACGAGCTCGCCTTCCTCGCCGTCTGGAAGCACTTCTCCGGTCTCGGGATCCACGATCTCGGGGAGGAAATGATCTTCCCAGATGGTCGGGCCGGACGTTCCCGCGATCTCCTGGGCAACGCCCGGTCCCATGACTTCGGAAAGGCCGTAGATGTCGCTTGCCCGGATGTCGAACGCCTCCTCGATCTCGCGCCGCATTGCTTCGGTCCAGGGCTCCGCGCCGAAAATCCCATAGCGCAGCGACGTCGCGCGCGGATCGAGGCCCTGCTTGCGATATTCGTCGAGGATACAGAGCATATAGCTCGGCGTGACCATGATGATCTCGGGCTTGAAGTCCTCGATGAGCTGGACCTGTTTTTCGGTCTGGCCCCCGGACATCGGAATGACGGTGCATCCGAGCGCTTCGGCTCCATAGTGGGCGCCCAGACCGCCTGTGAAGAGGCCGTAGCCATAGGCGATATGCGCCTTCATGCCAGGCCGTCCGCCCGCGGCATGGATGCAGCGCGCGATCAGGCTAGACCAGGTCTTGATATCGTTGGCGGTATATCCGACGACGGTGGGGCGACCGGTCGTTCCGGACGAGGCATGCACGCGCGAGACCTGCTCCTGGGGCACCGCGAACATTCCGAACGGGTAGGCCGCCCGCAAGTCCGCCTTGGTCGTGAACGGCAAAAGCGCAATGTCGGCGAGCGACCGGATATCGGCCGGGCTCACGCCCCTCTGCTCGCACTTTGCCCGGAAACTTGCGACGTTGCGATAGGCATGCGCCACCGACCATTGCAGTCGCTCGAGCTGGAGCGCCTCCAGTTCTGCTCGCGTCCTGGGTCCGTAATCCATCTTTCTCTCCCATCCCTCTTTTATAGATCAGAAGGCATTCATCGTGAGCAACTCGTAGGCGGCGACTATATCGTCCGCCGTATCGGTGACGGTCACGGCCCAGCGGACCTCGCCATAGTCGTCGTTGCGCCGGGTCTTCGCTTTCACCGTCAGCGAGACCTTGATCGCCTCTCCCGGGGAGACGGGCTTCACGAAGCGAAGCGAGTCCAGCCCGGTATTGGCCAGCACGGGCCCGGGCGCCGGATCGACGAAGAGGCCCGCGGCGAAAGACAGGAGGAGATAGCCATGCGCCACACGGCCCGGGAAGAACGGGTTCGCCGTGGCCGCCTCTTCATCCATATGGGCGTAGAAGGTGTCGCCCGTGAACGTCGCGAAATGCTCGATATCCTCGAGCGTGATCGTGCGCGACGCGGTGTCGAAGGTCTTGCCGATCGCCAGTTCGTCGAACCGCACGCGGAAGGGATGCTCGCCCTCGCTGGGCTTGGGCGCGCCGGGCAGCCACTGACCGACGATGGCCGAGATCGTTCGCGGGCTGCCCTGCAAGGCGGTGCGTTGCATATAGTGCTTCACGCCACGAACGCCGCCCATCTCCTCGCCGCCGCCGGCACGGCCGGGTCCGCCGTGGATCAGCATCGGCAGCGGCGAGCCGTGACCGGTCGATTCCCTGGCGCAGTCGCGATCGATGAAGATGACGCGGCCGTGATAGGCGCCCGCACCCAGCGTGAATGCACGCGCGATCCCGGGATCATAGGTGAAGACCGACAGCACCAGGCTACCCTTGCCGCGATTGGCGAGCGCGACAGCGTCGTCGAGATCCTTGTAAGGCATCAGCGTGGAGACAGGACCGAACGCCTCGACATCGTGGATGAGGTCGGCACTCCAGGGATCGTCGGCCCGGAAGAGCAGGGGTGAGATGAAGGCGCCGCTCCCGCCCGCATCGCCGGTGACCTCGACGCTGTCGATGGCGCCGAAGGCGAGACGCGCCTCTGTTGCAAGTTCGCGTGCCTTCTCGCGCACATCGTCCAATTGCGAGGCGCTGGCGAGCGCTCCCATCGTTACCCCCTCGATCCGCGGATCGCCGACGACGACCTTGGCGAGTCGGGCCTTGAGCGCCGCCTCGGCATCGTCGAGCAGGGCGGCCGGCACGAAGGCGCGCCGGATCGCGGTGCATTTCTGACCGGCCTTTACGGTCATCTCACGCACGACTTCCTTGATGAAGAGGTCGAACTCGGGGCTATCCGCGGTCGCGTCGGGACCGAGGATCGACGCGTTGAGTGAATCCCGTTCGGCGATGAAGCGGACCGACTCTTGAGCGATCGTGGGATGCGACTGGAGCTTCATCGCGGTCTGGGCCGAGCCGGTGAAGGAGACGACGTCCTGGCAGGTGAGATGTTCGAACAGATCGCCGGTGGAGCCCATGATGAGCTGCAGCGCGCCGCGCGGCAGAACCCCGGCGTCCAGCATGATGCGCACGGCCGCTTCGGCGACATAGCCCGTCGAGGAGGCCGGTTTCACGATGGCCGGAACGCCTGCGAGCAGGGTCGGCCCGAGCTTCTCCAGCATACCCCAGACGGGGAAGTTGAAGGCGTTGATGTGCAAGGCCACGCCCTGGAGCGATGTATAGACGTGCTGGCCGATGAACGTGCCCCGCTTCCCGATCGGCTCCACGGCGCCATCGATCAGGATCGTGTCGTCGGGGAGCTCGCGCCTGCCCTTGGATGACGTCGTAAACAGGGTTCCCGCGCCGCCCTCGATGTCGATCCAGCTGTCGGTGCGCGTCGCGCCTGTCTGGTAGGAGATCTCGTAAAGCTCTTCCTTTCGCTCGATGATCGCCTGCGCGAGCGCCTTGATCATGACGGCGCGCTGGTGGAATGTCATCGCCCTGAGCGCAGGGCCACCGATGTCGCGGCCATGTGCGAGCATCGCCTCGAAATCGAGGCCCTGGCTGCCCGTAAGCGCGACCGTCTCGCCGGTGATCGCGGAACGCACCTCGGACAGGTCTCCTGCCGCCGTCTTCCACTCATCGAGCGCGTAATTCTGCAGGGTGATCGGAAAGTTCGTCATATAATCCTCTTGCTCGAATTCCTGGTTCAGCGTCCCGTGAACTGCGGCTTGCGCTTCGCCATGAAGGCGGCGACGCCTTCGCGATAATCCTCGGAAAAGCCGAGTTCACGCATCGCGTCGCGTTCCAGCTCGAGCTCGGTTTCGATCGGCTGGAGCCAGGACTGGCGGATAAGTCTTTTGGTGGCGGCGAGGCCTCTGGTGGGACCGGCCGCAAAGCGCGTCGCCAGCGCCTCCACTTCGGCGCCCAGGGCTTCGTCATCGACGCATTTCCAGATCATGCCCCAGCGTTCGGCGGTCTCGGCGGGCAGGGGGTCTCCGGTCAGCGCCAGCCCGAGCGCCCGCGCCTGCCCAACGAGCCGCGGCAAGACCCAGGTGCCCCCGGAGTCGGGAATGAGCCCGATATTGGCGAAGGACTGGATGAATTTCGCGCTGCGCGCGGCGATGACGATGTCGCAGGCAAGCGCGATGTTGGCGCCCGCGCCCGCCGCGACGCCGTTGACCGCGCAGATGGTGGGCTTTTCGAGATTGGTGATCCGCCGGATCAGCGGAGCATAGAAGCGTTCGACGGATTCGCCGAGATCCACGGCCTGTTCGCCCGGCGCAACCGCGCGATCGGCGAGATCCTGGCCGGCGCAAAAGCCGCGGCCCGCACCGGTCAGCACGAGCACGCGCGCGCTCTGGTCAGCCGCCGCGATGTCGAGCGCGGCCGCGACCTCCTCGTGCATCTGTGCGGTGAAGCTGTTCAACCGATCCGGCCGGTTCAAGGTGAGCTTCGCCACCCCGTCCGCCAGATCGAAGTCGATGGTCTGGTAACTCATCAACGCCCTTTCCGATTCATCCTCTTTAATAGACTGCCCGGTCGGACTATTATTGGCAAGCGGGAAATTGCTGGTTAGGAAAGTCCCCAAGGAGATTCGGATGAACAGGAAGGTTGCGGTCATCGGCGCGGGCACGATGGGAAGCGGTATAGGCCAGGTAGCCGCGACGGCGGGGCATGAGGTGGTAGTGATTGACCGCGACGCGAGCGCTCTCGATCGCGGTCGGCAGCTCCTCGCAAAGTCGATCGGTGCGCTGGTCGCGCGCTCGCGGCTCGATCGGGACGATGCCGACACCATCGTAGCACGTATTGGCTGGTCGCAGGAGCTGGGCGATGCCGCGGACGCGGGCCTGATCATCGAGGCCGTGCTCGAAGACCTCGATGTCAAGCACAGGCTCTTCGCGGACCTCGGCGCGCTTGCCGCGCGTGACGCCATCGTCGCCAGCAACACCTCCTCGCTCTCGATCTCCGAGATGGCGCGCAGCCTGCGCCATCCCGAGCGTTTCGCTGGCCTTCACTTTTTCAACCCGGTGCCCGCGATGAAGCTCGTCGAGGTGGTCGCGGGGGCAGAGACCAACCCTGTGGTTGTCGAGCAGCTGACCCGCCTCATGGCCGCGTGGGGCAAGCACGCGGTCGCGGTGAAGGATGTGCCCGGCTTCATCGTCAATCGCGTGGCGCGGCCCTTCTATGCCGAGGCCTTCCTGGCACTCGACGAAGGAATTCCAGCCGCGCTGATCGACGACGCGATCAGCAGCGGGGGCGGGTTCCGGATGGGGCCGCTCACGCTCGCGGATATGATCGGCCACGATGTGAACTATGCGGCCGCCCGCTCGGTCTTCGATGGGATTTCCCCGCACGCGCGGTTTCGGCCCCAGCCGGCGCAGGCGCGGCTGCTGGACGAAGGGCGACTAGGCCGCAAGTCGGGCAGGGGGGTCTATGACTATGGAGCCGCCGAGAAAACCGGGCAGGTCGATCAAACGACCGCCAGCCAGCGGCCAGCGCCTCAAATCGCCGTCGCCCAGGACGCGCAGGACTTTCTCTGGCTGAGCGGGAGGCTGTCGACCTCGCCTGCGACAGGAATACCTGCCGGCAGCATTTCGGTTGATGGCGTCATCGTGGCGAAGGGAGACGGCCGCACGCTCGATCAGCGGCGCGAAGTGGACGTCCTCCTCGACCATGTTCATGACCACGCCATATCGCCGGTGCTGATCGCATCGGCGCGCGACGAGCGTTCGGCTGCGGCCGCCGCGGATCTCGCCTTCGCGCTCGATAAGAGGCTTCTTCTCCTTCCCGACCGGCCGGGCCAGATCGTCCTGCGGACCCTGGCGCAGCTCGTCAATGGCGCGGCGGATGCCGTCGAGGATGGCATCGCGCCGGCCAACGCCATCGACGAGGCGATGATCCACGGTGCCAATTATCCGCGCGGGCCATTGGCCTGGGCCCGCGATTTCGGGCCTGCCAGGCTGAAGCAGACACTCCTCCATATCGCTGCCGGCACGGACGATCTTCTTTATTCCCCGTCGCGCGGGCTCGACCGCCTGTGAGCGATGCGCGAGCCAGAGCGATCACCGATCTCCTGCGGACCCGCGAGACGATGGGCGCCGAGTGGGGGATCGAGATCGAGGAGGTGCGGACCGGATATGCCCGCATCGCCGTCACCGTCAACGCCTTCATGCTCAACGGCTATGAAACCGCCCATGGCGGCGCGATCTTCACGCTGGCCGATCAGGCTTTCGCCTATGCCTGCAACTCCCACGATGCCTTCACCGTAGCGCACGCCGCGTCGATCAGCTTCCTCGGCCCCGCCAGACGCGGCGACCGTCTGATCGCGGAAGCGAGCGAAGTCATGCTGTCCGGCCGCAGCGGCGCCTATGCGGTGACGGTGCGCACGAGCGAGGGGCGCGCCGTCGCGTCCTTTCACGGCCTTTCCCGCACCATCGGCGGTGCGATCCTGCCATCGGAGAACCAAGACGATGCCTGACGCTTTCATCTGCGACGCGATTCGCACACCTGTTGGCCGCTATGGCGGCAGCCTTGCCGGCGTGCGCGCCGACGACCTTGCCGCAGTCCCGATCCGGGCCCTTGTCGAGCGCAATCCGAAGGTCGACTGGGCCGCGCTCGACGACGTCATTCTCGGCTGCGCCAACCAGGCAGGCGAAGATAATCGCAATGTCGCCCGCATGGCGGCGCTGCTGGGAGGTTTCGGCGAGCAGGCCCCGGGCACCACCGTCAACCGCCTGTGCGGCTCGGGGATGGACGCGGTCGCAATGGCGGCTCGTGCGATCAAGGCGGGCGAAGCAGAGTTCATCGTCGCAGGTGGGGTGGAGAGCATGACCCGCGCGCCGTTCGTCATGCCCAAAGCCGACGGGCCGTTTTCGCGGTCCAACGCGGTTTACGACACCACCATCGGCTGGCGGTTCGTGAACAAGGCGCTCAAGGCTCAATTCGGTATCGATTCGATGCCGGAGACCGCGGAGAATGTCGCCCAGGATTTCCACGTGACGCGCGAGGATCAGGACCGGTTCGCGGCCGAAAGCCAGCGCCGCGCAGCGTCGGCCCAGGCGTCCGGCCGGTTCGATGCCGAGATCGTTCCCGTCGCGGTCCCGCAAAGGAAAGGCGATCCTCTGCTTGTCACCCGCGACGAGCATCCGCGCGAGACCAGCGTCGAAACGCTCGCCAGGCTGAAACCTATCGTGCGCCCCGACGGAACGGTCACCGCCGGCAATGCATCCGGTGTGAATGATGGAGCGGCCGCCATCATCGTGGCGAGCGAGGCTGCCGCCGCAAAATATGGCCTCACGCCGCGCGCCCGCGTGGTGGGCGGCGCGGTTGCGGGCGTTCCTCCGCGCATCATGGGGATCGGTCCCGCCCCGGCTTCCGAAAAGCTGCTCGCACGGCTCGGCCTTTCGATCGGCGACATGGATCTTGTTGAACTCAACGAAGCCTTCGCCAGCCAGGGCCTGGCCGTGATGCGCCGGCTCGGCCTGCCCGACGATGCGGAGCATGTGAACCCGAATGGTGGTGCGATCGCGCTCGGTCATCCGCTGGGCATGTCGGGCGCGCGCCTCCTGCTGACCGCCACCGAGGAGCTCCAGCGCCGCGGCGCCCGCTATGCGCTGTGCACGATGTGCATCGGCGTCGGGCAGGGCATCGCCACGATCATCGAGCGGGTCTGAGCGCACAAAATTAGTTGACCGTCCGGTCGGTGAATTATATACCGGATTCGTACTGAGAAGGAGCAAGCCGATGTATACCACCGAGCTCAAGGAGCAGGGCGGTAAGGTCGCCCCCGTTTCGATCGTGTCCGAAGACCCGGAACTCGTCGCCGCCTTCGAGGCGCGGGTGGCCGCGGACGAATTCATCGAGCCCAAGGACTGGATGCCCGAGGCTTATCGTCGGACGCTCGTGCGCCAGATCTCGCAGCATGCGCATTCCGAAATTGTCGGCATGCTACCGGAAGGCAACTGGCTGACGCGCGCGCCGTCGCTGCGACGCAAGGCGATCCTGCTGGCCAAGGTGCAGGACGAAGGCGGCCACGGGCTCTATCTTTACTGCGCCGCCGAGACGCTCGGCACGAGCCGAGAGGAGATGATCGAGGCGCTTCATGCGGGCAAGGCCAAGTACAGCACCATCTTCAATTATCCGACGCTGACCTGGGCCGATATCGGCGCCATCGGCTGGCTCGTCGACGGCGCCGCGATCATGAACCAGGTGCCGTTGCAGCGCACGTCTTATGGTCCCTATGCCCGCGCGATGATCCGCGTCTGCAAGGAGGAGAGCTTCCACCAGCGCCAGGGTTACGAGATCATGATGACGCTGGGCGCCGGTACAGCCGAGCAAAAGGCGATGGCACAGGACGCGCTCAACCGCTGGTGGTGGCCCTCGCTGATGATGTTCGGTCCGCCCGACGCGGATTCGCCCAATTCCGCGCAAGGCTTCCGCTGGCGGATCAAGCGCGACAGCAATGACGATCTCCGCCGGAAATTCGTCGATGCGACCGTGCCGCAGGCGGAGTTCCTGGGCCTGACGATCCCCGATCCCGACCTTCGCTGGAATGCTGAGAAGGAAGGCTATGATTTCGGCGAGATCGACTGGGAGGAATTCTATGCCGTGGTTCGCGGCGAGGGACCGACCGCCAGGGAGCGCATGAAAGCCCGACGCGACGCCTGGGAGCAGGGCGCCTGGGTCCGCGAGGCGGCCGACGCCCATGAAGCCAAACGCCGGGCCCGGCTTGCCGCCTGAGACCTGTCGACACCATAAACAAGGACGATTTTGATGAGCCACGATTGGCCGCTCTGGGAGGTCTTCATCCGGTCGAAAGGCGGGTTGAGCCATAAGCATGTCGGGTCGGTGCATGCGCCCGATGGGGAACTTGCCCTGCGTCATGCGCGCGACGTCTATACCCGGCGGCTGGAAGGCGTCAGCCTCTGGGTCGTACAGTCGAGCGATATCGTCGCTTCCGACCCGGACCAGTCCGGCCCGATGTTCGAGCCGGCGGAGACGAAGATCTATCGCCATCCGACCTTCTACGACATCCCAGACGCCGTGGGGCATATGTGATGGCGCCGTCGCTTCCGACCATCCAGCCGGGCGATGTGGCTAATGCCGAAAAGGCGCGGGCGGGCGGCAGCTTCGACGCGGGCGAAGCGGTCGAGCATCATGGGGCGCTCTTCGACTATCTTCTGCGCCTTGGCGATGACAGCCTGATCCTGGGTCAGCGTCTCACCGAATGGTGCGGGCATGCGCCGGCGCTCGAGATCGACCTCAGCCTCGCCAATATCGGTCTCGACCTGATCGGTCAGGCGAGCCTGTTCCTCAACCTGGCGGGCGAGGTGGAGGGAAAGGGCCGCGATGGCGACAGGCTGGCTTTCCATCGGGATGTTCTTGCCTTCCGCAATTGCCTGCTCGTCGAGCAACCGAACGGCGATTTCGCGCAGACCATCGCGCGGCAATTCCTGTTTTCCACCATGCAGCTGTCGCTGTTCGAACGACTGACCGGCTCGTCCGATCACCGGATCGCGGAGATTGCCGCCAAGGCGGTCAAGGAAGTGCGCTACCATGCCGAGCTTGCCTCCGACTGGGTGGTCCGGCTCGGAGACGGTACCGAGGAAAGCCGGCGGCGCATGGTCGACGGCCTGGACTGGTTCTGGCGCTTCGTTGACGAGATGTTCCAGAGCGATGAGATCGAGCAGTCCTTGACCCGCGCGGGTATCGCGGTCGATCGGGCGGAACTTCGCCAGGGTTTCGACGCGACCGTCGGAAACGTGCTGCGCGACGCCACCTTGCCCCTCCCCGAATATCCCCGCGCCCTTACTGGCGGCCGGATCGGCCATCATGGCGAGCATCTCGGCCATCTGCTCGCAACGATGCAGTATCTGCCGCGCACCTACCCTGACGCGGTCTGGTGATCGGCATGGTTTCCGAGGTCCTTGACGATGCCGTTGCCGACCGGATCATGGCGGTTCTCGCTACCGTTCCCGATCCGGAGATACCGGCGGTGTCGGTGACGGACCTGGGCATCGTCCGCGGCGTGCGTTGCGATCCTCCGGTCGTGACCATCACGCCAACCTACACCGGCTGCCCCGCGACGCTGGTCATCGAGGCATCCGTCCGCGCGGCTCTCGACGAAGCCGGCTTTGCCGATGTGGGGATCAAGACGGTCCTTTCGCCGCCATGGACGACCGACTGGATCAGCGACGAGGGACGCGAGAAGCTGCGCGCCTATGGCATCGCACCGCCACCCAAAGGCGCCGGATCGCGATCGCTTCGGGCTGACTCTCCTGCCGAATGTCCCCGCTGCGGATCGCTGCATACGCAGGAGGTCAGCCGTTTCGGATCGACCCCGTGCAAGGCGCTGTGGCGCTGCCTCGACTGCCAAGAACCGTTCGATCGCTTCAAATGTCATTAGGAACGCCAATGTCGACCGCTTTCCATCCGCTCAAGATCCTGGACGTCGCCCACGAAACCGATCAGGCGATCGCGGTGACGCTCGAGCCTGATCCGTCGCTTGCCGAGACCTTTGCCTTTCTTCCGGGACAGCATCTGACTTTCCGCGCGGAAATCGCCGGGCAGGATGTGCGCCGCAACTATTCGATCTGCGCGGCACCGGGCAACGGCCCGCTGCGGGTCGCCATCAAGCAGGTGGAAGGCGGACTTTTCTCCGGCTGGGCGCTTCAATCATTGAAGGCGGGCGATATCATCGAAACGATGGCACCGCGCGGCCATTTCACCTGGAAATTCGAGCCCGAGGCTCGGCATCATTATCTGGCCTTCGCCGCGGGCTCGGGCATCACGCCGGTTCTCTCGCTCATCAGGACGGGCCTGGCGATCGAGCAAGACAGTCGTTTCACGCTGCTCTATGGCAATCGGAGTTCCTCCTCGATCATGTTTCTCGAGGAACTCGCCGCGCTGAAGGACCGCTATCTGGGTCGGCTCCAGATCTATCATTTCCTCACCAGCGAGTTCGACGATATCGAATTGTTCAACGGTCGCCTGGACGAGGCGCGGATCGCCATGGTCCTGGACTCGCTTGTCGACCCGGCCGCGATCGATGTCGCGTTCATCTGCGGTCCGGGTGCCATGATGGACGCCGCCGAGCTGGCGATGCTGGGCGCGGGCCTGTCGCCGGAACATGTCCTGACCGAGCGCTTTTCCACCGGCGAGGAGAGCGAGACGGAACGGCAAGCGGATCGTGAGAGCCGCCGGAAGGCGCAGGGCCTGCGGATGGAAGTTCGTGTCGACGGACGGCGCCGGGCCATCGAATTCGATGCCGAGAAGGGCAATATCCTCGAGAGCGCCCGGGCCTCCGGACTCCCTGCGCCCTATGCGTGCAAGGCGGGCGTGTGCGCGACCTGTCGGGCCAAACTGGTCGCTGGCGAGGTCACCATGAAAAAGAATTACGGATTGAGCCCGCAGGAAGTCGAGCAGGGTTACATCCTGACCTGCCAGTCCATCCCGGCCGGCGAGGGTGTGGTTGTCGACTATGACAGCTGAGGCCCCCATGCTGCTCGCGTCGCGGCCTTCCGATGGCGTGTTGCTGCTGACCCTCAACCGGCCGGCAAGCCGCAACGCTCTCGCGACGCCTCTGCTCGAGATGATCGCCCGCGAGCTGATGGGCGCGGCCGACGATGATACCATTCGCTGTGTCGTCCTTGCCGGAAACGAGAAGGTATTCGCGGCGGGTGCCGATCTTGGGGAACTGGAGCGCTCCGACGGAAAGGAGCCGATCGCCGGGCCGCGCTGGAACGCCTGGGCCTGTATCGCGGGCTTCCCCAAACCGCTGGTGGCGGCGGTCGAGGGCTGGTGCCTCGGCGCGGGCTGCGAACTGATGCTGCGCTGCGACATCGTTGTCGCGGCCGAAAATGCCAGGATCGGCCAGCCCGAAACCAATCTCGGGATCATCCCTGGGGCAGGGGGCACTGCGCTCCTGCCGCGCCTCGTAGGACGGGCCGCCGCCCTGGATATGGTGCTGACGGGCGAGCCGATCCACGCCAGGCGCGCATATGATCTCGGGCTGATCGCGCGGCTGGCCCGGGACGGCGAGGCCTTGTCCGATGCGCTGACCCTTGCAAGCAAGCTCGCCTCGCGCGCACCTCGCGCGCTCAAGGCTGCGAAGGCCAGCATAAGAGACGCCGCGGATCGTTCCTTGAGCGAGCATCTCTGCGCCGAGCGCCAGCGCTTTCTTGCACTGCTCGCCGGTCCGGAGAAAGCCGAGGGCATCGCGGCCTTCCGCGAACGACGCGATCCGGTCTGGCCGGCAATGTCCTGCGGCTGATGGCCAAGGCCCTGGTCCGGTGACGGGGGCCATCGGGCAAGGCGCACATGTGGCCGGTCGATCCCGTCTGGAATGGCTATTGGTCGCTTGCAGCAGCTGCCGTCCTCTCGAGGCCGACCGGCCGGTCAATCATTGCTTGAGAATTTCGGGCCGATCCGGATAATAGGGTCGGTTCTTATACTCTTGTGTGGATTGGACGGATTGATGGCGCGCACCCAGGCCCCGGATTATGAGGAGCGCCGCATAGCGATCGTCGACAAGGCAGCCGAACTCTTTGCTCGGCGCGGCTTCACCGGCGCATCCCTCTCCGATCTCGCCGCAGCGTGCCAGACGTCCAAGTCGCTCATCTACCATTATTTCCCTTCGAAGGAGGATATTCTTTACGAGGTGATGTCTTCGCACATCGATCAGCTCGTGGAGGATACCCATCAGGTGGCCCGGGAAGGCGGGCGAGCCGCCGACCAGTTCAACAGGCTGATCCATGCCTTCCTGCGCCACTATATGGGCGCGGCGAGCCGCCAGAAAGTGCTGTTGAACGAGCTGGCGCATTTGCCAGACGCAATGCGTGAAACGATCGTGAGCAAGCAGCGCCAGGTGGTCGAAGTGACCCAGAAGCTACTCACCGCTCTCACCCCGGGTCTGGCCGGCGACCCGAAACGGGCACGCGTCCAGACCATGCTGCTCTTCGGGATGATCAACTGGACCCACACCTGGTACGATCCTGACGGAGACATAAAGATCGACGAACTGGCGGAAATGGTTCTCGAGCTGATCGGCAAGAAATCCGCGAGCGGCAAACGGGCAGCATAGCAATCTGCTGTCATCCCGTTCGCTATTGTAACGGCACGATGATGCTGAGCGGAGCTCTTTCGCTCACTGACATACGAACTGCCCAGGCTGATGATGCGCGGGGCAGACCCCCGGCATGATCGTGGCCGGTGAGCCGACCACCGGGCATGGGCTGTACGACTAGGCCCGCCACCCTTTTCGCACAGCTTCCATCAAATGCCTGGAGCGGGATGCGTTCTTGGGCCGGTAGCCGATCATGAGCGGGATTGGGGAAGGTCCGTCGACGAGAGGACGCGTGATGACGCGCGGGAGCAGGAGCTGGTCGGCATATTTCGGCAAAAGCGAAAAGCCTCCGACCGTGAGGATGAGCGACAGCGCCGAGGCAATGTTGGCGGCCGTGTGGACCGGGCGCAGCGGCAGGTCCTTGCGCTGCGCCCAGGCGTCGATGGCCACGCGCAGAGCCGGGGCGGACCGACGCCCGACTGACACATAGGTCTGATCGATCAGGTCCTCGAAGACGAGCTCGGGCTTCGCAGCCAGAGCATGGTCGTCGCGCAGAAAGGCGGTGAGGCCGTGATAGCCCGCAATCTCGAAATGGATATCCACCGCGTCTTCGTCCTGACGCATGAAAGCCATATCGATGTTCCCGGCGCGCAACTCCTCGATCAGTCGCGGAGATGAGGCGCTCATCACGCGAATTTCCGCTTCGGGGGAATGCTTCCGGGCAAGTTCGACCACCCTGGGCAGTGTCGACAGTTCAAGCCCGGGGAGGACCCCCAGCCTCAACACAGCCGGAGTATTTCTGGCCGCCGCAGCCGCGTCATCGACTTCTTTCAACACGCGCCGGCTTCGTTCCAGGAACACGAGGCCCGGATCGGTAAGCACCACGCCACGAGACCGTCGTTCGAAGAGCTTCACGCCCAGCTCTTCTTCAAGCTCGAGCAACTGCCGGCTCAGTGACGGCTGCGAGGTATGCAGCCGGGATCGCGCTGCCGTGCTGACGCTTCCGGATTCCGCGACGGCAACGAAGTATCGGATGTGGCGCAGTTCCAACCATGCCTCCTGAGCATAGCTTGTAGCGCTAGCAAGTCTTGGTGTGTCTGGCAACGCAGGCATAGATTTGGCGCAAGAGATGGGTGGACATCGCCAATCAGACACCCGCCCACCTCGAACATTTTTTAGGCTTGTCCGCATCTCGTCGAGATCTGCGCAAGCAAAACGGAGAAATCATCGTGGCGACACCTCAAAAAATCGGCATCGTCGGTTGCGGCGTCATCGGCGCCAGTTGGGCGGCTTATTATCTGGCTCGCGGATTTGACGTTGGCGCAACCGATCCCGCGCCCGGTGCCGAGCAGAAGCTGCGGGATCTCGTCGCGCAATATTGGCCCGCGCTCGTCAAGATCGGGCTCGCGCCCGGCGCGTCCCAGGACCGGCTGACCTTCGATGCCGACCCCGTGAGCGCGCTGGCCGGCGTCGGCTTCGTGCAGGAGAACGGACCCGAGCGCGTCGACGTCAAACGCGCGCTGCTCGCCGAGATTTCGGCAGCCGTCGCCGATGACGTGATCATCGCCACCTCCTCGTCGGGAATTCTCATCTCCGACATCCAGGGCGGCGCGCGCAATCCCGAGCGGGTCGTGCTCGGTCACCCCTTCAACCCGCCGCATCTGATCCCGCTCGTCGAGGTCGTGGGCGGCAAGGAAACCTCCGACGAGGCGGTCGAACGGGCGATCAATTTCTATCGCGCGATCGGCAAGAAGCCGATCCATATCCGGCGCGAGGTCAAGGGCCATGTCGCCAACCGGCTGCAGGCGGCGCTGTGGCGCGAGGCTTTCTACCTGGTCGATCAGGGCATCGCTTCGGTGTCCGACATCGACACCGCCATCGCGCATGGCCCGGGCCTGCGCTGGGCGCTGCTCGGACCGTTCCTCAACCTCCATCTGTCAGGCGGCAGCGGTGGTATCGGCCATGTGATCGACCATCTCGGACCGCCGATCGAGTCCTGGTGGCGCGATCTCGGCGACCTCTCCTTCACGCCCAAGGTCAAGACCGAGGCGATGCAGGGCGTCGAGGACGAATTGAGCGGCCGGGAACTCGCAACGCTCCAGGAGGAGCGCGACGACACGCTGATCCAACTCCTCGCCCTCAAGGCCCAGGCTCCTCAGCTGCCCTGAGCTTCTCTCTCAAGACATTGGATGACGTGATGACCAGCATGATCCAGGACCGCATTGCCGCGGCGCTCTCGGCGCCGCTCACATCCGACGATCGCATCGATCCCGCCAGGGAGCTGCGGGAGGTGTTGGACGGGGTAGGTCTCGACCCCACCGACGCCGGAGGAACGGTCACATTCTCCGGCAAGGACCCGATCATCTCCAGCCCCTGGCCGCTTGCCACCATGGCGGGCGTGTCGCTGATGGCCAAGGCGGTGGCCTTCGCGGGGATCTGGAAGACGCGGACCGGCGAGGGACAGGACCTGTCGGTCGACCTGCGCCAGGTGCTCCACCGGCTATGCCCCTTCTACGACAAGAAGTGGGAGATGCTGAACGGATATGCGCCGGGTACACCGTCCGACCCGGCCAATCCGTTCATGCCGAGCCACATGTACCAGACGCGAGACGGCCGCTGGCTGCAGTTGCTCAACATCTATCCCCGGACCAAATCGGCGGCGCTCGCCTTGCTCGGGTGCAGCGACAGCGTCAGCGCCATCGCGGCCGCGGTTCGCGAGCATGACGGGCTCGCGCTCGAGGAGCGTTTCAACCAGGCCGGTCTGCAGGCGACATTGGTGCGCACCGCCGAGGAATTCACGCAGACCGAGCAGTTCGGCTATCTGAAGGATATGCCACTCGTCGAGATCACGAAGATCGGCGACAGCGATCCGGTTCCGTTCACCGCCGATCCACGAACGCCCCTCGACGGGATCCGGGCGCTCGGACTTGGCCGGGTGATCGCCGGCGCCGGCCTGGGCCGCGCTCTCGCCTATCATGGCGCGGACGTCCTCAACCTGTGGGGACCGGGCGACTTCGAGATGGACCTGACCTATTACACGGCGAACGTCGGAATGCGGTCCGCGACCATGGATCTCAAGCGCGCCGACGAGATGACGCGCTTCAAGGCGCTGCTGGGCGATGCCGACCTCTTCTTTTCCAATCGGCGCCCGGGCTTCCTTGGTCGCTACAACCTGACGGCCGAGCAGCTCGCCGAAATCAAGCCCGGCCTCATCCATGTCGACATGTCGCTCTATGGCTGGCGCGGTCCCTGGGCGGATCGTATCGGCTTCGACCAGAATGCCGGCGGCGTCAGCGGCGTGTTCGCCCGCGAAGGCACGCCCGAGCGGCCGCAGCTGACCGAGATATTCGTCGTCAACGACTACGCCATGTCGTGGATCGCCAGCGTTGCCGTCGCGGCTGCGCTTCAACGCCGCGCGACCGAGGGCGGCAGCTATCGTATCCGGATCTCGCTCGCACGGCTGTCGATCTGGCTCCTGCACATGGGCATCTTCGACAAGGCCTATGCCGCTGCGATCGCGGGCACTGCCGGCGATCATGAATATCTCGCGCCCGAGCTGTTCGAAGCGGACACGCCATGTGGGCATTATCAGGGGGTCACCGACCAGGTTCGGATGTCCCGCACGCCCGGCTTCTACGCGACGCCGCTGGTGCCTCGCGGCTCGGGCAAGGCTGAATGGCTCGCGCGCTGAGATCCTCGCCGCCCGCCAGATGAGGCAGGGTCGGTTGCAATCGGAGATGTGAGATGAACGAATACACGGCTGCGCAGGGCCGTCTGGCCCTGCTGGATGTCTACAAGCGGCAGTTGGTGGTGATTGAGCGTGAGAGCGGCAAGATCCTCCTGACGGTGGAGAATGTCGGCCACCCCGACGGTATCCAGGTCGATGCGGCAAAAGGTTATTTCTACTGGACCGACATGGGCCCCCATCGCGAAGGCGAGGACTTCTTCGAGCCGGACGGCACCATCCGGCGCTGCCGCCTCGACGGCACTGGCGATACCCAGCTGGTCGGCGACGGCGCGATCTACACGCCCAAGCAGCTCCAATTGGATCATGACGCCGGCATGCTCTACTGGTGCGACCGCGAAGGCGGCCGGGTCATGCGCAGCAGGGTCGACGGGAGCGGGCTGGAAACGCTGGTGGAGCGGGGCAGGGGAGGCGCCTATCCCCGCGACAAGCTCGACCAATGTGTCGGCATCGCGCTCGATGCCGCGCACGGCAAGCTCTACTGGACCCAGAAGGGGCCCAAGAAAGCAGGTCTCGGCCGTATCTTCCGCGCCGGCATTGAGCTTGCCCAAGGTGAGCAGCCCTGGAACCGGTCCGACATCGAGCTGCTCGTGGACGCGCTTCCTGAACCCATCGATCTCGAAATCGACGAGGAACGGGGCCTGCTCTACTGGACCGATCGCGGCGCTGAGCCCGATGGCAACTCCTTGAACCGCGCCCGCATCACGGCTACCGGCCTGGAAGGGCACGAGGTTCTGGTTCGCGGCTTTGAGGAAACGATCGGCCTGACGCTCTGCCCTGGTGACAATGTCGCCTATGTGTCGGACCTGTCGGGCCGCGTCTATCGCATCGACCTTGAGACCATGGAACGGACGGTGCTGTACGACCAGGGTCAGGCGGTAACCGGCCTCGTGCTCTTCTGATCACCGTCGGCCCTCGCCAGGCGTCGCTTCCTTGAGGGGGCAGTACAGACGGGAAGCCAAGACTGTGCGCATCGCCAGGGTTTTGGTTTCCGGCGCCCCTGTTCAATTCATGCGAACAGCCCTGCCTGATAGTCGCGCGCGGCCTGTACGAGTTCAGTGGCCGTGGTCATGACGAAAGGGCCACGCGCAGCGACGGATTCGTTGATCGGCGGGGCGTGGCCGTAGATGATCGTTCCGCCATCAGTCGACGTCACGGTGACGCGGTCGCCCATATCGCCGAACATCACGCGGCTATACTGCTCGACCCTTTCGCCGCCGATGATGACGTCCCCCTCGATCACGTAGAGGAAGAGGCTGCGTCCCTCCGGCGCCGGCAACACCACCGTTCCACCAGGCGCTAGGTCAACGACGAGCATTGTCGCGTCTGTCAGCGAACGGATCGGAGCCATGGTGTCCTCGAAGCGACCCGCGACGACGTTGACGGTGGCGCGGCCGCCATCGATCTCAATCGACGGGATGTCTTCAGCCTCGAGCCCGACATAATGCGGCGGGGCGTCTTTGAGCGCCGAGGGAAGGTTGAGCCAGAGTTGGAGGACTTCGAGCGGTCCGCCGTCCTTCCTGAAGGCTGGCGGGGCGGACTCGTTGTGGACAATGCCCGAGCCGGCCGTCATCCATTGCACGCCGCCGCCATGAACAATCCTGGGCGACGAGCGGCTGTCCTCGTGCAGCAGCGCGCCGGTGCGGACGAAGGTTATCGTCTCGAACCCCCGATGTGGATGGGGCGCAAAGGGCAGGCCATGATTGTTCGGCGGATAGACCTGCGGCCCGTGATGGACGATCAGCAGGAAAGGCGTGGGGCCAGACATGGTCACCGGCGGGATGCGGGTGATCAGGTCGTGATTGTCCTCGCGCCGCGCGACGCCTTTGTTGACGATCGTCCGTTCGGTCATGGTCTCTCCCTGTTTCGAAACGCACCCCGTGATCGGGTCAGCCGGCTTTCGCCTGCTTGCCTTCTCGGTAGCCCTTGAGCGCGCCGCCCCAGCCAAGCAGCTCGTCGAGCATCGTATTGAGTGCGGTCGCCTGCACGTCGCGCGGCTTGAACGTGGAGAAATTCTCAAAGTCGTCGAACAGCGATAGCGCGACCTGCGAACGCACATCCGCGATGTGCAATTCTCCGACGATACCGCGCAGATGCTCGACGGCGCGAACGCCGCCCGTGCTGCCATAGCTCACGAAACCCGCAGCCTTGTCGTGCCACTCGTAGAACAGGAAATCGATCGCGTTCTTGAGCGCACCGGAGGTCGAATGGTTATATTCCGGCGTCACGAACACGAGGGCATCGAGCGGTGCGATCGCGCCCGACCAGGCTTTGGAATGCTCCTTGGTGAAGGGTTGCCGCAGCGACGGCGGGAACGGCTCGTCGAGCACCGGCAGGTTGAAACTCTCGATATCGACGAGATGAAAGGCGGCGTCCTTGCGCTGCGAGGCGAGTTCATGGACCCAACGCGCTACCGCTTCGCCATTGCGGCCGGGCCGCGTGCTTCCGATGATGATTCCTACATTCAGCGTCATGAGGCAGCCTCCGGCTTACAAAAAGGAAGTGACGCTATATTGGTAAGTTCCTCGAACGGCTGCAAGGAGGCACATGCATGATAGTCCCGAACAGCGATGTCAGCGATCAGCTCCAGCAGGTGGCCGAGGGCTGCGAGATCACGCGAGACGTCTTGCAGCGGATTGGCGATAAATGGACCGTGCTGGTCATTATGAGCCTTGCCGGCGGGCCTCGTCGCTTCTCGGAAATCGCGCGTCTGGTGCCAGACATTTCGCAGCGCATGCTGACCTTGACGCTTCGTGGGCTGGAACGGGACGGTCTCGTCACGCGGACGGTGACGCCGACCGTTCCGGCGCGCGTCGACTACGCGCTCACGCCGCTCGGGCGCTCGTTGCAGAAACCTGTTGCCGCGCTGGGAAAATGGGCTCGCGCCCATCAGGACATGATCAAAGCTGCCCGTGTCGCCTTCGATGGCCGGCTCCGTGAATGATCCCGGACGCAGGTTTGGCATGCCACAGCTCGCCATGCACGTCGGTTGACAATCGTACTAAATATGTCAAATCTGTAAATCAGAGGGCCGCCCGTTTCTGAAGAGCCCGCCGCAGAGAGACCCATGAACACCGAGCCCGGCGACACGTATGACGCGATCCTCACGGCCGCGCTTGAGGTCTTCCTCCGGTACGGCTTCGCCAAGACATCGATGAAGGATCTCGCGCAGGCGGCCGGCCTGTCACGGCAAGGTCTCTACCTGCATTTTGGCAGCAAGGATTCCATCTTCGAGGCGATGGTCGCAGGGAACCTGCGCGATGCGGGCGGTACGGTGCGGCGGGCGCTCCGGCGGGCTGATTGCAGCATTGAAGACAGGCTGGCCGAGGCATTCGAGGTCGCGCACGGCGCAGGCATTGGCTCTCCATTGCTGGACGAACTCATAGAGGAGAGCCGAAAACGTTGCCCGCTTGCGGTCGGAGCGTTCGAAACGACGCTCCTGTCCGAGGTCACCGAAGCCCTGTCGGTGGCGCAGGTTGCGGATCGATGGAAAGCGGAAAAGCTTTCGGCAGCCGAGCTGGCGCAGCACCTCGTCCACGCCTCGGTCGGCATAAAGCATGAAGTCGCCTCGCCCAATGCATATCGGGCAGGAATTCGTCTGGCCGTGCAGATCATATGCCGCAGCCCGCGTGGCTAGACCCGATCCAGCCATCGCGAAACCGATCGTTCCATAAGAAAGAACCGACCAATGCAGAAGACCATCATCATAACCGGAGCCAGCGATGGAATTGGAGCGGCAGCAGCGCGGAAGCTCAAATCGCTTGGCCACACCGTCATCCTGGTGGGCCGTTCGCGGTCGAAGACCGAGGCGATGGCCCGCGAACTGTCTGTGCCCTTCCATCTGGCCGACTATGCCACGCTTGGTGATGTGCAGCGACTGGCGGACGAACTGCAACATTATGATCGCATCGATGTGCTCGCGAACAATGCGGGCGGTATCATGGGGAACCGCGAACTGACCGAGGACGGGTTCGAGAAAACCTTTCAGGTGAACCATCTCGCGCCGTTCCTTCTGGTCAAGCTGCTGATGCCCGAACTGATCGCAAGTCGTTCCACCGTCATCCAGACCGCAAGCGAAGCCGCGAACATGTGGGGCGGCGGTTTTGACCTCAGCGACCTCAACAACGAGCGCGACTACGCACCGCAGAAGGCTTATGGCCGGGCAAAGCTGGCGAACATATTGTTCACCAGGGAACTCGATCGTCGGCACCGACCGGACGGCATTTCCGCCGTGGCGTTCCATCCCGGCGTCGTCCGCTCCAGCTTTGCAAGCGACACCACGCATTTCATGCGCTTTATCTATCACACGCCGCTGAAGTACCTCATCACGATAAGCCCTGAGAAGGCGGCAACCGGTCTGGTCGACCTTGCCGAGGGAACCCCGGGCAGCGATTGGGAATGTGGCGGGATGTATGCGAACGGGAAGCCGATGAAGGTGGGCTTCAAAGACGATGGATCGATTGCCAGGGGACTGTGGGACCGGAGCGAGGCGATGCTTAAGCCGTGGCTTGGTCAAGGCTAGCAAATCGTAGACGCTTTCAGAGACCTTGCTAAGAAAGGTTTTGCCGCAGGAAGGCTCCCGCGCGTTCGGAAGCCTCGACCGCTGTGTTCAGGACGCCGGCCATTTCGATGAACCCATGCACCATGCCGAGAATTTCGACATAGTCCACCGGCACACCGGCCGATTGGAGCGCGTCCCGGTACAGGCGACCGTCATCGCGGAGCGCGTCGCATTCCCCGCTGAAGATCAGCGCCGGCGGCAAGCGATCGAAGGTGGAGGCGAGGAGAGGGGAGACCCTTGGATCGCGAGGATCGATATCGGAAACGAAAGGATCGGACATGGCGTGCATCGCGTCCAGCGTCAGTGGTGGCACATTGCCGTTTTCGACCCGAGACGAAAATGCCCAGCCGGTCGGGGATAGATCACCGCAAGGGTAGAACAGCACCTGCGCGCGAAACTGAACCTCGTCGCGCAGTTGTTGCGTCGCGACGGCGGCAAGGCTGCCCCCGGCGCTGTCGCCCGCAACGGCAAGCCGCTGGGGATCCAGAGCGAACTCGCCGGCATGCTCCGCGAGCCATCGGATAGCGGCCACGACATCGTCGGGGCCGGCAGGAGCAGGATATTCGGGCGCCAGACGATAGCCGATCGCAACCACGGTCACGCCGCTATTGTGGACGAGCCGCCGACAGACCTTGTCGTGACTGTCCAGGTCGCCGAGCGACCAGCCGCCGCCGTGGATGTACACGGTTGCGGCTCCCGGCGAACTGGGGGTCTGCGGAACATAGAGGCGCAGCGGGATCGCTCCCGCGGGCCCCATGGCCTTGATGTCGCGTACCTCGCCGACGGGCAGCACCTCGCCGCCCAATGTCGCGCCGATCTGCTTGTATGCTTCGCGCATCTCAGCGATCGGCAGAGTATCGAGCGGCGGCGCACCCGATTCGTTCATCGCCTCCAGGACCGCGCGGACGTCGGGCGCCAGCCGCGCCGGATCGAAGGGTTTTGCCTGCATCTCGTCAATCTCCGTTGAAGCGCAACGGCGCGCCGGCGTCGTTGCTGTCAGTTTCAGATAAATGATGCCCAAGCATGTCGCTCAGAGGGATTTGAGCGCGCGTTCAACGCTCGTTGCCAGCGGCGTCGTCGGACGCCCGATGAGCTGCGACAAGGTGCGCTCCGATCCATAAAGCGCGCCCTGCGAGGCGCTGACATCATAGGAAGCGATGGCTGCGGCCAACTCCTTGGGCAAACCGGCACCTTCGAGCGCTGCGGCGTAATCGGCTGCGGGAAGATTATGATAGGGAATGTTCTTGCCGGTCTGTCGCGATATTTCGGCCGCAAGGTCGGTCAGGGTCCAGGCTTCGTCGCCGGCCAGTTCATAGGTCATGTTCTCATGACCCGGAGTGGTCAATACGGCGACGGCGGCTTCGGCAAGGTCCTCCCGGGTCGCGGAGGATATCCTGCCATCACCCGCGCTGCCGATCAGCGCGCCGTTGGTCAGCGCAGGGCCGACGGAGCCGGTATAGTTCTCGGTATACCAACCGTTGCGCAGGAGCGTGTAGGCAAGACCCGACGATTTCAGTTCGGCTTCGGTTGCCCGGTGCTCGTCCGCCAGGCTCAAGCTGGACACGTCCGCGTGAAGCACGCTCGTATAAACGATGCGCTCGACCCCCGCTTTCTTCGCGGCCGCGATTACATTGGCGTGCTGGACGGCTCGCTTGCCGATCTCGCTGGAGGAGATCAGCAACAGGGTGTTGACGCCGCGGAGAGGCGCATCGAGCGTAGCAGGAGCGGAATAGTCGATCGGCTGGGCAGCAACCCCAAGAACCTCAGTCTGCTCCGGTCGGCGGACCAGGGCGAGAAGATCGCCGGCAGACACCTTCTGCTTGAGCTTGTCGATGACAATATGGCCCAGCTGGCCGGCTGCAGCCGTTACTGCGATCGTCATGGCAAATATCTCCGCGTTGAATCAGGGTAGGAGGGCTTGCCTCGATATAGCGTCCGCCATTATTCTTGGTAAGTACATACAAAAAGGTAAGTTTAGGATGGCGCTCGAAAAGTCCGCCCGCACGTCCGAACCATCGGAGCGGAAAACCCTTCCCGACAGGCTCCTACGCGGCGATGTTCTGACGCCCGCATGCCCCTCCCGCGAGATCCTCAACCATCTCACCAGCCGGTGGGGCATATTGGCGCTCATCGCGTTGCTCCCTGGAACCATGCGGTTCAGCCAACTGCGTCGTCGGATCGGCGGGGTCAGCGAGCGGATGCTGGCGCAGACGCTTCAGCTGCTCGAAAAGGACGGTATGGTGGAGCGGCGCGCCTTCAACGTCGTCCCGCCGCATGTGGAATACACGCTTACGCCGATGGGCATGCAGGCGGCCGTTAAGGTACGAGACCTCGCCGACTGGGTGGAATCCAACCTGGAGACGCTCCTCCAGGCGAGAAGCGAAGACGGCTGAAGCCACACGGGGCATGGATGTCAGGAGCATCACCGCAAGAGCCGATCCTGTCAAAGCCGCTCGCCGGCGCGCATCGGTACCAGCATGGCGGCCGCCCAAGGGTTATTACTCGAGACGCAGGATGGGCTTGACGGTCTTGGCGCTCTCGCAGTCCGCGACCGCCTGGTCGATATCGGCGAAGTCATAGAACTGACCCTGTTCCTGCAATACACCCGGCCAGAACGAGAGACGGCCTTTCGAGCCAATCACCCATCGCTTTGAGAACTGCCTGGACGTCTGGAACTGAGCACGCTGGATCGAATGGTTTCTCCTGCATATCGTAAAACTCCGTTCAAGGGCTGGATAGGCATAGAGGTCGGCTCGGGTACACCAGTGGAAACACAATCTCGCCATCGTCGTCAGCGGTAAATCACGGCCTCTGCCTGTGCGGGTCGTGTCTTTGCCGGTCGTAGCGCTGCTAAGTGTTCTGCATCTCATCGGTCGCGACGATCGCCGTGAGATTGAGGATGCCACGCGCCGTCACGCTGGGGGTAAGAACATGAATCGGCCTGGAGAGGCCCATCAGCATCGGACCGACGACAGGCGAATTCGATGAAGCGGAGAGCGCCGTCAACGTAATGTTGGCGGCATCGAGATTGGGCATTACCAGCAAGTTCGCCGGTCCTTTCAGCGGGCTGTCGGTAACCAGCCTTTCGCGCAGACGATGCGAGAGCGCGGCATCAGCGTGCATTTCACCATCGACGATGAGTTCCGGTACCTTCTTCTGGACGAGCGTCAGAGCTGCACGCATTTTGCGCGCGCTCGGACTGTGCGAGGCTCCGAAGTTGGAATGCGAGAGCAGGGCGATCCGTGGAACAAGTCCGAACCGACGAACGCGCTGCGCCGCGAGTAGCGTCATTTCGGTGATCTGCTCGGGCGTCGGGTCAGGCACCATATGGGTGTCGGTGATGAACAGGGCTCCGGCATCGAGAATGAGCCCGGACAAGGCGTAGGCCCGCTGCACGCCCGGGACGAGGTCGATGATGCGCAGGACATGCTCGACCTGGCCCCAGAACTCGGCATTGCCGCCCACGAGAGCGGCATCCACGCGCCCGGTTCGCAGCAACATGGCTGCGGTCACCGTAGGACGCCGGTAGACGTGGCGCAGGATTTCCGATGATGCAACACCGCGCCGCGCGGCGATTATGCGGTATGCTTCGGCGAGGGGTTCGATGATTTCGTGATCGGTTTCGGGATCGATCACGGTGACGTCACGATCCAATTCGAAGCGCAGGCCCAACTCGGGCAGCTTCTGCGACAGGATGCGCCGCCGCCCGATGAGTGTTGGCTGCACGATGCCGTCATCCAGGGCATCTTGAACTGCGCGCAAGATGCGTTCGTCCTCGCCCTCGCCATAGACCACGCGCCGGCGACGCCCGCGCACCGCCTCGAACACCGGCAACAGCAATTGCGCCGAGCGCAGGTTTTGTTGAGCCAATGCGCGGCGATACTTCTCAAGATCGACGGTGCGCCGGGCCACCCCGCTGTCCATCGCGGCCCTGGCGACCGCCGGGGCGATCTCTGAAATGAGTCTGGGATCGAAGGGGGTGGGAATGATGTAGTCAGGGCCGAACGCGAGCTTGCGCCCGCTATAGGCCTGGGCGACGCTTTCATGCGCGGGCAGGCGCGCCAGCGAGGCAATGGCCTCGGCGGCGGCCATCTTCATCTGTTCGTTGATGGTCGTTGCCCCCACGTCCAGCGCGCCGCGAAAGATGTAGGGGAAGCCCAGGACATTGTTGACCTGGTTCGGATAATCCGATCGGCCCGTTGCGATGATCGCGTCAGGGCGTGCCGCACGCGCCGTCTCGGGCAGGATTTCCGGTTCGGGATTGGCCAGCGCAAATATCAGGGGCCGATCCGCCAGCAGCGACAGCCATTCGGGTTTCAGGACATGCGGCGCGGACAGGCCGAGAAAGATGTTCGCGCCAGGCAGCACTTCGGGCAGGGTCCTGGCATCGGTGGCTCGCGCATAGCGCGCCATATTGGGCAGCATGCCCTCGCGACCCGCATGGATCACGCCGTCTCTATCGGTCAGAGTGACATTCTCCCGAGGCAGGCCCATCGCAACCAGCAGGTCAACGCAGGCCAGCGCCGCAGCGCCTGCACCCGAGGTTACCAGCTTCGCGTCGCTCAGCGGCTTGCCCTGGAGCACCAGCGCGTTTTGCACCGCCGCCGCGACCACGATGGCGGTGCCATGCTGGTCATCGTGAAAGACGGGAATGTTCATCCGTTCCTTAAGGCGGGCTTCGATCGAGAAGCATTCAGGCGCCTTGATATCCTCCAGATTGATGGCGCCGAACGTCGGCTCCAGGAGCGCGACGGCATCGACGAAGGCGTCGGGATCTGTGGTATCGACTTCGATGTCGAACACGTCGATATCCGCGAATTTCTTGAACAGGACGGCCTTGCCTTCCATCACCGGCTTGGATGCAAGAGCGCCGATCGCGCCAAGCCCCAGCACGGCCGTCCCGTTGGAAATCACCGCAACCAGATTGCCGCGCGCGGTGTAATCGAGCGCCTTGCCAGGGTCGGCGGCGATTTCCTCGCAAGGCGCGGCGACGCCTGGCGAATAGGCCAGCGCCAGATCGCGCTGGTTGACCATCCGCTTGGTGGGCTCGATCGCCAGCTTGCCGGGCTTGGGATGCCGGTGGTAGTCGAGTGCGCTGCGATAGAAATTGTCGTCCATCTATGACCCATTATCCCTTGGGCTGACAGGCTGCCCACAAGGTCCTGCTGCCGCCAGCCATCGCACCAACTCGAAGTCCATGATCGCGCGCGATGGTTGCGTGACGAGTGCCATCAAGGCTCCCCAGGCCATTCAACGATCGGCGCGATCTCTCCCACGTGTTTGATTGCCAACTGGCAGCCCTACGCCGCCCGACCGGTTGTTCCGATATTGCGAAAATAGGTCTGAACCAACATTTTGGCGGCGTGCAGGGCCAGTGCTTGCGTTGGCGCATTCGTGTTGCCGCTCGTGATTGTCGGCATAATAGACGCGTCGATCACATGCAGTTGTTCTGTTCCTCTGACCTTGAGCCGGGCGTCGACCACAGCGCCTTCGTCGAGGCCCATTCGGCAGGTGCCCACCGGGTGCCACATGGTGGTGGCCACGCTTTTCACGAACTCACCGATCTGCTCGTCGCTCTGCTTATCTTTTCCGGGGAGAACCTCTTCGTCCACGACTTCGGCAAGCGATTCCTGTTCCATCACCTTGCGCACAGCTTTCACTGCGTCGATGCCGACCTTCAGATCATATTCGTGACCGATGAAATTCGGGTTGATGAGCGGCATCGACGTCGGATCGCTGTCCGCCAAGCGCACCCAGCCCCGGCTTTTGGGCTGCAACACGACGGTGGCAAAGGTCACCCCGGAGCGCGAGCCGGTGGGGTTCAGTCCGTCCGCAGCGATGATCGGCTCGTGGTAGCATTGTACCGTGGGCTCCTCGCTGTCCAGGTCCAGCGGGTTCCAGTAGGACACCGTTTCGATCCCGTTGCCCGACGCCGGGCCGTCACGGGTCAGCAGATAACGCATCCCTGCGACCAGGGAGCCGATGCCATGGGCCGAATGCTGATAGCCCATCTTCCCCTTCACATAGGCAGTGATGGGAATGATCGGGTGATCGTGCAGGTTTTCCCCAACGCCCGGCAGATCCACCTTCACCTCGATCCCGAATTTCTGGAGTTGCTCCCTTTGCCCGATGCCCGAGTGCATCAGAATCTTCGGCGATTGCACCGCACCCGCAGACATGATCACGAGGTCAGCGCGGATGTCCTGTTCGTTTTTTCCGTTGAGAGCCCTGACACCGACTGCGCGTGTCCCGTCCAACAGCACTTTCGTAACCGTATAGCCGGTAAGCAGCTTCACTCGCCCACTGTCTACATGCCTGTGAAGATACGCGACCGCAGCGCTGCAACGCTTGCCGTTGAGCGTGTTGGTCTGAACGGGCGAAACACCGTTCTGGAAGTCTCCGTTATAGTCCGCGTTGTAGGGAAGGCCATATTCCTGGAATGCTTTCATGCATCGCTGATTCAGCTCGTTGATGCCCTTGGGCAGTTCAACGGACAGATCTCCGTGAATGCCATGATGGGCATTGTGGAAGGTGTCGTTCTTTTCCTGCTCGATATAGGCCTGGATCATCGTGTCCCACGACCAGTCTCCTGTATCGCCGACGGCAGCCTGCCAGGCGTCAAAATCCTGCTTCTGACCACGAACGTAGCACATGGCATTGATCGAGGAGCCGCCCCCGACGACCTTGCCCATGCGAAAGCGCCGGGGCGTCCCATGGACCGGCACCGTATCATAGGCCCAGACATGCCGGTCATGCGCGAGGATGTTCGAATATCCCGCAGGGATATGGATCATCGGATCACGATCCTTATCGCCTGCCTCGATGACCGCAATGCTGGCTCGGGTGTGACGGGCGAGATAATCGGCCACAACGCACCCGGCAGCGCCACTGCCTACGATGACCACATCGAACTCTTTGGTAGACATTGACAGGCTCCTGATTGCTTTTTGTTGTCTGCTCTGAATGGTTGGCGGCTCGATCAGGCCACCTGATTGGGACGCTGCCTCGGCCAAACCTCGCTACTGAGGACCTTTTGACTAGCGGCTGGCTCGGCCCTCAGCCGGATCGTTATGGAGTTGGAAGAGGTGTTCCGGACCTGGGCTCAGAATGGAGAGGCTGGAGGGGCATTCTTGATCGTCACCCACTGCCAATGTGTGAATTCTTCCCGATTTGCAGGACCGCCGATCGCTGTGCCATTACCTGAAGCGCCGACGCAGCCGTCACGCCGATGAGCGCCGCGTCCGCCTGTCCCGCGCGACCAAGCGCGTTGCCGGTCGCGGGCTCGATCACTTGATAGGACGCGGCGGCCTTCTGCCAGGCGCCGTCGAACAGCCTTCCGTCGAGGTGGGCGTCCTCCAGGAGAATCGACATTTTCATGCCCTTTTTTACGCAGCGAAATGGTCGAGGACGGCGGCGGTGAAAGCCTCCGCTTGCTCGACATTGGAAAGATGGGCGGCCGGCAGCATCTCAAGGCGTGCGCCCGGAATGGCGCGCGCCAGCAGCTCCGAATGGGGCGGGGGCGTCGCCGGATCCTCGGAGCCGCCAATTACGAGCGTCGGCGTGGCGATCAGGCCGAGTATCGGACGCATGTCCATGTCGCGAATGGCGGCACAGCAGCCCGCATAGCCCCCGGGATCGGTGGCGGTGAGCATGGCGCGCACCGGCGCGATCTGCTCCTTGGGCGTCGCGAGGAAGGCGGGCGTGAACCAGCGGTCCAGCACCGCGTCGACGAGCGCTGCCAGGCCGCCCTGGTGCACGGCCGCGATCCGGCTGTCCCACGACGAAGGCGGCCCCATGAAGGGCGAGGTGTTGGCCAGCACGAGGCGCTCGAGCCGTTCGGGCGCGCGAATTCCGAGCCACTGGCCGACCATGCCGCCCTTCGACAGCCCGCAGAAGAGGACTTTCGAAACGGAAAGCGCATCGAGCATTTCGATCACGTCACGGCCGAGCCGGTCCATCGAATAGGCGCCGGCCGGCGCATCGGACTGGCCGTGGCCGCGGCTGTCGTAGCGCAGGACACGGAAGGACCGTGCGAGCGCCGGTATCTGCGGCGCCCACATCTCCATGGCGGTGCCGAGCGAGTTGGACAGAAGCAGGACCGGTGCGGCCTCCGGGCCCTCGAGCCGGTAGGCGATGCGGCACCCATCGCCGGCAGTGATGAAATCGCTCATCACACCCGCTCCAGCAGCAGGGCGATGCCCTGGCCCACGCCGATGCACATGAAGGCCATAGCATAGCGGCCGCCGGTGCGGTGCAACTCCTCGGCGGCGGTGAGCGCGATGCGCGCCCCTGACATGCCGAGCGGATGGCCCAGCGCAATGGCGCCGCCGTTGCGGTTGACGCGCTCGTCGTCGGGCTGAAGGCCGAGATCGCGCAGCACGGCGATGGCCTGGCTGGCGAAGGCTTCGTTCAGCTCGATCACGTCGAGCTGGTCCATGGTGAGCCCGCCCAGCGCGAGCAGCTTGCGCGCGGCGGGCACCGGGCCGACGCCCATCACGCGCGGCGCCACGCCCGCCGCTGCCATCGCCACGATGCGCGCGCGGGGCGTGAGGCCGTTCGCCTTCGCCGCCGCCTCCGACGCGATCAGCAGCGCGGCGGCGCCGTCGTTGACGCCCGAGGCGTTGCCCGCCGTCACCGTGCCGTCGGGGCGGACGACGGGTTTGAGCTTCGCCAATGCCTCAAGCGTCGTCGTGCGGGGATGCTCGTCGTGAGCGAAGACGATGGCGTCGCCCTTCTTCTGCGGGATGGTGACGGGCACGATCTCGGCGGCGAGCCGGCCATTGGCCTGCGCGGCGGCGGCCTTCTCCTGGCTGCGGACCGCGAAAGCATCCTGATCCTCTCGACTGACGCCCCATTCCTGCGCGACATTCTCGCCCGTCTCGGGCATCGAATCGACGCCATAGGCGGCCTTCATCGCCGGGTTGACGAAGCGCCAGCCGATCGTGGTGTCCTCGATCTTCTGGCCGCGCGAGAAGGCGGTGTCGGCCTTGCCCATCACATAGGGCGCCCGGCTCATGCTCTCGACGCCGCCCGCGATCATCAATTGCGCGTCGCCCGAGCGGATCGCGCGCGCAGCCAGCCCTACCGCGTCCAGCCCCGAGCCGCAGAGCCGGTTGACGGTAGAACCGGAGATCTCCTTGGGCAGTCCGGCGAGCAGGGTCGCCATGCGCGCGACATTGCGATTGTCCTCACCCGCCTGGTTGGCGCAGCCGAGGATCACATCGTCCACCGCCTGCCAGTCGACATGCGCGTTGCGCTCGGCCAGCGCCTTGATCGGGATCGCGGCGAGATCGTCGGCGCGGACGGCGGCCAGCGTGCCGCCGAAGCGGCCGATCGGCGTGCGGATCGCATCGCAGAGGAAGGCCTCGGCCATCACGCGGCTTGCCTGTCTAAGGCGCTGGTGTCGAGCGAAGCGCCGGTCTTTGCCTTCACCTCGTCCAGCGTGACGCCGGGCGCCAGCTCGACGAGACGGAGCCCACCGGCTTTCCTGTCGCAGGCGATGACGGCGAGGTCCGTGATAATCAGGTCGACCACGGCCTTGCCGGTGAGCGGCAGGGTGCATGCGGTCAGGATTTTGGGCTCGCCCGCCTTGTTGGCATGGTCCATCACCACTACGACGCGCTTGACGCCGGCGACCAGGTCCATGGCGCCGCCCATGCCCTTCACCATCTTGCCGGGGATGGTCCAATTGGCGAGGTCGCCGTTCGCCGCCACTTCCATGGCGCCGAGCACGGCCATGTCGATATGGCCGCCGCGGATCATCGCGAAGCTGTCGGCCGACGAGAAGAAGCTGGAGGTCGGCAGGGCAGTGATGGTCTGCTTGCCGGCGTTGATGAGATCCGGATCGGCCTCGCCCTCATAGGGGAAAGGGCCGATGCCGAGCATGCCGTTCTCGCTCTGGAGCGTCACGTTCACGCCCGCCGGGACATGGTTCGCGACCAGCGTGGGGATGCCGATGCCGAGGTTCACATAATAGCCATCGCGCAACTCCTGTGCGGCGCGCGCGGCCATCTCGTCGCGGGTCCAGCTCATGCGACGGTCTCCCCCTTTGTCGCCTCACGGGGGCGCGTGGTCAGTTTCTCGATGCGCTTCTCGTTGATCGTGCTCTTGACGATGCGATCGACATAGATGCCGGGGGTATGGATGCAGTCCGGGTCGAACGTGCCCGCCTCGACGATCTCCTCGACCTCGACCACCGTGATCTTGCCGGCGGTCGCCATGTTCGGGTTGAAATTGCGCGCGGTCTTGCGAAACATGAGGTTGCCCGCCTGATCGGCGCGCCACGCCTTGATGATGGCGAGATCTGCGCGCAGCCAGGTCTCGCGCACATATTCCTCGCCCTCGAAGATATCGACCGGCTTGCCCTCGGCGACGACCGTGCCGACGCCGGTCTTGGTGTAGAAGGCGGGTATGCCCGCGCCGCCGGCGCGGATGCGCTCGGCCAGCGTCCCCTGCGGGTTCAGCTCCAGATCGAGCTCGCCAGAGAGATATTGCTGCTCGAACAGCTTGTTCTCGCCGACATAGGAGGAGATCATTTTCTTCACCTGTCGGCTTTCCAGCAGCATCCACAGGCCGAACCCGTCGGCGCCGGCGTTGTTGGAGATGACCGTAAGATCCTTCACGCCCGCCTTGCGGATCTCGGGGATCAGGCTTTCCGGATTGCCCGAAAGGCCGAAGCCGCCCGACATGATCGTCATGCCGTCGAACAGCACGTCCGCGAGCGCGGACGCCGGGTCTGCATATATCTTGTTTGCCATGATGTGCCCTATCCGAGATCGCCACCGGCGACGGGAAGGACCGATCCGGTGATATAGGATGCTTCGTCCGAAGCGAGGAACAGGATCGGTCCGACCTGTTCGTCGATCGTGCCGTAGCGCTTGAAGAAGGTAGAATCGGTGACCTGGCGAACCGCCTCGGCCATCCACCGCTGCTCGTCGGCGCTATCGCCATCCGGGTTGCGGGCAACCCGGCGGGGCGGGGCCTGCGTGCCGCCCGGCGCCGCTGCGACGACGCGAATATTGTGCGCGGCATATTCCATGGCCAAGCTTTGCGTGAGCGCGTTCACGCCGCCCTTGGCTGCGGAATAGGGCACACGGTGAATGCCGCGTGTCGCATTGGAGGATATATTGACGATCGTGCCGCCGCCTCGCGCCAGGAGGTGCGGCAGGACGGCATGGCAGCACCACAGTGTCGGCATCAGCGAACGGCGGATCTCGGCCTCGATCTGGTCAGGCTCGAATTCGGCGAAGGGCCGCATCCGGATCGCGCCGCCCACCCCGTTGATGAGGATATCGATCCCGCCAAACCGATCGACGGCGGCGGCGAGGGCGGATGCTGCGCCGTCATAAGTTTCCAGATCGCATACATGGCCTGCCGTTTCTCCGGTTGCGCCATCGGCGACCTCGGTCACGAAGCTCGCCCGGTCGACGAACAGCACCTGGCCCCCTTCAGCCGCGGCGCGCTCCGCCACCACGCGCCCGATACCCTGGGCAGCACCGGTGACGACCAGCACCTTGCCCGAAAAACGATCCGGGAAGATCATGCCGTCACCAGTTCGGTCGGGGCGAACTTCTCATAATAGAAGCCTGCCGGCGTCACGCCGCGGTCACGCAGGAGTTGCCGCACGCTCTCGACCATGGCCGGCGGCCCGCAGAGATAGACATCGCAGTCGCCCGCGTGGAGCGCTTCGTCCTCGATATGGTCGGTCACGTGCCCCTTGCGCGGGTGTTCGACATCTTGGCTGACGCATGTCACGTAGGTAAAGGTTGCGAGCCTGTCCTTCAGCGCGTCGAGGCGTTCGATCTCGACGAGGTCGGCAACCTTCGACACGCCATAGACCAGATGGACGGGCTGGTCGGTACCCTCGTCCGCAAGGACCTCGAGCATGGACAGCAAGGGCGCAAGGCCCGTGCCGCCCGCCAGCATCAGCAGGGGCCGCGTCCCCGCACGCAGGAAAAAGCTGCCGTTGGGACCAACGAAGCTGATCCGCGCGTCCGGCTGGGCCTCGGTCGCAAGCCAGCCGCTCATCAGCCCACCAGGAATGTTGCGGATCAGGAAGCTGGCTTCGGCTGCACCGGGTTTCGAGCTGAAGGAATAGGAACGGTGCTGATCCGTGCCCGGCACGGTGATATTCACATATTGGCCGGGCAAAAAGTCGAGCGCTTCCGGCTTGTCGAGCCGGAGCTTGAGGACGATCGTGCTGTCGGAGACCAGTTCGACCGCGCTCACCTGCGCGCCGTGCTCGGTGGGAACGAGCTTGCAGGCGGTGGAAGGCACCGGCACGTCGATCACGCAATCGGAGGATGGCACCATCTGGCAGGTGAGGACGAGGCCCTCTTCAGCCTCCTCGGCGGTCAGCGCGTCCTCGACATAGTCGTCGCCGAGGTCATAGTCGCCCTGTTCACAGCGACACTTGCAGGTGCCGCACACGCCGTCGGAGCAATCCATGGGCAGATTGACCTTCTGGCGATAGGCGGCGTCCAATACCTTCTCGCCCGCGTTGCAGTCGATGAAACGGGTGACGCCGTCCTCGAAGTTAAAAGCAATACGATAACTCATTCTGTCCTCTCCGGCAGGCCAGCGTCAGATGTGATAGACGTCGATGACCTGGTGGATATAATCGTTCTTCAGGACCACTTTCTTGCGCAGGATGACGGGTTCCGCGCCGGTGGTATCGAGCGTGTAGAAAGAGGTGCCGAAAAAGCTGTCGGTCACCTTGTAGCGATGGCTCAGCGTGTTCCAGTTGAAGCGCAGGTCCAGTTCGCCGTCGCGCTCCTGCAGGATCTCGATATTCCCGATGAAGTGGCTGGTGCGCGGCTCGGGTGTGGAAGCACCCGAGCGCTCGGTCTTGATGCGGAAAACCCTGTCCTCGAGACCCTCGCGGTTGGGATAGTAGATCAGCGAGATATGCTTGTGGGGATCTTCGACCAGCTGATCGTCGTCATCCCAGGCGGGCATCCAATATTCTGCCTTGGGCGAATAGCAATCGAGCCATTCGTCCCATTGACGGTCATCGAGCAGCCGCGCCTCGCGGTAGAGGAAATCAACCACGCTTTGGCGATCGAGGCCGGACGCGCGGGTCGGCTCGGGGGCGAGGAGGGTGCTCATTCAGCTGCCTCCAGCACCGGCGCGTTCTCGTGGAGAAGCGCCGTCTTGAGCGTCTCCGCCCAATATTCGTGCTGGCGCACGAACAGCCCTTCATCCTCGCTGCGCTCGCCGCTGAGGATCGGTTCGAGTCCGATTGCCCTGGCATTGTCGTCCGGCCCGTCGATCCAGCGCAGCGCGCCGCGACTCAGATCGTTCCACACCCCGTCGGCGGCCTGGTAGGCGGTCTGGCAGGCGCGGAACTCTTCCAGATCGTCCGGCGTGCCCATGCCGCTGACGTTGAAGAAGTCCTCATATTGGCGGATGCGCAGGGCGCGCTCCGTGCTGCTCTCCCCCTTGGGCCCGAAGCAGTAGATGGTGATCTCCGTCTGATCGACGCTGATCGGGCGGACGACACGGATCTGCGTCGAGAACTGGTCCATCAGATAGACGTTCGGATAGACGCCGAGGTTGCGCGTCTGTCCGACGATGAAGCCGGCCCGCTCCGCGCCCAGCCGTGCCGTCAGTTCCTCGCGATGGGCGAAGACGGGGCGGACCTCCGGATTGAGCAGATTGGTCCAAAGCAGGATATGGCCGTTCTCGAAGCTGTAGACGCCGCCGACGCTCTTTGACCAGCCATTAGCATCGACGGTGCGCGTGCCGTCCGCTTCGTAATTGCGGTGGCCCATGGTCGCCGCGTAGTTCCAGTGGACCGAGCTGACGTGATAGCCGTCAGCCCCATTCTCCATCTGGAGCTTCCAGTTGCCGTCATAGATGTAGGAAGAATTGCCGCGCAGAACCTCCAGCCCGTCCGGCGCCTGGTCGACGATCTGGTCGATGACGGCCTTCGCACCGCCCAGATGCTCCTCCAGCGGGAGGACATCGGGGTTGAGGCTGCCGAACAGGAAGCCCCGATAATTCTCGAACCGTATACGCTTGAGATCGTGCGAGCCGTCGGTGTTGAAGCCGGCGGGATACTCGCCGGTCTTCCCGTCCTTCACCTTGAGCAGCTTGCCGGCATTGTTGAACGTCCAGCCGTGAAAGGGGCAGGTGAAACTCCCCTTGTTGCCATGCTTGCGCCGGCAGAGCATCGCACCGCGATGCGCGCAGGCATTGATGACAGCGTGCAGTTCGCCGCCCTTGTCGCGGGTGATGACGATGGGCTGGCGGCCGATCGAGGTGGTGAAATAATCGTTGGGTTCGGGAATCTGGCTTTCATGCGCCAGATAGACCCAGTTGCCCTCGAAGATATGCTTCATCTCAAGCTCGAACAGAGCTTCGTCGGTGAAGATGTCGCGGCGGCAGCGGTAGATGCCGCGTTCCTTGTCCTCGACGACGGCCTGATCGAGCCGCTCCAGCAAAGTGGTGCCCATCATCATTCTCCTGTTTGCGTTTTGCGGCGTTCAGGCGTCCTGCAGGGCGCGGGCGCGGCTCGATTCCTGTTCGTCCGTCTGCTCCTCTGCCGGGTTCAGCACGAAGTCGAAGGCGATCTCGGCATAAGGCGCGTTGAGCCCGGCGGCATGGATATCGCTTGCGACGCTATGGCGAATGACCGGCGGGATCAGCTCGTCCTTGGTCGCATAGGCGAAATCGTCATGGACAAAGGGATCGCCCTCGATGTTGATCTGCGTGGTCAGATGGCGATAGCCGTGCGCGGAGATGAAGAAGTGAACATGCGCGGGCCGATTGCCGTGGCGGCCGACGGACGCTAGCAGCTTCTCGATATTGCTGCCGCCCGGCACGGCGTAGCCCGAGGGCAGGACGCTGCGGAAGCGATAACGCCCCTCCGCGTCGGTCTCGATCCGGCGCCGCAGATTGTAATCCGACTGGGTCTTGTCGAAGTAGGAATAATTGCCTTTGGTGTTGGCATGCCACACATCGACAATTGCATTGGCGATGGGCTTTCCATCCACATCGCGGACCTGGCCGTGCATGATCAGCACCTCGCCGTCATCGCTGCCGTCGTCCAGCCGCGCCTCGGCCTTGAGGAGCGGCGCGCCGGCCACGTAAAGCGGACCTTCGATCGTACGCGGGGTGCCTTGGGTGATGCCCTCGGCCTGGTCCTTGAGATCGGCGCGGATATCGAGGAAATGCTCGAGGCCCAGGCCCGCCGCCCACAGGCCGAACTCCGGCGCGCCACCGGCAATGAAGTTGAGCGCATGCCAGAATTCGTCGTCGGTCACGTCGAACTGGTCGATCGTCTCGAACAGGTCGGACACGATCTTGCGGACGATCGCCTTGAGCCGCTCGTCGCCGGCGCTTGCATGGTCGGCGCCCGCGATCTGGTCGAGGAAGCCCTGAATATCGGGAGATTGCGTCAACTGGGTCATTTCAAATATCCTCTCGACTTGGAAGAGTTTCTTGGGTCCGCCTGCCGGGACCAAATGGTCAGCGATCATCCTCCCGGATGGAGGAGGGGTGCCGACACAGCGGCGACACCCGGATCTCCATGAAGGGAAAAAGCGGCAACATGCTCAGCAGGTCGTGCAATTCGGCAGGGCTATCGACATCGAAGATCGAGACGTTTGCGTAGCGTCCCGCGAGGCGCCAGATATGCCGCCACTTGCCCGCTTCCATCAGTTCCTGGCAGCGCGCCTTCTCGGTCGCCTTGAGCGCGTCGATGCGCGCCGGATCGGCATCGGTGGGGATGCGGACATCCATCTCGACGTGGAACAGCATCAGCGGCCTCCCGTGACCGCATGGAGGACGGGGCTGGTGCGGTCCCGGCGGAAACGGGCCACCTTGTCTTCGTCGAGCGCGACCCCCAGGCCCGGGCCTTCGGGCACCACGAGCGAGAAATCCTCGTAGCGAAGCGGCTCGGCGAGGATTTCCTCAGTGAGCAGCAGCGGGCCGAACAGCTCGGTGCCCCAGTCGAGACGGGGAAAGGTCGCAAAAAGCTGCGCCGAGGCGGCCGTGCCGACGCCCGCCTCGAGCATCGTTCCGCCGTAAAGACCGACGCCCGAGGCCATCGCGATCGCCGCGACGTCATAGGCCGGATGCAGCCCGCCCGACTGGGCGATCTTGACCGCGAACACGCGCGCGCCCGCCGAAGCGGCAACCGCGAAAGCGTCGCGCGGTCCATGCAGCGCCTCGTCCGCCATCAAGGGGATCGCATGCCGTGACGAGAGACGTGTCATGGCGGGCAGGGCATCGCGCGCCACCGGCTGTTCGACGAGGTCGCATCCGCAATCGGCGAGCAGCCCCATGCCGAGGTCGGCCTGCGCCTCGTCCCAACCCTGGTTGACATCGACGCGCACGCTGCCACGATCACCCAGCGCCTTCTTGATCGCGGCGACATGCGCGACATCCTCGCGCACGCTGCGCTTGCCGATCTTCAGCTTGAAGATCGCATGACGGCGCTGTTCGATCATCGCTTCGGCTTCTTCGATGTCGCGGGCCGTATCGCCGCTCGCCAGCGTCCAGGCGACCGGCAGCCGGTCGCGCACGCGCCCGCCGCCGATCAATTCCGACACGGGAACACCCAGGCGCTTGCCGGCGCCGTCCAGCAACGCGGTCTCGACCGCGCATTTGGCGATGTGGTTGCCCACCACATGGCGCCGCACCTTGGCCATCGTCTCGCCGACGCGCGATATGTCGCAGGTCTCGAGGACGGGCGCGATATAGGTGTCGATGGCGAGCTTGATGCCCTCCGGGCTCTCGTCGCCATAGCTCAGCCCACCGATCGTGGTTCCCTCGCCGATGCCCTGGATGCCGTCGTCAGCCTGAATCCGGACAAGGACGACGGACTGGCTGTGCATGGTCGCCATTGCGAGCACATGAGGCCGGATCGTCGGCACATCGACAATCAAGGTATCAATGCTGACAGATCGACTCACCACACAGACCATCCTCAAATTAGCTTGTCTGCGGTGATAAGTACGGTAAGCTATAGGGAGTGGCAAAGATCATTCGGGTCTTGATGTGATACCCATAAGGTATGAAAGCGCATGGACCTTCGACAGCTTCGCTACTTTGTAACGCTTGTAAATGAACGCAATTTCACCCGCGCGGCCGATCGGCTCCGCATCGCCCAGCCGCCGCTGAGCCGGCAGATCCAGCAGCTCGAGGCGGAGATTGGCGCTGAACTGATCGATCGTTCGGCGCGGCCACTTCGACTCACCGAGCCCGGGCGGCTTTTTTACGAACAGGCCGTTCAGGTGCTGGCGCGCGTCGAGGAAATGCGCTCCATGATGAGCCGGGCGCTGGTGATCGAGAAGCGGCGCTTCGTCATCGGGTTCGTGGCATCGACGATTTATGCGCATCTGCCGGAGCTCATCCGCGAATTCCGCGCGGAAGCGCCGGATGTCGAGTTGAGCCTGATCGAGCTCGTCAGCCTGGAGCAGATCAGTGCGCTCAAGGAAGGGCGGATCGATGTCGGGTTCGGGCGTGTGCGGTTCGAAGACGAAGAGGTGCGCCGGACGGTGCTGCGCGAGGAACAGCTCGTGGCGGCGATCCCCGCCGGGCATCCTCTCGCGAAGGTTGATGGCCCGGTCTCCCTTCGGCAGCTCGCCGATGAACCGCTGATCCTCTACCCGCGGGCACCGCGACCGGGCTACGCTGACCAGGTCATCGCGCTCTTCCATGATATCGGCGTGGAGCCGCGCATCGCGCATGAGGCGCGCGAGTTGCAGATCGCCGTGGGTCTTGTTGCGGCGGAGGAAGGCGTGAGTATCGTGCCGGTATCCGTCCAGAAGTCACGCGTGAGCGACATTCGCTACCTGCCGCTGATCGAGCGGGCGACGTCCCCCATCATCATGAGCCATCGCATCGGTGACGCCTCGCCGGAGCTCGCTCTCATGGGAAGGGTGATTGCCCGCATGTACCCGCGATGGGGCTACGACGTGCCGGAGCCCTTTCGCCAGGCAGGTTCCTGACGAAAATCGTCGGGCCCGTACCTCTTCATATCCGGTATAGTTAGAATACTCCGATAGTCTTGGACAGTCGGTGGCGGCTTGTTCAATTTCGAGAAACCGCCAGTGTCGAACCCTTAAAGCGGCGACCCTGAACAACGCGGAAGCTAACGGGCGTTTCGGAGGGGACATGCTGGACACAAAGGTAGATCGTCGCTGCTGAGAGCATAGCTCTGCAGCGCACTCGATCGCTTCAATCAACAATCAATTCTAACGGCATGGCGCGGATGCGTGTCTTGCCGGGAAGAGGAGGCTCGGATGAGCAATGTCGATCCGGAGTTCTTGCAACCGCAGCACGCCGGCCCACCTGCGGGGAAGGGGTTATCGGCGTCGTCTCTCGTTGGCATCGTTGGTCGAAAGATGTTCTCGCGCCCGGCATTCGACGACCAGGCGGCATCGCCGACCATCGCCGGCAGCCGCAGTCCCAAACATCATTGGTTCGCAGCATGTCGTGGTGGCCACGGATGAAGCTCCACTCTATTTTGCGGAAGTCCGGTCTTTTGGCCGCTATGACCATGACGTGGATGGCCGCGCCCGCGAGTGCAACCGACGTGGATCCGGGCGACTATACGGCGCTCCCTCCCGGGACGAATATGTTCCTGATCTATGGCCAGCATATCCATCGCGATGAACTTCGCACGCCCGACGGCGGAACTCTGAAATCGGGCACCAGCCTGGACACGTCTGTGACGCTCCTGCGCTATGTGCATTTCACGAAGCTCGGGCCGTTCGTCGTCGATCCGCAGATCATCCTTCCGATTGGTTCGGTGCATAATGCGCAGGTCGGCGGACAAAGATTGGGCAAGGATACCGGTCTTGGCGATGCGTTGATCTTCGCAACCATCTGGTTCGTCAACAAACCCGGCAAGCGTCCGACCTATGTCGGATTTTCACCGATCATCGGCGTCCCGACCGGCGACTATGATCCCGACAAGGGCATCAATTTCGGAAACAATCGCTACACGTTCAATCCGCAGATTGGCGTCATCCAGGGGATTACCGACCGAATCCTGCTCGATGTCTACGGCGATGTCACCTTTTATGGCGACAACAACAAGGTGGGGCGCCTGCACCAGACGCTCAAGCAGCACGAGACCTATGAAGTCCAGTCCTGGCTCCGCTTCGCGATGCCCGACAGCAAATCCACTTTGTCGGTCGGTTATGCCGGATATTGGGGCGGCAGGCAGTATCTGGACGGGGTTTACCAGGGGCAGCGGACCGAGCACCAGCAACTGCGGCTCGCGGCGCAGACGATGCTGACGCGGAGCTTCCAGCTGGAGGCCATCGTCGCCCGGGATGTGCAGGCCAGGGACGGCTTCCGGGAAGCCGGTCGGTTTCAGCTTCGGCTGCTCAAGATTTTCTGATCCGACGACTACGGGCCGAGCCACGCAAGATGCGCCGGTCCCTCAACAGGGAGAGAATGCTATGTTCAAAAGGGCTTTGGGAATCTCGTATCTTCACTCGTCTATATCGGCGCTATCGCTGATCGCAGCGCTCGGTGTCTGCGATGCCGCCGCCGCCCAGACTTCAGGCGAGGCCGTGCCTGGCCCGAATGACGCACCGGTGCAGACTGCGGCAGCGCCTGGGCCGGCAGGAATCTCCGACATTGTCGTGACCGCCCGCCGGCGCGAGGAAAGCATCCAGAATGTGCCAATCTCGATTGCGGCGTTCGGCGGTAGCGCGCTGGCCGAGCGACAGATCGATTCCTCGGACAAGCTCACCCAGCTTGCGCCCAACGTCCAGTTCAGCGCCGTTGCCCCTGCTTCGGGAAACAGCTCTTCCTCGGCCATCTTCATCCGCGGTGTCGGCCAGACCGACTTTCTCGCCTCGACCGATCCCGGGGTCGGCTTCTATGTCGACGGGGTCTATTTCGCGCGGGCCAGCGGCACCGCCATCTCCCTGCTGGATGTCGATCGTGTCGAGGTGCTGCGCGGTCCGCAGGGAACGCTCTTCGGCCGCAACACCGTCGGCGGAGCAATCCAGGTTTTCTCGGCGCGACCGAAGTTCGACAAGATTGCGGGGAATATCGGGGTGACACTCGGCGATTATAATCGCCGCGATGTGCGCGGCGTCCTCAACCTGCCCGTCAGCAATACCCTGGCGCTTCGGTTCGCCGCAACGAAACGGGTCCGTGACGGCTATGTCACCAATATTCTAAGCGGGCGCGATCTCGGCGACGTCGATACTTTCGCGGGCCGGGCGAGCTTGCTGTGGAAGCCGACCGACAAGCTCGAGGTGACGCTGATCGGGGATTATACCAAGGACGATGTCCACGGTTCGCCGACGGTGTTCGGCGGCATCAACACGAGCGCTGCATTCGTCCGGTTCGCATCGGCGATCGCAGGGTGCCCGGGCTTCGCGCTCACCACGCCGCCCACGCCGGTTCCCGAAAACACCGACCGCCGCTGCGCGAACAACCAGTATCTCGGCCTCGGGCCCTACAAGGTCGCCTCCAATGCCCCCAGCAAATCCGAACTGGAAATGTACGGCGTCGGGCTGACGGTCCAGTATGAGCTTTCCAACTGGATGACCGTGAAGTCGATCACCGCCTATCGCAAAACCAAGCCCTTTTCGATCCGCGATGCCGACAACACCCCGCTCCAGATCCTCGAGACGGTTAACAGCGACAATATCAAGCAGTTCACGCAGGAACTGCAATTTCTCGGCGACGTCTGGGACGGCCGCCTCAAATATCAGTTCGGCGCCTATTATTTCCGCGAGACCGATTACCAATTTTACCCGGTTTACCTTCCCTCCCAGATCAGCCCGACGACAGGTGAGGAATTGCGCGTCGGCGGCCTCAATAACAATGCCTCCATCAAGAATCAGTCGATCGCCCTGTTCACGCAGGAATCCTTCGCCATCACCGACAAGCTCAACCTGACCGTCGGCCTTCGCTATACCCGGGACCAGAAGGAGGCGACGCCCGACGAGACGGCGGCGGCGTCAGGTTATGGCTACACCAATGTCGGGTATAATGTCGCCTATCCGGCGCCGCTCTCCGGTCAGACCGTATGCCTGGGGCCGCCTCGAACCGGAGCGGCGGCCGCGACATGCGCGGGCTCGAATGTCTATCTCTTCGATCCCGTCCTCAACAAGAAGACCATGAGCAAGGTCACGCCCGCCGCGACGCTCCAATACCAATGGACGCCCGAGCTCATGACCTATGCAAGCTATTCGAAGGGCTTCAAGAGCGGCGGGTTCAACACCCGGATCGTTCAGCCGGTGATCTCTCCCAACGCGCCGACGGGCAGGGAATTCCTGCCGGAATTCGATCCCGAGCAGGTCACGACATATGAAATCGGCGGAAAGTTGCTGATCGGGCGCGCGTTGCGCCTGTCGGGTGCGGGCTTCATCTCGAAGTACAAGGATATTCAGATCGTCGTTCGCGAAGGCGTGGCGCCTGTCGTGCGCAATGCCGGCAAGGCGACGATCAAGGGCTTCGAACTCGAAGGCACGGCCAATCCGGTCCGTCCACTGCTGATCAACTTCGGCGTTGGCTACACGAACTTCCAGTATGACAGCTTCACTGCTGCGCTCGAGGCAGGCCAGGTCGGGCTGGCGCCCGGTGCTTTGGGACGTGTCGACCTCAACGACAAGCAGGCCTATTCCCCCAAATGGAGCCTGAACGGCGGTCTCTCGTATCGCATCAAGGTCGGCGAGGGATCGATCACCCCACGCGCCGACATTGCCTACCGCAGCAAGACCTATTTCGATGCGCCAAACACGGAGCAGATCGCCCAGGGCAAATACGCGCTGGTCAATGCAAACATTCGCTACGAAGCTCCGGGCAACCGGTTCAGCCTCGCGGCCGGCATTACCAACCTGACGAACAAAGCCTATCGTGGCAGCGGCAACTCGTCGCTGACCGCATCCTCCGGCTATGCAGAAGTGACCTACGGCCCGCCGAGGATGTTCACCTTCGAGGGCACGTACAACTTCTAGGCGTTGCGTCCCGCCACGGCCTGGTTGCCGGGGTTCTGACGCGGATGAACCAGCTTTCCCGAACAGCCGTGCTGGGTTCACATGGACGCAATAACCTCGCTCCCGGCCTGGCGCCGCCCGTCCACGCACGCGGTCGCGCCAGGCCGGAAGCAAGTTCTGCCCGGGCATGCTGCAACAAAAACACCACCCCCGTGCGATGGGGCGGTTGCAAAGATGACAGACGGCTTGTGAACCAGGGGACAGCGGATTTCCAGTCTAGCCGCCCCGCTTCAATACCGCGCGTATCAGTCGGCATTGTTCCGGCGAATAGCCGTGATCCAGAAGCTCAGCTTCCGCCCCCGGCGCGCGATTATCTCCATGCCGAAAGAGGACGCAATAACGACGAAGCGCCTCGAGCCGCGCGTCGGCGAACGGATTTTGAACCTGGATATCGAACAGGCGCTCGATCAGCCGGCGCATGCGCCCGACCTGGGAGACACTGCGCAGGTTGTCACGGCAGGACAGCTGCGCGACCTGCATCGTGAGTCGATCCAGCTCCTGTGAGCCACGCGCCTTTGGTGCGATTGAGCAAGTGGCCTTGTCGGCGAATTGCTGCGCAAGATCGAGAAACATTATCGCCTCTTGACCGCATCAAGCGGTGCCCGACAGCGGGAAGACTGGATTTCCAGCCATCGCGCGATGGCGCCCAAGGTCATCTCGTCGATTTCGATTCCCCACAGACGAAGCATTCCTGTTGCAAACCTCATGGGTGCGTCCTCCGGGCGGGATGCCCGAAGATATGGGGCGCGGCCGTGACACCAATCAGCGCACAGACGATGATCGCGATGAACGGATCATCAAGAGCCCGTACAAGCGCTACGAAGAGGACACTGATTATTCCCACGGTGGCGGCGAAGAACGAGACCGAGGACAGTCGGGCCAGCATGTGCGGCCGCGTAAAGGTCGAGATCGATCCTCGCTCGGGGGCGCCCTTCAGGAGTGAAGCTGGCGCGCGGCGTAGAATGGGGAGCAGGAACAGTTTCATGTCTTCAACCGGGGTTTGAGATCGAGCCGGTATCTGCGCCGCGTGGACACGCAATTCAAAGATCGATTTGCTACTTGTGGATACCGCTGCGGTATGGGTTGACCATTCGCGCTCATCGTAGCAAAGGCGCATACCGCAGCGGAGGTCCGATCTTGCCGCCAAAGGGACGGCGACGCCGCTTATCACGCCATAGGCCGCGAGACCGGGCTTGCCATCGCGCGGGAGTGACCCTCTCTCCTGATCGACCCGCTGCTGCAGCGTCCGCAGATGCAGGGCAACGTCGATGATGGACCGTGTCCCCGGAGGTCCTTCTCGACCTCGATGCGGCGGCGCCGGTCTCCGTCGCCTTGTCAGTCCCGAAAACAGGGTTTCGGGGCTGGACCGGTAATCTCGCGACTGCCCAAGCGGACGTTCAGTGGGGACCTACGGCGCCTGGCGGGGGCGGCTACGTGACGCCAGCCCCGCCCATTTGCCTTTGCATCGTCGCTCAGAGCGCCATCGTCCTGCCGAACAGGGCCCTACGCGTTTCATCGTCAATGTCGGACTTGAGCTTGAGCGTGTCACGAAGAGCGATCGCGCGAGCGGCTGCCGGGCGCGTGTTCATCGTCTCATGCCACCTCCGCAGATGGGTCAGGGAAGGGAAAGCTTCGCCGACGATGCCGGGCGCGAAATTCACCCAACCCCACGCCGCGAAATCGACGATCGAACAGTTTTCTCCAAGTATGAACGAACGGTCGGCAAGGCGCGCATCGAGAATCTCGAGATGCCTTTCGGCTTCTTTCGTATAGCGGTTGATCGCATAAGGGAGCTTCTCCGGTGCGAATTTCACGAAATGGACCGCCTGACCGGAATATGGCCCAAGCCCCGTCGCGATGAACATCAACCACGACAGCAGTTCGCCGCGCGAACTACCGGCCGTTGCGCCGAACTGGCCGGTCTTCTCTTCCAGATAGAGAAGAATCGCGTTGGAATCGAACACGATCTCACCGTCGTCCACGATCACCGGCACCTTGGCATTCGGGTTGAGCGCGGTAAAAGCCGGGATATGCTGATCCCCCTTGAATATATCGACGGGGATCATCTGGTATGGAAGTCCCGTTTCCTCCAGCATGAGCGCAACCTTCATCGGATTGGGCCCGGAGTGAAAATAAAAATCGATCATGGATTGTGTTCCTGTTGAGGTTATTCACAGCTGTCCGATGTCAATAGTGCCTTATTGTCCATCTGCCTGGGGGTCGCCGTGCACGACGGACCGGCCGTTTCCGTTTCAGTCAGCGCGCCCGCGCACGAATTGAAGCGTCGTTTCCGCAACGCGCCGGCCAAGATGCTCGGCAGTCCGCAGGTCGGCGGCGGGAGGAGCAACATCGGGACCTTCGTCGGCGTTCGACTGTGCCGATGCGCCCAGCCAAATTCCCAGCCGGTTCAGATCCTCTTCCGATCCTGTGCTGGAGTTGTTCGCGGGCGGCAGGCCGAGGCTGACCCAGTGCATGCCCTGCTGAGCCGCAAATAGTGCGATCTGGATCAGCGTCGCCAGCTTGTCGCCCGAGCGCGAGGCCGAGTTCGAGAAGCCGGCCGCGATCTTATTTTTCCAGGCAAAGCCCTTGGCGAAGACGGTGCTTGAGGTCAGATCCAGGAAGGCTTTGAACGGCGCGGACGCGCTGCCCATATAGGTCGGCGCGCCGAAGATGATGGCCTCCGCCGCCTCCAGATCGTCCCAGCGAGTCTGGGCCTCCTCGACCGTGAGCAGCAAGGCCTCCGCGCCCTCCACCTGGTTCACGCCCGACTTCACAGCCTCGGCCTGCCGCGCGGTATGGCCGTATCCGCTGTGATAGACGATGGCGATGCGAATATCCGACATATGCACACTCCTTTGTATATATGTTGGCGACATACCAACATAATCAGATAAATGAAGTCATCCTTGCCAAGGGATGGTGAACTGGCCCCGCCTGGCAATGTCGGCGGCCACTTCCGCGATCGAAACCCTTTGCAACTCCTCCTCCAGCGCCTGACGGGCGCGATCGAGCGCAGGGAGCATCGCGGCCTGGATATATTTGCCGACCACGCATTTCTCATCGGGCGGCGAGCGATGCAGCGAGAAAATCTCGCAGTCCTCCACGGCCTTGTAGACGTCGAACAGGCTGATCTTCGCCGCAGGTTTCGCCAGTAAAGCACCTCCTCCCAGGCCCATCTGCGCGGTGGAAAGGCCGGCATCGGCGAGCCTGGAGAGAATCGACCGGATGACCGCCGGATGGGTACTGGCGCTTCTTGCGAGATCCTGGGACCGCACGGGCCTGCCCTCGTTAACGGCAAGCGCGGCGAGCGTGTGAACGGCAACGGCGAAGCGGGTGCTGGTGGGCAAGTGAAAGACCATATCCAAATGTGTTGCTATCGTAATTACACATTAGTGCGGATCCTTCAATCCCCATCGGATGACCGACGGGGCACATGTATTTCGTCCGGTGCTTGATGCGCTGGTAAAACTCTTGCGCCGGACCGTCGCATGGCTCTACGGACGCCATCACAAAATTACGTTGATAAGACCGTGCAGCTGTCGCGGGCTCGTTCGAAATGCGCGCCACCAATTCGCTCAGTCGGAGCCTGCCGACTGTACCCATCGAATCTCGCATCGCCGGATCCAAAATCGTTTCATTGTTCAGCGATAGCTTCCGGTCTGGAGCTCGGATCTATATTGATAGGCGAAAGGCTCGTCCGCAACGTGTCGAGCATCAAGTTCGCCGCGGCCCGGACTGCCGATTCATCGCATCCGGCCACCGCCTGGACATACACGCCGGATAGCAAGATCAAAATAAGCTGGGCCAGATCGCCTGGATCGACGTCGCTCCTGAGTTGCCCGGCCTGGATCGCGGCGGACATCCGGCGTTCAAGTGTCCATTGGCGAAGCCGTCGTCGCCGTTCGACAAAATCACGTATCGCGTCGCAGCACGGAGCACCGGACAGGATGGCGAGGAAGCCGGTGGGTCCGCTGCCTGCGGCGAAGACGGCCGTATCAACACTGCCGGCCACCAGCTCCCTTAGGACGTCACCAATATGGACCCGCCGCAAGGCGGTTCGAAAAAAACGCAGTCGTGTCGCTTCAAAGCGCAGAAAGGCATGGCGGAAAAACGATTCTTTAGGGCCGAACGTCCGGTAGAGGCTCGGCCGGCGCAGGCCGGTAGCATGCTCCAGATCGTCGATGCTGGTCCCTTCGAATCCCTTGGCGCAAAAAACCTCCATGGCGGCCTCGAGCGCCACATCCGGATCGAACGAGAGGTGCCTTCCCATGCGCGTTAATCGGTCATCGCGAACCGGTGTATCAGCCCGGTTGGATCTTCCCTTTTTGCCGCAGTGTGAGGTGGCAGTCTCGCGCATGTTGGCGGCTGCTCACGCTCGGATGCCAAGTCATTGGCTTGCCGTCCGCTCCCCACGGCTCTCGTCCGTGCAACAGCCGATCGAACGGGCATATGGTTCTTCCTCATGATCGGGCGTGGTGTTTATCGCTGCATCTTCCGGTCGCATTGATTGTAACAGGCTAAGGGGCATAAGATAAGGATCCGGCCTTCAGCAGCATGGCGACATAGGCCGAGGTGTAGCCACCATGGAAGTCTTCGGCAGCCTGATACATCTGCTCAGCGTGCATTTGCCTTTACTCGCGTTGAACTCTCTTTCGTTTCTGTCCCCTCTGGTCCATCCGTCCACCCCCCACCAAGCGCCAGGAACAGGTCCACCTGCCGATCGACAAGGGTCGCACGCGATTGCGCGAGTGTTGCCTCGGCGTTCGCGAGACTTGCTTCGGCGGAAAGAACATCGATGAAGTTTGTTCGGCCGAAATGATAGAGACGGCTTGCCTGGTCGCTCGCCTTGAGCGTGTCCCCCTGGGTCAGCGTGAGGGCATGGTTTCGATCTGCTTCCCGGGCATAGGCCGACAAGGCGGTTTCGGTCTGCCTCAATGCCTCGATGACCGTGCCGTCGAAATTGGCGGAGGCAGCCTCGGCAGAAGCCCCGGCCTCTGCGATCCGGGCATGGGCGACCGACCGATTGGGAAAGGTCCATGAGAGGAGGGGGCCGAGGCTACCGCCGAAGCCGTTGCCCGACAGGAAGGTCGAGAACGGACCCGCGAAGCCCATCGAGCCGCCAAGCGAGATGTGCGGGTAGAGTTCCGCTGTCTCGACGCCGATAGTCGCCGTCGCTGCATGAAGCCGGCGCTCCGCCGCGCGGACATCCGGACGTCGGCTGAGCAGCGCGGCGCCGTCTCCGATCGGGATGACCTGCCGGAGCGAAGGTGGAGCAGCACATTCCTCCGCCTCACGGGGGTAGTCCGCAGGCGCGCGGCCCATGAGCGCAGCCAGTTCGTATAACGCGGCCTGACGACTGGCGAGGACGCCCGGAATAGCCGCGGCGCTCTGATCGACGGCCGCCCTTGCGCGCGTGACATCGAAGGCCGTGCCGCGCCCGCCGCTTGCGAGGCGCGTGGTGACCTGCAGCGTCTGGCGCTGCACCTCGAGAACCCTTCGGGTGGCCGCAAGCGTCACGTTTGCAGAGCAGGCGGCCGCGTAGCTGCGCGTGACCGCTGCAGCGACGGCCACCCGGACCTGGTCGCGTGCCGCCTGTTCAGCCTCGCTGTTGGCGCGTGCCGCCTCGATGCCGCGCTTGATGCCGCCGGCCAGATCGAGTGGGTAGGACACCCCCGCGCCAAGATTGTAGGTATAGGACGAACCGGGGCCAGTGAAGCCGCCGATGCGGCTGATGTCCGCGCCGCCCGAGATGGTCGTCTGGATGGTCCGGCCCGCCTCGGCCTCGCGCACAATATAGCTTGCACGCTTCAGATTGGCATCGGCGGCCCGCAGATCGGTATTCGCCGCGAGCGCTTCCGCTACATAGGCGTCGAGTCTGGCATCCTCATAAAGACGCCACCAATGATCGGGCAGAGGAGCCGATATGTAGATTGCCTCGTCGCCGCTGTGGAATGGCGCGTTCGCCGAAGGCGATTTGACCATCGCATGGTCCGGAACCCGGAAATCCGGACCGGCGGTGCAGGCCGACAGCAGCGCCATCAGCAGTCCGGATGCGGCAGCATGGCGTTTCATGCCCGCTTCCCCCTCGGCAGGATCGTGACAGTCGCTGTCCGCCCGGGAATAAGCGCGGTGTTCGGCGCCAGCCGATCGATATGGATCCGCACAGGAATGCGTTGGGCCAACCGAACCCAGGTGAATGTCGGAGTGACCGTGGGCAGCAGGTTGCCGCTGTTCCCGCGCTGGTCATCGGCGATACCGCCTGCGATGCTGTCGACATGGCCCTCCATCGGTTGCGGCGTTCCCATAAGCCGCACGATCGCGCGGTCCCCGACACGAATGCCGTCGAGCTTGGTTTCCTCGAAATAGCCCTCCACCCTCAGGGTGTCGGTCGCGATCAGCGCCATCGCCTGCGTGCCGACCCCGATATAGTCGCCGGGATGAAGATCGAGATTGGTGACCTGCCCGTTGACGCTTGCGCGGACCTCGGTCCGCTGCAGGTTCAGCGCGGCGGTTTCGCGGGCCGATTGCGCCTGCATCAGCGCCGCCTGCGTGGTCAGCACGCGAGCGACATTCTCTTCATGGGTCTCGGCCGCGACCAGGTCGCCCAGCGCGAGATCGCGCCGCGCCGTCTTGCGCGCCATATCGAGTGTTGCCTTGGCGCTGGCAATGTTGGCGTCGGCTTCGTCGAGCGCGGCCCGGTATCTTGGACGGTCGACTACGAAGAGCAGGTCGCCGGCATGAACGACCTGATTGTCGCGCACATGGACCTCGGTCACCAGACCGGCAACATCGTTCGTGACCCGCACGACATCGGCGCGGACATGTCCGTCGCGCGTCCAGGGCGAGACCTCGTAACGATGCCACATTGCGATCGCGACGAGCGCCGCGACAACGACGATGACGAGGGTCGCCACCAGCCTGACCAGATAAGGAACAAAGCGTTTCATGACATGGATCCAAAAATGCCGCTCGCATCCGCGAGCGCGGCAAGAAGGAGAAGGAAGATTGCGAGATCGACGATCGGCCGATGGACGATGAAGCGATAGAAGCCGATGCTCGACAGGAGCATCGTCACCGCCCCGCACAGGACCAGCGCTCCGAGCCCGATCAGGATGAGGGTCGGAACGAACACCCCGAAGATCGAGATTTCGCCGATCATGCTTGCGTCTCCAGGAGAGGTGCGGCGGCATCGGGAAAGAGGCTTCGCCGCAGACCCACGAGCGCGAGAGAGAGCGCCCTTGCGGCATCCTGCGGAAGCGTCGATGAGCTCCTTGCCAGGAGCCGATCGAGTTGTAGGCGTGCATCCTCGCCAACACCGGGCGCAGATGAACCGGCGGATCGAAGATGGTCATGAACCGCAACCAGCACAGACCCGATAGCCCCATCGGTATCGGCCAGACCCCTTCTGCCTCTGATCCGGCGCAGCTCGTCGATGTTGATGCCGGCCCGCGTGTCCGCCAATATAGCCTCGAGCGTGTCGGAAGAGGCCTCTCCGCGGGCTACATGCGGATAGAGATAGGCGACGCGGTCCAGCATTGTAGCGAGCCAGCGCTCGGTGCGAGGTCGGGCACGGCTCAGGCATCGGCGAGCCAGGTCACGCCGCGTGACATGAAGCAGCTTGCGGGCACGCATGTTACCATCGATGCTCGCAAAAAGCGTCAGGCTGATCACGGGGGCGGCCATCCCGGCGAACTGCGCCATATTGCCGTTGAGAAGGGCATCGAGGCTGCTGGAATAGCGATCGACGAGTCCGATCGAGGTCGGCAGCGTCACCATGAAGCCGAGCGCATAGGGTGCTGTCGGAGGCATGGTCATCATCCCTCCCATCAGGAGAAGCGTGGGGGCCAGAACCATGACCAGAGGCGCGAAGTCCGTGACGCGCGGAAAGATCGCGAAATCGTAGAGTAGGCAGACCATCGTGGCGACGACGGCACCAATCAGCAATTTCCAGCCGGTGGCGGAGTCGCCGCCAATGCTTGCGAGAATGGCGCCCACGGCCCCGGCGATCAGGGCGGCCGACGCGCCGTCGGGCCAGGCAGTCGCGATCCAGACCGTGCACAGCAGCACAACCGCGGTTGCGACTCCCAGCGCCGACCGGATGGCCACCCCATGATCGCGGTGGAGCGGACGATGGCCGGCGCGGCGTAGAACGGCTTCTATCTCCCTGGGCGGAATTGCATGAGGATCGGCTATCAGCGTCCGCAAAGCGCCGCAGGCGCTATGGGATCGAATCAGTTCGTTGAGGCGCACGAGCAGATTGGCGAGCAGCATCGCGGTCCAGGACGATGGCGCTGCAGGTTCCAGCATCCGCGCACGGCTTGCGAGCGTCTTCGCCTCCCCATCGGAGCGCGCACCGGACTCCAGCCACTGGCGCGTGTCTGCCAGAAGCACCTCGACCGTTTCCGGCATCGCTCCGGCCGCACGGAGCTGTTCGATCCGGTCGAGACATGCAGCGCCCAGGGGCAGGATAAGGGAAATCTGATCCTGCAACGCCCGCACCACCGAGATTCGCGGCTGCAGACGTGCCATGTCGAAGGGAAGGTGGATCGAAAGCTGGTGAAGATCGAAGATGTCGACCGCTAGACGCCGCCGGTCCCGGTTCAACGTCGCTTCCAGTCGGTCGTTCAGCGTGTCGGACGACCAGCGCGCTGCATCCCCGAGAATCGTATCCACGCGGGCGATCAGACGCGAGGTGACAGTCTGCGGAAGGACCACGCCATGGAGCAAGCTGGCACACAGGATCCCCAGCGTGATCTCCTGGACGCGCAGGATCGCGGTGGTGAAGATCGCATCGGGCGCGGAGACCGAAGGAAAGCCGATAATGCTCGCCGTGTAGCCGGCAAGAAGAAAGATATAGGATCGCGGAGTCCTATCCAGCAGTCCGAAATAGATGCAGACGCCGAGCCAAAGGGCGAGTGCAAGCGTGAGAAGCTCGGGAGAGTTGACAAGATTGGGCACGAGGATCACCGCCATCGTGGCGCCCAGGACCGTGCCCAGTACCCTGAACAGCGCTTTCGACAGAACCGCACCGGCAAGCGGTTGCGAAACGATATAGGCGGTAAGCACCGCCCAGGAGGGCCGGGGCAGGCCGATGCGCAGCGCGATATAATAAGCGAGCATCGCTGCCACGAGGCACTTCACGGAGAAAAGCGCGTCGCGGACGCCGAACCGATCAGAACTCATTGCGCCGCTCCCCGTCGAGCGACCGTGCAATCCTGCGGATCACGCGCAGGGCGGTTGCGAGATCCTCGTCGTCGAAGCCCGCAAGCGCCGTGGCGCGCAACGTCGCTATTGCCTGTTTGACCTCGCGCGCGGCCTTGCGACCGCTGCTGGTGAGGCGCACGCGGCGCACCCGGCGATCGACGGGATCGAAGAGACGTTCGACATAGCCGGACTCTCCGAGCGCATCGACGAGCCGGACGAGCGATGCCGAATTGATATCGAGACCTGAAGCCAGGTCGGTTTGGCGAAGATCGTCGCCGAGTTCGTCCGTGAGAAGCAGGGCAAGACCGGTGGCTCCCGAGAGACCCAGTCTGGCCAGCTTTAGGTCGAGTGCATGGCGCCAGCTGCGCGCGAGCGGGACGAATTCCCGAGTGAACTCGCTTTCAAGTGCAGCGCGGCCTCCCGCTCTGCCGTCCTTGATATCCAGGGGCATGCCGTCGCGCTTTCCACAGGATCGGGGCGATGCGCGTTGCCCTGCGTCCATCTTCTCGGTAGCCATTGTCAGGAAAGCCTTTCGCGGCACTCATCCGACGCGGCATTTGCTCTAAGGAAATGACTGCGTAAAAGATCATTATGGTTCGAACGAATACCGTGGGGGTATCGTGTACGATGTGAAGCATCTCCGCTATTTTGTCGCCGTGGCGACCGAACGCAGTTTTACCCGTGGCGCCGAACGGCTCAACATGGCCCAGCCGCCGTTGAGCCGTCGGATCCATGAAATGGAGGAGGAACTCGGGACGAAGCTGTTCGATCGTGAGGCAAGGCCGCTCGCCCTCACGGCCACAGGCCAGCTCTTCTACGAGCAGGCGATCCAGGTCATCCAGCGGGCCGAGCAGATGCGCACGACGATGAAGCGCTTCGTCGCGTCGGAGCGCCCCCGGTTCGTCATGGGGATCGTCTCGTCGATGCTCTATGCGCGTCTGCCGGAAGTGGTGCGTCGCTTCCGTGCGCGGGCGCCCAATGTCGACTTGAGCCTCGTCGAGATGAACAGTGCCGAACAGATGTTGGCGCTCAAGGAGGGGCGCATTCATGCGGGCTTCGGACGACTGCGCCTGAATGATCCGGCCGTGCGTCGGGAAATTCTGCGGGAAGAACCGCTGGCGGTGGCCATGGCGCCCAACCATCCGCTTGCCTTTGGCGACGGACCGCTAGAGCTGGAGGCCGTGGCCGATCTTCCTCTTATCGTCTATCCGAAGGAACCGCGCCCGAGCTATGCGGACGTCGTTATCTCGATGTTTCAGGACCTCGGCATGTATCCGTCCCGGATAGTCGAGGTGCGTGAACTGCAGACCGCGCTCGTCATGGCAGCGGCGGGCGAAGGCGTGTGCGTCGTGCCGGAGTCGGTGCAGCGCATGGGAAGGGTTGATATCGCCTTTCGCGAACTCGGCGGGGCGATGACGATCCCGATGATCCTGAGCTATCGGATCGACGATCGCTCCGAGGAACTCCACACCCTGTTCCAGGTATTCGCGGACGTCTTCGCCGAATGGGGCTTCCTGCTGCCTCAGGGAATGGTCGACGCAATAAATACTGAACGGCCAATGGGCTGACCTCGAGCCGGTGGATATCCTTTTCATTATGCTGCTTGAGATCGCTCACTAGCTAGGAGACCTGTGCGCGGGTGGGTGTAGGCACGGGCAATGATTGTTGATTCTATGGGGCTTTCCCAAGAAGAGAGCGGGACGCGGCGCATCGTTCGATAGGTCAGGAGCGGATCGGTTTCGCAGGCCGTAACCAGCGCGGATCATCGCTCGACGAACTGGCAACGCTGATCGATTGGCAGCCGGTGGCGGCTCTTCTTGGTCCATTGTATTCCGCTGCCAAGGGCGAACCGGCCTGGCCGCCGCTGGCGATGTTCAAGGCCCTTTTGCTCTCGATCTGGTACGATCTATCTGACGTGAAGCTTGCGGACGCACTTGATGATCGCGCATCCTTTCGTCGCTTCTGCGGCTTTTCCAGCACCGAGGCGACGCCGGAGCGCACTGCCTTCGTGCGCTTCCGCAAGCTGCTGGTCGCCGACGGACTCGACGGCAGCCTCTTCGACGCTGTGACGGCTCAACTCAGCGCGAAGGCGGTCACGGTCAAGATCGGTACGCTGGTCGACGTCACTATCATTGCGTCGGCCAGCGAAGAGGATGGCGATGGCCGCTGGGTCAAGCACAAAGGCAGGAGGGTGGTCCACGGGTTCAAGGTCCATGTCGGCGCGGATGCGGACACGGCGTTGGTCGAGAAGATTTCGGTCACCCCGGCCAATGTGAACGACGGACATGCCGGTCCTGCGGCGCTGCCCGACCATCCCGGCCAAGTCTTCGCCGACAGTGCCCACCGGGGAGCGCATTTCGGCAGCGCCGTCCGCGCCAAAGGCGGCACACCGCGCATTGTCGCCCACAGCGTCTGGGCTCGCACCGAAGAGGAAGCGCAGGCTTGGCTTAGGGCCTGGAACCGACCGATCCATCGCGTCCGCGGCAGGATCGAGAAGATCTTCGAAGCTACGGCCTACGCAGGATGCGATGGCGAGGCATCGCCAAAGCCACCGCCTAAGTTCATCTCACCGCCATCGCCTACAACCTCAAGCGCACGCTCACCATCGTCAATGCCGAGGCGGCTTGACGGCAAACAGCACGCGACCGGCGCGTCTCCGCCCGCCAATAGTATTCAAAATCAATGCTCTAGATCCACCCGCGCAACGGTCTCCTAGATGCGTTCAATGATTACTGCCGGTGCCATTCCGCCGGCTGCGCACATTGTAACGAGGCCGCGCTTCAGGTCGCGGCGCTCCAGTTCGTCCAGGACCGTACCGATCAATATCGCGCCGGTGGCGCCGATGGGATGCCCGAGTGCGATCGACCCGCCATTGACATTCACTTTGTCCCGGTCGAGCCGGAGGTCGCGGATGAACTTTTCGGCGACTACGGCAAAGGCTTCGTTGATCTCCCAAAGATCGATGTCATCGACCGTCAGGCCCGCCTTCTCGAGTGCTTTCCGCGCGGCGGGGACGGGTGCATTGAGCATCAACGTCGGGCAATCTCCCACATTGGACATCGCAACGAGTCGGGCGCGGGGCTTGAGACCGTTTTTGCGCGCATAGTCCGGTGATGTCAGCAATATGGCCGCGGCGCCATCGACGACACCGGAGGAATTGCCGGCGTGGTGGATATGCTCGATCTCCAGATCGGGATATCTGGCATTGATGAGCTTGCGGAACGTGGTTCCTGAAGAATCCAGCTCAACGTCGGCGATGATGGGGAACGAAGGCTTGAGTGCCGCCAGTCCCTCCGCGGTCGTCTGGGGCCGCGGGAACTCCTCGCGGTCAAGAGCGAGGGTCCCGTCGGCCTTGTAGACGGGCACGATGCTCCGATCGAACCTGCCTTCGGCCAGGGCAATGGCCGCTCGCTTCTGGCTTTCGAGCGCAAGGGCATCAACGTCGGAGCGGGTGATGCCCTCCAGCGACGCGATGGCATCTGCACAGACACCCTGATGGGATTGGGGGTGGCTGGCGCGCAAGCGTAGATTGCCGGCATCCATCATCAGCGGCGGTTCGCCGGCAGCGGCATCCTTCGCGGCCAGCACACCGGTCAGCGACATCATTTCGGTGCCGCCGGCGACAATCACATCTTCCAGCCCCGACATGATCATGCCCGAGGCGAGATTCACGGCTGTGATTCCCGAGCCACAGAAACGGTCGAGGGTAACGCCGCTCGCCCTGATGTCATATCCGGCGTCAAGTGCTGCCATGCGCCCAAGATCACCGCCTTGAGGGCCGCGCTGAGCACTTGTGCCCCAGATGATATCGTCTACTTCCGCGGTGGCAAGGTTGTTGCGATCGGCAATGGCACGCAGCACCGTCGCCGCCAGCTGTTGCGGGTGCATATCGGCCAGCGCGCCTTTACCCACCTTGCCGATACCCCGCGGGGTGCGAACACTATCGATAATCCACGCTTCGGCCATGTCGTTTCACCATTAATCAATCAACTAATAAATGTCTTAGTCCGGGGATCCCCAAATGTGCAACCGGCTTTCGAGAATGACGGGCAAATTCCAGCGGCTCGTCTTCACCACCCTTGGGCTGTCCGGATGTCCCCAAGACTCTATTGTGCGGCTCTGACCATCCTGGTCACGCCGCGGGAAGTGCGTCGAACGCCTCGACATCGATTGCAAGCTGACATGCACCTCGCGCCATTGACAGGAACATTTCGTCGCCTCGCTCCGTGCGTTCGACATTCGCCGAGGCGAAGATCGGCATGATGACGCCCTGCAGCATCCCGCGCCGATAGTCGGTCCAGGCATTATCCCATCCATAATCGGTGACGCCGTGGCGGCGCAGTTCATCGAGATACAGGCGAATAAGATCTCTCTCATGGGCGCGGCGCAACTCGCTTTGTATGCCGGCGCCCAGAAAATATCCCACGTCCACCATGCCCATGGCGCGCGCGGCCGTCTGCCAATCGAGAACGGCTAGCGGTTCCTGTTCGCCAAGGATGTCGAACAGGAGGTTGTCGAGACGTAGATCCCCGTGAATGACACAGAAGCGTTCGAACTCGAGCGCGCAGAAATCCCCGACTTTCTCGCCGAAACGCGTGCAGACGGCCATCAGGTCGGGCTCCAATATGCCGTCATAGCGCTCCTGGAACTTGCGCAGCGCCGCAGGGAAAATGCCTTGCATCGTCTTGAGATGCCTGGGGCGCGCGTTCAGCCATTCGATGGACCGGAGCGCGGGATCGTTCCACCTTGGGCCATGAAGGGCGGCCGCCTGCCTCATCACATGCTCTGCATCCTCGAGGCTGCATCCCTTGAGTTGATTGCCGCCCCGCGCCGGCCCCAAATCCTCCAACAGGAGCAGAAAGTCACCCGTCGCCTCGTTGATTGCAGCGTAATAGGGGTGCGGGGTGCGAACCGCCACCGTGTGGCTCAATTCTCGATAATAGCCCACCTCGTTGAGGTAGAGCCCCAGTGCTACACCGGTTTCGCGACTGGTTTGATCCTCGGCGGGGAATTTCCCGACCAGCGTCGCTGGGCCAGCTCGGCCATTGTCGTCATAGGAGAGCGTGAAGCGAATGCTGTCTCCAACCATGCCGGCACCGATCGACTCATAGCTCAGGCTGGCCACTGAGGCGGCGTCGACGATTCCCTTTTTGCTGAAACAGTCGGTTAGCCATGCAGGCGTCACCTGGCTGGGGTGGATGGGAATGTGATCGACGCTTGTTTCCATTTCGGTGGCCTCTCCTGCCATGGCTTTTGCGCGCTCCTCCTGTTCCAACAGGGGCTTGCATCTCGCTAATTAGTCAATTAATGCGGCACGGGCAATAGCGACGTATCAGGTCGCAGGGAGGATGATATGGGAAGGATCGGATTTTTTCTGGCTGGCGTTGGCATCGCCGCTTTGGCGGCCCCGGCCTTTGCTCAGGATGCGCCGCCGCAAACTCCACCGGAGGGTCCTGGTCTTCAGGACATCGTCGTGACGGCTCAGCGACGGTCGGAGCGTCTGCAGGATGTTCCGGTCGCGATCACGGCGGCCGGAGCCCAGCAGCTCGCGACGGCCCGTGTCGAGAATATCGCGAACGTCGCTGCGATCTCTCCGAGCGTCCAGTTCACTGCGGGCAATATATCGACGTCGACCGCCAACATCCAGATTCGCGGTCTCGGCACGACGGGAAACAGCAGAAGCTTCGAGGGCGCGGTTGGTGTCTTTATCGATGGCGTATATCGAACGAGGGCGGCGGCGGCGCTTCAGAATTTCAACGACATCGACAATCTGCAGATTCTGCGTGGTCCGCAAGGAACCCTGTTCGGCAAGAACACGTCAGCCGGCGCGGTTTTGATCAGCTCCACCGCGCCCGAGTTGGATCGGGTCGAAGGCAAATATGAGATCGGTTACGGAAACTTCGACACCTTTCTGGCCAAAGGCGCGGTTAACGTCCCATTGAGCGAGAATGCCGCGATCAGGGTGGCCGGCCTTTATTCGACCCGCGACGGCATCTACAAGGATGTCAACACAGGCAAGCGCCTCAATGGCGACGAGACCTATGCCTTCAAGGGGCAATTTCTGTTCGAGCCGGTGGATACGGTCAAGATTCGGCTCATCGGCGACTATTCGCGTGGGCATGGGGCCTGTTGCTATGCCACCTCAAATCTCGTGGACGGCCCGACGCAGCCGCTGGTCGACGCGCTGACCCTGGCATTGGGTCTCAAGACGCCGTCGACGCGGCTGAAGGACTATGAAGTTGCGCTGAACCATCCGGGTAACCAGGTGGTAAAAGACTATGGCGGCACGCTGCTGACCGATATCGAGCTCGGTGGCGACACGCTGAAGTCCGTGACGGCCCTGCGCAAGTTCAGCGTGATCCAGACGGACGTTGATCCGGATTTTTCAGGAGCTGACATTTTCAGCCTGGACGAGGACTTTGCCAGCCGGTTCTTCTCGCAGGAACTGACCTACAACGGCAAGATCAGTTCGCTGAATGCGAACTATGTGCTCGGCGCTTTCTATTCGAACGAGAAGCTCTCGATGGCGCGGGCCACGCGTTGGGGGAGCCAGGGTCAGGTCTATTGGGACACGCTGTTATCTGCTGCTGGTCTGCCGCCCGGGACGGTCTATGCGGCCCCGGGCACTTGGGCGACGGAAGCGATGGGGGGGCGCTCGCGCTCCTATGCGGCGTTCGCCCATTTCGATTTCAAGGTAGGAGATAAGTGGAACATCATCGCTGGTCTTCGCTATTCGATCGAAAAGAAGAGCGGCTTCTTCTTCAATCCCTTCTATCGCTCGGAGCCGAATGACGTGTTCCGTGTGCTGGGCGTGCAGCCTGGGCCAGCCTATAACGCGAGCAGAACGGACAAGGCGCTCAGCGGAACATTCGGAATTCAATATCATCCCTCGCGCGATGCTATGATCTATCTGACCTATAATCGCGGTTTCAAGGCGGGTGGGGTCAACATGGACGCGAACGCAGCCGGTCTGCCCGCCAATAATCCCGCGGAAGTGCCGGGCGCTACGCCTCTCGATCCGACCTATCGTCCTGAGAAAGTGGACGCGGTCGAATTGGGCGCGAAGATCGAATATCTCGATCGCCGCGCACGGACGAATGTGGCGGTCTTTTACAACCATGTTTCTGACCTTCAGGTCGCGCAGTTCATCGGCTTGCAGTTTGCCGTGCTCAACGCAAAGTCTGCTGAAACCTATGGGTTGGAAATCGAAAACCTGTTCAAGATCAATGATGCCGTCACGCTCGGTCTTGACGGTACCTGGTTGCCTAAGGCGGCATTTGGTGATGATCCCAACATCGATCCCGTGCTTTCCGGGCATCGCTTCCGCTACGCGTCGAAATTCACGGGCAATGCCACGGTCAATCTCGATCAGCCGATCACCGACGACCTCAGCCTCACTGGCCGTGTTCAGTACCAATATACCGGACCGCAATTGTATAACACGGCCTCGCTCGTCCGGCGATCGGCGGTCAGCCTCGTAAATGCGAATTTGGGAATCAAATCCGGGCGTGGCGGATGGCAGGTGGAAGCCTGGGTCCAGAACCTGTTCGACAAGATCTACGGCACCTTCGCGTTCAACACGCCGTTGCAGACGGGCGACGAGAATGTCTACCTAGCGGCGCCCCGGACCTTCGGTCTCACGCTGCGCGGCAACTTCTAGGGCAAGGAAGCGGAGCGGTCTGGTGACCGTTCCGCTTCCTGTCTTGATGGGCCTGGAAGGAGCGCGATCATGTCCAACGGCTATTCATCCCGGAGCATGGAGTCCCGTGTCGTTCTGGTGTCGGGAGCGTCGTCCGGTCTGGGCGCGCATTTTGCCCGCGTTCTCGCCGCGGCTGGCGCATCGGTTGTCCTCGTCGCACGACGCACCGACAAGCTTGAGACCATAGTCGCCGAGATCCAGGCTTCCGGTGGCCGCGCGGTTGGCGTCCGCATGGATGTGACGGACCCCGTCTCCGTCGGGCAGGCCTATGAGGAGGGCGAGAGGGCGTTCGGGCCGATCGACGGCGTCATCGCCAATGCCGGGATGAATTCGGAAGGTCTGGCGCTGGAGCTTGGCGCAGACGAGTTCGATGCGGTGATGGCGACGAACGTCAAAGGGGTGTTCCTGACGGTACAGGAAGCCGCGCGGCGCATGATTGCGCAGAGCAGCCGGGAACGGGAGAATGGTCGGATCCTGATCATCTCGTCGATCACCGCGCACGCCGTCACACCTGGGCTCGCAGCCTATAGCGCCAGCAAGGCGGCGGTCGTGCAGTTGGGCAGGGTGCTTGCCCGCGAATGGGCGCGCACTGGCATCAGCGTCAATATTCTCTGCCCCGGCTATATCGAAACCGACCTCAACGACGAGTGGTTCGCGAGTGAGGGCGGGCAGAAACAGATCGCACGATGGCCGCGCAAGCGGCTGCTGGCCGCGGAGGATCTCGATGCGACGGTCCTGCATCTGCTGTCCGATGCGGCGCGCAGGGTGACCGGCGGTGTCTTCACCATCGACGACGGACAGTCGCTATGAAAGAGGCCGCATCTCTCCAGGCGGGTCGCTTTTGTGGCAAGGTGGTGGTGGTGACGGGCGGAGCGTCGGGAATCGGGCGCGCGAGCGTGGAACGATTCCATGCCGAAGGCGCGGCGGTGATGGCCGCCGATCTGAATGAAGAAGCCGGCGAGCGTCTTCTGTCGCAAGTGGGCCGAGACCGTTTGCTGTTTCGCAGGACCGATGTCGCCGATGCTGCCGATGTGACCGCGATGGTTCGCGAAACCGGCAATCGGTTCGGGAGCGTGGATATCCTCCTTAACAACGCCGGCGTCGGCTCTTACGCCAGAACGTCCGATCTCGATGCGGATCAGTGGCGGCGCACCTTCGCGGTCAACCTCGATGCCGTCTTCTATGCGAGCAGGGCGGTTCTCCCGTCGATGATCGCCGCGAAAAGCGGTGTCATCCTGACGGTCGCCTCGATTTCCGGCCTTGCGGCGGACTATGGCTTTGCCGCCTATAATAGCGCCAAGGCGGGCGTGATCAACTTCATGCGAGCCTTGGCGATCGACCACGCCGCAGAGGGGATACGCGCCAATACTATTTGCCCCGGCCCGGTCGACACGCCCATAATGTCCGACCTTGAAACGATGCCGGGAATGCGGGCCTATTGGGAGCGTCGCGTACCGACCAGGCGCTTCGCGCAGGCTGAGGAAATCGCGTCAGTCATCGCATTTCTGGCGTCAGATGACGCGAGCTTCATCACGGGGGTCGCGCTTCCCGTCGATGGCGGACTGACGGCGCATACCGGGCAACCCGATCTGCCGACATTGCTGGCGACAGGAGAGCCGATACCGCTTGTCTGAATCACAAGGGAACCAGAGAGGATAGCTATGGAACGCGATAAGGCCAAATCCGACAAGTTCGCCATCTATCGCATGGCCGACGCGCCGCCCTATGCCGAACTCGATGTCATGGTGACCGAGCATTTGACGCCGATCATCAGCGATGGTCTCCAGCGCGCAGGTATGGCGGGTGCCGACAACGGCACCATTGTGAAGCTGCTCTTCGCCATGCCGGGCATGAGCCTGACCTACGCCTGGTTCAAGAGCGGGTTCCCACTGCCCCGCCACAGCCATGACGCGGATTGCCTCTACTATATCATCGCCGGCAATCTTCGGCTTGGCACCGAGACGCTCGGTGCCGGCGATGGCTTTTTCGTGGGTAGCGAGGTCCCCTACGCCTATACGCCGGGTGAGCAGGGCGTCGAGTTGCTCGAGTTCCGGACGGCGGAGCAGTTCAATATTCGCTGGCTCGCCAACAATAAGGGTTTCTGGGACAAGACGGTGGGCGCGATCGCCGCGCAGCAGAGCCAATGGCAAGGCGAAAGGCCGCCGAGCAGCCTGTAGCTGCGCGGGCCATGAAGTTCTCGATGCCCGCTTTTGCGCAACATTGTCCGGCGATCGTCGCGGCGATGCAGGGGCGGGGCGATCCTTCCACCTGAAACGGGGCATGAGCCCATCGGAAACCGCGGATGCACGGACTGGAACAGTATCTAACGCAGCCATTTCACCGGGCGCTTCGGGAAGCGGCGGGGACTGTGGCGACGATCGATGCGGGGCGTGTTCGGACCTGGCGCCAGATCGGCGAGCGTGTGCGCCGCCTTGCCGGCATCCTGCATGAAGCCAGGCTCGAACCGGGCGGCCGCGTGGGGATGCTGGCCGCCAATGGCGACCACTTTCTCGACTATATGCTGGGCACCTGGTGGGCGGGCGGCGTGATCAACCCGGTCAACCTGCGTTGGACGTTGGGCGAGATCGCCTATTCTCTGGCGGACTGCGACACGCGGATTCTCATCGTCGACGAGAAGCATCTGGGGCATGCGTCCGAACTGCGCAGTCTCGCGCCCTGCATCGAGACGGTCCTCGTTGCCGGCTCGCCTGACTATGAGGCGCGGCTGCTTGCGGCCGAGCCTGCCGAAGAACATCTGCGCGGCGGCGACGACCTGGCCGCTATCCTCTATACCGGCGGAACGACGGGCAAGCCCAAGGGCGTCATGCTGACCCACAGGTCGATGATGGCATCGGCACTTGGATATGCCGGTACCTCCGATTGCGCTCCGGGCGCATGCATGATGCATACCGCGCCGCTGTTCCATGTCGGAGCGATCTCGGGCCTGATCGCTGCGATGCTGCGGCGTTCGGTACATGTTTTCGTGCCCGGTTTCGACGCCGAGGCAGTCATGCGCGCGGTGGCCGCCCACAGCGTCACCGACCTGTTTCTGGTGCCGACGATGATCCAGGCGCTGCTCGATCATCCCGCCTTCGCGAACCATGACCTCAGCAGCATCGAACGGATCATCTATGGTGCCGCCCCGATCCCCGCCGCTTTGATGGACCGGCTGATCGAGGCCTTGCCGCGGTGTGGTTTCGTCCAGGCTTACGGCATGACCGAGCTGTCGCCGGTCGCCACGTTGCTCGGGCCCGCCGATCACCGTGCGCTGGACCCGGCGGGCGAGCGTATCCGTTCCGCCGGCCGGGCGACGATGACCGTCGAGTTGAGGATCGTCGACGAGCATGATCAGGAGGTCCCCGTCCGGACCCACGGCGAAATCGTGGCGCGCGGCGAGGGCGTGATGCTCGGCTATTGGAACCGGCCGGAGGAAACCGCCGCGGCGCTGCGCGGCGGCTGGATGCATACGGGCGACATCGGCTGGATGGACGAGGCGGGCTATGTCCATGTCGTCGATCGGCTCAAGGACATGATCGTGAGCGGCGGCGAGAATGTCTATTCGGTCGAGGTCGAGGGCGCGCTGGCGAGCCATCCCTCGGTCGCCCAATGCGCAGTCGTCGGCCGCCCGCATCCCCATTGGGGCGAATCCGTTCATGCCGTGATCGTCGTGCGCCCTGGCGAAACGCGCGACGAGACCGCGCTTCTCGCCCATTGCCGCGCGCGGATCGCCGGCTACAAATGCCCCAGGAGCTTCGAGTTCCGCGACGCGCTCCCGCTCTCCGCCGCCGGGAAAATCCTTAAAACCCTGCTTCGGACATAAACCGCCGTAGCAGTCTGGCAGCGGCGAGTCGCCTCGATGGTTACAATGGCAAGCGAGGCCGCCCGAACGAACGGGTGACCTCGCTGCTGGTCATGCCTTGAGCGTGTAGCGGATCGGAAAATTCTTGATGCCGGTGACGAACGGCGCTTCGACATAGCGGACGGGGCCGGCCACTTCTACGGTCTCGACCCGATCGAGGAACGATCGGAAAAATGCCTCGATCTCCAGCTTTGCGAGGAACTGCCCCAGGCATTGGTGCGCGCCATATCCAAAGGAGAGATGATTGTTGGGGCTGCGGTCGATGCGGAACTGATCGGGGGCGTCGAAGGCTTCGGGGTCACGCGTGGCGGCGCCGTAGCTCAGCATGACCGTGTCACCCTTCGCAATCGTCTTTCCGCGCAGCTCGTAGTCGGCGGTGACATTGCGGAAGAAATGCTTGACCGGCGCGGTCCAGCGTATCGCTTCATTCGCGAATGATTTGAGCAGAGCTGGATCGGCGCGCAGGCGCAGGAATTGCTCGGGATCGTCGATCAGCGCCTTGAGCCCCCCCGCGATCGAGGCGGCCGTGGTGTCATGACCGGCGGTAGCGACAATGATATAATAGCCGATGCGTTCTTCGATCGACATATCCTCGCCGCCGGGTTTGCCGTTGGCGATCAGCGTGGCGACGTCATCGCGCGGATTGGCCCGGCGATCACGGGTGATCTCGTCGAAAAAGGCCAGGAAATCCATCTTCACCGCTTGCAGATGTTCGGCCTGCGTCATGCCTGGCCTGACGATGTTGGGGTCCGAGGAGCCGAATGTCTCTTGGGTGAGCTTGAGCATCCGGGCTTCGTCTTCTTCGTTGATGCCGAGAATGGTCATCGCGACCCGCAGCGGATACCAGAACGCGACGTCCTCGACGAAATCGCACTCGCCGCCCAGACCGGTGAGGCGATCGACATATTGATCCGCAAGCTGGTTGATGAGCCCCTCCAGCTGGCGGACATTTTTCGGCAGAAAATAGTCCTGCGTGAGCGCGCGCATATCCTGATGGCGCTGTCCGTCGATGACGACGAGCGAGTAGATGCCGGCCTCGACGCCGTGATTGGCCCGGTTGGCGTCTTCGACCTCGATCGGCAACAGTGTATTGCGTGGACCGGCGTTGAATATCTCCGATTGGCGTTCCAGTTCCCGGATATCGTCATGCCGTGAAACGATCCAGAACGGTCGATATCCCTCGGGTGTGGCGTAGGCGACGGGGTGCTCGGTTCGCAGCCAGCGGAAATAGTCTTGCAGGCGATCCGCGTCGCCATACAGGGCATTGTCCGCGATGTCGTTGATCGTGAAGCTGGTCACTTTATCTCTCCGTAAATCGTCATTGCGCGGCTTGCGCGGTGTCAGGCGTGAGTACAGCCTTGATGCATTTTCCCTCATGCTGGTCGCGAATGGCGTCGTTGATCTTCGAAAGGGGGTAGATCGTCACGAGCTTATCGAGCGGGAGCCGTCCGTTGCGATGATGCTCTATGAGCTCGGGGATAAAGGCCGCGGGATCGCTGTCCCCCTCGATGATGCCGATGATGCGATGGCCCAGTGTCATCAGATTGTTGATCTCGCCCGGCGGAGGCGTGCCGGGCGCGGCGATGCCGACCAATCCGAGTGCTCCGCGCGGCGCCAGGACAGACAGGGCAGCCGCAAGCGCGTCGGGGCGTCCGGTGGTGTCGAGTACATATTGCACGCCGTCGGGGACGATGGCGCGCACTGCCGCCGCCCAGTCGGCGTCTCCGATTGGATCGAGACTATGCGTGGCGCCCAGTTCGAGTGCCAGATCCCTCCTCGCCGCATGGGGTTCGACAACGATGATGGTGGCGCATTGCTGGATGATGGCGCCCATGACGGCGCTCAGGCCGACTGCGCCACCGCCGATCACCAGCAGCGCTGATCCGGCTTCGCAGCCCAGCGAGCGCATGACGGCTCCCGCGCCTGTCTGGACGCCGCACCCAAGGGGACCGGCGATCTCGAGCGGAAAATCGTCGGGCACCCTGGCGAGGTTACGCGCATAGGTGATCGCGTGGGTAGCAAAAGAGGACTGGCCGAAGAAATTGGACGCCAGCGGCCCGTTGGCCCGGCTGAGAGTGGTCGAGCCATCGGGGCGCATGCCCGCATAATTGAGCGCGGGCATGGTCTGGCAATAGGAGGGAAGGCCGGCGAGGCACTGGCGGCACTCTCCGCATGACCGGAAGCTGATCGCGACGCGATCGCCTGCCTGGAAGTCGCCGATATCGGAGCCGACGCGCTCGACGATCCCGGCGCCCTCATGACCCAGCACGACGGGCCGGTCGAAGCCGAATGCGCCCATCTGCGCCACGATGTCGGTGTGGCAGAGGCCCACGCCGACGATCCGCACCAAAATCTCATCGGGCCTGATCTCATCGAGCGTGACGGTTTCCACACGGAATTCCGCTCCGGGACCATCCACGACCGCTGCTGTAACTTCCATGCCTTCCTTACCCACAATTAGTCACTGAATTAATGGCAGAGAATAATCGCCAATTCAATAGCGATGGGGCTTCGCGGCGGATGCGGTGCCATCCTGGCCCGGTGCGCGCTTTTGCCGGGCGCGGGCCTTTGGTGGCCGAAAAGTCAGGGAACAGGCATATAGGCCGCGGAGCGGCGGTGAGCGGCATTGCAGTTTTCACGTCAATTAACTAATGAAATAATGAAAAGGACGGCACAGGATTGTCGAGAGAGGCACGATCATGTCGGCGCGCGCCGCATCCAATATCAGATCCGTGGTCGTCGCGGGCGCTTCGCGAGGGATCAATCTGGCGATTGCACGCGGTTTTGCCGAGCGCGGGGCAGATGTCGTCCTCTTGAGTCGCGATCCGGACCGTATCGAGTCGGCCGCAAAGCAAATGCGTGATGACGGGCTGGGCGCGCTGGGATTTGCGTGCGACGTTCGCGACTATGCGGCGGTCGAGGCCGCTTTTGCCGCTGCCGTCGAGGCCAATGGTCCGGTCGATGTCGTGATTTCCGGAGCGGCGGGGAATTTCCTGGCGCCGGCTCTTGGGTTGAGCGCCAATGCCTTCAAGACGGTCGTCGATATCGACCTGCTCGGAACTTTCAACATATTCAGGGCAAGCTATCCGTGGCTGAAGCGGCCGGGTGCTTCGCTGATAGCCATTTCAGCCGGCCAGGCTGTCCATCCGACAGCGTTCCAGGTCCATGCCTGTGCCGCCAAGGCCGGAGTGAACATGGTCACCCGTTGCCTTGCGCTCGAGTGGGGGCCGGCGGGGGTTCGCGTCAATGCGATCTCGCCCGGGCCGATCTCCGATACCGAGGGCATGGCGCGTCTTGCCGGGGATTCGGCAACCGAAGCCGCTATCAAGGGGCGGCTTGCCTTGCGTGCCTATGGCACGAAACAGGATATTGTCGAGGCGGCGCTGTTCCTGGCGAGCGAGCAGGCGCGTTATATCACCGGGGCGATCCTCAACGTCGATGGCGGCAATGATCTGGCGATGCCGCGATCGATGCCATCCCCGAGGCATTCCGATGAGAGCCCCCAGGACCGTGCTCCGCTCAGCAGGCGGAGGTGGGCAGCAGGCCGCGCAGAAGGATGTCGACAAGCTTTTCAGCCACCTCGCCAGCGGTTTCTGTCCCATCGGGCCTGTACCACCGCGCCGGCCAGTTCAGCGCCCCCGCAAGGGCAAAGGCGGTGAAGCGAACATCGGTCGTGGCAAGCGAGCCGTCCCAAACAGCGTCCTCGATAAGGGCGCGAAGCGACTGATCGACCTCCCGTTTCAGGGATCGGAACCGGGTGGCACTTTCATCGGAGAGCAACTCGTCGCCGGTACGGATGACGCAACGCCCGAAATCATCCATGTTGATCTCGGCATAGCGGATCAGGAAAGCGCGCAGCCGCGCCAGTCCGTTGCCCGGATGATTCGAGGCTTTGCGTGCCGCATCCTGCAACTGTTCCAGGCCTCGGCGCACGCATTCGAACAGTACCTGATCCTTGTTGCCGAGATAATGATAGACGACCGGCCGCGTGACGCCGAGCGAAACCGCGACATCGTCAAGCGACGTCGCGTGGAAACCGCGACTGTTGAACATCCTTACGGCCGCGACGAGCACTGCTTCGCGCTTGCGTTCTCGTTCCTCGATCCGATCGCCAGGCGACCGGAACGGGCTTTGATCGGGTTCAGTCGAAGGTTTCACGATTGACCTTTACACGTCCATATGGAAGTTACGTATGCGTATAGAGAATCGAGAATCTTTTCAATATCAGTCGGAGTCTGTCTGACATGTCGTTCGATCCTGTGATTATCGCGTCGGTTGCGCGCACGCCCATGGCCGGGTTTCAGGGTGCTTTCGCACCGATGACGGCCGTTGAACTCGGCTCGGCCGCGATCCGCTCGGCGGTCGAGCGCGCCGGGATCGGATCCGAAGCCGTCGAGCGGATCTATATGGGCTGTGTCCTGCCCGCGGCCCAGGGGCAGGCGCCGGCGCGCCAGGCCGCGCTCGGCGCCGGGCTGGCGCGGAGCGTCGAGGCGACGACCGTGAACAAGATGTGCGGTTCGGGCATGCAGGCGACGATCATGGCGTGTGAGGCCATTCTCTCCGGTTCCATCGATATCGCGGTTGCGGGCGGCATGGAAAGCATGACCAACGCGCCTTATGCGCTGCCCAAGCATCGTGGCGGCGCACGGATCGGGCATGACCGTGTCGTCGACACGATGATGATGGATGGTCTTGAGGACGCCTATGCGCGCGGCAAGCCGATGGGGGCATTTGCCGAGGATAGCGCACGCGAATACCAGTTTTCACGAGAGGAGCAGGACGCCTACGCGCTTGCGAGCCTTTCGCGGGCGAATGCGGCGATCGCCGGCGGGGTATTCGCGGCCGAAATCGTGCCTGTGGAGGTCTCTACCCGCGGCTCCGCCACGACCGTTGCGGTGGATGAGCAGCCGGGCAAGGCACGGCCGGACAAGATCCCCTTGCTCAAGCCCGCCTTCGTCGATGGTGGAACGGTAACGGCGGCCAATTCCTCATCCATCTCCGATGGCGCCGCGGCGCTCGTGCTCGTGCGCGAAAGCGTGGCACAAAGCCGCGACTTTCCGATCGAGGCGCGCATCATGGGCATGGCAGCTCATGCGCAGGAGCCCGCTCTTTTCACCACGGCGCCGGTGCCCGCTATTCGCAAGCTTCTCGCCAAGACAGGTTGGACCATCGAGGATGTCGATCTGTTCGAGATCAACGAGGCCTTTGCCGTCGTGGCGATGATCGCGATGCGGGATCTGGGCATTCCCCACGAAAAGCTGAACGTGAACGGCGGGGCGACCGCGCTTGGCCATCCCATCGGCGCATCGGGCGCCCGGATCATCGTCACTCTCGTGTCCGCCCTGAAGGCGCGCGGGCTCAAGCGGGGCGTTGCCGCCCTGTGCATCGGTGGCGGCGAGGCGACGGCGGTCGCGGTTGAGATCGCGTAACAGGAAGGGGACGCCCAATGGAATTGAACGGTATCGGCGCCATCGTGACAGGCGGCGCATCGGGCCTGGGGGGTGCAACGGCGAGACTGCTTGCCCAGAAGGGCGCCCGGGTCACGATTTTCGATCTTAATGAGGAGACAGGGGCGGCCCACGCTGCGGACATCGGAGGCCTTTTCGTCAAGGTGAATGTGTCCGACGACGCCAGCGTGTCGCAAGCTGTGGCGAAGGCCGAGGAGGCGCATGGCGTTGCCCGCGTGCTGGTCAACTGCGCCGGTGTTGCGCCGGCGATCAAGACGGTCGGCAGGGAAAACGCGCCGCATCCGCTCGACGCATTCCGCAAGACCGTCGAGGTCAACCTGATCGGCACCTTCAACGTCATCTCGAAGTTCGCGGCGCGCCTCGCGGCGGCCGAGCCGATCGGGGAGGAGCGCGGTGTCATCGTCAATACTGCGTCGGTCGCTGCCTATGACGGCCAGATCGGGCAAGCGGCCTATGCCGCATCCAAGGGCGGCGTGGTCGGCCTTACCCTGCCGGTCGCGCGTGATCTGGCCCAGCACAAAATCCGCGTCGTCACCATTGCGCCGGGCATTTTTCTGACACCGATGCTGATGGGCCTGCCCCAGGCCGCGCAGGACAGCCTCGGCACCCAGGTTCCGCATCCCAGCCGCCTTGGCAAGCCCGAGGAATATGCCCAGATGGTCGAGGCGATCATTGCCAATCCGATGCTGAACGGCGAAGTGATCCGTCTCGACGGCGCCATCCGGATGGCGCCGCGATGAGTGGCGTCGGCCCCGAAAAGACGGCGGAGATCGCCGCAAAAGTCGAGGCGTTCGTTCGCGACGTCGTCGTTCCCTATGAAAAGGATCCGCGCCGCGATCATCATGACGCGCCGACTGACGAACTCGTCACGGAGCTGCGCGAGAAAGCGCGGGCGGCCGGCGTGCTGACGCCGCATATCCTGCCTGACGGCAGCCATCTCTCGCAGCGCGAGACTGCGATCGTCCTTCAGAAGTCAGGTCTTTCGCCACTCGGCCCGCTGGCGGTCAACACGGCCGCGCCGGACGAAGGCAATATGTACCTGCTCGGCAAGGTCGGCAGCCCGGAGATCAAGGACCGTTTCCTCAAGCCAATGGTGGAGGGACGGGCACGTTCGGCTTTCTTCATGACCGAGCCGGCCGAGGACAATGGCGCCGGGTCCGATCCCTCGATGATGCTCACGACCTGCCATCAGGACGGCAATCACTGGGTGATCAACGGCCGCAAGGCCTTCATCACAGGAGCCCAGGGGGCCAAAGTCGGCATTGTCATGGCCAAGTCCGACGACGGCGCCTGCATGTTCCTGGTCGACCTGCCTGACCCAGCGATCCGCATCGAGCGCGTTCCGAACACGATCGACAGCTCGATGCCTGGCGGTCACGCCGTCGTTGCGATCGAGAATCTGCGTGTGCCGGCCGACCAGATGCTGGGTCATAGCGGCGAGGGCTTCCAATATGCCCAGGTGCGGCTCAGCCCCGCGCGGCTGTCGCATTGCATGCGCTGGCAGGGCGCGGCAATCCGGGCGAATGAAATCGCCACGGCCTATGCCTGTCGCCGCAAGGCGTTCGGCAAGACGTTGATCGACCATGAAGGCGTCGGCTTCATGCTCGCCGAGAATCTTATCGACCTGAAGCAGGCCGAACTGATGATCGACTGGTGCGCGACGGTACTCGACAGCGGTTCGCTCGGTTCGGCCGAGAGTTCGATGACGAAGGTCGCCGTGTCCGAGGCGCTGATGCGCGTCGCTGACCGCTGTGTTCAGGTGATGGGCGGCAGCGGCGTTACCCAGGATACGGTTGTCGAGCAGGTGTTCCGCGAGATCCGCGCCTTTCGCATCTATGACGGGCCGACCGAGGTGCACAAATGGAGTCTCGCGAAGAAGATCAAGCGCGACCACGCGCACAGCCTGGAGAAAGCGTCATGACCGGCGCGGGGTTGCGTTTCGAGCGGGAAGGGGCGGTCGCCCGGCTGGTGCTGGATCGCCCCGACGCCGCGAACAGCATCAATCTGGATCTCGCCAAGGCGTTGGCACGGGCCGCGGTCCAGTGCGACGAGGACGCGACCATTCGCAGCGTCGTGCTCACCGCCAGGGGCAAGCTGTTCTGCCCTGGCGGGGATGTGGGGGCCTTCGCGAGTGCTGGAGATGGTTTGCCGGCGCTGCTCAAGGATCTGACGATCTATTTGCATCAGGCCGTCAGCCGGCTGGCACGGATGGAAAAGCCGCTCGTCACCGCCGTCAACGGCGCTGCCGCGGGTGCTGGGTTCAGTCTCGCTATTCTTGGCGACATCGCGCTGGCGGCCCGATCGGCAACATTCAACGTGGCCTATGGCGCTATTGGCCTGTCGCCCGACGGCGGCTCGACATGGTTGCTGCCCCGACTGGTCGGGCTGCGGCGCGCTCAGGAGATCATGCTGCGCAACCAGCGGCTCGGCGCCGAGCAGGCCGCTGAGCTTGGCGTCGTCACCCGTGTTGTGGACGACGGCGCGCTCCTCGAAGAGGCCATGGCGATCGCGCACGAGCTCGCGACCGGGCCGACCTTCGCTCTCGGACGTACTCGTGCGCTGCTGTTGAACAGTTTCGGCGAAAGCCTTGAGGCGCAGATGGAGTTCGAGGCGCGGTCGATCGTCGAATGCGGCCGATCGGCGCATGGACAAGCGGGCGTCGCGGCTTTCCTCGCGCGCCGCAAACCTGAATTCGATTGAGCGCCGGAACGGGCGGAGAGGTATAGACTTATGGCGATCAAGACGCGTTTCACCGAATTGCTGGGGATCGAACATCCGATCGTTCAGGGCGGCATGATGTGGGTAGGCCGCGCGGAACTCGCCGCTGCCGTATCCAACGCCGGGGGGCTCGGCATCCTGACCGCGCTCACCCAGCCGACGCCCGATGATCTGCGCCGGGAAATCGACCGGTGCCGGTCGCTGACGGACAAGCCGTTCGGCGTCAACCTCACCATCCTGCCCTCGGTGTCCCCGCCGCCCTATGCTGAATATCGCAAGGCGATCATCGATGGCGGCGTCCGCATCGTCGAGACCGCCGGATACAAGCCGCAGGAGCATATCGACGACTTCAAGGCGGCGGGCATCAAGGTTGTCCATAAATGCACGGCCGTTCGTCACGCGGTGTCGGCCGAACGGATGGGGGCGGACGCGATCTCGATTGACGGTTTCGAATGCGCCGGACATCCCGGCGAAGATGACATTCCGGGTCTCATTCTGATCCCGGCGGCGGCGGACAAGGTCAGCATTCCGATGATCGCCAGTGGCGGGTTCGGCGACGGGCGCGGCCTCGCCGCTGCACTGGCGCTCGGGGCGGACGGCATCAACATGGGAACGCGCTTCTGTGCGACCGTGGAGGCGCCGATCCACGACCGCGTCAAGCAGTTCCTCGTCGACAATGACGAGCGGTCGACCAATCTGATTTTCCGCAAGTTCCACAATACAGGCCGTGTCGCAAGGAACAGCGTCTCGGATCAGGTGGTCGAGATTTCGGCACGCGAGGGTGCGGTATTCGAAGACATCCGGCCGCTGGTGTCGGGTGCGAGGGGACGTGTGGCCCTTGAAAGCGGCGATCTCGACGCCGGCCTGGTCTGGGCCGGGCAGGTCCAGGGGCTCATTCATGACGTGCCGAGTTGCGCGGCCCTGATCGAGCGGATTGTCGGTGAGGCGGAAGCCATCATCAAGGCGCGCCTGGCCGGAATGGTTGCATGAGGCTGACGGAGACGCAGCAGGCCATCCGGGACACGGTTGCCGCCTTTTCCCGTGATCGCATCGCACCCAACGCCATTCAATGGGAAGCGGACGGCCGGTATCCGGTCGAACTGTTCACCGAACTGGCACAGCTCGGCCTGATGGGCATGACGGCGCCGGAGGCTTTTGGTGGCACCGAGGCCGATTATGTCTCCTATGCCCTGGCGCTCATGGAGATCGCGGCCGGCGATGGCGGCCTCTCCACGGTGATCAGCGTCCATAATGCGCCTGCCATCGCCTGCTTGCTCCAGTCCGGGTCGCAGGCGCAAAAGGAGCGGTTCCTGCCCGACATGTGCGCGGGCAGGTCGATCGGTGCCTTCGCGCTGACCGAAACGGACGCGGGGTCAGACGCTTCGGCGATCCGCACGCGCGCCGAGCGATCGGGCAGCGGTTATGTGCTCAATGGGACAAAGCAGTTCATCACCTCGGGTCGCATAGGTGGCGTCGCCATCGTGTTTGCGGTGACGAACGTAGAGGCCGGCAAGCGTGGGCTTTCGGCGTTTGTTGTTCCGACCGACACAGCCGGATTTGAAGTCGACAAGGTCGAGCACAAGCTTGGGCAACGGGCATCGGACACTTGCGCGCTCCGGTTCGTCGACATGGCGGTGGGCGAGGACCAGTTGCTGGGCCGTGAAGGCGACGGCTACAAGATCGCGCTGGCCAACCTGGAGACCGGGCGCATCGGCATTGCCGCGCAAAGCGTCGGCATGGCACGCGCGGCCCTCGAAAAGGCGGTCGTGTATGCGCGGGAACGACGTTCCTTCGGCAAGGCGATCATCGAGCATCAGGCCGTCGGCTTTCGTCTGGCGGATCTTGCCGCGCGGCTCGCGGCGGCCGAAGCCCTGGTGCTGGCGGCCGCCGCACGCAAGGATGCGGGCGAGCGCTGCCTTTCCGAAGCGTCGATGGCCAAGCTCTTTGCATCCGAGACGGCCGAGGCGGTCTGTTCCGGGGCACTCCAGACGCTGGGCGGCTATGGATATCTCGAGGAGTTCGGCATTGCGAAAATCTACCGGGATGTGCGTGTGTGCCAGATTTACGAGGGAACGTCCGATATTTTGCGGATGGTGATTGCCAGGGGGCTGCGAGCGGACCGATGAGCGAGGACAACCAGCAGTTCGACGACAAGGCGCTCGGCGCTTATCTTGCCGCCAACCTCGAAGGCTTTACCGGCAATCTTGTGACCACGCGTCTCACCGGCGGCGCATCCAATCCCACCTTCCTGCTGAGGGATGGCGAGACCGGCAGCCGCTATGTCCTGCGCAAGAAGCCCGCTGGCGTGCTGTTGCCCAGCGCCCATCAGATCGAGCGGGAATACCGCATCATGGCGGCGCTCAAGGCGACGGACGTGCCTGTCCCCAATGTCCGTCTCCTGTGCGAAGATTCCGGCATCATCGGCACCAGCTTCTACGTCATGGATTTTCTCGAGGGGCGTATCTTCCGCGACACCAAGCTTCCGGGAATGACGCCCGATGAGCGCAAGGCCGTCTACGAAAGCTTCATCGATGTCATGGCCAGGCTCCATAGTGTGGACGCCGCCAGCGTCGGTCTCGGCGATCTCGGGCGTCCCGGCAATTATTTCGAGCGGCAGATCGGGCGCTGGACCAAGCAATATCGCGGCTCCGAAACAGAGACCATTCCTGAAATGGAGCGGCTGATCGCCGAATTGCCGGCGTTGATTCCCCAGGACGATACCGTGACGATCGCGCATGGGGACTTCCGGCTGGAGAATCTGATGATTCATCCCACAGAGCCACGAGCAATCGCGTTGCTGGACTGGGAACTCTGCACGCTGGGCCATCCGCTGGCCGATCTCGCTTATGCCTCCATCGGCTATCACGCGCGCCTGCCCTGGTTTGGGACGCTCGAGGGCGTGGATTTCGCGCAAAGCGGCATTCCCGATGAGTCATCGCTGATGCAGGCTTATTGCCGGAAGACGGGGCGGCGCGAGATCGACCACTGGAACTTCTATGTCGCCTTTGCCTTGTTCAGGCTGGCAGCGATTGCGCAAGGTGTCTATCGGCGGGGCCGGGACGGAATCGGCACGGGTCATGAGGCGGCCGCCTCGAACGAGACGCCTTACATCGCGAAGCGTGGCTGCGTCGTACTCGACGGCTGACCCGATACGGCTGTAGCATGCGCGCGGCTCCGATAGGTGGAGGGACATCTTCCATGCGCCGCGCTTTGTCGCCCATTTCCGGCTCGCCGATCTGCTGGGATGAACTCTATGCTGCGTGTTCCAGTATCTGCTTCAGCGGAACCGCGCTATTCTCAAGCATCTCGCGCGGGAGTTTTGCCTCCGCGGCGACAAGCAGCTTGCCCTGAACATAGTCCCTGGTTGCATTGATGCAATCGAGCGCGATGACGCGCCCTTCCTTGCGGTAGATGATCGAAAAGGAGCGATCGGCCGGATCGCCTCGGACGATTTCTTCGTCATGATCGACCGAGAGTCCGATAGTCTGCAATTTCAGGTCATATTGGTTGGACCAGAACCACGGGATCGCGTTGTAGGGTTCGGGATCGCCCATGATCGCGCGGGCGATGGCGGTCGCCATGTCATTTGCGTTCTGGACAGATTCGAGCCGGATCAATCGACCGCCGGCATAGCGGTTCGTATGGAGTGCGCAGTCGCCGGCCGCATAGACGTGCGGTAGCGACGTCTGGCCGTTGCCATCGACTTCGACACCGTTGCCGCCGCGCGCGCCGGCCGCCAGCAGTGGTTCGATGGCAGGGATGATCCCGATGCCCACGACGATCATCTCGGCTGGAATGACCTCACCGGATCCGAGCCGGAGGCCGGAAACCTTCCCGGCTACGGCCTGAACCTCCGCAACGGTTTCGTTCAATCTTATATCGACACCGTGGGCGCGGTGCTCGCTTTCGTAGAAGTGCGAAAGGGCGGCTCCTCCGACGCGCGCAAGAAGCCGTTCCTGTGCCTCGATCAACGTGATCCGCTTGCCGAGCTTGGCGAGTACGGCGGCGGTCTCGAGGCCGATATACCCGCCACCGATCACGGCAACATGGGTGACCGATAGGAGTTCGCCCATCATCCTGTCGATATCGGCGCGCGTTCGCACCGTATGGATGCCTGCAAGGCCAGGTGCCACGCCAGTGAGCGCACGTGCATGACCGCCTGCGGCCCAGATCAAATCGTCATAGCTGATCGCCGTTCCATCGTGGGTCCGCACGATCTTCGCGTCCGGATCCACCGACACGACGCGCTGTCCGGTCAGCATCGCAATCTCGCGCTCGTGCCAGAAGGTCGCGGGGCGGATCAGCAGGCGTTCGAAAGGCTTTCGACCGGCCAGATAATCTTTTGAAAGAGGCGGGCGTTCATAGGGCAGCTCGGTTTCCTCGCCGATGATCGCCACCGTCCCTTCGAACTTTCGCTGCCGCAGCGCAATTGCGGCCTGCGCGGCGCTATGGCCGCCGCCGACGATGACTACTGAAAAATGTCGAGGCGCCAATGTCATCCGGCAGGCTCTCAGTCTTCCGGCGCGATGGTCACGCGAAGGCCGTCCAGCCGATCGTCGATCGTGATCTGGCAGGACAGGCGGGAGCTGTCCTCCCGATGTGACGAACTGTCGAGCAGGTCGCTTTCGTCTTCGCTCATCGGCGGCAAACGGGCATCTTGATCCTGATCGATATAGACATGGCAGGTCGCGCAGGAACAGCAGCCGCCGCACAGGGCGAGCAATTCGTCTACGCCATCGTCGCGGATCACCTCCATCAAGCTGAGACCGTCCGTAGCCTCGATGATCTTCTCCGTCCCGTCCCTGGTAGTCAGATAAATTCTGGGCATTTCCTCATCCCTGCTTGTTGATTTGATGTGATTTGTGGCCGTCTCAGGCCGGCTTTTGAGCATGGTGACCGCTGGTCATTCCGTGCACGAGCCGCCAGCGGAGAGCGGCCTGAACATCATCGGTGACGCCGATATGCTGGAAATAGTCGTTGAGGGTGCCATACCGACGATCAATGGCCGCAAACATCCGGTCCAGATAGTCGGGCTTCACCGCCAGCAGGCGCTCCACCAGATCCAGCGGCGGCCGATGACCAAAGCGTCTCTCGATACGCACGACGAGATCAGGGCCTGCGTCACTCAGGCCTGGTGCATCGCTCGACCGAAGATAGTCGGTCAGGATATCGTCGCGCGAAACGCCAAGGATCGCGTGGAGCAGGGCGACGAACATGCCCGTGCGATCCTTGCCCGCCGTGCAATGCACGAGAACCGGACCATCCGTTGCCGCGATGCGTTGCAGAAGATGTCCGAATAGCGCCTCGTAGGGGCGGCTGATGGCCAGAGTGTCGTAAAGCTCGGCGTAAAAGCCGTCCACGGCCGACACCGTGGTGCCCGGCGTGCGAAGCAGGGCGAGATGAGGAGCTTCCTTTTCGCGCTCTTCTTCATGGCTGACGAGCCTGGCATTCCAATGCGCCGGCCATGGCGACCGTTGCGCAAGGCGTTCGCTTGGATAGCGAAGATCGGCCACCAAAGAGAAGTTCGTGCCAAGGAGCATGGCCGTGCCTTCCGCGGTCGCGCCTGACAGCTCACCCGACCGGTAGAGCCTGTCGGATATGAGGTTCCCGCCATGACGGGACGCATAGCCTCCGAACTGGCGGAAATTGGCGACACCGATTTGCATCCACGCTCCTGTTCAGGCGCGGGCGAGGCCCCGCCGAATCCCATTGGCAGAAAGTCATTAGTCGATTAAAGAGGAAAAGAAAACCGGTGCGCGGACCGTGTAACATTAGGATGGTTCCGCACTGGAGCGCGCTTGCTCACGTGGAGCAGGCGCTTCATGCACCCTCACGCCATCATGCAAAGGAGAAGCAATGTCCAGCTTTGAGTTCGTCCAGGTCGACCGCCAGGGACCAATCACGATCGTCACCCTGAACCGTCCCGAAGTGATGAATGCGCTCCATTATCCGGCGCACCAGGAGCTTGATCGCGTGTTCGACGACTTCCTGGCCGATCCCGATCAATGGGTGGCAATTGTCACCGGCGCGGGAGACCGCGCCTTCTGCGCCGGGAACGACCTGAAATATCAGGCGGCGACGGGTGATCTCAAAGCGGCGGATAATGGCTTTGCCGGGCTGACGTCGCGGCCCAGTCTCGACAAGCCGCTGATCGCCGCGGTCAATGGCGTGGCGATGGGCGGCGGCTTCGAACTCGCGCTTGCCTGCGACATCGTCGTTGCGTCGGAAAAAGCACTGTTCTCGCTCCCCGAACCCCGGGTCGGGCTCGTTGCCCTGGGCGGCGGTGTCCACCGTCTTCCTCGCGCGATCGGGCTTTCACGGGCGATGGACCTCATTCTGACCTCGCGCAGGGTCGGCGCGGAAGAGGGTAAATCGCTCGGGTTCGTCAGTCGGGTCGCAGCGCCAGAAGCCCTTCTTGAAGAGGCGCTGGCTGTCGCAAGAGAAATCTGCATCGCCAGTCCCATGGCGATCAGGGCCACCAAGGAGGCGGTGCGCCGCGGTCTCGAGGGGGCCCTCGACGAGGCGCTGCGCGATCAAATGGGGTATCCCGCGATGGAGGCGCTGTTCGCGTCCAACGACTTCGTCGAGGGCCCGCGGGCTTTCTCGGAAAAGCGCCCGCCTCAGTGGCGCGGCCGCTGATCGCACGGGGCCCCGGTCTTCCTCTGCGGAAGGGAGGCCGGCGCCCGGTGACAAAGCCGCAACGACGCTGTAGTCACTTGATCAATTATGACGGGTGAATGACATTGGCGACAAATCTATTCTCGGTGCGCGGGCAGGCGCGTGATCTCCTGCTTGCAGCGGCAAGCGACATCATGAAAGAGCGCGATTCGCTGGAGCTTTCGCTCAACGACATCGCCGGTCGGGCGGGGGTGAATTCCGCGCTCGTCAAATATCATTTTGGCAACAAGCACGGGCTCTTTTCGGCTTTGCTCGAGCGCGATCTCGCGATCGCGATCGAACAGCTGGAGGGGTTGGTGGCCATGGATCTTTCGCCGACCAGAAAGATGCGCGCGCATCTCTCGGGGGTCATTCGCATCTATTTCCGCTTCCCTTATCTCAATCGACTGAGCGTGGAACTCATGCGCGGCGCGGACGAGGCGACGGCCCAACGCATCGCCGACCGTTTCCTTCGGCCCATTCACAACGCCTATAGCCGGATGATCGCCGAAGGCGTCGCCGCGGGCGAGTTCCGTGCGGTGGACCCCAAGTTGTTCTACTTCACCGTGATCGGCGCGTGCGACCAGATTTTCACCGCGCGCTTCGTTCTCAAATATGTCCACGGCACTGACCTCATCGATGAGGACCTCCAGAGGTCCTACGCCGAGCAGACCGCGCTGGTCATCATGGATGGCCTCAGGGCTCCTGGAGATGTCGCCTCGAGCCCAGCGTGAATGTTCTCGCTGGATTTTAGTTAGGTAATGAATTAGGTAGTCCGAGGGCCAACGAGCCGGAAAGGATTGCCTGTGCTGACCAAGGGAGATGAATACCCCATCCACCAGTTGCCGGAGCCGGTGGCGTTTGCCGGCACCGACCGAAATTTCTATGATCGCTACTTCTTCAACGGCTACGGCCCGGACGGATCCGGTTTTTTTGCCGTTGCCTTCGGCATCTATCCGCACCTCAATATCGCCGACGCCCATTTTTCGTTCGTGCGCGGCGAGACGCAATATTGCGTCCATGCCTCCCGCGTGCTGGGAATGGAGCGGATGGACCTCCAGGTGGGACCGATCCGGATCGAGGTTCTCGAGCCGCTCCAGTCGCTGCGTATCACTGTCGCGGACGAGACGGGCATCAGCGCCGACCTGACCTTCGAGGGGCGCGCCTTCCCGATCGAGGAGCCCCGCTTCACCCACCGCATCGGCCCGCGGACTTTCCTCGACTATACACGCATGACGCAGAACGGACGGTACACGGGGTGGATCGAGGTCGATGGTGAGCGCTTCGCGCTTGCCCCGGAGACCGTCGGCACGCGGGATCGCAGTTGGGGGGTGCGCCCGATCGGCGCGGCGGATGCCCAGCCCTATGCTCCTGCGGTCGCGCCCGGATTCTTCTGGCAGTGGACGCCACTGAATTTCGCCGACCGGAGCATATTCTTCCATATCAATGCCGACGCCGAGGGTCGGCCCTTCAATCTGCGCTCGGTCCTGGTCCCCGACGGCGCCGGCGCGGACGGCCATGTCGAAATCTCCGATGCCGCGCTCGAGACCGTGTGTGTGCCCGGAACGCGGCATCCCGCAAGCGGACGGTTGGCGATCAGTCCACCGGGTGAATCCGAGATCGAGATTCTGATCGAGCCGGTCGGGCGGTTTCAGATGCGCGGCATCGGCTATGTATCCCCGACCTGGGGGCATGGTCTCTACAAGGGGGACCGGGTCGTCGAACGGGAGGACATACGGTTCGCAGACCTGGACCCGATGGCGATCGACAATCTCCACGTGCAGTTCCCGTCGAAAGTCACGTTCCAGCAGGCGGGCCGACCTTCGGCGAGCGGGATCGGTGTCTTCGAGCAACTGATCCTCGGCCCCTACAAGCCGCTGGGATTTACGGGAATGCTCGATCCGGCCGGCTGACAGACGCCCAAGAAAATCGTTCCAGAGGATTGCCATGCACCCCAGTCATCACGCCAAAATCTCTCCAGACCGTGCCGCTGTCATCATGGACAGCGGCGAAACCGTTACTTTCGGCGAGCTCGATGCAAGGTCGAACCAGGGAGCGAGGCTTCTGCGTGCGTCCGGCCTCGCCATCGGCGACACGCTTGCCGTCGTGATGGACAATAATGTCCGGTATATGGAGATCGCCTGGGCCGCACAGCGCGCGGGCCTCTATCTCATCTGCATTTCGTCCAAGCTCACGCCGCCGGAGATCGAATATATCGCGCGCGACGGCGGCGCGAAGGCGATCGTCGTGTCCAACGCCATAGGCGGCGCCTTCGCTGCGTTGCCGACCCTGCTCTCTGACGTGGAGCTGTTTCTGGTTGGGGGCGAAGCGGAAGGATATCGGTCCTGGGAGAACGAAGCAGATCGCCTCGACCCGACGCCGATCGCCGACCAGCGTGCCGGTGCGGACATGCTCTATTCGTCCGGTACCACGGGACGCCCCAAGGGTATCCGGCCGCCTCTGCCCGTCGACGAGGACATTCACGGGCCCACGCCGCTCGCGACGGTGGCGGCGAACATCTTCGGCTTCGGCCCTCAAACCGTCTATCTTTGCCCGGCGCCACTCTATCACGCCGCGCCGCTTCGCTGGTGCATGGCTGCCCAGAAGCTGGGCACGACCATCGTAGTCATGACGAAGTTCGATCCGGAATGCGCTCTCGCGCTGATCGAGCGATATCGCGTGACCCACAGCCAATGGGTTCCCACCCACTTCGTGCGGATGCTCAAGCTGCCCGACGAGGTGCGCGCGCGCTACGACCTGTCATCGCTCAAGGTTGCCATTCATGCCGCGGCACCCTGTCCGGTGCCGGTGAAACAGGCGATGATCGAATGGTGGGGGCCGATCCTCTACGAATATTATGCCGGCACAGAAAACAACGGCATGACCCTCATCGATTCTAGGCAATGGCTCGAACATCCCGGCTCCGTGGGCAAGGCCGTGGTCGGCACGGTGCGCATCTGCGATGAAGATGGCGAACCCCTTCCGCCACGCACCGAGGGCGCGGTCTATTTCGAGGGTGGTCCTTCCTTCGTCTATCACAACGACCCGGAAAAGACGCAGGCCGCCACGAACCGGCATGGTTGGACGACATTGGGCGACGTCGGCTGGCTCGACGAGGACGGCTTCCTGTATCTGACCGACCGCAAGAGCTTCATGATCATTTCGGGTGGGGTCAATATCTATCCGCAGGAGATCGAGAATCTGCTCGTGGTCCATCCCCGGATCGCGGACGCCGCCGTGGTCGGCGCGCCCGATCCCGAGATGGGCGAGATGGTTGTAGCGGTCATCCAGCCGGCGGATTGGGAAGATGCCAATGATGCGTTCGCCGAGGAACTCCTGGTCTGGCTGCGTCCGCAGATATCCGGGGTCAAGATGCCGCGACGGGTCGATTTCATGCAGGAACTGCCGCGTCATCCGACGGGCAAGCTCTACAAGCGCCTGATCCGCGACGCCTATTGGGGGAAGAAGGACAGCGCCATCGTTGCCTGTGTCAATCGGCGTCCAAAAAGGACCCCCTATCGGCGTCCAAAAGGGACCCCGTTTGTCGAGCGGTGTGACGGGT
>NZ_MKWJ01000007.1:0-128501 GCF_001899725.1 Sphingomonas sp. 67-41 | reverse complement strand
ACCACGGGTTGACCCACCCGTGACACCCGAAACATAATCCGCAGACGGGTCACTTCTCGATGGAAAACCCGGGTCACTTCTCAGTGGAAATCAACAATCTTGCCCGCGCGATGCGAAGCTGGACCGGCGAAGTCCCCGGCTGGGCGGACGGCACGATCCACGGCCGCGTCGTGGGCGAAGTGATCGAGTCTCGGTCGCCCGATTTCGCGCCCGGTCAATACATCACCGGTGTCGGCAAATGGCAGGAAGTACAGGCGCTCGACGCGGCGTCAGTCGACGCCATTCCCGCCGAAATCGACCCGCCGAGCCTGGTGCTCGGCGTCCTTGGCCGCTCGGGACTCACCGCCTGGGTCGGCCTCCATCTCGCCGATCCGGAGCCGGGCGAGACGCTGCTCGTGTCCGCCTCCAGCGGTCCGGTGGGCAGCGTCGTCGGCCAGCTCGCCAAGGCACGGGATCTGCGGGTGATCGGCACTGCGGGCGGTGCGGAGAAATGCGCATATGTCACCGGCAAGCTCGGCTTCGACGCCTGCCTCGACCATCGCCTTCCCAATCTCGCCGAACGCATCGCGGAGGCGGCTCCGAACGGGATAGACATATTGTTCGAAAATGTCGGCGGCCCCAATCTCGACGCCGCGCTTCCGGCGATGGCGCAAGGCGGGCGCATCCTGCTTTGCGGGCTCGCCGCGCACTATAACGACGAACGCCCGATAACGCTGACGCACTTCAAGGCGCTGCTCTATCGCGGCTTGAGCCTTCGGGGCTTTATCACCGCCGAGCATCCACACCTCTTCCCGACCGCACTCGCCGAGCTGCGCGAAGGGGTAGGCAATGGCCGGACCGTCCATAGCGAAGCCATCATCGACGGCCTCGAAAACGCCCCTGCCGCCTATCTCGGCATGTTGAGCGGACGCGGGATCGGCAAGCGGCTCATCCGGCCATGAGGAGTGCGCAATGCTGAAGCTGAGCATGATACCCACGGGCTGGTTTCAGGTGGGCTGGGGCGCTGAGATCGCGCCCGGCGGCGTCAAGCCGATGCGCTATTTCGGGCACGACCTTGTTGCCTTTCGCGACGACGCCGGCGCGCTCGCGATCCTCGACGCGCATTGCAAGCATCTGGGGGCACATCTGGGCCATGGCGGCAAGGTGAAGAAGGGTTGCATCGTCTGCCCCTATCACGGCTGGGCATGGGCCAGGGACGGAAGCAATGCCGACATTCCCTATCAGGAGATGCCCACACGTGCGAAACTTCGCCGCTGGAATACGATCGAAAGCCACGGACTGATCTTCCTGTGGCACGATCCCGCCGGCGGACCCCCACGCGAGGGTTGGGAACTACCCGATCTGTTCGCCGATTTCCCCGACAAGATCGCCGACGAGACCGACTATTATCCCTGCTATCCCGAAGCGATCGTCGACCGTCCCGGCGAGCGTATCCATCCACAATTGATGATGGAGAACACGGCGGACTCGGTGCACTTCGTCTTCACGCATGGGGCGCCCGACTATCCCGAGCTCACCGAATGCTGGGAGGAGGGCAACCGGCTGCGCAGCACGATGGCGTTCAAATCGCCCAGGACAGGCGCGCACGCGCTGTTCAACCGTGGCATCAAGCCCAATGTCGGCCTCTCCTTCACCTTCTTCGATGGCGACAAGATTCATTACCGCCTGATAGTGACGGCAACGCCGGTGGACGACGCGACGGCGGATTTCCGCGTAAGTTATTTCCTCCCGCGCGATCCGCAATCGCCCGAAGTGATGCCCGGAAAGCTGCGCGATTTTGCGAGGAGCACCGAGGCGCTTTTCGAGGAAGACGCGCGCATCTGGCGGCACCAGGTCTTCGTAAAGCGGCCAGTCTACGCCCAGCAGGATATCAAGGGATACACGGCGCTGCGCAAATGGAGTGAGCGCTTCTACGAGGCCGATCCGGGCGCATCCCCCACCCCGCATGTCGAGACGCTTTGAGGCGCAGAAAGGCAGACTATGCTCAAGCTCAGCATGAAGCCCACAGGCTGGTTCCAGATCGGCTGGAGCGCCGAACTCGCGCCCGGCGGCGTCAAGCCGATGCGCTATTTCGGCGAGGATCTGGTTGCCTTTCGCGACGAGGCCGGCGTGCTCGCGGTGATGGACGCGCATTGCAAGCATCTCGGCGCGCATCTCGGCCATGGCGGCAAGGTGAAGAAGGGCTGTGTTGTCTGCCCCTATCATGGCTGGGCATGGGCCAAGGACGGGACCAACGCCAATATCCCCTATCAGGACAAACCCACCGGCGCGAAGCTGCGCACCCGCCATTTGATCGAGCGGCACGGGCTGATCTTCATGTGGCACGATCCCGCTGGCGGGCCCCCACGCGAAGGCTGGGATCTGCCCGATCTGTTCGCCGATTTCGAGCTGGAGGGCAGCGAGGCCGATTATTACCCCTGCTATCCGCAGGCGATCGTCGACAAACCCGCCGAACCGCTCCACCCGCAGCTGATCCAGGAAAACGCTGCGGACTCGATGCATTTCCGCTTCGCCCATGGCGCGCCCGAAGACCCCGAGCTGCTATGGTTCGAGACGCCGGGCACGCGCTGGCGTTCGCGCATGGGGTTCAAGTCACCGAAGACCAAGCAGGTCGCGCTGACGCTGCATACGCTGAACATGGGGCCGGGACTGTCCTTTGCGGCATTCGACGGGCGCAACCCCTATCGCCTGATCCTCACCGCGACGCCAATCGACGAGGAACTGTCCGACCTGCGCGTGAGCTATTTCCTGCCGCGCGATCCGGCGTCGCCCGATACGATGCCGCAGGCCCAGCGCGACTTCGCACATCACACGATCGAGTTGTTCGAAGAGGATGCCCGTATCTGGCGGCATCAGGTGTTCGTCCAGCGCCCGGTTTTCGCGAAGCAGGACATCGCCGGCTACACGGCGCTGCGCAAATGGAGCGAGCAATTCTACGAGGCGCCCGAGGGCAAGACGCCGATGCGGGCGGTGGTCGAGCTCTAGACCACCGCCTGCAAGAAGCGGATCAGAACAGCGACTTGTGCTTGCCTCCATCCACGCCGATCCAGTTGCCGCTGATATAACCGGCCAGATCGGAGCAGAGATAGGCGATGGTCGATGCGATCTCCTCGGGCCGGCCGACGCGTCCCGCCGGAATGAGATCGTGCAGGAACTCGCCGACCTTGTCGGGCGCGATGCCCATCTTCTTCTCGAGATAATTGTACATGTTATCGGTCCCGATCCAGCCCGGGCCGACCGTGTTGCAGGTTATGCCGTATTTCGCGACTTCATCCGACAGCGTCTTGACGAAGCCCACCGCGGCGGGGCGCGTGGTGTTGGCGAGCATATGGTGAATATTGCCCACCGGCTCCTTGGCGGTACCCGATCCAACCGCGACGAAACGGCCCCAGCCCTTCTCCTTCATCGCCGGGATCACTTCGCGGGCGAGATAGACCACGCTCATCGCGTAGACGATGAAGAAGCGCTCGAAATCCTCGTCCTTCACGTCTTCGAAATCGCCGGCGATGTTCTCCATGACACAGCTGATCGCGATGTCCGGCGCACCGAATTCGGCGGTGACGGCTGCCACCGCATCGCGCACCCCAGCACGGGTGGTGAGGTCCGCCGAATAGCCCATCGCCGTCCCGCCACGGCTGCGGATCAGTTCTACCGTTTCATCGATCGGTCCCTGCGTGCGCGCGACGATGGCGATCTTCGCCCCTTCGTCGGCAAGCATCACCGCCGCCTCGCGGACCATGCCCTTGCTGCCGCCCGATACGAACGCAACCTTGTCTCGAATGCCGAAATCCATGTCTCTCTCCTGTGGTGATTTCGCCGCAGGATCGGCCTCTTGGCGGGTCGAGGCAAAGGTAGTGCGGCATTGATCACAAGGCCGATCCGCTGGACGGACGACTGGTGTTATCGCTGCTTTGCTAGGAGAGCCGCATGACCGAAACACTGTTGAAGGGCCGCCGAATCATCGTCACCGGCGGGGCGAGCGGAATGGGCGAAGGCTTGGTTCGCGCCTTGCCTGGGCTGGGCGCGCAGGTCGTGTCGCTCGACATAAATTCGGAAGCTGGAGCGCGGATCGCCACGGAAACCGGCACGGGATTCGTGAGCGTCGATGTTGCCAGCAAGGCGTCAGTTACAGCAGGGATCGACGCAGCGGTGGGCCAGCTCGGCGGCCTCGACGTCCTGATCCACGCCGCCGGCATCGCGCCCGGAGCGCAGGCCGAAGCCATTCCACTCGACCAATGGGATCAGGTTCTGGCGATCAACGCAACGGGCACCTTCCTCACCAATCAGGCCGTCTTCCCGCACTTGAAGGAAAAGGGCGGCGTCATCCTCAACTTCGCCTCATCGGCGGGTGTGAAGGGCTATCCGAACAAGGCAGCCTACGCTGCTTCCAAGGGCGCCGTGGTGGCCTGGATCCGCTCGATCGCAGTCGAATGGGGCCGCTACAATATCCGCGTCAACGGCATCGCCCCGGCAATCTGGACGCCGATGTACGACAAGACCCGCGCCGCAATGGCGCCTGAGCAACTGAGCGGCCATGAGGCGATGCTGAAAGTCTCGATTCCGCTCGGCGGCAAGCTGGGCGAGATCGATGGGGACCTTGTGCCTGTCGTCGCCTTCCTAGCTTCGGAAGGTGCGCATTTCATGACCGGTCAGATCGTGCCGGTGGACGGCGGCGCGATGATGATGCGCTGAAGGGAGAGAGACATGCTGCCCTGCCCGGTCAGCTGATCGGGCGCTCGAACGCGGGAGACGGATAGCTTCGCCCGGCGCTCTCGATCATGCCGCGATAGAAAGGCAGGAACCGGCGATGGGCGAAGCGCCACCCCTCAGGTGTTCGCACCAGCTGGTCCTCATAGCTGCCAAAGCAACAGGCGAGCCCTTCCTCGCCGTGCCGCTTGAGGAGCTCGCTGACCGTCCAGGTCGCAATGGCGGTGTCGCCATCAATCCGAATCACGCCCGCCCCGCACGTCTGCGCGAGGAATTCGAGCGGCGCGAAGGTCAGGGTCAGCGCCTCGGCGATCGCTGCGCGGCCAATGATTTCGGCCTTGTAGAACGCCGTGAGCACGCCGTCTTCGGCATAGACCGCGGCCGCCGCCGCACCATCCAATCGCATCGCCGCATGACTATATGCCGCCGCCAACCGTTGAATCTCGATCTCGTCGAGCAGCTGGCGCTCGAGCGACGTCATGCCAGCACGGCCCGCCCGCGATCGAGTACGACCTTGTCGCCGACCCCTGCGCGGAACACCACGACACCGGCTTCGTCCCACATATCCACCGTCACGGTCTCGCCCGGCAGCACTGGCTTGGAGAAGCGGGTCTCGAACGCTGTCAGCATTTTCTCCGGAAACGCCTTCACCACCGCCACCGCCGCGACGCCGTAAGTCGCAAGGCCATGCAGGATCGGACGCGAGAAGCCGGCCCGTGCCGCGAATTCTGGCTCAGCGTGAAGTGGGTTGCGGTCGTTATTGAGGCGATAGATCAGCGCCATGTTGGGCTCGGTCGGCATCTCCACGGATCGATCGGCCGCCCTTTCAGGCACGGCGATGTAGGCGTGGCTTTCGCCCGAAGGTCCGCCGAACCCGCCATCGGCACGGCAGAACACGCTCGAGTTGCTCCGCGCGATGAGGTCGCCGCTCGCCTTGTCGAACGTCTCGCGTGTCAGGTCCATCACCGCGCCCTTGTCGCCCTTGTCCCAGATCGCAGTGACCTTGTTGGTCGAGATCACCACTCCACCCACCGGAAGCGGGCGATAGCTCGACAGCCGCTGCGCGCCATGCACCACCATCGTCCGGGTAATGCCCGCCGCCGGCTCCGCCATCCAGTTGCCCGGATGTCCGATCACGATCGGCATGGTCGGAAACACCTTGAGGTCCTTCTCGAACACATAGCGCAGATCGTGCGCATCCAGCGGATCGCGGCCAATGCCGATCGACAGCGCATAGAACATCGCGTCGCGATCGCTGATCACCGTCTCGATGGGATCAAAGGCGCGGCCCAGGATATAATCGGCATTCAGCGGCATCAGAGCGTCTCCCCGGTGCCGAAGATCGTCACTGCCTGACTCGACAGCGTCCCGCCGTTACCGTGCGCCAGCGCCAGCTTTGCCCCCGCGATCTGGCGTTCGCCCGCGGCACCGCGAAGCTGAGTCACCGCCTCGACCATCGTGAACAGGCCGTACATGCCGGGATGCACGCAGGATAGACCGCCGCCATTGGTGTTGACTGCTAGCTTTCCTCCCGGCGCGATCCCCCCATCAGCCACGAACCGCCCGCCCTCGCCCTTCGGGCAGAAACCGAGATCCTCAAGGAACAGGATCGTATTGATCGTGAACGCATCATAGACTTCGACAACATCGATATCCGATGGCTTTACACCCGCCTGCGCATAAGCCCGTTCGCCTGCTTCCGTCGCTGCCGTCACGGTCAGGTCTTGGGCGGACGAGATATTCTTGTACCAGGTCGCCGATGCCGCCCCGAGCAGATAGGCGGGCGGTTGCGGCAAGTCGCGCGCCCGGTCGGCACGCGTCATCACTACCGCCGCGGCACCATCGGTGACCAGGCAGCAATCGCGCACCGTCAATGGATCGGAGACCATACGCGCGCCGAGCACGTCCTCGATGCTCAGGGGATCCCGGACGAATGCGTCGGGATTGAGCTGCGCCCACTTCCGCGCTGCCACCGCGACTTCGGCGAGATGTTCGCGTGTCGTGCCATAGTCATGCATGTGCCGCGCCGCCGCCAGCGCATAGGAACTCGGCGGATTGCGCGGTTTGTAGACGCTCTCGTATGGGAAGGGCGCCGCGCCGCTCGTCATAAGCCCGCCCGCCGCAGACCGCTGGTTGCTGCCATAAGCGATCAGCACCGCGTCGCAGAGCCCCGCCTCCAAAGCCAGTGCGGCCCACATCGCATGGATCTGAAACGACGAGCCGCCCGTCCGTGTCGTCTCGGTGATCTTCGGCCGGATCCCCAGATATTCGGGCACGCTCATGGCAGTGAACGGATCCTGCGGCATGATCGCGAACACACCGTCGATATCCGCTACGCTCAGACCGGCATCGGCGATCGCGGCGAGCGAAGCCTTGGCCAGCAGCTCGGTCGCCGAATAGCCTGGCGCCGATCCGATCCCGAACGTCGCTGCGCCAACGATCGCTGTCTTGCCCCGTGGGAAGCTCATGCGCCGGCTCCCGTGAACACGACCGCAGCAACGCCGTCGATCTCGCCGATCCTGGCCTTCACGCGCATTCCGATCGTCACTGCGCCGGGATCCATCTCGACCACGCGGCTCATCATTCGCACGCCCTCGGCAAGGTCGATCAGTGCGATATTATAGTCCGGCGTCGGCGGCTTGTTACGCACGACCGTAGTCGAATAGACCACGCCCTCGCCTGACGCCTCGACCCATTCGAGATCAGTTTCGCCCGTCCCCGGCGCTGCGACGCGCGGGTAAAAGACGAACCTGCCGCTGCTGCGCGAACGCTGAAGCATGAAGCGACCTTCGGTGACGAAGCCCGCATAGTCCTGATCGGGATGCATCAATGGCCTCCGCCATGCGGCTGCCCGGCCACCACCAGCGCATCGACGGTAACGACGCCCTCGCCGGCCGGGTAGACGAACACCGGATTGAGATCGAGCTGGTCGATATTGCTCTCCGCCCGCGCCAGCTCGGCGACGCGCGAGACGAGTGCGGCGAGTGCATCGATGTCGGCGGGGGCCTGGCCACGCGCCCCGGCGAGGATCGGTGCGGTCTTGAGCCGGCCGATCAGCGCTTTGGCATCATCCACCGACAGCGGCGGCGGCGCGAACACCACATCCTTGAGCACCTCGAGATAGATGCCCCCGGAGCCGAGCATCACCAATGGCCCGAAATCCGCGTCGCGGGTGACGCCGATGACGATCTCATGCCCCTTGGGCATCATCTTCTGGACCAGCACGCCCTCGATCCGGGCGGCGGGCGCATAGGCCTTGACGCTGGCGAGAATGCGATCGAACGCGCCCTCGACTTCGCCCGCACCGATATTCAGCGCCACGCCGCCCGCCTCGGTCTTGTGGGCGATGTCAGGCGATTGAATCTTGAGCACCACCGGAAAGCCCATTGCCGCCGCCTCGCGCGCCGCATCGTCGCGGTTTGCGGTCAGCGCGCTGGGCGGGACCGGAATGTCATAGGCGGCAAGCAGCTTCGCCGTGTCGGCCTCGTCGAACACCCCGGCCAGAGCATGATCCATTACCGCAACCCGCGCCGGCGGGATGGGCGCACGCCGCTTCCAGCTTTCGAGAAACGCCGCGTGCCGGTCGAGCGCGGACAATGCCGACGCGCATCCCCGGAAGCTGGTAAACCCCTGCCCTCCCAGCGCCGCCAGCGACGCCATGTTCTGCGACACCGGCAGGATGTGCGAATGGAAAAGGATGGGCTTGTTCGCCTGAGCGTAGACTGGCCCAAGCAGTTCGGCGAGCGAGTTAATACGCCCGGCCTTGTGCAGCCCCATATTGACGATCATCGCATCGATCTCGTCGCTATGCTGCAGCTTTTCCAGCACGCGCACCAGCGGCACACCTCCCGCCTCAACCGCCTGCGCGGTGACGTCGACAGGATTGGCCGGCGATCCGAATTCCGGGATGAACTCGCCAATGTCCGCCTGAAGCTCGGCACTCAGTTCCGGCACATCGATTCCCAGCGTCCCGCAAAGGTCCGCCGCCCATGCGCCTGCGCCACCTGAGGTCGTCACGACCGCCGCGCGCCGCACGCGCCCGTGCGGGAAGCGCGCGAAGGCGGCCGCGGCGGCCAGCATCTCCTCCATGTCGAACACGCGGATCACGCCATAACGCTCGAACACCGCGTCATAAGCGGTGTCGGCCCCGGTCAGATGCGCGGTGTGCGAGACTGCCGCACGCTGCCCGGCCTCGGAGCGCCCCACCTTCATTACGACGATTGGCACACCCTTGTCGGCCGCCTTGGCGGCGACTGCGGCAATGCGCGAGGGTGTCTTCAGCCCCTCGATGAACATCAGGATGACGCCGCTCTCGCCCGCGTCCAGCAAATGGTCGACAAAATCCAGGCATTCGAGGTCACCCTCATTTCCCGTCGTGATCACTGCGTTGAAATCGAGATGCTCGGCCAGCGCCCGGCCGAACAGCGCAAAGCCCAGGCCGCCCGACTGCGACACGATCGAGACCTTGCGCCCCGGCCGCGCTGCGGCCTGCCCTTCCGCCAACGCCCCCTCGACAACTGCCGCAAAGGTCGCCGCCACGCCGTTCAGATCGAAATAGCCCTCGGTGTTCGGGCCCATATAGCGCAGCCCGCTATCGCCGATCGCATCGGTCAGCTCGGCCATATCGACGCCCGAGGACAGGATGACTGCTGCCTTCGCGCCTGCCGCCACCGCCTCGCGGATCACCCCCGGCACCGTCGCGCCCGGCGTCGCGATCAGCACCAGTTCGGCGCCTCCCGGAATTTCCGCCAGCGATGTGTAGGCGGTGCGCCCCTGGATCGTCCCGCCCTTGGGATGAACGGGATGGACCGGCCCCGAATAGCCGCTCTCCAAAGCAAGCTTGAGCAGCTTGCCGCGAAGCTTCGCAGGATCGTCCGCAGCGCCCACGACGGCGACGCTTGCGGGAGTGAAAAAGCTCGAAAGCACGGTCAGTCGGCACCCTTTGGTTCAGAGTTCCGCTGTCCGGCGATGCCTCCGCGAAGGCAAGCGGCCGCCCCAATCAATCACATACGGATTGCAGCGCCGGTGTCCGCTCCAGAAAGGCGATGACCGCATCGGCGAAAGCGTCGTTACGATCTCCGACAATCATATGCCCCGCTCCGGCGATCGTTTCGATTTCGACCTGCGGTACGATCGCGCGGAACGCCGCGAGCCCGTCATCGCCCACCACCTGGCTCAATTCGCCGCGCGTCAGCAGCACTGGCACGGTCAACCGTGCCGCTGCCGCTTCGAGAAAATCCATTGCCGCTGCAAGGCCGATCCCCTGATCGCGCTCCATCCAGGCGGGATCCCAGTGCCAATGCCAGCGCCCCGCCGCGTCGACCCGCATGTTCGGACGCAGCCGCTCTCCACCGCCTGATCGTGGCGCCTGTCCGCGAATGCGCGCCAATTCTGCCGCGGCTTCGTCCAGCGAGGCGAAGCCCTCGGGCGGTGGTCGCAGCACCTGCGTAACCTCCGCGACGCCTGCGGGATTGGTACGCGGCACCGTATCCACCATCACGAGCCCTTGCGCGATCTCCGGTCCGCCGCTCCCCGCAGCGGTCAGCGCGATCTTGCCACCGAGCGAGGCGCCGACCAGCACCGCCGGCCGGCCCAATGCGCGCACCACGGCGATCACATCACCGGCGGTACGCTCATAGCCATAGCCGCCGTCGGCGGACCATTCGCTTTCGCCATGCCCTCGCAGATCGATCGTGATCGCTCGCCGTCCGGACGCTCCGATCCGTTCGGCGGCGCGGGTCCAGCTGTGCCGCGTCTGGCCCAGGCCGCCGATCATGACGACAAGTGCGCCATCCTCCGGTCCGAATGCGCTGGCGGCAAGGCGGACGTCGTCAACCCCTTCAAACCACAAGGTCATGCCGCCTTCACCACCTCGGCAACGATCAGTGCCGACCGGGCCGCGGCGTCGAAGCCGATCTCGGCAAGCACCTCGTCGCTATGCTGCCCCAGCAGAGGCGGCGGCAGATCGAGCGGCGTGGCAAGATCGCCGAAGCTCAACACAGCACCAAGCTGATCATAGCCGCCATAAACGGGATGTTCGAACGATGCGACCAGCCTCGCCACGCGATTATCCTTGTCGGCCAGAAATGCCTGGCCGTTGTCGAGCGCGACCTCGACCGAAGGATAGCCTTGCCCGGTCAGCGCTACCACGGCGGCCGCCTTCGCCATTGCGCCGAGCTCAGTATCGCCGAGTCCCTCCGGCATCGCCTCGCGATCCGGCGCATCCACCGCGATCCAGCCATCGGCGCATTCGAACAGCCGCTGCGTGGGTCCAATAGCCATCTGGGCGTGATCGAGCTCGGCAAAGGGTGCGAGCGTGCCATCGGCGAGCAGCACCGTCTCGATACTCGCAAAGCTCGCCCCCAGCAGCGACGCCGCCACGAATTCTCCCTCCCCAGTCGCGTCGCGCCGCAACAGCGCTAACAGCGTGGCCAACGCCGAAGCCAGCGCGCAGAGATGGTCCATCATCCCGAACCGGCACCACGTTGGCCGATTGCCCTGCCCAGCATTGGCAAGCTCCCAACCCGCTGCCGCCTGGAAGAGCTGATCGTAACCCGGCCAGTCCTTGCGCGGGCCTTGCGCGCCATAAGAGCTGACATGGCAATAGATCGCCCGCGGGTTCGCGGCGTGGACTGCTTCCCACCCGAAGCCCAGCTTTTCAGCGGCGGGCATACGCTGATTGTGATGCACTACATCCGCCCAGCCCATCAGCCGCTCGAGCACGGTTGCCGCGTCGGGATGCTTAAGGGCCAATGCGATGTCGCGCTTGTTGCGCTGGCATCCGTTGAAGGCCCAGTCCGCGTGGCGCAGCGGATCGCCGGTGGTCGCCTCCACCTTGATCACATCGGCACCCAGATCGGCCAGCAATTGCGGGGCGAGCGGTCCGGCCAGGAAATTGCCGAAGTCGAGGATCTTGAGGCCATCAAGCGGCGACGCCATCGGTCGCGCCGCGACATCGGGCGCGGGCAGCGCGCCCGCCCTCGCTACCTGGAATGGGGGTCCGGGTTGGCGCGTGCTGCCGAGGCGCGCGTCCTCCACATCAACGACATAGTCGTTCGCCGCCGCCTGCTCGTCGAAATAGAGCGCGCCCATCGCGGCGGTCGGCTGAACCGGAACGTCCGACGCCCAGAGCTCGTCGAGCCACTCCTGCCGTGGACGCGTCTTGAAGATCGCCTCGATCGCACCGCGATCGTCGATATATTTGATCACAGCCCCGGCATATTTCTGATTGAGCCGGGTGCGCTCGTCGCCATCCATCGCGGCGAGGGCGGCGGCAACCGAAGGCGCCTTCACCGGCTGCCCCATCGTGTGCATCCATAGCCCGTCGCCGCACTCGAACAGGGTCGCGCCGGCATCCTTGGGAAAGCCGAAGCGCAACGCCGGCGAGGGATTGTCGGCGCGATGCCACAACAGCCCGGCCGGAACCATCGCACCCTGGATCAGGCTGGTCGCGACCGGCCCGCCCATGCCGGTGCGCTGCCGGGCGTAGAGACGCGCGGCAACGCCGATCGCAGCAAGATAGGCGGCGTGCGCACTGCCCAATGGAAAGCGCAACCAGACCGGGCCGTCCCGATGGATTGCCTTCTGCTCGTCGAGCAGCCCCGCCTCGGCCAACACCAGCGCATCGCTGACCGGACGCTCCTGCTTCGGATGCCCGATCGGCCAGCCGCCGATCGCGACATGGATCAATTGCGGAAAGCGCGCCGATAGCGACGCAGCGTCGACCCCGAGCGCCTTCGCCTCGCTCGGCAGGCAGTCATGGACCAATGCATCGGCGTTGGCGAGCAGCGTGAACAGCCGCGTCACGTCAAAAGGCTCGCGCGCTTTCATCCGGTTCCACATCGCATCCTGAACGTCGCTCTGACGGCTGTCCGCGCGGTCGAGCCGCGTCACCTGAGCGCCGCTTTGCGCGAGCAACAGGCCCGCAACCGAAGCGGCCCGCCCGCGGCCGAGGTCAATGACCCGAAGGCCGTCCAGCACGTCGGTCATCATCGTCTCCTGACAGCATTTTTTCTGGATTGTTCGAGAAGTCACGGATCGTGTCGGCGACGCGCAGCGCGGTTTCGGCGCGCTCGGCCTGGTAGGTGAAGCAGGCGCCGATCATGTGCCGCATCCCGGCAGCCGCCGATCCGACGGGAAAGTCGAAGAAGCGCGTCCCCGAGACCATCACGCCGCGGCGCAGCAGCAATCCTGCCTCCTGCAGCGGATGCGGGAGCTTGCGCGTCCAGGCATCGAACGCGCGGCGATCACCACGCAGCGCCTGGCTCACATCGGTCTGGTCGTCGAACGTCCAGCGCAGGACGGTCTCCCCATCCCGGTCGATCTCCGCCAATCGCCCGGTTTCCGACGGGTCGGATACCCGTATGTCGTAGGTGAGCGGCTCCGTATCGAGCGCGTGCCGCGCCGCGATCACGAACAGATCGTAGACATGGGTGCAATGATCGCGCTGATTGTCGGTGCGTGCAGCATCCGCCAGCGCAACACCCGTCATGCGTTCGCCGAGAAACACCCCCGCGCCCGGGCATGTCGTCCAGGGAAAGCGCGGCGCGCGGGTTTCAACGGCGGTGATCGTCGTCCCGTCATGATCGAGCGACACGCCGAAACGATGCGCGTCATCCTCCATGTCGACTTCCACACGCCCGGGATGCGGTAGAATGCGAACACGCCGCCGGTATCCGGTGAACGCCTCCGCCGCCACGGTCATTCCCCGGTGAAGGTCGGGCGCCGCTTTTCGCCGATCGCGGTGATGGCTTCGGCGTGGTCCTTGCTGATGTTGGACAAGCCTTCATAGGCCATGCCGGTGTCGAGCGCCGCATGCGCCAGCTGCCGCAGCGGCTGGTTGATCGTCATCTTGGTGCCATAGAGCGACATGCTCGCACCATTTGCCAGCTTGTCGATCCAGCGCTCGGCGATCGCGTCCATTTCCTCGAACGTCGGCGCGGATTCGGCGATCAGCCCCAGCTCGGCAGCTTCCTTGCCGAGGATCGGCTCGCCCAGCATCAGGAATTTGCGCGCCTTGGCGTAGCCCATCATCTGCGGCCAGATCAGCGAGCCGCCATCGCCGGCGACCAGCCCGATATTGACGTGCGGATCGGCGATCTTGGTATCGTCCACCGCGACCACGAAATCGCACATCAGCGGCAGCGTCGCCCCCAGCCCCATCGCATGGCCCTGCAGCTTCGCGACAGTCGGCTTGGGGCAATCGAGCACGGTGTAAACCAGCCGGCGCGAGTTCCAGATGCCCTTGAAGAACAGTCCCGGATCGTCGACCTTGCGCTTCATCTGGGCGAAATCGCCGCCACCGCAAAAGCTCGGCCCCTCGCCCGCCAGCACCACGCAGCGAACCCGGTCATCGAAGGTCGCGTCGTGAAAAGCGTCCGAAAGCTGGGTGTTGATCGGATCGTCGATAATGTTGCGCTTTTCGGGGCGGTTGAGCGTGAGGCGCAGCACCGCGCCATCGAGTTCGACGCGCAATTTGTCATATCGACTGTAATCGAAGGTCATGCAGCAGCTCCTGCCGCGGCAAAGCGGCGCAGGTGGAAGGCAGTGTCGCCGAACAGCTGGTTCAGCGTCGTCAGGCGAATGTAGTGATGCCCGATATCGAGCTCTTCGGACACGCCCATCCCGCCATGCAGCTGGACAGCCTGGTATCCCACGAACTTCCCCGACTTGCCGATCTGCGCCTTGGCGGCGGAAAGGATACGGGCACGCTCCTTTGGCTCGGCATCGAGCGATAGCGACGCGACATAGGTCATCGATCGCGCTGTCTCGGTCTGGATATACATGTCGGCCATGCGGTGCTGGAGCACCTGAAACTTGGCGAGCGGCGCGCCATATTGCTCGCGGGTGCGGGTATATTCGGCGGTCGCGGGCACCAGATGGCCCATCGAGCCCAGCGCCTCGCCGCAGGCGCCGGCAATGCCGTGATCGAGCGCCAGCTCGACCAACGCCACCCCGCCACCAACCTCTCCGATGACGGCGTCGGCAGCGAGCGTCAGACCCTCGATCACGACCTCGGCCGCGCCATGCCCGTCGATCATCCGGAAGCTACGGCGCGCGACGTCCGCGGCATCGACCAGGAACAAGGCGAGCCCGTGGCGATCTCCGAGGGCACCCGCAGTGCGCGCTGCGACGATGAGCTGGTCCGCGACATCGCCGCCGATCACCACGGGCATCCGCCCGCTGATCGTCCAGCCATTCCCGGCGGGCACCGCCGTGAAGCTATGATGCTCGGGGCTGCGCAGCACATGCGTCGATCCCGCAGCAAGTGCGAGCCGCGCCTCACCGGCGATAACCTGCTCGATCAGCGCCACCCGCTCGCCCGCGATCAGCAACCGCCCGCAGACGATCGCAGTCATCAGATAAGGCGCGGTGACGAGATGACGTCCGAACCGCTCCATCACGATCATCGCATCGACCGGCGAGGAGGAATATCCGCCAACCTCCTCCGGGAAAGCTGCACCGATCCAGCCCAGTTCGGCCATTTCGCGCCACAACACTGCCTCCGCCGCTGGATCGCCCAACAGCTTTTGCCGCGCGACGAGGTCGTGCTTGTCGGTCAGGAACCGGTCGACGCTGTCGTGCAGCATCTGCTGGCTGTCGTTATAGGTGAAATCCATGTCCCCGGCCCTCAGACGTGCAGCAGCCGGCGCGCAATGATGTTGCGCTGGATCTCGGAGCTGCCGCCGTAAATGGTGAGCTTGCGCCGGTCGAAATATTGCTGCGCCATGCTCGCGATCTCGAGCGGCACCACGCCTTCGGGCAACGTGTAGGGATGCGCGAGGCTCTGGATCTCGCCGACTTCCATCAGCAATTCAGTCAGCGCCTGCTGGATTTCGCCGCCGCGGATCTTGAGTACCGACACCTCGGGCCCAGGCGCCTTGCCTGAAAGCTCGTCGGCCAACACCCGATAGGCGGTGTAACGCAGCGCCATCAGGTCGGTTTCGGCCTCAGCAACGCGCTGGCTGAGGATCGGATCGCTTCCGACGGGCTGCCCATCGGCGCCCTCGCGATCCAGCGCCGCGCGCAACTGCCGCGCCAGCGCCAGGCTCGGCCCGATGCCGGCCCCCACCAGCCGCTCATGCCCGAGCAGGAACTTGGTGATGTTCCAGGCGTCGCCCTCATTGCCGATCAGATTAGTCACGGGCACGCGAACATCCTCGATCCGCACCTGATTGACTGCGAGCATTCCGCCCAGCGTGTAGATCGGCGTTACCTCGACGCCAGGCTGGTGCATGTCGATCAACAGGAAGGAGATGCCGGCCTGTTTCGGCCCGTCGGTCGAGGTGCGGACGAGGCAGAAGATCTTGTTCGCCATGTGCGCCCAGCTGGTCCACAGCTTGGTGCCGTTGACGATATAGTCGTCGCCGTCGCGAACCGCGCGCATCTGGAGCGCAGCAAGGTCGGAACCCGCCTGCGGTTCGGAGAAGCCCTGACACCACCAATCCTCGCCCGAGAGGATGCGCGGCAGGTGCTCCGCCTTTTGTGCTTCCGTCCCGAATTCGATGATCACCGGGCCGAGCAGATCGAGCGAGGGAATATTGGCACGAGGCGCACCGGCAAGCGCGGATTCCTCGTCCCACAGAAAGCGTTCGAGCGGCCCCCAGCCGGGGCCTCCACATTGCTTGGACCAGCTCGGCGTGAGCCAGCCCTTGGCCTGGAGAATCCTCTGCCAGCCCTGATGTTCGTCCTTGGTGAGCTTCTCCCCGAACAGCGTCTTGCGGCTCAGTTCGGGGGGGAGGCTGGTCGCCAGGAAGTCGCGAAATTCCTGCCGCAACCGCTCTGCTTCCGGGGGGATGGAAAGGTCCATATCGAGTCCGTTCAAGCCCCGCGGAACACGGGCTTGCGCTTTTCCTTGAACGCAGCGCGGCCCTCCGCATAGTCCTGGCTCAGCGTCAGCACCGGCTGGGCGTCACCCTCCGCATGAAGCACGTCCTCCAGCGAATTGGGCCCGCGCGCCAGCACACGCTTCATCGAGGCGATCGCAAGCGGCGCGATGTTGGCGAAGCTGTTGGCGACCTCCATGGCGGCATCGAGCGCCGATCCCCCTGGCACGACCTGGTTGGCGAGGCCGATCTGGCCCGCCTCGGCCGCATCAATGACGCGCCCGGTCAGCATGATCTCGCGCCCGCGTGCGGGCCCCACGCGCTGCGGCAGCGACCAGATCAGCCCGGCATCGGCCATCAGCCCGATCTTGCCGAACGAGGCGCAGAAGCGCGCGGTTCCGCCGGCAATCAGCACATCGCACGCCGCAGCGAGCGACAGACCCGCGCCATAGGCATAGCCTTCGACCGCTGCGATCGTCGGCTTGGGGCCGGCGCTGAGCAGCCGGACGATATCCTGCAGCATCGCGATGTTGCGGCGCGTGCGCTGGGCATCGGGCTTGGGCGCCGCGCCGTTGGTCGGCTGCAATTGCCCGCCCGAACAGAAATTGCCCTCTGCCCCGGTCAGCACGATCGCGCGGATCGTCGATGAATTCGACGCTTCCTTCAAATAGCCGAGCAGTTCCTCGCGCATTTCCAGTGAAATGGCATTGCGCACCTTGGGCGCATTGAGCGTGAAGACGACAACATCGCCCACCTCCTGCCGAAGAACGAAATCGGACATGAAACCCCTGCTAATTCAAGGCGCGATTCACAGATTTACTGTGCCCTTTTGCGCCATGTTCGATGCAGGATGTATCCCGTCCCAATCCGAGCGTACACCGGTTCGCGGGCTTTCGAAGGCCTTAGCATGGATGTGTTCGTTTCCCGCGGCCGGTTGGAACCCGGACGGCTTCGGGTCAAAGGCTCGATCGCGATGGCTACTGTATTTCAAGACCCTCAGACGGACACGGCATCCGACAATCTGACCGCGCTGTTCGCGCCGCGATCGGTTGCGGTGATCGGCGCGTCGAGCGACCAGCGCCGCTTTGGCGGCCGCCCGATCCAATATCTGCTCGAGGCCGGCTTCGATGGGCCGATCTATCCGGTCAATCCGGGCCGCGAGGAAATTCAGGGGCTCAAGGCCTATCCCTCGATCAAGGACGTCCCTGGCGCCGTCGACTGCGCAATTCTGGCGATCAGCGCCGATGTCACGCAGCAGACGGTCGAGGATTGCATCGCCAGTGGCGTCAAATCCGCCATTCTCTATGGCGCGGGATTTTCCGAGACTGGCGCCGAGGGCCAGGCCAAGCAGGATCAGATCGTCGCCACGGCGCGCGCCGCCGGGCTGCGCCTGCTCGGGCCTAACTGCATGGGGCTGATGAACCCTCATGCGGGCTTCTACGGCACCTTTGCTTCCGCGCTGGAGGAGGGCGTCCCGGCCCCCGGCAAGATCGCCGTCGCCAGCCAGAGCGGCGGCTATGGCGGCTATCTGATGAAGCATCTGTTCCGGCGCGGACTCGGCATCAGCCAGTGGGTGACCACCGGCAACGAAGCCGATGTCGATATCGGCGACGCGCTGTGGTGGATGGCGGGGCAACCCGAATCCGAAATCCTGCTCGCCTATATCGAAGGGCTGCGCGACAGCCAGAAGCTGATCGCGGCGCTCGACCGCGCGCGGCGCGCGAACAAGCCGGTGGTGATGATGAAAGTCGGCCGCACCGCCGAAGGCAGTGCCGCCGCCGCGAGCCACACCGCCTCGCTCACCGGCGAGGACAGTATCTACGACGCGGTGTTCGACCATTACGGCGTCCACCGCGCGCGCACCACCGACGAACTGCTCGATATCGCTTATGCGCTGTCGAAGGGCGTGCTGCCAAAGGGCCCGCGCGTCGGCGTCATCAGCATCTCTGGCGGCGTCGGCGTCCAGTGCGCCGATTTCGTCAGCGATGCCGGGCTCGCGATGGGCAGCGTCCCCGCCGAAACGCAGGTTGCGCTCAAGGCGCTCGTCCCGCATTGCTCGCCCGCAAATCCGATCGACATGACGGGGCTGGTCACCACCAATCACGACATCATGGAAAAGACGCTCGACGCGGTTTTCGCTTCGAACGCCTTTGACGCAACCTTGATCTTCCTCGGCATTGCGGGCGCCGCGCCCTCGATGGCGCGTCCTCTTCAGCAAGCAATCGCGAACGCCCATTCTCGCGCGCCCGATCAGCTCGTCTTCGTCTCGGTGACCGCCGATCCCGAGATGGTCCGCGAATATGACGCCAAGGGCCTGCTCGCCTTCGAAGACCCCTCGCGCGCCATCGCGGCGCTGTCGGCGCTGGCCAAGTTCCGTGAAACTTTCGCGCAGCCGGCACCCAAACCCGTTGCGGTTCCCGCCGCTGTGCCCCTGAGGATCGACGGCAAGCTGAACGAGGCCCAGGCCAAGGCGCTGCTCGCCGCTGCCGGCGTTCCTTCGCCCAAGGAAGCGCTCGCCAAATCGCCGGAGGAAGCAGCAAAACTCGCGTCCGAGATCGGCTTCCCGGTGGTGGTGAAGGTCGCTTCCGCCGACATCCTGCACAAGACCGAATATGGCGGCGTCGCCCTCGGTCTGACCTCGGCCGATGCGGTGCGCGACGCGGTCGAGACGATGGCCGCCACCATCCCGGCCAAGCTCCCCGATGCGAAGATCGACGGCTACCTCATCTCCGAAATGGTCAAAGGCGGGGTCGAAACGATCGTCGGCATCCACCATGACGAAGCCTTTGGGCCGGTCGTCACCTTCGGCCTCGGCGGCACGCTCGTCGAATTGCTCAAGGATACCGTCTGTGCGCTCGCCCCGGTCAGCGAAGCGCAGGTGCTCGGCATGATCGGCAAGCTCAAGACCGCCCCGCTCCTCACCGGCTGGCGCGGTTCGCCCCGCCACGACATCGAAGCGCTGGCCAAGGCCGTTTCGGGCCTTTCGGTCCTCGCGGTCCAGCACGCTGATCAAATTTCCACCATCGAAGTGAACCCGCTCGTCGTGCGCACCCAGGGTGTCGTCGCGCTCGACGCGGTCATCGAAATCAAGGCGAAGTAAGATGGATTTCCAGCTCTCCGACGATCAGCGCGAACTTCAGGAAACCGCGCGCAAATTCGCCCGCGCCGAACTGATGGATCTCTCGCGCGAGATGGAAGAGAAGGCGATGCCGCTGCCCGAGGCAATGCGGAAGCGCTACGCCGAAATGGGTTTTCTCGGCATCAACCTGCCCGAACAATATGGCGGCCTCGGCCTCGGCCATCTTGAGGCTTTGTTGGTGCTCGAACAGTTCGCGATGATCTCGCCTGCGGTCGCATGGCCGATCTTCGAAAGCGCCACCGGCCCGGTCCGCACCGTCCAGCATTTCGCGTCCGACACGCTCAAGGATCGCATTCTTCCCGAGGTCATCCAGGGCGACAAGATCGTTGCGGTCTCGATGTCGGAGCCCTCGGCCGGCACCGCCCTCACCGACCTCAAGACCGCCGCTCGCTATGACGGCGACGAGATCGTCCTCACCGGCCAGAAGCGCTGGTGCTCGGGCGGCGGCCATTCGGACTATTACATCGTCTATTGCCGCTTCGACGGCGAGCCGGGCGCCAAGGGCATCGGCGCAGTGCTGGTCGAGAAGGAGCGCGAAGGGCTCAGCTTCGGTCGGCCCGAGCAATTGATGGGCTTTCGCGGCATCCCCTCAGCCGACATCTTCCTCGACGATGTTCGCGTGCCCAGGGACAATATCATCGTCCCCAAGGGCGGCTTCGCTAAGCTGATGACCGCGTTCAGCCTTGAACGCTGCGGCAACGCCACGATGGGCCTCGGCATCGCAGCCGCGGCGCTCGAAGAGGCGACCGCCTATGCTCAGGAACGCACCCAGTTCAGCAAGCCGATTGTCGATTTCCAGGCGATCCAGATGAAGCTCGCCGAGATGGCGATGAAGGTCGAGGCCTCGCGCCTCCTCATCTATCGCGCGGCTGTCAATGCCAGCCAGGGCCTGCCCTCGATCCTCGATAGCTCGATCGCCAAATGCTTCTCGAACGAGATGGTGGTCGAGGTCGCATCCACAGGCCTCCAGATCATGGGCGGATACGGCTATTCGAAGGAGTACCGGATGGAACAGCGCGTGCGCGACAGCTACGCCTGGGGTATCGCCGGCGGCACAACCGACGTCCAGAAGACCAACATCGCGTCGGCCCTGGTCGGTCGCCGCTTCAACCAGCGCGCCTGATGTCAGAGGCCTATCCACACCTGTTCCAGCCGCTGACGATCCGCGGCGTCACTCTGCCCAACCGGCTGGTGATGGCGCCGATGTCGACCGAGTTGGGCGGTCTCGAAGGCGAAGTCACTCCCGCGATGATCGCCTTCTATCGCGAGCGGGCGCTCGGCGGGATGGGATTGATCATCGTCGAATATACCTGCGTCGATCCGGATACCGGCCGCGCACACGAATATCAGCTGCATCTCGACGACCGGAAGAATCTCGACGGCCATCGCCGTCTCGTCCGCACGATCCACGACGCGGGCGCGAAGATCTTCATGCAGATCCAGCATTGCGGGCAATATGCGAATCCCAAGGTGCTGCCGGGCGGGATGCCGATCGGGCCCAGCGACATTTTCTCGAAGCGCGACCCCGAGAAGATGACGTGCCGCGGCATGACCTCGGATGAAGTCGCGAAGATGGTTGCCGCCTACGGCAACACCGCCGCACTGGCGGTCGAGGCCGGCTATGACGGCGTCGAACTCCATGGTGCCCATGGCTATCTGCTCACCCAGTTCATGTCGCCGCTCGGTAACAAGCGCGACGACGCATGGGGCGGCGATCCCGGACGCCGCCTCGCCTTTCCGCTCGCGGTGATCCGCTCGGTCCGCGAGAATATCGGCGACCTGCCTTTGGTCTATCGCCTGTCCGCCGACGAATTCCGCCCCGGCGGTCTCACCATCGACGATATGGAGGATATCTCGCCGAGACTGGTCGAGGCCGGTGCCGACGCGTTGCACATCTCGATGGGCTGGGGCGTCGGCCAGGCCTTCGAGACGGTGGTCGAACCCATGTCCACGCCCGAAGGCTGGCGCATTCCCTATGCCGCGCGCATCCGCAAGGCGACCGGCGTGCCGGTGATCGCGGTCGGGCAGATCCGCTGGCCCGAAACCGGCGAGAAGGCGGTCGCGGACGGCGATGCCGACCTGATTGCGCTGGGCCGCCCGATGCTCACCGATCCCGAATGGGCGAACAAGGCCAGGGCCGGACGCCGCGACCTGATCCGCCCCTGCACCTCGTGCAACTGGTGCATCAGCCCGCATCCCGGCCGCATCCAGGTCGGCTGCGCGGAGAACCCGCGCACCGGCACCGAACTCGACCCGCCGATCCCCACCGATATGGGCAAGGGTAAGCGCGCCGTGGTGATCGGTGCGGGCCCCGGCGGCGCGTCCGCAGCGCTGCTGCTCCAGCAGTCAGGCTTCGAGACCCACATTTTTGAAACGCGCAGCTTTACCGGCGGCGGCATCATCGCCTCGGCCACGCCGCCAGGAAAGGAAAAGCTGTTCTGGTATTCCGATTATCTCGGCAACCGGCTGGCCGAGAGCGGGGTCGTCAAGCATTTTGGGCAGAAGGCGCTGATCGAGGATATCCTCGCAATGAAGCCCGATGTGGCGATCCTCGCCGCCGGCACGCGCCGCATCGACCTGCCGATCGAGGGTATCGACGATCCGATCGTGATGGACGCCTATGACCTCCTGATGCGCGAGCGCGAGCTGGGTCTGCCGGAAGGTGCGCACGCGATCGTCTATGGTGGCGGCGAAACCGGCTGCGAGACCGCCGAATTCTGTGCCCATCACGGGGTTCGCGTGACGCTTGTCAGCCGTTCGCCCGCGGACAAGCTCGCGCGCTCGGCCGACTGGGTCTACCGCATGGGGCTGCTCCGCCGGCTCCATGAGAATCCCCTAATCACGATTCTCGACAACAGCCACATCCGCAGCGTCGCGGGAGGCAAGGTGACGATCGAAACCGGCGACACCGCGACCGAGCTTGAGGCCGATCGCCTCCTCCTCGCGCAGGGCCGCCGTCCCGCCGATCAGCTTGCCGAAGCGCTTGGCAATGCCGGGATCACAATAAGCGTCGTCGGAGACAGCCGCCAGGTCGGGCGGATCGGCGATGCCGTCCACATGGCCTATCGCGCGGTTCAGGCGCTCAGCGCGCAATATGCGGACGTGACCAGGCTCGCCTGCTGATCGCGCCTGCCGCTCAATCCTCGGCGGCAATCGTCACGCGCAGACCATCCAGCGCATCGCTGAACGGCAACTGGCATGAAAGGCGGGAGCATTCATTCCGATCGGACGAGCTGTCGAGCAGGTCATCCTCATCCCCGTTCATCGGCGGAAGCATCGAAACGAATTCGGGATCGACATGCACATGACACGTCGCGCACGAGCAACACCCGCCGCACAGCGCCAGCAGTTCATCGAAGCCGTTCTCCCGGATCACTTCCATCACCGACAGGCCCGCCTCGCCGGTCACCTCGCGCTCTTCACCTTCGCGCGTGACTATGATGAGCTTCGGCATGATATTCTCCGTATCGTTGAACGTTGGGGCGACGCGCCGCGCGCTATCGCACCATCAGCACACCACCATCGACTGAGAACATCTGCCCGGTCATGAACCGGGCGCCCTCGCCCGCAAGGAAGACCGCCACCGGCGCAAAGTCGCGATCGGGATCGCCGAACTTGCCGCCCAGCGGAATTGCCGTCGCCAGCGAGGCGTCATGCCCAGCCAGTTGCTCTGGCGTCATCGCATCGCGTGTCGCCTGGTACATATCGGTGCTGATCACGGGGCAGATCATATTGACCGTGATGTTATGCCTTGCCCAGGCGACCGCGATCGAGCGGCTCCACGCCAGCACCGCGCCTTTGGACGCGGCATAGTCGGCCTTGATCGCCGACCCGGTCGCGCCGGCGGACGAGGCGAAGTTGAGGATCCGCCCGCCACCATTGGCCTGAAGGAAAGGCAACACCGCCTGGTTCGTCAGCATCGTGCCGCCAACATTGACGCGCAGAACCTCCATCAGTTGGTCGATGCCGATATCTTCGGCGGCCGTGGTCGGGCACACCGCAGCCGCATGGACGAGGCCGTCGACCCCGCCCAGCCGCTCGGCGGCCGCAGCCATTGCGGGGAAGACCTCCTCCTTCTCGGATACATCGACCTTGACGAAATGCGCCGATCCGGGCTCGCCCGCCAACCGCTCAGCCAACGCCTCATAGCCCCGGCTGCGGTAGAAGCCTACGACCTCGGCACCCTCGCGTACAAAGGCTGCGACAGTCGCCGCACCCATGCCCGTCGCCGATCCCGTCACGACGAAGCGCTTTCCCTCCAGTTTCATCTCGTCCTCTCCGGCCAATAGGCAAAGCAGGTCCGCAGCGCCGCGATCAGCGCTAGCGGCTGGTCAGCCATGATGTGATGACCCGCTTCGGGGATGCCAATGAATGGCGTTCCCTCAGGGTATAGGCCGCGCATATAGGTCGCGATCTCATCGCGGATCAGCTCCGACGCCTCGCCGACGATCAGCGCCAATGGGCAGCGGGCATTGCGCGGCAGATCGGAAATCAGGTCACCGCTACGGCTTTCGATATCACGCCAGATTTCGGGATCGAACCGCCAGCACCATCCATTTGCGGTTTCGGTCACTCCCAGACGCGCAATATGATCGACCGCGTAATGCTGGTCTCCGATCGTCGGCGGCATGAAGCGGAACCGCGCCAAGGCCTCTGTCGGACAGGCGTAGAATTTGTGCGGGCGCGGCTTCGGGCGAGGCACATCGGCCATCAGATCCTGAGGGATGATCGCACTGTCGAGCGACACGATGCCGCGAACCCGATCGCTCCGCGCGCCGGCGATCAGCGCCGGATAACCGCCGAGCGAATGCGCGACGATCATCGCGCCGTGCCCATCGTCGTCGAGGCCGGCGGCGTCAATCGCCCCGATCGCTTCGTCCGCCCACTCACCGAACGTATAGGTAGGCCGCCTTCCCGAACTCCCCATCCCGCTCCACGAGATCGCAGCGCAGCGGAACTCGTCGGCAAAGAAGGGCGCGATGAACGACCACCAGTCGGCATGCGCACTGTCGCCGTGGAGAAACAGCAACCCCGGCTTGCCCCGAGCTCCCCAGGTGAGCAGCTCGATCTCGATAGCGCCTACATCGAAGCTCGAGCGCTCGGGCGCCTGCGCAATGGCCCAATCAAACCAGGCAGGCGCGGGCGGGCGCTCCCCGCCATAGGGCGCCAATACGCCTTCGGAATATTGCCGTTCCATCGCCCCGTCTGTGCGCACGATATGCGCGACCCGCAAAGTGCGCCGGATATGATCAAGGATGTGCACGAAATCCGCTCGCCTTGGGGCGATCTGCGCCGTGCGCTAAGTCACCCGAAAGGAGAGCACGATGGCGAACGAACTGAAGATCGAGGGGCGCGCCGCGCTGATCGTCAACGAGTGCCAGCTCGGGGTGGTCGATGCGGCGTATAGCGGCTTCCCCGGTCTCGCGGCACAGGTCGCCGAGCGCGGTATCCTCGATCGCATCGCCACGCTCGCTGCCGCGTTCCGGGCGCGCGGGCTGCCGGTGATCCACGCCCCGGTTATCCATCGGCACGATCTGGCCGATATCAAGCCGAACTCGCTGATCAATGCGCTCACCCTCAAGGGCGGCAAGCTCAAAAAGGGCAGCCCCGAGGCTGCCTATGTCCCCCAGCTCGTCCCCCACCCCGAGGACATCGTCCTTGATCGCCCCGCCGGACTAATCGCGTTCAACGGCACCAATCTCGACGTGACATTGCGGCGGATGGATATCTCGACCGTCGTGCTCACCGGCGTCTCGACCAATATCGCGATGCCCGGAAACACGATGACCGCAGTCGATCTCGGCTATCATGTCGTGATCCCAGAAGACTGCATTGCCGGTGCGGACGCAGCGACACATGAGGTGATCGTCGCACAGCAGCTTCGCATGCTCGCGCGGATTACCACCGCCCAGGCTGTGATCGCCGCGCTCGGCTAACCGCCGATCACCTTGTTCACCGCGGTCGCGGTGAACTGCAGCTCGCCATCCGCGAAAGCCTGTGCATCGACGAACACCAGGCTGCGCGTTCGCCGCGTCGCCTGCGAGCGCATCTCGAGCAGCTGCCCAAGCTTTGGCGCACGCAGGAATTGCGTGGTCAGCGAGATCGTCACCACCGGCGGGCCCGACGGATCCCACGCCGCCGAAGACGTCGCGACCTCCGCGAGGAAGGCGATCAGCCCGCCATGCGCCATGCCCCAGCTGTTGACGTGATGATCCTCGACATAGAGCGCGATCCATTTCTCGGCCTCGCCGCCGGGCAGTTCCACCGTCTTGTGGAAGATCCGCCCGACATGGTTCGGGAAGGCGCTGGGAGACGGGGCATAGGAATAGCCCTCGGGCACGGCGTCGCTCATCACTTATTCTCCACTGGCCAGACCTTCCCGGCCCATTCGATAACGTCCGCAGCGAACAGCCCCGGCTTCTCCATCGCTGCGAAATGTCCGCCTTCGTCCGGCTCGCTCCAATGCATGAGATTGAAGCACAGCTCGACACGGCTCCGCGGCGGGACAGGACTGAGCGCATCGCCAGGGAAGGCCGCGAAGCCCGTCGGCACCTCGCACCGCTGCCCCGCCGGGACATTCGGCCCGCCTTCGCGGATCATCCCGTGATAGAACCAGAGCGACGAGGCGAAACTGTCGGGCATGACGTAGAGCATGACGTTGGTGACGAGATGATCCATCCCGAACACCGCCTCCAGATCGCCGACGCTCAGATCGGCCCAATCGTGGAAGCGCTCGAGAACCCACGCCGCCTGCCCCAATGGGTTGCCCGCACCCAACCAGCCGAGAGACAACGGCTTCATCATCTGCACCGCCGAATAGCCGCTCAGCCGCTGGTACGCGGCCGCCGACTTCGCCGCCCATTCGGCTTCGGCGTCGTTCTGCGGAGGCGCAGTGCTCCTCAGACCAAGAAGGTTGAGATGAACCCCCCGTACGCTATCGGCATGGTTGAGCCCAAGCTGCCCGGTGACCAACGCGCCCCAATCGCCGCCCTGCGCCAGATACTGATCATACCCCAGCAGCTTCATCAGCCCATCCCACAACCGCGCCGTGGTCTTCGGGCCGATCGGCTGGCTGGGCTTCCCGCTAAAGGCGTAACCGGGAAGGCTGGGAATCACGAGATCGAATCCAGCCTCGGAAAGCCGATCGATCACACCCCAGAATTCATAGTGCGAACCCGGCCAGCCATGCGTCAGCAACAGCGGCCGGGCGTCCGCGACCGGGCTCTCAACATGGACGAAATGGATCGCTTGCCCATCGACTTCGGCAATGAACTGCGGATAGCGATTGAGATCGGCCATCGCGGCCTTCCAATCATAGCTGCCTAGCCAATGATCGCGGAATCGCTCGAGGAAATCGCGATCGCATCCCAGCCCCCAGCCCGCCCCCTGGGGTGCCGGCGGCAAGGGGCAGTCGGCCAGACGGCGCTTGAGCGCGTCCACCTCCGCCTCGCTCCACGCCACCTTGAATGCCTGTACCATCGCGCTCTCCTCCGCCCGACCATTCCCGTTGCCTCGCGCCGAGGCAATCCCGCAGCCAGCACCTATGCGATGCTTTGCGTGAACATGCTGGCGATCCGGTCCGCCAGCGGTCAGTGAAGCATTGAGAGGAGCCGAATATGGATCTGGCACTAACCGGCAAACGCGCACTGGTGACGGGCGCGACTTCGGGACTTGGCGCGGAGATCGCCCGCACCCTCGCCGCCGAGGGCGTCGCCGTGGCGATCGGCGGGCGTGACCGCAGACGCGCCGACGCTGTGGCGCAATCGATCCGCGAGACGGGCAGCACCGCGGTACTCGCGCTGGGCGATCTCACCGACGATGCTGCCGCCGACGCGGCGCTCTCGGCCGCAATCGACAGACTCGGCGGTATCGACATCCTCGTCAACGCGCTCGGCCATAGCCCGGCCATCGGCCGCGACACCGCGCCGGTCGCCAGCAATGCCTGGGCAGCGGATTACAGCGCGCTGGTCCTTCCCGGCGTCCGTATGATCCACCGCGCCACGCCTGCGATGCGCGAGTCCCGCTGGGGTCGCATCATCCAGATCGCCAGCGCCGATGCCATGACACCCGCCGCGGTCCCGCACTCCTATTCCTCGGCCAAGGCCGCGATCGTGAATATGAGCTTGGGTCTCGCCAAGGCGCTTTCGGGGACAGGCATCACCGTCAACACGCTCTCGCCGGGTCTGATCCGAACACCAGCCTATGCGCACGAGGACGAAGCGGCCTTGATTGAACGGCACGCCCGCCAGCCCGTCGCGGGTCTTGGTTCGCTTCAGGGCGTAGCAGCGATGGCCGCCTGGCTCGCCAGCCCGTTGGCAGATCATGTTACCGGCGCGAATATCCGCATCGATGGCGGGTTCAGCCCGGCGGTCAATTGATGCGCCACCTCCCGCTCGAACGCGCGACCAATTTTCGCGATCTCGGTGGGTATGACACGCGCTTCGGCCGCCCGATCCGCTGGGGTCGCGTGTTCCGATCGGGAGAACTCACAAAGGTGACCAAGAGCGACATCGCCGATATCGACGCGCTCGGTCTGCGCCTGATCTACGACCTGCGCACATCCGGCGAGCGCGCCAACCGGCCCTCCCGCCCCTGGGGTGTCGCCCGCCGACTTCACCGCGACTATCACCATAGCGGCGCCGATTTGCCCTCGATCGTCGCGCGCACCGATGTCAGCGCGGATCGGCTTCGCGAGAGCATGTTCGCGCTGTACCGCGGCCTTCCGTTCGAACAAGCCGACGCCTTCCGCACCCTGTTCAAGGAAGCCGCGTGGGGCGAGCTTCCGCTGCTCTTTCACTGCGCCGGGGGCAAGGACCGCACCGGCGCCTTCGCGGCGCTGCTCCACGAGCTGCTCGGCGTCTCGCGTGAAGACATCCTCGCCGATTATCTGCTGAGCAACGACAGCATCGAAGCCGCTCGCGCGCGCTTCCTCAACCATATCGGCCGCGACGATATCGACCCTTCGACCTGGGATCCGATGCTGATGGTCGAGCCCGCCTACCTCGACGCCATGTTCGCGGAAATCGAGGCCCGCCAGGGCAGCACCGATGCCTATCTCGACTGGCTGGGCGTCACGCCTGCCGACGTCGAGGCAATCCGCACCAATTTGCTGGAGCCCGAATGATCGAAGAACCCCTCGTCGTGGTCGAACATCGCGGCCCGATTGCAATCATCACGCTCAATCGCCCCGACGCACTCAACGCGATGTCGCGCGCGCTCTCGGCGCAGCTCGCCAATGCCTTCGCGACCCTGTCGGGTGAAACCCGCGTCGTCATCCTCACCGGCAACGGCCGCGCCTTTTGCGCCGGCATGGACCTGAAGGAACTCTCCAGCGGGGACGGTCGCCTGCAACAAGCCGACGAGGAACAGGGCGCGGGACATCGCCGCTTCGGCATGGCCGCATTCGACGGCCCGGTCATCGCAGCGGTCAACGGCTTCGCGATCACCGGCGGCCTGGAGCTTGCACTCTGCTGCGACATCCGCTTCGCCTCGAAGGCCGCGAAGTTCGCCGACACGCATGCGCGGGTTGGGGTCATTCCCGGCGGCCGGATGAGCGCCCTCCTCTCCCGCCTCATTGGTCTCGGTCGCGCGAAGGAGATGTCGCTCGGCGGAAATCCGATCGACGCGGAGACCGCAGAACGCTGGGGCTTGGTCAACCGCGTGGTCGAGGCCGAGGAATTGATGCCCGCCGCTCTGAAGATGGCCGAGGACATCGCCGCCAACGACTCCGGGATCACGCGCCGTTACAATGCGCTGATTGAGGAGAATTTCGGCCTTACCTATATCGACGCCGTGGACAACGAGCATCTCAAGTCCAGATCGGCGAACCAATCCTTCCGCAAGGACGGGTTCGACCCCGAGGCCATCGCCGAACGCGCGAGGAATGCCTAAGCGGTCTTTGGCGGCGCCTTGAAAGGCGAGGCATCGAAATAATCCCGCCACGCGCAGATCCTGTCACCGCGAAATTCGAAGATCGCGCGCGACTATGCGCAGGAGCGGATGGAGAGAATGCGGCGGCTGCGCTACGCCAGCGCACTGATGGATATGGTCATCGCGCATGGCGCGGAGGATCGCGCCCAGCGGCCCAAACGCATGTTCCGGCGCATGCACGCCAATCCGAAGCTGACCGAAGCGCTCGAGGCCTGCCACCTCGGTCCGTGGAGCATTGCCGACGACGCGTTTACACCGAGCAATCTTGCCGAACTGGCGATGGCCTAAAGCGCGCGGCCGCCGTCCAGATCAATTACCTGCCCGTCAACATAGGATCCGGCGGGTGAACATAGGAACAGCACGAGGCCGCCCATGTCTCGCGCGGTGCCCAGCCGACCCGCTGGCGTGTCCGCGACCCATTGGGCAGCGGCGGGCTCACCCAATGGCGCATTCATTCGCGATGGAAACCAGCCCGGCGCGATGCAATTGACCGTGATCAGCCGTGGGCCCAGCAGCCGCGCCATCACGCGCGTCATCTGTTCGATTGCAGCCTTGGACGGTCCATAGGCGATTGAGGGCGCATCCCCGATCATCCGCGCGCCCACCGAGCTGATGTTGATAACGCGCGAGAAATCTTCTGCGCTCGCCCGCATCTTGAGCTGCGGCAGCAGCGCTTGGGTCAACAGGAATGGCGTCCGCGCATTGAGCGCGAAAACCTTGTCGTATCCGCTGAGCGGGAAATCCTCGAAGCCGGCACCCCAACTTGCCCCGGCATTGTTGACCAGAATATCGACCGGCCCATCCACTGACGCTGCAAGCCGCGACACTTCCTCGGGCTCGGTAAGGTCCGCCACGAACCAGCCGCACTGGATCTCGTTCGCAATGGCCTCAAGCCGGTCAGCCTTGCGCCCGACGATGGTCACCCGCACGCCGTTCGCCGCCAGCGTCGCAGCGATCATCGCGCCGATCCCGCTCGACCCGCCGGTCACGATCGCGGTCTTGCCCGCGACCGTGAACAGCGACGCGATCGAGAGGTCCATCAGACCGAAGTCGGCTTCAGATTATATTTCTCGACCGGCAGATTTTTCTCGGTATCCGCGCGGCCATCCTCGAACGTGAGGCCGAGCTCATCGAGGATCGGCTTGAGCTGCTTCTCGGCCCATGCCTTTTTGAGAAAGCTTGTCTCGCTCGGCAGGTTGCTGCCTTCGCGCGGCTTGTAATCGCGCAGCACGGCCTTGGCGACCGAACCCAGATGCAATTCGGTGACGCCATCGGCTGCGCCTTCGTGAAGCGCCACCGCCAAATACTCACCGAAATGCATGATGTTGGACAGGCCATGCGAGCCGTGGAGATGGACCGCGCGGATCGTTACGTCCTGCGCAATCTTGGCCATTGCAGCCTTGATCGCGCTGATCATCTTGCGGCCTTCGCGGCCATGTTCTTCCTGCTGGTCGAACATCCAGGCGGTGTAGAGAACCAGCAAGCGGAACTGCATATATTCGATATAGCTCTCGGCGATCATCGCCTGCACGGCCTGCTTGTTGCCGATCGGCTCGCCGCCCGAAGTGCGGCTGACCGCGCGCTCGGCCATCATGTCGATCAGATGCTTGACCAGTCCGATCGTGCGCTGGGCATGGTGGAGCCGTCCGCCCCCGAGCCGCGACTGCGCCACCTTGAAGCCCGCGCCCTCGGGTCCGAGCCGTGCTGAATCGGGCACACGCACGCCGTTGAAGCGGATCCAGGGATGGCCGCCCGAATTGGGGCTGTCGGTCCAGAAACCGATATTGCGGACGATCTCGAAGCCTTCGGACTTGGTCGGCACAATGAACATCGTCGCGCGGCTGTGTGGGGGCGCGCTCGGATCGGTCGCGGTCATCACGATCATGAATTCGGCATGGTTGGCGTTCGACGCGAACCATTTGTCGCCGGTGATTACCCAGTCGTCGCCATCCCGCACCGCCACGCAGCGCAAATTGGTGGGGTCCGATCCGCCCTGCGGCTCGGTCATCGCGAAGGTCGAGAAGATGTCGCCGTCCAGCAGCGGCTGGAGATATTGCGCCTTCTGTTCCTCGGTACCGAACATGGCGAGGATCTCGCTATTGCCCGTGTCCGGCCCCTGGCAGCCGAACACCACCGGCCCGAATGCCGAGGTGCCGAACATCTCGTTCATATAAGTGAGCTTGACCGCGCCGCAGCCGCTACCGCCCAGATGCTCGGGCAGATGCGCCGCCCACATGCCGTTATCCTTCACCTCCTGCTGGAGGCGCTTGATCACCTTGCGCAGCGGCAGATTCTCGATGTCGTAGGCAGCGTCCTTGTCATAGTCATAGATGAATTCGAGCGGGCGGACCTTGTTCTCGACAAAGTCCTTCATCCAATCGAGCTTCTTCTGGAACTCGGCGTCGACAGTGAAATCCATGGCTTCTCTCCTGATGGGGTCGCGCGTCAGCCGGCGGCGCGCGCGAGGGTTTCGGCTTCGGTGAGCAGGCCGCGGACCAGCCCGTCAAAGCGCACGCCCTTTTCGGGCGGCGCGAGACCGATGGCGGCTTCGGCGACCTTATATTCGATGATGCACGCCATCCGGTACTTGGCGAGGATCTGATAGTAATCGATCCGGGAAACATCGCGGCCGGTTCGTTCGGCAAAATAGTCCACCGCGTCCTCGAAATATGGGAATAGGGCAGTGTCGAGATAGGGGCTCGCCGGCTGCGGCCCGTCGCGGCGGCGGAGCTGCCCACAATAGGCGGCGAGATCCATCAGCGGATCGCCGATGGTCGAAGTCTCCCAGTCTATGATCGCCGCCAGCCGCGCCGGGGGCCGGTTCGCGAACAGCACATTGTTCATCGCATAGTCGCCGTGCATCAGCCCCGGCCGGCCGGTATCCGGCACATTCGCGCGCAGCCAATCGGCGACATAGGCCAGCCCCGGCAGGTCGCGGCTCTCAAACCCGGGATAGCGCTCGGGATAGCTGGCGAGCTGGCTACCCCAGCGGTCGACCTGCCGCTCCAGAAACTTGTCGGGCTTGCCGTAACCTTCCAGCCCGGCCGCGACATAATCGAGGTTCGCCATCTCGACGATTCCATCGACCATCGCATAGGCGAGATAGTGAAGGTCTCCCCCCGCGAAATGTGGTGGAAACGCCATCTGATTGTCGATCGGGCTGAGGTCCGCAGCCCAGCCATCGACCAGGTCCATGATATAGAAGGGGCCACCCGCGACCGCGGGATCATGGCAATAACCGTGAAAGCGCGGGTGCGGAACGCGCGACCCACCAAGACCCTTGAGCACCGTCGCTTCGCGCTGGATCGCCTTGCCACTGGCGGGCGGTCCCATTACCGGCGCCTTGCGGAGCACCACTGCGTGACCGCCACGGGTCAGCTTGATCACGACATTGGTCGTGCCCCCCGCCACAAAATCGGCGATCAGCGCACCTTCGCCAAGCGCGGGCACATTCGCTGCAAGCCAGGTGTCGAGCGCTTCGAATTGGTCGGCGGAGAAGAGATCGGACATGCTGGCGATTCCCTGCGTTACCCCGCCTCGCTAGGCCTTTCGCTGGACAAGTGTCCAGCCAATGCCCCACTCCATCGCGTCTGTGATACGATGGACACCGACCTTGCGCCGGAGCCGCTCCGGGCCTTTCGTCCGTCGGAACAGGAGAGGCGAATGGATCTGCAAGGCAAGGTCGCGGTCGTCACCGCAGGGGCCAATGGCATCGGAGAAGGCGCGGCCCTCGCCCTCGCCGCGATGGGCGCAGACGTGGTGATCGGTGACATCGATGCGGAAAATGGCGAGCGCGTGGTCGCGGCCGTAAATGCACTCGGCCGCCGCGCGGCTTTTCACCCGGTGGACATGATGCAGGCCGATCAGGCCCGCGCCCTCATCGCCTTCGCCCAAACTGAAATGGGCCGCCTCGATATCCTTGTAAACAATGCCGGCGGCGTCCGACCCCGCCCCTTCGCCGACCAGACCGACGCCAACTGGCAACGCGTCACCGACCTCAACTTCACTTCGATGCTCGCCGCCACCCAGGAGGCCGCGCGCCTGCTCGAACCCGGTGGCGCGATCGTCAATGTCGCCAGCACCGAGGCGCTCCGGGCCGCACCCGGCTTCGCGGTCTATGCCGCATGCAAGGCAGCGATGGTCGAATTCACCAAGACGATGGCGCTCGAACTCGCCCACCGGAACATCCGCGTGAACTGCATTGCGCCCGACCTGATCGACACGCCCGGACTGCGCCCGCACATGCCGACCGATCCCACCCGCATCGCGGTGCGTAACCGCCACGTGCCGCTCGGCCGGATGGCGACGATCCACGAGGCGGGCGCAGTCATCGCTTTCCTCGCTTCGCCCGCCTCGTCCTGGGTCACCGGAGTCACCATCCCGGTTGACGGTGGCATCACCGCGGCAGCGGGCTGGCACACCTCCGCAGCCGGCAACTGGCAGCTCACCGCGTGACCGATCCCCGCGCCGAAATCCGGCATCTCCAGAGCATATACAACACTGCAGGTGATCGCGGCCGCATCGACGACGTGTTGACCGTCTTCGCAGAGGACGGTGTCCTCGACATCCCCGGAAGGACGCTCGCCGGCAAGTCCGCGATCGCCGCATTCCTTTCGAATGTCGCCCGGACCGGCTCGGACAGCGTCGACCTGCGTGGATCGCGTCACCACCTCAGTACCAGCCGGATCGACCTTGTTGGCGAGGATGCCGCGCTGGGCTGGAGCTATTTCTTCGTGATGCGCGCGGGACAGGTGATCCAGGAAGGCACCTATATCGATCGCTTCGCCCGTATCCCGGAGGGATGGCGTATCGCGCATCGCCGCGTGAAGATCCTCTGGACGTTGGGAGACTGACATGGACCTTGGCTTCACCGGCGCTCACGTGTGCGTTCAGGGAGGCAGTGCGGGCATGGGCCGCGCCGCCGCCGAGGCGTTCGCACGGGAGGGCGCGCGCGTCGCGATCATCGGTCGCTTGCCGGAAAGACTGGCCGAAACCGCCGAACGTCTTCGCGCGCTCGGCAGCCCGGAGGTGATAACCGCCGCCGCGGATATCGGCGACACCGCATCGGTGAGCGCGGCCTTCGCGACTATCGCCGCGGCCTGGCCGCACCTCAATGCGGTGGTGAACGCCGCCGGCCCGCAGACCTCGGGACAGGCCTGGCACGAGATCGACGACGCCAAATGGCTCGACTCGTTCAGCATCGGTGCGCTCGGCGCGATGCGCTGCGCCCGCGCCGCGCTACCGCTGCTGCGCGCTGCCGAATGGGCGCGGATCGTCAATCTCTCGGCGATGTCGACTCAGCACCATTCACGCGGTCTTGCCGATTACACGGCGGCCAAGGCGGCACTGATCTCGATCTCTAAGAACATGGCGCTCGAGCTCGCGCCGGAGGGCATCCTCGTCAATATGGTCTCGCCCGGTCCGGTCATGTCCGCCAACCTGCGTAGCTATATCAGCGCAGGTTCAGAAGGGGCGGTCGATCCCGACGACCTTGTCGCTTCGGGCCAATGGCTCAAGTCGAAGTTCGGCAGCAGCACCGATCTCGGCCGCGTCGCCCATCCCGACGAGATCGCGCCCGCCATCCTGCTCGCCGCTTCACGCGTCTCGAGCTTCATGACGGGTGCCAACACCAATGTGGATGGCGGATCGCACTTCCAATGAAGCTCAGGGCAGAATCCCTGTCGGCACTTCGCCGCGATCGGGCGTCTCCTCGCGCCACCGCACCGAACCGACTGGCCGCTCAAGCAACCGCGTGATGCGCAACTCGCCGTCGCCGTAGCGATCCGCGACTATTTTCAACGCGGAAAACTCCTCAGCGGTCAGCCGTGTTCGATGGCGCAGATAATCGTGCCAGGTCGGGCAGTGAAACCGCTCAACCCAGCGCCCGGCATTGGCGATGTCGCGCGCCAGCGACCAGCCGCTCGCGCCGTTGCGACGGCGGATGCGGCGGATTTCCAGCATCGCATCATAAAAGCCGCGGGCATCCGCCTCGGGCACCAGATGCTCGATCTCGATCACGATTGGCCCGCTGCGCCCGGTAAGCGCGAGTTCAGTGTCCGGCTCGGCGAGATCGTGCGACGCCGCGGTAGGGTCGGGAATGTCCTCCGCCGACCGTAGAAAGCGCCCGACAAAGGAGAAACCGATCAGCACCACGCCTGACGCGATCAGCGCCGTCTGCAACGAGGTCTGCTCGACGACGTAGCCCCACATCCAGCTGCCAAGCGCGAAGCCGCCTGCCGCGGTCGCCTGAAACCCTGCCAGCGCGCGACCCGAAACCCAGCGCGGGGCGCCGGTCTGGACCGCAACGTTGAGCGTGGTCAGCGCCTGGGTCCAGATCGCGCCGATCGCGATCAGAAGCGGCGCGGCCATCCAAAGGCTATGCGCGTAGGACAGGGCAATGATCCCCACCGCGGTGATCGCCACCCCGGTTTCGGTCGGCGCGCTGCCCAGCACCGAGCGCAGCTGGCGCATGAACACGCCGCCCAGCACCGCGCCGCCGCCGTAAAAGGCCAGCAGGATGCCGAAAGTCAGCGGCCCGCCGCCCAACTGGATCTTCGAAACCAGGGGCATCAGCCCGGCAATCGACGAAGCGCCGACGCAGTAAAGAAAGCTGCGCAGGATCACCGCACGCATCGGCCCGGAATGCCCGATATATTGGACGCCCGACAGGATCGCGCACCACACGCGCTCCGGCGGCAGCCGCGGCTTTTCGGGCAGCCGCTTCCATCGCCAGAACGCCGCCAGCATCGGCACGTAGAGAAGCACCGACGCCGCAAAAGCCGCTGCCGCACCGGTCACTGCGATGATCGCGCCGCCGACCGCCGGGCCAAAGCTGCGCGCGATGTTGAAGCTGATCGCGTTGAGCGCGACAGCACGCGGCAGATCCTCCCCCGGCACCTGTTCGGAGACCGAGGATTGCCAGGACGGCGTGAAAGTCGTGTTGAAGATCCCGACCAGGAAGCAAAGCCCCAGCAACAGCCAGGGTGTCAGCAATCCGAACCACGCGACGGCAAGCAGCAGCAAATTGGCGAGCGCCGCCCCCGCCATCGCGACGATCGCGACCTTGCGCCGGTCATAGCTGTCCGCGATCGCGCCCGCGGGCATGGCAAAGAACAGGAACGGCAGCATCAGCGCCGACTGGACCAGCGCCACCTTCTCCGCGCTGTCGGTCAGCAGAGTCATCGCCCAGGCCGCGCCGACACCCGTGATCAGCAGTGCAAGGTTCGACATCAGGCTGGCGAGCCAAATCTCGCGGAAATTGCGATGAATCAGCGGCTGGAACGCGCCGGGCCGCGCCTGCTTCTCGGTGGGTCCGCCGCTCATCGTCGTCCGGATAGGCCGCGCCCCACCCAACGGCAACCTGCGCCGGATGCGGGGTCACTCAAGAACGGGTTTCCCGTCGCCGAGCAGATCGAGCGTGTGCATGAAGCGATGTCCGCCCATGGTTTGCGCGCAGGTCCAGCCCAGCTCGACGATCTCTGCGGTGGTGAATTCCTCGGCCAGCTGCAGATAGGTCGCTGGCGTGATCGCATGGTGATCGGTGCACATCAGCGTCAGGAATTTGAGCGCCAGCCGCTCGCGCCGCGAATAATTGGCCGCCTCCGGATCGGCGAGACATTCGACATCATCCTCCGAAACGCTGTCTTCCTTGCGCGATTGCGAGCAAGGGCCGCAGCCGTTGAGCAGCGCGCTGCGCACCCGCAGCAACTCTCGCAGCCGGTCGTCGAGCAGCGAGCGACGGAACATCGCCTTATAGCCCTCATCCATCGCCCGCATCGCCGCCGGAGCGCGCGCCACCACCTGGAGCGGAAGCGTCTGGCTGTACATACCGGTCGCCAGCCCCGCTTCGATGCGTTCGAGCGATTCGGCGTCGAGTGCCTCCATCGGCAAAGGTGCGATCACCGGCATCGTTTCTCTCTCCTATTCGGCGGCAGCGGCCGCCAAGGCCAAAGGTCGACATCATCGTCGGCCGGTTCCCGAACGTCGCTTCCTCCAGGGATTCGTGCAGCCAGTTGAGCGCGGGCTCGTTCCGGCCAAACAACATCGCCGGCATCAGCCCGCTGCTGATTGCTTTGAACGCCTGCCCAACCATCGTGTAATCCTCGTTCTGGAGAACATGATAAAAGGTCTCGAACCGCCCCTGGATGACTGCGGTCTGCTCAGCGGTCGGTTCGGGATTGCGGCTGTAGAAGCGCATTCGTGTCCGTTGCTCGCCCAGCTTCTCGCCCGGATAGATCTGGAAGACCGAGCAGGTGTCCGGATAGATCGCGATCGCGGTGTTGGGAAAAAAGAAGTTCTGGATGCTGAAATGCTCATGAACGTCGCCCCATTCGGCCTCGGGCGTGTCGCTTAGCGCCGTGATCGACTTGCTCGGCCAGGCGATCGAGAAATTCCGGTTCTTCTCGCCCCAGCGCCAGTGATGCGCGACATTGGGTACCTTGAACGGACCAAAGGCCTCGGCGTGCAGCACATGGAAGTGGTAATTTTCGAAATAGGTATCGAGCGCGAGCTTCCAATTGGCGTCGGTGACGATGTCGCGTTCGCCGATCAGCGTGTTGCCTTCCAGGTGCCAGCCCTCGAACCCGCCCGTCCCCGGCCCCATTATCGCCGCCGGATCGATCGGATCGCCAGGAGTCGGCCGCACCCAGATCATGCCATATTGCTCGGCCAGCGGGAGTTCGATCAGCCCCAGCGTGGCTCGATCGACCTCGCCAAACAGCGTTTCGGACGGTAGCCCGATCAGCTTGCCCGCCGTGTCGTATGTCCAGGCATGATAGGGGCAGGTGAACCGCTTCTGGCTGCCGCACAGACCCTCGGTCAGCCGTGCCCCGCGGTGACGGCAGGCATTGAGAAACGCCTTGGCGATCCCATCGCGGCCGCGCACGACCAGCACCGGTACCCCGGTGTCGTCATGCACGCGCCAATCGCCCGGGTTCGGCATGTCCGCGGTGAACGCCATCAGCAGCGGCGTTTCGCGGAACAAGGTTCTTTTCTCGGTTTCGAACAGCGTCTCGTCGAGGTAGCAATCCGGATCGACCGCAATGAGGTCGCGCTCCTGATGCGTCGTCCTGGCATCGATCAGCCGCAGAAGTTCGCGCGCGGTATCATGGATCATGGCCTTGTTTTCGAGGTCGCGCATCTCAATCGGTCCATCCAAAGTTGGTGGTGCGCAACTGGCTGTGCAGGCCAGTGTCCTGCACGACGAAGCTGCGCATCATTTCGCGTCCACGATTGTGGTGCGAATGCTCGGCCATGGGCGGCGTGACGAACAAAGTGTCGGGCAGCCAGTCGATCCGCTCGCCGTCCAGCGTCGAATAGACGCCCTCGCCCTGAATGCTCAGCGTCAGCGCCGCCGAGCTGTGCCGATGCGGGCGCTGGTCTGCGCCAGGCTCGAGCGTATTGATCGCGGACAGCAACGTCGGCGTCGTTACCCGCCGTTCGGCCATCATCGCAGTGAGGAACACCACCGATTTGCCCGCCGCCTGCTGCTCGCCATTGCGGCCGTGCACGTTGCGCAAATGTTGTTCGATGATCTCACCGGGGAACAAGGTGGGCTCGATCGCCGTCTCGTCTGGCCCCGCGCGCAGATAGTCGAGTTCGGGCTCGTTCGTCACCAGCATCAGGATGGCGTCCGAGGATGCGCGATGCCGGACCGCCTCGCCACCCGGCAGGCAAAACGCATCTCCGCACGTCCAGGCGAAGCGTTCGCCCACGCAATCGGTCTCGCCCGCACCGCGGATCACATAATAGACTTCACCGCTCGAATTGAGCTGATGATCGAGCATATCGCCTGAGCGGACCACGACGTAGCGCGCCAGCATGGTGGGTGTCGTAGCCGGCCAGGGGCTCTTCAGCTGTTTGGCCACATCGCAGGCGATCATGCCGGTTGGTGCGTCCACGGCGAACGCCGCCTCACGCTCGGCGAAAAACACTGCGGCCGGCACCTTGGGGATGGGCCGGTCAAACGCCACTTCGGGCGCATAGAAAACCGCCCGTCCGGCGGCGGGCTCAGGCCGTGGCGTGAACGACATATTCGCCATGCTCCTCTTCCTTCTCGGGCAGCAGCACCACCTCCCCCGACACGAGTACATTCAATGCGTCCAGCCCGACTTCGGCGAGCGGCGCCCAATAACCGCGCTCGTCCGCAGGCATCGCGCCGATCGCGAGATCAACATCCTTGCGCAGCACGCCGCGGACATGATCGGCACGCGCGGGCACATGAAGCCGCTTGATCAGGTCGATCGCGAAGCTGCGCCCGGTGCCGACCATCAACGCCTCGCGCAGCGCCGCCGGATGGACCCCCATCGCCTTGCCCAGCGCCAGCGCGCGATAGGCCTGGCCGATATTCACCACCGCCATCAGATTGTTGATCAGCTTGGCATTCATCGCCGCGCCGACATCGCCCATGCGGATCACGGTGCCGGCATAGGTTTCCAGCACCGGCATCGCCCGCGCGATTGCCGGCGCCTCGCCTCCCGCCATCACCAGCAGCTTGCGGGCGAGCGCGGCATGGCCCGAACCCGAAACCGGCATATCCAGCAACGTCACACCCCGCGCCGCCGCCAGCTGCGCCATTTCGACGCAGGTATCGGGCATGATCGTCGAATGGATCGCCAGCAATGTGCGCTTGCCCAGCGCGGCGATCACACCCTTGTCGACCAGCAGCTCGCGGACATCGGCATCGCCGGTCACGCACAGGCACATCATGTCGCTCGCGGCAGCCAGCGCCGCGGGGTTATCCGCGACCTGGGCGCCCCATCCTTCAAACTGCTGCTTCACCGCATCGCGCCGTGCCCAGATACCGAGGGGAAAGCCGCCCTGGACGATCATCCGGGCCATCGGCCCGCCCTGGTCGCCCAGCCCGATGAACCCGACCCGCATCAACTGACACTCGGCGAGAGGCCGCCATCGACATGGAGGTTGGTACCGTTGATGAAGTCCGACCGCGGGCTCGCGAGCATGGTCACCGCATAGGCGATGTCATGGACTTCGCCGATCCGCTTGACCGTTTGCCCGCCGCCCTGCGCGACATAGTCGGCGGCGCGCTGAAGGTCGTCGCCCCAGCCACGCTTGGCCGCAAAATAGGTCAGGAATTTCTCAAGGCCTTCGGTCCGGATCATGCCGGGGGAGACTGCGTTGCTCGTCACGCCAGTCATCGACAGCGATTTGGACAATGCCAGCGACCAGCTCAGCATCGCCAATTTTGCAGGGCCATAATCGGCTTGCGCGGAGGTCGGAGTGATCGCCGCGCCGGTCGCGATGTTGATCACCCGCCCCCAACCGCGTGCCTTCATTTCCGGCACCAGCGCATCGGCCATCCGCACCGCCGAGATCGTGTTGCGCTCATAACTTGCGAGCCAGTCGTCGGCCGTCGTCCCGAACCAGCCGCGATTCTCGCTCGCCGTCCCGCCGCCGGCATTGTTGACGAGGATATCGATCCCGCCGAAAGCCGCCGTCGCGCCCGCGGCCACCGCCGCGGCCTCTTCGTCGGAGGAAAGATCGCCAACAACCGCAACGACCTCCCCGCCCTCGTTGCGGAGCATCGCCGCCACCGCCTCGGCGCGCCCGGCGTTGCGACCGGTCACCACCACCCGGACACCCTCGCCCATCAGCATGCGGGCGATCCCCACGCCGATCCCCGAGCTGCTTCCCGTCACCAGCGCACACGTGCCTGTCAGTTCCAGATCCACGTCTATTCCCTCACCAGCAGCATGCAGCCCGCCATTGGACCGCCCGCTGTACAGTTGGCGCTCACCCGCACATCCTTGGGCACCTGCCGATCGCCCCCGCGGCCCCAGATTTGGGTGCAAGCCTCGTGCAGCTGGCCGTAGGCATGAAGCCGCCCCGCCGAGAGCTGGCCGCCCCCGGTATTGATCGGCATTTCGCCTTCCAGTGCGATGCGTTTGCCCCCCTCGACAAACGCCGCCGCATCGCTGTGCGAACAGATACCCATCGATCCCAGCCAAGCCAGGGTATGATAGGTGAAGCCGTCGTACAGCTGGGCGACGTCGAGATCGGCGGCGGTCAGGTCGGTCCGCGACCACATCATCTCCGCGACCGACAGAGTCGCCTGGGTCGCCGGCGTCTCGATCTGCGACCAGCTATAGCGCCGGTGCAGCGCAGATCCGATCGCCTCGATCCCGATCACCGGATTGCGCAGATCCCGCGCCGCCTCGCGCCGCGATACCACTAGCGCCACCGCCCCGTCGCAGGGCACATCGCAATCATAAAGATGAAGCGGCGTGCAGATGACCGGCGACGCCAGATAATCGTCGATCGTGATCGGATCGCGATACACCGCCTTGGGATTGAGCGATGCGTTGCGCCGGTTATTGACCGCAATCCACCCCACCTGCTCCGGCCGTGCGCCATAATCATGCACGAAACGCTGGAAATAGAGCGACTGCTGTACTGCGGCCGACAATGCCCAATAAGGCGCGAACTCCATCAACTGCCCGTGTGCGCGCTCGCTGCCCTTGAACAGCGCATTGGCAAATGTCCCGCCCTTGCGCGCCGAGGCCTCATAGACGGTTCGGAACACCAGCACATGGTTGCAATAGCCGGCACAGATCGCTGCAATTGCATTGAACACTGCGCCCAATTGCCCCGGATTTTCGCCGCCTCCCGAATACCAGTCGGGCTGAAGCCGAAGTGCATCCATCAAAGCCGGCACGCTTACTGGTGAGAAGCCCGACCCGTTATTGTCGCCGCCCGGATAACTCGACACGCCGTCGATATCCGAACGCTTGAGCCCCGCATCCTCGATCGCCTCGAGGCATGCGTCGATCGTCAGCCCCATCGCGGTCTTGCTGGCATTGCGCGAGACTTCAGACATGCCGATCCCGGTGATCGCACAGTCCTTCTCACCGTTCCGGGTCATGATGCGGGTCCAAACAGCGGGACATGCAAGTCCTCGACCGCTTCGAACCGCACCGCCACCTTCATGCCGATGGCAATGCTCTCCGGATCGCACCCGACGATATTGGATGGCAGCCGCAGCCCCGCCTGCTCCTCCAGTTCGACCAGTGCGAGTACATAGGGCACCGGCAATCCTGGCAGCCACGCCTTGTGGTTCACCGTGAAGCTGAACACTTCGCCGCGCCCCGAAACCCGCTCGGGTCTCACGTCCCGGCTCTCGCACGCGGGACAGAACGCTACCGGCGGATGCACATAATAGGCGCACGCGCCGCACCGCGCGATCATCAGCGCGCCATCGGCCCCACCGGTCCAGAAGGCCCGGTTGTCCTCGTTCACCGCGGGCAAGGGCCGCACCGGCGCGCCAGTCATGATCGCTCTCTCCCGGTCCTTCGGACTCTATGGACCGAGCTAGGCCGAAAGCCCCGGCAACAGCCAGTGCGAGACGAATCCATCGCCTATCTGCTCGCATGGACGGCTGGCTTGGCTTTGCGCCCACGCTCCGCCACGGTCGATCCTCAGGAGAGCTCATATGCGATACTCGAAGCTCGGCCATAGCGGGCTCGTTGTCTCCAAACTGGCGTTTGGAACCATGACGCTGGGCGCCGCCTGGGCGGGGCCGCTCGCTGCGTTCGACAGCAAGGATAGCGACGCGCTTGTCGGCCAGGCGCTCGACGCCGGAATCAACTTTTTCGACACGGCAGACATTTATCACAAGGGCGAATCCGAGATTCTGCTCGGCAAGGCGCTGGGCGGACGGCGCAACGAGGCCGTGATCGCCACCAAGGTCGGCATGCGCACCGGCCCCACTCTCGCCGATGCGGGACTTGCGTCCCGGCATATCCACGCCTCGATCGACGCCAGCCTCACCCGGCTGGGTACCGACCATGTCGAGGTCTATATCTGCCACCGGCCCGATGCGCTCACGCCGCTCGAGGAAACCCTCGAGGCGCTGGACGCCGTCGTTCGCGCCGGCAAGGCACGCTATATCGGCTTTTCGAACTGGCCCGCCTGGCTGGCCGCCAAGGCGGTGGCGATGCAAAGGGCCAACGGACTGGCGCGCTTCGTCACCGGCCAGATGTATTATTCGCTGATCGCCCGCGACATCGAGCATGACTACGCCCCGATGGCGCAGGACGCCGGCATCGGCACGATGGTGTGGAGCCCACTCTCCAGCGGCTTCCTGTCGGGCAAGTACACCCGCGAGGATCCCGAGGGCGCCAATGGCCGGCTCAACACGATGGACCTGCTCCCGTTCGACCGGGAGCAAGGCTATGGCGTGGTCGATGCCCTCAGGACGATCGCTGATGCGCGCAGTGTCCCCGTGGCGGCGGTCGCGCTGGCCTGGGTACTCGATCGTCCAACGATCTCGACCGCGATCATCGGCTTTACGTCAGCGGCCCAGTTCGACGCCAATCTCGCCGCCGCCGATCTCGCGCTGACGGCCGAGGAAATCGCTGCGCTCGACGCTGCGTCAGCGCCGGTCACTCCCTATCCCCAGAACTTCATCGCCCGTTTCGAAAACGACGCGCGCGCAAAGGCGATCCAATGACCTCAGACCAGACTCGCCTGTCTCGCCGCACGATGCTGGCGCTCGCGGGGCCCAGCATCCCGCTCGCAGCGCTCAGCCTGCCGCTCGTCGTCTATCTGCCGGCTTTCTACACGGGGACGCTGGGCCTCGATCTCGCCGCGGTCGGATCGGTATTCATGATCGTCCGGCTGCTCGATATCGCCTTCGATCCGTTCATCGGCGGCGTCATGGACCGCGTGAAGACCCGCTTCGGCCGCTATCGGCCCTGGCTGGTGGTCGCTGCGCCGATGATCATGCTGGCGATCGGCATGCTGTTCATGGCACACAAGGGCGTCGGCACGCTCTATCTCACCTTCTGGCTGCTGTTCGCCTATGCCGGCTGGTCGATCATGAGCCTCGCCCAGCTCGCGCTCGCGGCGAATGTTTCACCCGATTATCACGAGCGGTCGCGCATCTACGGCTGGTGGCAGATCGCGTTTTCAATCGGGATGATCGGCGCGATGCTGATGCCGAAGATCGTGTCGCTGTTCGGCGTATCGGGCCAGGCCCAGAGCATGGCGGCGATGGCCTGGCTGGTGATCGTGCTGGCGCCCGTGATGGTTGCGATCACGGTGCTTTCGGTGCGCGAGCGGCCAGTGGCGGTCAGCCGCACCGGCGGCGGCATGCGCGAATATTTCGAGCTGATGCGCAACTCGACCGTCCAGAAGCTGCTGGCATGCGAAGGCCTGCTCGGCCTCGCCGGGGGCGCGACCTCGACGTTGGCGCTATTCTTCTTCACGCGGACCAAGGGGCTCGATGCCGCCGATCTCGGCCTGCTCTTCATTGTCCATGCCGTGCTCGGCCTGACCTTCACGCCGCTCTGGTCATGGCTGGCGATCCGCGTCGGCAAGCATCGCGCGCTCGGCAGTGCGAGCATCCTCTATGCTGTCGGCCAGCTCGCGATCATGCTTGCTCCGGCGGGCAATCTCCTGATCCTGCTTGCTTGCCAGGGCATTATCGGCGTCGCCTATGGCGCGGCCTCGCTGCTGCCCCGCGCAATGATCGCCGATATCAGCGACGAAGAGCGGCTGCGCACCGGTCAGGAGCGCACCGGCCTGCTCTACGCGCTGCTGATCGGGGTGTGGAAGATCGGCCAGGCCGTCTCGGTCGGCATCATGTTCTGGGCGCTGGCGATGTTCGGTTTCAATCCGGCGCCTGACGCCGCGAATACTGCTTCGGCGGTGCAGGGCCTGCAGATTCTCTATATCGGCCTGCCCATCCTGCTCTGCCTCGGCGCCGCGCTGATCGCTTTTCGCTATCCGCTCACTGCCCAACGCCACGCGGAAATCCGCGCCGAACTGGAGCGTATCGATGCAGCGCCCGCTCTCTGAATCCGGCCCGAGCGCGCTTTCCGAATGGCGCACCGGCTGGGGCCTCGTCCTTGCCGCCTGTTGCGGCGTCGCGCTGGGCAGCGTCCAGATCTACGCCACTGGGGTTTTCGTCGCGCCGCTCGAGGCTGAATTCCACTGGTCTCGCGCCGATATTTCCGCCGGCATGCTCGCCCCCTCGATCTTCGGCGTATTGTTCTCGCCGCTGCTCGGGCTTTGCATTGATCGTTGGGGCGCGCGCAGGCTAGCCCTTCCCGGCACGATCGCGATGTGCGCGGCAACGGCAGCCCTCTCGCTTGCCGGCCCCTCGATCTACAGCTGGTGGGCACTCTGGGTGGTCTTCGGCGCAGCGGCGCTGTTCCAGAAACCAACCATCTGGTCGACCGCCGTTTCTTCGCATTTCAGCACCAGCCGGGGCCTGGCGCTCGCAGCCATGCTCTCCGGAACCGGCCTGTCCCAGGCGTGCCTGCCCACCATCACGCGGCTGCTGATCGATGAGATCGGCTGGCGCGGCGCCTATATCGCGCTCGGCGGCGGGTTCGCGGCGGTGGTGCTGCCGATGCTATGGTTTTTCTTTCACGATGCGCGCTTCTCGAAACGCGGCGTGGTGCCCCAGCATGCGGTCTCGGGCTGGACGGCGCGTCAGGGATTTCGCACGCGGCAATTCTGGCAGCTGTGTCTCGCTGCCTTCATGATCACCGGGGTCATCGTCGCCTTTGTATTCCATCTCGTCCCGCTCTTGTCGGAGATGGGACTGACCCGCGCCAGCGCCACCTATGTCGCCGGCATCGCCGGCATCTTCTCGGTCGTAGGCAGGCTGGCGGTTGGGGTCATGCTCGATCGCTGGCCGGGACCGCCCGTCGGTGCGGTAAGCGTTGTGCTCCCAGTGATCGCCGCCGGCTTGCTCCTCGCCTTTCCCGGCTCGCTGACGATGGCGATCGTCGCGATCGTGTTCCTGGGCCTTTGCATCGGCGGGGAATATGACTCGGTCATCTATCTCTCGACTCGCTATTTCGGGATGCGAAGCTTCGGCACGCTGTTCGGCTTCGTCGCGGCGGCATTGCTTGCGGGCGTGGGGCTGGGGCCGTGGGTCGCAGGCAAGATCCACGATGTCACCGGGTCGTACGACTTGTTCCTGTGGCTGGTGATCCCTCTGGCGATCCTGTCATCGCTCCTGCTGGGAACGCTGGGTCGTTATCCGGAGCATGTGGCGGACTAGGACCGCGCGGCCTTGTCCCGCGCGTCGATGCCCCGCGCGGCCGCCTTTGCCGCCGCCCATTGCTCGCCGCTCCATTCCGTGAGAGCCGAGAAGTTCTGCCCCGTCGCCTGCCACGCCGCGCCATCGATTGCGATGGTCTGGCCGTTCACGAACTCCGCTCCCGGCGCGAGCAGGAAGACCGCCAGGTTGCCCAGCTCCTCGGGCCGCCCGGTCCGTCCCATCGGGTTCCATCCCAGGCGGCTATCGCCGGTCGGATTGAGCCGCACGCTCGCACCCTCGGTCTGGAACGGCCCCGGACAGATCGAATTGAGCCTGATTCCGCGCCCGCCCCATTCCACCGCCAGCGACTGAGTCATCACATTGACCCCCGCCTTGGACATCGCCGACGGCACCGCAAAGGGCGAACCGTTCCACACCCAGGTCGCGAGGATCGACACCACCGACGCCTTGTCGCCCGCCGCCAGCCAGCGCTTGCCGCATGCCTGAGTCATCTGGAACGTGCCCTTGAACACGATATCGGCGATCGCATCGAACCCGCGGATAGACAGATCCTCGGTCCGCGCGATGAAATTTCCCGCAGCGTTGTTGACCAAGCCGGTGAGGGGGCCCTCCGCCCAGATCGTATCGAGCATCGCCTCGATCGCTTCGCCGGATTTGATGTCGCACACGATCGGGATGGCGCGGCCGCCCATCCCCGCTGCCGCTTCCTCCAGTACCGCCTGCCGCCGACCGCACAGATAGACGGTCGCGCCGAGCTTTGCACAGGCCGCGGCGATCTCCTTGCCAAGGCCGCTGCCGCCGCCGGTCACCAATATGCGGGCGTCCCGCAGCAATCCTTCCGCGAACATCGGCGCTCTCCCATCGTCCGCTTCCGGCTTGGCGCGCATGGACCGCGCGGGTCAACGCAAGCGGAGCACATATCCGATACTTGACCGCGAAGCCTTTGCACCGCGGCTGCAACTGGATCAGGGACAGGGCCATAAGGAGCGGATGAAACCATGCCCTATCTCTATTCGGACGAGCAGAACCAGATTCGCGAGGAAGTCCGCCGCGCGCTTGCCGGCACGGTCGATGCCGCCACGCTGCGCGGGTTGCTCGAAGCGGAAGGCCAGTATGACACCAGCTTCTGGCAGGCGGCGCGCGACATGGGCTGGACCGCGATGGGCATCGCCGAGGAGGATGGCGGGCTCGGCCTGTCCATCATCGAAACGCTGATCGTCGCCGAGGAAAGCGGCCGCGTCGTCGCCGGCGCGCCATTCCTGGCTACGGGCTTCGCCGCTGCACATGCGCTGAAGCTCGGCGGCCAGGCCGAGCTGCTCCAGGCGCTCGCATCGGGCGAAAAGGCTGCCGCTCTCGCCTTCGCCGAAAGGTCCGAGCCCTTGGCGCAGGCAGTCATTCTCTCCGCCGACAATCGCCTGACTGGCGAAAAGACAGCGATCCTCGGAGCGGCACGCGCCGACTTCGCCGTGGTTTTGTGCTCCTCGTCCACCGGAATTCCGCAACTGGCCGTGGTCGATCTCGATTCGGAGGGCGTGACCCGCACGACCTTCTCCACCATCGATAATAGCCGCTGCATCGCCACCCTCCGCTTCGACGGCGCCTCCGCGACCCTCCTCCCGCTCAACGATCCTTCGCAGGTCGCCCGCGCCTGCCTCGGCCGCCTCGCCCTGCACCTCGCCGGGGAAGCGGTGGGCGGCACCGACAGCTGCATTGCCCTCGCCTCCAGCTACGCCAACCAACGTCAGGCCTTCGGCCAGGCAATCGGCAAGTTCCAGGCGGTCAAGCACGCCATCGCCGAGATGTACGTCGCGAACGAGCTCGCCCGCGCCTCCATCCTCGACGCCGCTGTCCGGCTCGACAATGGCGACCCCGATGCCGAGGCCTATGTCGCCGCCGCCCGCCTCAACGCGGTCCACGCCTATGAGTCTTCGGCAGCCGCCGCGACTCAGGTACATGGCGGTATCGGCGTGACGTGGGAGGCCGATATGCACCTTCATTACCGCCGCTCCCGCAGCATCGCCGCCGAAGCCGGCGCGCCCTGGTTCTGGGAAGACCGCATCGCCACGCATCTGGAGGCAGCATGATGCCCGATCTCGACGCCTATCGCGCGACCGCCCGCGCGTGGCTCGCCAGCCACGCCGCCGAATACGGGGTCGAGGCCCGCCGCGGGCTGAGCGAAGCCGATGACCTCGCACTCGGCCGCCGCTGGCAGCGCCTCAAATACGACAGCGGCTATGCCGGCATTTCCTGGCCCAAAGCCTATGGCGGCGGGGGCGGATCCGAACTCGAGCAGGCGATCTTCGCCGAAGAGGAAGCTAAATTCGGCTTCGGCACCTCCTATTTCGGCATCAGCCTTGGCCAGCCGATTCCGGTGATGCTCAAATATGCCGATGAGGAACTCCGCCAGCGCTTCGCGCACCCCGCGCTCAAAGGCGAGGAGATCTGGTGCCAGCTTTTCTCCGAGCCCGCTGCGGGATCGGACCTTGCCGGCATCCGCCTCAAGGCCTTCCGGGATGGTGACGACTGGGTGCTTACCGGGCAGAAGCTCTGGACCAGTTGGGCGCAATATTCGGACTATGGCGTGATCGTCACACGTACCGACCCGAGCGTCGCCAAGCACAAGGGCCTGACCTATTTCTGGCTCGACATGAAGACGCCGGGCATCACCGTTCGCCCGGTCAAGCTCGCCAATGGCGAGGAAGACGTCAATGAGGTCTTCTTCGACGAGGTTCGTATCCCCGACAGCCAGCGTCTCGGTGCTGTCGGCGGTGGCTTCGGCGTTGCGCTCGATACGCTGATGATCGAGCGTTATTCGGCGGCGGACGAGGGCGGTTTCGGCCCCGCGCTCGATGCATTCGTCGAGATCGCCAAGTCGGCCACGATCAACGGCCGCCCCGCGATCGACGATGGCCGCACCCGCCGCGACATCGCCAATGCCTTCCGCCAGCAGCGTGCGCTCGTTGCGATCCGCACCAAGACCTTCATGGCGCTACAGCTGGGCGCCGAGCCAGGCCCAGAGGGGGCGATCCACAAGCTCGTCTCGATGCGCCTGCGGCAGAAAATGTCCGCTGCGGCGATGGATCTGATGGGTGGCGCGGGCTCCGGGCTCGATCCCGATCGCTTCCCCAAGGAGGATTGGGCGCATAGCTGGCTGACCGTGCCGACGCTCCGCATCGCCGGGGGTGCCGACGAAATGCTGCTGAATACCATCGCCGAGCGCCTGCTCGGCCTGCCGCAAGACTACCGCCCCGACAAGGCGGTGCCGTTCGACCAGATCCAGCCCAGCCGCTGACGGAGCCCCAATGACCGCGATCAACGAGGGCACGACCCTCACCATCGAAGACGGCATCGCCGTCGTCACGCTCGATTTCCCGCCGGTCAACGCCATGTCCCCGGCGCTGATGGACGGACTGTACGATGCGCTGATGGCGGCCCTTGCCGACGACGCTGCGAAGGCGATCGTGCTCATTTGCGCGGGCCGTACTTTCATCGCGGGCGCCGATCTCAAATCGCTCGGCAAGGTTCAGCCCAAGGTCGATTTCTTCGCGCTGCAGGACAGTATCGAAAATTCGCCCAAGCCCACGGTCGCGGCGCTCCACGGCACAGCGCTGGGCGGCGGCATGGAGACCGCGCTCACCTTCCATTACCGCATTGCCGTACCCTCGGCACGGATGGGGCTGCCCGAGGTCACGCTCGGCCTGCTTCCCGGCGGCGGCGGCACCCAGCGCCTGCCGCGCATCACCGGCGCCGAGGCTGCACTCGATCTGCTGATCTCGGGCCGTCAGGTCGGCGCGAAGGAAGCGCTCGGGATTGGATTGATCGACCGGCTGGCGACCGAGGGCCAGCTTCGGGAAGATGCCATCGCCTTCGCGCAGGAGCTCGCGGCAGCGGGCAACTCTCCCAAGCGCATCCGCGATCTCGAAGACAAGGTAGCCGCCGACCGCGCCGATCCCGAACTCTTCGCGCGTTTCCGCGCCAGCCATGCCAAACAGCTGACCGGGCTCGACGCACCTCAGGCCATCCTCCGCTGCGTGGAAGCCGCCGTCGCCGGGCCGTGGGAATCCGGAATCGCTGTCGAGCGATCCGAGTTTCAGAGGGTGCTCAAAGGCCCGCAATCCGCTGCGCTCCGCCACGTCTTCATGGCAGAACGCGCCGCGCAGAAGATTCCGGGGCTCGCCCCCGATCTCGCACTGCTCCCGGTCAACACGGTTGGAATCGTCGGTGCGGGCACGATGGGCGGCGGGATCGCCATGGCCTTCCTCGCCGCAGGTTTCCCGGTCACAATCGTCGAGACACAGCAGGCGGCGCTCGACCGCGGCATTGCGAACATCCGAACCACACTCCAGTCGCGGGTCGATCGCGGCAAACTGGCGCAGGACAAGGCCGATGCCCAGATCGCAGCACTGACGCCGAGCCTCGACCTCGGTCCGCTGGCCGACGCGGATCTGGTGGTCGAAGCGATCTTCGAGAATCTCGCCGTGAAACAGGATCTGTTCGGCAAGCTGTCGGCCGTAGTACGCCCGGATGCGATCCTCGCGACCAACACCTCGTTCCTCGACGTCAACGCGATCGCGTCCGCCGCGACGAACCCCGAGCGCGTTCTCGGCATGCACTTCTTCTCGCCGGCGAACATCATGCGCCTTCTCGAAGTGGTGCGCGCGGAAAAGACCGGGGATGCCGTGCTCGCGACCGTGATGGGGCTGGCCAAAAAGCTGGGCAAGGCAGCAGTCGTATCGGGTGTCTGCCACGGCTTCATCGGCAACCGTATGCTCGCCGTCCGTCAGATTGAGGCGGACGCGATGGTGCTGGAAGGCGTACTGCCGTGGGAGATCGACCGCGTCCTTGCCGATTTCGGCTTTCCGATGGGTCCGTTCGCGATGCTCGATCTCGCGGGCCTCGATATCGGCTGGGAGGGCGAGGCCGATACCGTCAAGTCGCGCCTCGTCGCCGCGGGCCGCAAGGGCCAGAAGACCGGCGCCGGCTATTACGACTATGCGGGCAAACAGGCATCGCCTTCGACGGTAACACTGGATGTGGTCGCCGGGCTGGCCGGGGCCGCACCCGGATCGGTCACGCTCGGCGACGCCGAGATCCTCGATCGCTTGCTGCTGCCGATGATCAACGAAGGTGCGAAGATCCTCGACGAAGGGATTGCGCTGCGCGGATCGGACGTCGATCTGGTGTGGATCACCGGCTATGGCTGGCCGGCGTATCGCGGCGGTCCGATGTTCCATGCGGACGCCATCGGCCTGCCGGCAGTTGTCGAAGGTCTGGGCAAGATCGGCATCGAGCCTTCGCCCCTCCTCAGCCGGCTCGCACAGGAAGGCGGATCGCTGGCGAACTACGCCGGCTGATCCCCCAGCAATTCGGCAAGCTCCTCGGCCACCAGGTCGAGCCCCACCTCGACATCGAAGCGTGGCGCATCCTCCGCCGCCGCGCTCGCAAACTGGTCAACGCGCGCAAGCGCGAGGCCGAGCCGTGTATCGGTACGCACGCCACCGTTCGCCAACGCCGGGAAGCGCTCGCGCAACATCCCCGCCAGCACCTCGCGATTCTCGTCCAGCAGCCGTCTCGCAGCCTCATCGTTGGCGAGCCCGAGATGAAAGAGCGGCATCGCATCCCGATGCCGGCGCAGCGCCGCGACATATTCGACCAGCCAGGCCCGCGCTGCGGCGACATCGACCAAGGGCGCATCGCACAGCTCGCGAAAGATCAGCCGGACACCCCGCATGTTCGACGCGAGCAGCTCGAGCAGGATCGCATCCTTGTTGGCGAAATGCAGATAAAGCGTCGCCCGGCCGACCCCCGCCTTGCGTGCGATTTCCTCGACCGAGGTTTCGGCCACGCCCTGCTCGTAAAAGCATTGCCGCGCCGCATCGGCGATCCGCCGCCGCGTGATCCGCCGCTGATCCTGCCGCGATGTCGGCCGCTCAAGGCTCATGCGAAACGCATATGTGATAGGTCGTCCAAGCCGGTCATTGTCATTGGACAGCTGCCAGTTCGCTGGACAATTGTCCAGCCAAGGAGAGTCGAATGACAGCAAGCGGAGTCTTGGCCGGAAAGGTCGCGCTCGTCACCGGCGGGAGCCGCGGCATGGGCCGGGAGATGGTCCTCGCCTTCGCGCGCGAAGGGGCCGACGTGATCATCGCCAGCCGCAAGTTCGACGCGTGCGAAGCGGTCGCTACAGAGGTTCGCGCGCTCGGCTGCCGCGCCCTGCCGATCGCCGCGCATACCGGCGACTGGGATCAGATGGAGGCGCTCGCCGAAGCAGCCTGGGCCGAATGGGGCCGTATCGACATACTGGTCAACAATGCCGGCATGTCTCCGGTTGAGCCGAGCAGCGTCGCCACCAGCGAAGCGCTGTTCGACAAGGTCATCGCGGTCAATTTCAAGGGCCCCTTCCGGCTTGCCGCACTGCTCGGCACGCGCATGCGCGACGCCGGGAGCGGATCGATCATCAATGTCTCGTCGCTCGGCGCGAAGAATCCCGTGCCCGGCATCATTCCCTATGCCGGCGCAAAGGCCGCACTCAACGCAATGACGGTGGGCCTGGCACGCGAGTTCGCGCCCCACGTCCGGGTCAACACCATCTCGCCAGGCATGTTCGCCACCGACATCTCGAAACATTGGGTCGATACCGAACGGATGCAGGCCAACATCCCGATGCGCCGTTTCGGCGAGCCGCACGAGATCATCGGTGTCGCGCTCTATCTCGCGTCGGACGTGTCCTCCTACACCACCGGGGCGGATATTGCGGTAGGGGGTGGCATCTGATGCGTGCGCTGCGCAGCCATGTTGTCGGCGGTCCCGAGACGCTCACGCTCGACGAGATTGCGGATCCTGCGACCGTGGAAGGCGAAGTTCTGATCGCAGTCCATGCAGCGGCCCTCAACTATCCCGATGTCCTGCTCATCCAGGATCTCTACCAGATGCGCCCGGCGCGTCCTTTCTCCCCCGGCTCCGAAGTCGCGGGCGTCGTCGAGGCTGTGGGCGCTGGCGTGACCGCGTTCAAGCCCGGCGACCGCGTGATCGGCCTTACGGCATGGGGCGGACTCGCCGACAAGATCTTAGTCCCCCAATCGGGCTGCATTGCGATCCCGGGCTGCGTGCCGTTCGACGAGGCGGCCGCACTGATGGTGACCTATGCGACCAGCCACTACGCCCTGCGCGATCAGGCAGCGATCCAGCCCGGCGAGACATTGCTTGTCCTTGGCGCATCGGGGGGTGTCGGCATCGCTGCGATACAGCTTGGCAAGGCTTGCGGCGCCAAGGTGATTGCCGCCGTCTCCTCCGACGCGAAGGCCGAACTGGTCCGCAGCCTCGGCGCCGATGCAGCCGTGATCTATCCCGCCGACCTCACCGATCGCGCCGCCGCGCGTGCCTTCACCGATGCGATCAAGGCCGAGGGCAATATCGACGTCGTGCTCGATCCGGTCGGCGGCCCGTACACTGAACCCGCCTTTCGCGCGCTCGGCTGGCAGGGAAGGTATCTGGTGATCGGGTTCACCGCCGGTATCCCCAGCCTTCCACTGAACCTCACCCTGCTAAAGGGTGCGCGGGTCATTGGCGTCTTTTATGGCGATTTCTCCCGCCGGGAGCCGGAAAAGCGCCTCGCCTATCTCGGCGAGATCGCGGCGCTTCACGCCGCGGGCAAGATCCGTCCGCATATCTCCCAACATCTGCCGCTCGCGCGCGCGCCCGAGGGCTTGGCAGCACTCGCCAATCGCCAGGCGACCGGAAAGATCATCATCGAGTTCCAGCCATGATCGTCAACCAGCTTCATCCCCACTTCATGGCCGAAGTGACCGGGCTCGATCTTTTGACGCCGCTTACCCCGGATCAGGCCCGCGCCGTGCAACAGGCAATCGATACCCATGCGGTCCTTGTCTTCCGCCACCAGGCAGCAATGGACGATGAGGCGCAGATCGGTTTCAGCGCGCTATTCGGCCCGCTTCAACGGTCGATCACCGTTCACCGGGAGGATACCGAACGCCGCCTCAAGCGCGACGAGCTCAGCGACATTTCCAATGTCGATGAGGAAGGCCGCCGCCTCGCCGCCGATGACCGCCGCCGGCTCCTCCAGCGCCCGGCCCGCCTCTGGCACACCGACAGCTCGTTCCGGGATCCGCCGGGTCGTTACACCTTCCTCGCCGCGCGGATCCTTCCGCCTGAAGGCGGCGACACTGAATTCGCCGACATGCGTGCCGCCTATGATGCGCTGGACGAAGTAACGAAGCTCGCGCTCACGGGCCTGCGCGTCTTCCATTCGCTGGGCCGTTCTCGCCTTCTCGCCGACGCACCCGCGCTCAGCCCCGACGAGGAACGCAACCTTCCCGGCGCCGAACAGCCTCTGGTACGCCGTCACCCTTCGGGGCGGGACGCACTCTATCTTGCCTCGCATGCCGAAAGCATCGTTGGATGGGACGCGACGGAAAGCCGCGAGCTTCTCGATCGACTCACCGAGCACGCGATACGTCCGGAGTTCGTCCACAGTCATCAGTGGCGCGGTGGTGACTTTGTGATGTGGGATAACCGCTGCACGATGCACCGCGCCACGCCCTTTCGTGACGATCTTTATCGCCGCGATATGCGCCGAACGACAGTCGCCGACGGCTGAGCCGTTTCGGACGCGACATATTCGCAACACTCCGAGCAATCCCTGATGGACCGTCAGCACGGATGTGCTGAATGGTTCTCCCAAAGTGGATCGCAAACCGACATGCTGTATGTTCCCATTCAGCCGACGCGAAGAAATCGGCCAGCAATCACAACACCCGAGGAGGGGATATGACGTCGATTTCCAAGCGCGCGCTGCTCGCAAGTTGCGCTGCCATCATCTTCAGCGCCACGCCGGCTTTGGCCAATAGCAGCGACCCCGTCACCAGCGATGATCCGACCGCCGCGGCGCAGGACGACACGAAGGCGCAGGACAGCACCGACAACGGTGAGATCGTCGTGACCGCCCGCCGCCGCGAAGAAGCGCTTTCGCGTGTTCCGGTCGCCGTCACTGCGTTTGGCAGCGATCAGCTCGAGAACCGCTCAATCACCTCGATCGAGCAGCTGACCCAGGCGACGCCGGGCCTGACCTATGGCCGCTCGGGCGGCAGCGCCAATCCGCAGATCGTCATCCGCTCGCAGAGCCGCTCCAATATCGGTGACGCCGCGCAGCCGGTGCTGACCTATTTCGCCGACGTGCCGCTTCCTTATGTTGCAAGCGTCATCCCGACCTATGACCTCGCCTCGGTCCAGGTCCTCAAGGGGCCGCAAGGCACGTTGTTCGGCCGCAACTCAACCTCGGGCGCAGTGCTCGTCTATCCGGTCGCGCCGAACTACGAACTCGGCGGCTATGTGTCGGCCTCGTACGGCAACTACAACGCGATCGTCGCGGAAGGCGCGATCAATATCCCGGTCATCACCGATCATGTCGCGATCCGCGTCGCCGGCCAGCGCAACAAGCGCGACGGCTACACGGTTTCGCAGATCACCGGACAGGATCTGGACAATCGCAACGACTTCTCCTTTCGGGTCTCATTGCTGATTGAAGCGGGACCGGTCCACAACACCACGGTTTACGACAGCATCCGCTGGGAGCGCCAGGGCGACGGCGCATTGCTGACCCATCTCTATCCAGGCACGATCACGCCGCGGCTGCCGACCTTCAACGTCCTGTACGACTGCAACACTTCGGCCTCGTGCGACGTGGATCTCGCGCTGGCCCGCCAGCAGGCAGCCGGCATCCGTAAGAATTTCACTTCGCCCCGCGTGTTCCAAAATGTCCAGCTTCAGGGCCTCTCGAACACGACGACGGTCGATGCCGGCAGCATCACGTTCAAGAACATTCTCGGATATCGCACAGCATTTCACTATAGCCTTACCGATACCGATGGCACCGAAATGGGCCTGACGACCGCAGAGAATCTTCAGGACTTCAGCCAGTTCAGCGAGGAATTCCAGGTTCAGGGATCATTCCTCGGTGATCGCCTCGATACCATCCTCGGCGCCTTCTACGTGAAATCGCGCCCGAGCGGCCGTAACGGCCTCATCGTAGCCGCCTTCACGCCGCGCCTCCCTGCGTCGCTGATCCAGAGTTATCGCACCCAGACCAGCAAGGCACTGTTCGGGCAGGCGACCTTCGACTTTGGCAGCGGCGTGAAGCTCGATGCCGGTGCGCGTCACACCTGGGACAGCACCACTGCCTGCGCGCTGGGCTATCCCGCCAACAACCCGTTCGTTTTCGGAACCCCGGTGGCGACGCTGGACCAGTGCCGCAACGGCGGTACGATCACCGTCAATGCCACGCCGCGCGCAATTCAGGGTACGCAGGCCACCGTGAAGTCGCAGGCGTGGACCTGGAACGTCGGACTCAACTACCAGGCGAGCGAGAATGTCTTCGTCTATGGCACGGTTCGCCGGGGGTATCGCGCGGGCGGCGTCAACACGCCGGTTCTGGGCGGCATCCTGACCCCCTTCCAGACCTACGCGCCGGAAACGGTGGTCGACGCCGAAGTCGGCCTGAAGACTCACTGGTCGGCGGGCGGCGTGCGCGGCACGTTCAATGTCGATTTCTTCCGCGGCACCTATACGGGGTCGCAGCGCGGCGTGAACGGCACCAACAATAATTTCGACGGTGACGGAAATCCGAACAACGATCCGTCGGCGGGCACGATCATCATCAACGCCGGCCGCGCGCGCGTGCAGGGCTTCGACGTCGATTTCACGATCACGCCGACGCGTGGTCTCACCCTCTCGGGCTTTGCGAGCTACAATGACGCGAAGTATCTGGAAGTCGGGACGCCGGCGATCCTGGCCTCGCGCAATGCCTTCCCGGCGAACGCAGCCGATACCGCCTTCCCGTACGCTCCCGCGCTTACCCTGGGGGGAAGCGTGAGCTACGAGACGACGCTCAGCGACGGCATGGGTGGCATTTCGTTCAATCTGGACGGGTATCGCGCCAGCCGGACTTACTACAGTCCGTTCAAGACCGATCTCAACCTGAGCCGTCCGGCCTATGCGGTATTCAACGCACGGATCGATTGGGAGGATATTGGCGGGTCGCCGGTCACGCTCGGCCTCTATGCCCGCAACCTCTTTGACGAGGAATATTCGGTGGGCGGAGCCAACACCGCCACGTCGGCCGGCTATGCTTCGCTCTTCTACGGCGAGCCGCGGATGTACGGGATACAGGGCCGCATCAAGTTCTGACGCGTTCCAATCCTTGAGTAAGAAGACGGCGGGCCGGTTTCGGTCCGCCGTTTTCGTTTCTGCGCGCAGCGGGAGAGATTCGATGCAACCAACCATGCTCCAGGGTGCCGGCGTCCGGATCGCCGCCGATATCGGCGGGCCTGCCGACGGGGCGCCGGTAGTGCTTCTGCACGGTGGCGGCCAGACGCGCTTTTCATGGGGCTCGGCGGCAGCGACGCTTGCCGGCGCCGGCTACCGCGTCCTGTCGCTGGACCTGCGCGGGCATGGCGAAAGCGGCTGGTCGCCCGACGGCGACTATGGTCTCGACCGGTTCATCGACGATCTCGCAGCGATCCTGGGCGCGCTGCCCGCGCCGGCGATCCTGGTCGGCGCCTCGCTCGGCGGCCTGACCGCCCTCGTGACGATCGGCGAAGGCCGCGCAGCTGCCGCCAGCCTCGTCCTGGTCGATGTCGCACCCAGAATCGAGGTCGAGGGCGCCGCGCGCATCGGTGCCTTCATGCGCGCAAGTCCGGACGGCTTTGCCTCGCTGGAAGAAGCCGCGGACGCCGTCGCCGCCTATCAGCCACACCGCCCTCGTCCGAAAGATCCTAGCGGGCTGCTGAAGAATCTGCGCGTCGGTGAGGACGGCCGCTATCGCTGGCATTGGGATCCCGCCTTTACGGGAAGGGAAGTTTCTTCGTCCGAATTCATCCGGAACGGCGAACGCCTGCGTGCGGCGGCGCGCAATTTGGCGGTACCGACTCTGCTGATCCGCGGCGGCCTGAGTCAGGTTGTTAGCCTTGAGAGCGTGAAGGAGTTTCAGGCGCTCACACCGCACGCCGAGATCGTCAACATCGCCTCCGCCGACCATATGGTCGCGGGCGATCGCAACGATGTTTTCAACGATGCGGTCATCGATTTCCTTCACCGGCACGGCGCGCAAACAAAAAACTGACAACACAACAGTTTTAATTGACGATCCATCATAAAACCAGTTGCATGGCTTGCTGCAGCGCGTCAGAGCTTGATCATCTGCGCATCCGCAGGAGGTTTGCTGGAGGTTGTTTCCCATGAAGAATACATCGCTTTCCGTGTTCGCGGCGGCTGCCATGCTGCTTGCTCCCATCCCCGCATTCGCGTTTCAGGGCGCGCCCGCCGAGACGGTGCAGGCACGGAAGAATCAGGTTCTGATCGACGCCGATGGCCGCAACCTGGGCAAGGTCAAGGAAGTGAACAGCGCTGCTGGCTATGTCACCTTCACGTCGAACATGAAGCTCTACCGCGTACCGCTCTCGTCGCTCAGCGCTGATGGCGCGAAGCTCAAGACCACGCTGACGCGCGCCCAAATCGGTCTGTGATCAAGGAAGAGGCCGGGGCAAGCGTTCCGGCCTCCCCTAACCGTCCGGCGCGATCATGCGGGTCAGCACCCGCGCCTGCGCCGCGCGCATCCGCTCGGGCGGGATACGCAGCTTCGGCTCGCGCTGGATCGCCCCCGCCAGCCGCTCGATCGATGCGAACAGCACGATACTCTCGGCATAAGCGTCAACCTCGTCGAGCGGCGGCTTGAGGTGGGGCGCCTGCTGGAGCAACCTGGCGAACCGGTCGAGCACCGCCTCGGCCCAGCGACCGCGCAATGCCGCAAAGCGCGGCTCGCCGCGGTCTGCCTCCATCATCCGATAATAGAGAATCGCGCCGTGGCGATCCCATTGCTCCGCCAGCATCGCGAGGAATGCCTCGCTGTCTGCCGCGACCCTGCCATTGTCATGGAACACATCGAGAGCGGCGAAAGCCGAAAGCATGTCCGCAGTTGCGGACTCGCTTAACGCGTACAGCATGTCCTGCACGTCGCGGAAATAGATGTAGAGCGTGGCGGGCGCAGTTCCTGCTTCGGTCGCGATCGCAATCGCGGTCAGGTCGCGCGGGGAGGTATGCGCGAGCAGGCGAAATGCAGCGTCCATCAGCCGCTGGCGCGTCTCCCTGCCCTTGCGCCCGAGGACGAGGCCCGTTGCGTTACTATCGGCTGGTGAAATGCCTCCGCTCATGCGCAGCTTCTATGCGCCACCACCGCCGAGCGAAAGCCGGATACCAGCGCCCGTCACCGCTTCGGCCTCGTCGGAAAGCAGGAAGGCAATCGCTTTGGCGGCGCTGGCGGGCGTCACCCAGCCGCTGGTATCGGCATCCGGCATGTCGTTGCGGTTGGCGGGCGTGTCGAGAATCGTCGGCAGCACCGCGTTGACCCGGATGCCGCTGCCCCGAAGCTCCTCGGCCAGGCTTTCAGTCAAGGCCATCACGCCGGCTTTCGAAGCAGCATAGGAAGCCATGCCGAACCCCGGTCCAGTCGCCGCGGCCGCGCCAACATTGACGATTGCCCCACTGGTCATGTGCTCAAGCACGGCTCGGCATGAGGCGGCGGCGGTGCGCAGATTCATCCGATACATCGCGTCGAAGCTGTCGAGGCTTCCTCCCTGTACAGGCTCCCAGGTGAACCCGCCCGCGACATTGACCAGCCCGTCGATCGAACCGAGCTTCCGCACCGCTTCCGCATATGCAGTTGCCACCGCCTCGTTATCCGCAAGATCGACGCCGCCGATCGCCAGATCGTCGCTGGACTCCGGAACGGGCGCCATATCGACAACAGCGACACGATGCCCTCGCGTCCGCAGTTCCTCAACGACGACGCGGCCGAGTGCACCAAAGCCGCCCGCGACGATAACATTGCTCATTGTCTAACCTCATCGATCGGTGTCGCTCCGGTCCTATCGGGGTGAACCCGGGCAACAAACCCGGCGGTCAAAGCATCCAATATGCGATGCGCTCCGTCTTGCGGCTCGCCCGGCTTCGACCGACACTGAGCCATGTCCACCATCTTTCGCGAAGACATTGACGGTGTCGCCGTGCTGACGCTCAACCGCCCACAGGCTCTCAACGCGCTCAACACAGCGTTGCTTGCTGAACTCGACGTCCATCTCGACCGAATTGAAGCGGACGACAGCCGTGCCTTCGTCATCACCGGCGCGGGTAGAGCCTTTTGCGTCGGCTCCGATCTTAAGGAAGGCGGCGGCGATCCCGAGGGACGCATCCGTCACATGCATGGCCTGATGCTGCGAATGCACGGCTTCCCCAAGCTCGGGGTTGCGGCAATCACCGGCTATGCGCTGGGCGGCGGGCTCGAGGTTGCGATGGGCTGCCATTTCCGCATCGCCGATCCGGGCGCTCAATTTGGCCAGCCGGAAATCAAACTGGGCCTCATGCCTGCCTATGGCGCCACCCAGACGTTGCCACGTCTGATCGGGGAAAGCCGAGCGCTCGATCTGATGCTGAGCGGCGATCCGATTGACGCCGCGACCGCGCTGGCCTGGGGATTGGTGGACCGGATCGCCGAGAATGTCGTCCGCGCGGCAATCGACTTCGCGCTCAAGCGCGCGGGCAACCGCCCCTTTGCCGAAGCTGCGATCCACGAAGCGATCCGCGCAAGCGACCTTCCGCTCGAACAGGGTCTCGCCGAGGAGCTGCGCCTGTCGCTTGCCGTAGCGGGCGGTGAGGAAGCCAAAGCCGGCCTAGCTGCGTTTCGCGCCCGCTAACGCGTCGTCATATTCAGCGACCAGCCGGTCCACAAGTTCACGCACAGGCGGTGCGTCCGCGATCGCGCCAACCCCCTGCCCCGCCGACCAGATGTCTTTCCACGGCTTCAGTCCGCCCAATTCGGCGAGAGGCGCGGTCGCGGCGGCGAACAGGTCTGGATCGAGGCCGCGCCCGGCAATCGATGTCTTGAGGAAGTTGGCGGGCGTCCCGCTAATGCCTCGCGTGGCGAGCACATCCTTGGCCGTCGCTTCGATCAACAAGCGTCTGTAATCCTGCGCAACGGCCGCCTCTTCGGTGGCAATGAACCGTGTCCCCATATAGGCGAGGTCCGCGCCCATCATCCGCGCCGCGGCGACGTCGCGTCCGGTCGAGATCGCTCCGGCGAGCAATATGGTGCCATCGAAGATCGAGCGAACCTCGTTCATGACCGCGAACGGATTGAGCCAGCCGGTATGCCCACCTGCCCCGGCAGTCAGCACGATCAGCCCGTCCACGCCTGCAGCTGCTGCGATTTCGGCGTGCCGCGCACTGGCGACATCGTGGAAGACGGTGCCGCCATAGCTACGCACGGCTGCGACCACGTCCTTGTCTGCGCCGAACGAGGTGATCACCAAAGGCACTCGCCGTATCACCGTGAGCGCCAGGTCTTCACTCAGTCGCGTGTTCTGCTTGCCGACAATGAGGTTCACGCCATAGCGCGCATCATCCGGCCCAAGCGCCGCGTCGATCGTATCGAGCCATGCCCCATAATCCGCCGTGTTCCGGCAATTGAGCGACGGAAAGGTGCCAATCACGCCGGCTTTGCAGGCGGCAATCACCAACCCGGGATCGGACACGAGAAACATTGGCGCGGCCACCACCGGCAGCCTTAGGTTGGGCTTCAAACGGTCAGCGATGCTCATCGTCCGCTCCTTAGCGCGGCATCTAGAACGCGCGATACGGCCATGTCTCGCGCCACGGGAGAACGCATCACAACCATGCGCTTGGGCAGGCCCGGATTGCACAGCACTCAGCCGAAGCATAGTCGCCGTACGGTATGGGGCAGCCAGGATCATGCCGCCCGCATCTGGAGCAGGATTCATGAAGCTGGACTCGTCGATTTCCGCAGTGGTCACCGGGGGCGCCTCCGGGCTTGGCCTCGCCACGGTGAAAGCGCTTCGCGCGCAGGACGTGAAGGTCGCAATTCTCGATCTCAACGCGGAAGCCGGCGAACGCGCAGCCGCCGAGACCGGCGCGATTTACTGCCAGGTCGATGTATTGTCCGATGAATCGGTCGACGCAGCCTTCGCGAAGGCGCGCGCGGCCAACGGCCAGGAGCGTATCCTCGTCAACTGTGCGGGCGGCGGCAACAGCGCCAAGACCGCGGGCCGCGATCGCAAGACCGGCGAGATCAAGATGTTCCCGACCGACAAGTTCGCCTGGGTGCTGATGCTCAACACCGTCGGCACTTTCCGCTGCATCACCCGCGCGGCCGCAGGCATGCTTACGCTCGACCCCATCGATGGCGAGCGCGGCGCGATCGTCAGCACCGCCTCCGCCGCAGCGCAGGACGGCCAGATGGGTCAGGCGGCCTATTCGGCATCCAAAGCCGCGGTCGTCGGCATGACCCTGCCGATCGCGCGCGACCTTTCCAGCGAGGGCATCCGCGTCAACACCATCATGCCGGGCATCTTCGATACTCCGCTGATGATGGGAGCGCCGGACAATGTGAAGGAAGCGCTCGCCGCTTCGGTCCCCTTCCCCAAGCGTTTCGGCAATCCGTCCGAATATGCCAGCCTGGTGCTGGAGATGGTCCGCAACGGCTATTTCAACGGCGAGACCGTCCGTCTCGACGGCGCCATTCGCATGCCCCCGCGCTGAGGAAATCCAGATGAGCTTCATCCTCTACGAAGTCCGCGATCGTGTCGCGATCATCACGCTCAACCGGCCGGAAGCGAACAACGCGCAGCATCCGCCCTTGCTGGCGGAGCTGGACGCCGCGTTCGACAAGGCGGCGGCGGACGACGATGTTCGCGTCATCATTCTCAACGCCAGCGGCAAGCATTTCTCGGCCGGACACGACATCTCGGCGGAAGTCGTGAAGCATGAGCCCTGGCTGTCGATGTTCGATGACGTCGATCAGAACGGTCTGATGCGGATGTATAAATGGGAGTCGAAGCACTTCCTGGGCTATTCGCAGAAGTGGCGGAACCTCCCCAAGCCCACCATCGCCTCGGTGCAGGGCGCCTGCGTGGCGGCTGGCCTGATGCTGATCTGGCCGATGGATCTGATCGTCGCGGCAGACAATGCGCGCTTCTCGGACCCGGTTGTCCGCATGGCGATCGGCGGCGTCGAATATCACGGCCACACCTGGGAGTTCGGCGCGCGCAAGGCCAAGGAAATGCTGTTCACCGCGCGCTGGATGAACGCCGAGGAGGCCGAGAAGATCGGCATGCTCAACAAGGTGGTGCCGCTCGAGCAGCTCCATGAGGCGACGCTCGATCTGGCCAACAGCATCGCGCAGATGCACCCGCACGGGCTGATGATGGCCAAGCGCGCGGTGAACCAGACCATGGATATCCAGGGGCAGTATGCCGCGATCCAGGCCTGCTTCGACACGCACTCGCTGGGCCATGCCAATGCCTGGGCCGCCGATGGCCGCGCCACGCTCGCCAATCTCGACGAAATGACGAAGGCCAACAAGAAGGCCTGAAGGATCGACATGCAGCTCGCGCTTTCCGAAGACCAGACTCTCCTCAAGGACACGGTCACCAGCCTGTTCGAGGATCAAGCGACGCCGGAGCGCATCCGCGCCGCGGAAGCGACCGGCATCGACAACGCGCTATGGGATCAGCTGGTCGAACTCGGCATCACCGGCATGCGCGCGGTCGCACCCGAGGATGGCGGCATGTCGCTGATGGATGCCGCGATCGTCGCCGAGGCGGCCGGGCGCAGTGTCGCGCCGGTGCCGCTGATCGAGGCGATCGTAGCAATCGGATTGCTTCACCGGGCGAACGCTCCGGCGGAATTGCTGGCCGAAGTCGATGGTGGCGCGCTGGCGACCCTTGCGCTGGCGCCCGTCGAACCGGGCAAGGTTCAGCCGATCCTCGGCGCTTCGATTGCCAAGGTGATCGTTGCACTGGATGGTGGGGAGTTGGTCGCCTTCACGGAATTGAGCGCAGAGCGCGCCCCCAATATCGCGGCGGCAGCCGTCGCGGCGCTCGACCTTTCCAACGCTGGCGGCACCCGGATCGTGCTCGCATCCGGCGCCGATGCCCGCGCGCTGTTCGAAGCTGCGGTCGAGGAATGGAAAATCCTCACCGCCGCTACGCTCGCAGGCCTTGGCCGCCGTGCGCTTGAGATGGCAGCGGCCTATTCGGTCGAGCGCGTGGCCTATGGCGCGCCGATCGGCAGCTTTCAGGGCATCGCCCATCCGATGGCGGACGCAGCGACGCACATGGACGGCGCGAAGCTTCTCACCTGGAACGCCATCAGCGCGATCTCGGCTGGCAGCCCGGAAGCCGGAGCGCGCGTTTCGATGGCCTATTGGTGGGCCGCGCACGCGGTCGACCAGGCGGTGCAGCATGCCGTCCGCACCTTTGGCGGCTACGGCCTCAGCCTCGAATATGACGTCCAGCTCTATTTCCGCCGCGCCAAGCTGCTCGCGCTGATCGCCGGCGATCCGGTCCACGAACTCGACCAGGTCGCGGCGCGGCTGTGGGACGATGCGCCGGTGACACTGCCCGCGGCAGGCGATGTCGGCATCGATTTCACCTGGGGCGCTGACGCGGACGCCTATGCCGCAGAGCTCCGTGCCTTTGTCGAGGCCAACATGACGCCCGACGTCGAGGCCAGAAAGCATCATTCGACGGCGGGCCATCATCCCGAATTCCACAAGAAACTCTCGGCGGCGGGACATGCCTTCCCCGACCTCGGAGCAGAGGGCCAGAAGGTGCGCTCACGCTACGAAGTCATGGCGGCGGCGCCGCTCTGGGAAGACATAGCCTGGACGCGCACTCCGGTGGCGGTGACCGAATTCGTCGCCAAAATGACCCAGCTCTGGTCGCAGGACTCGGTCCGTGACGAGATCATCGGCGAGATCGTGCGCGGCGAAGCGCTTGGCGCGCTCGGCTTTTCCGAACCCGCATCGGGATCCGATGTTTTCGGGGCGAAGTTCAGCGCGGTTCGCGACGGCGATGACTGGCTGCTCAACGGCCAGAAGATGTTCACCACCAACGGCCATCAGGCCGACTACATCCTGATGCTCACCCGCACCGACAATAGCGGCAAGAAGCATCAGGGCCTGACGATGTTCATCATGCCGATGAAGCTGCCCGGGATCGAGCTGCACCCGGTCTATACGCTGCAGGACGAGAAGACGAACATCACCTATTTCACCGACGTCCGTGTCCCCGATAAATATCGCGTCGGCGAGGTCGGCGACGGTGCACGTGTGATGGCATCGGCGCTCGGTTTCGAACATGGCGGCGCAGGCTATCACGCGGCGCAAAGCGCGATGATGAAGCGTGCGGTCGCATGGGCGCGCAAGCCCTCGGGCAATGTCGGCGCTCCGATCGGGGATCCCCATGTCCGGCGCGTCCTCGCCAAGGCGGCGGTCAACAGTGAAGTCGCCGAAGTGCTTTGCCGCCGCCAGATCTGGGCCGATGTCGAGGGTATTCACGATCTCAGCTTCGGCCCGATGGCCAAGATGTTCACCACCGAGACGATGTACCGTGACGCCAGCGCGATCGTCGCGGCGGGTGGCGCCGCATCGCTCGTCCGCGGGCTCGACAAGGACATGGATTATGTCGAGGTCACGATGCGGCGCGCAATTGCGATGACTGTGTATGGCGGGACGAGCGAAGTTCACCGCAGCCTGATCGCCGAAAAGTCCCTCGGGATGCCCAAGTCGCGCGGCTGACAGCTTGACACCGGGCGCCGTGCGCGGTTCCTGCGCTGGGATGGACGAGGTCAACAAGCAGGGGCAATCGATCGGCCGAAAGGGTGCGGAGAGCCGCCGCCGGCTGATGGATGCGACGCGCGAGCTGATTGCGGTCGAGCCCGCACACAAGATTACCGCCAGCGCCATCGCGCGCGCCGCCAAGCTCGCCTCGCAGACCTTCTATCTTTATTTCAAGGATATCGACGAAATCCTGCTGGCGCTCAGCCAGGAGGCCGGTGCCGATATGCAGGACGTGCATGACGCGCTCGGCTCGGCATGGGAATCGGCGCCGCCGGCCGAACAGGCCGGGCGGTTCATCGAGGCCTTCACTGCCTACTGGGACCGCCACCGCGCGATCCTGACGGTACGCAACTATCTGGCCGACAGTGCCCATCCCGCCTTCCTGACCATTCGCCAGGATACGGCGATGCCGCTGATCAACGCCATCGCCGACCGTATGATGGCCGCGCATCCAGACCATGATCTCGAACGCAAATCGGCCTTCGCACGTAGCGTGATCATCTATTCGGCAATCGAGCGCATGGCGGCGCGCCCGGCGACGATGCGCCACAATCCATCGATGCTGAGCCTGGCTGATATTCAGCAGGCCGAAGCGGACATCCTGACACTGCTTTTCACGCCGACGCGCGCCAGTATCGACGAGCAAAGTCTTTTGGCCGCACCACGCAAGCAGGCATAGAAAAGCCGGCCCCGGACTATGCCAGGGCCGGCCTTCGAAATTTGACGCGCTTAGCGCTTGCCCTCGAGCAGGCCCTTCAGGTTGCTGCTCATGAACATCTCCTGCTCCCTGGCCGAGAAGTCCTTGACCTCGTCGAGGAAGTCGAGCGGCTTGGCCAGGCCCTCGGCGTGCGGCCAGTCGCTGCCGAACACCAGGCGCTCGACCGGCACGAACTCACGCAGCTCGTTGAGATCCTCTTCGTAATAAGGCTCGACGAACACGCTCTCCTTGAACGTGTCGATCGGGTGGCGCTTGAACGCTTGCGGCATCTGGCCGTGCGCGCGCTTGAACATCTTCATCAGATGCGGAACCCAGATCGACCCGTTCTCGGCCGACATCCAGCGGATATTGGGGAAACGGTCCATCACGCCGTGCGCGATAAGCGCCGCGATCGTGTCGGCGATCGAGCGACCCTGGGTGTCCATGCACGCCTTGAGCGGATCGGAGCGGTCAAACGCTACCATCTCGCTGCCGCCACTGCCCCACCAGCGATAGATCTGGTCATAGCCGCTGTCGGACACGTGGAGCACGACGAAGATGTTGGATTCGTTGACCTTGGCCCAGAACTTGTCGAACTCCGGCAGCCCCGGCGAGCGCGGCCCGAACACGCCGGGCACCGGCGCCGGCCGGATCAGGATGTGCCGCGCGCCTCGCGCCAGCGCCCAGTCCAGCTCCGCGCACGCCAGATCGACGTCGGCGAGGGAAATGTAGGCGCAAGGATAGAGCCGGTCCTTGTAGTTGAAGGTCCATTCGTCGTGCACCCAGGCGTTGAGCGAATGGACCAGTGCGGCCATCAGCTTGACGTCGTTGCCCATATGACCCTCGATGATCGAGGCGAGGGTCGGGAAGATCAGCTGGGCATGTACGCCCTGCTCGTCGAGCAGCTTGAGGCGCGATTCTGGCTCGCCGAACTCCGGCTGATAAGCGAGCGGATCGCCGGTCAGCTCGCGTAGCGACAGGCCCTTCTCGTTTTCGCCACGATACCAGATCTCATGGCTGCCCGGCGCCGCGACCACTTCGAACGTCGGGTTCGGGATATAGGAACTGATATGCCCGTTGATCGCCAGCTTGGTGCGCCCTTCGACCTGCACGTATTGGAAGCTGCTGTGATATTGCCTGGGCAGGTGACGGCGGAACGTGTCCATCGTCTCATAGATGTGCCCGTCACCGTCATAGACCTTGTAACCCAGTTCGCGGGTTTCCGGCTGCCGTTCGAGTAGTGCCTGGACCGCCATCGGTTCCTCCTAATCTTGATCTTCAAAAATCGGTTCAGGCGGCCTGCACTGCGCCGTCGGGCGCAAACATCGGCAGCCAAACATCCTCGTCCTGCTCGAACGTCACCGCGACCCGCATTCCGATGCGCGCTGCCTCGGGCGCAGTGCCAACGATATTCGTCGTCAATTGCAGGTCATCCTGCTCGTCGAGCTTCACCACGGCGATCGCGTAAGGGACATCGAGGCCGGGGCCCCAGGATTTGTAGTTCAGCGTCAGGCTGAACACTTCGCCCTTGCCCGACAGCGGCTGCGGACTGAGTCTCTTGCTCAAACACTTGCTGCAAATCGGCCGCGGCGGATTCACCCAGTTGCTGCAGGCGTCGCAGCGCAACATGCGCAGCACGCCGTCCGCACCGCTGGTCCAATAGAAGCGATTTTCGTCGCTCAACTGTGGGAGCATCCGCTGATAGCCGGGCATCAGGCCGCTTCCAGCTCGCCGTCATTCTTGGCGACGTCGGTGAACATCTTGGTGATGTCGCCCGACGTCACCGGACGTTGCACCTGGCCGGGCTCGAGCGGTGCGGGGCCGCCGAACGATTGCGGTGCGGTGTTCACATGCTCTCCCGCCTTGCGCAGCGCGCCGACCGTGCAGTTCTCGCGTCCGCCCATCATCCCGAACGCATCGAAGTTGAACAGGCGCATCGCGTTGCCATGCGTGATCTTCGCAACCGCCTGGTCCGAGATGCCCGAAAGCGTCGCGAGCAGCCGATCGGCAGATTCCGGCCACACCGTGTCCGAGTGGGGATAGTCGCACTCATAGGCGACGTTATTCTCACCGATCTTGTCGAGATTCTCGAGACCGAAGGCATCGTCGATAAAGCAGGTCAGGAAGTGCTCGCGGAAGACTTCGCTCGGCTTCTTTCCGCCGAAATCGGCATGGGTCCAGGCCTTGTGATGCTCGTGCACGAAATCCGCACGCTCAAGGAAATAGGGGATCCAGCCGATCCCGCCTTCGGAAAGCGACACCTTGAGAGGCAGACGCTGCAAAGCCTTGAGGTGAAGCCAGTCGGCCGCAGAATTGACGATCGAGATCGGCATGGTCGTGATCCACGCATCGATCGGGGACTCCATGGAAGCATGCGGCGCCTGCGCACCCGATCCGATATGGATATTGATCACGATATCGTGGTCGGCGCACGCGTTCCACAACGGCTCCCAATGTTCGTTATGGATGCTCGGCTGTCCCTTGAGCGACGGGTTGTCGCTGAAGGTGATCGCGTGACAGCCCTTGGCCGCGACGCGCTTGATCTCCGCGACGGTCGCTTCGATATCCCAATAGGGCACGATCGCCAGCGGGATGTTGCGGCCCGGATAGCTGCCGCACCACTCGTCGATATGCCAGTCATTATAGGCGCGCAGCAGCGTGAGCGCATTCGCCTTGTTCTCGAAGCGGTGGAACAGGCCGCCGTCGAACGTCACGACGCTGGGGAAGTTGAGCGAGGCGAGAATACCGTTCGCGTTCATATCCTCGATGCGCGAATGGATGTCCCATGCGCCCTTGCGCATTTGCTCGAAGGAAACCGGCTCACAGCCATATTCCTCCTTCATCCGCCCCACGACTGCATTGAGCCCGATCGAGCCGGTGCGCTTGCCTTCATAGAGCCAGTAATCGGCGCCGTTCCTGTCCTTGCGCAACTCGGGCTTGATTGCCCTGTGCTGCACCGAGAGGTGCGCGTCGTACATGGTGGGGGGCTCGACGATATGATCGTCGACGCTGACGATGACGAGATCCTCGACCTTGCGCATCACATCCATCCTCTCATAACTGACATGTTGTTGGTTTTATCTACGCGATTCGCCGCCCGGCGTAAAGTCCCGGTTCGCCTCAGCGTTTGACCAGCTCGACTTGTGAAGCTTCGCGGTCCCAGGTGCCCTCGGTGATGCCCTGGTCGCGAAGCTCATACTTGAGCACGCGGCCGACCGGGTTCTTGGGAAGCGCCTCGCGAAATTCGATGAAGCGCGGCACTGCGAAATAGGGAAGGTTATCGACCGACCAGCGGCAGAGCTCTTCCTCGGTGATCGTGGCGCCGGGCACCAAAGTGCAGGTCGCCTTCACATCGTCTTCCATGTCCGCAAGCACCGCATGGACGGCGACTTCCTGGATATCCGGGTGCAGGCTGAACACGCCCTCGACTTCCATCGACGAGATATTCTCACCCCTGCGGCGGAGGTAATCCTTCTTGCGATCGAGGAAGAAGAAGAAGCCGTCTTCGTCGAACATGCCGATATCGCCGGTGTGGAACCAGAAATTGCGCAGCACCTTCATCGTCTCGGCGGGGCGCTTCCAATAGCCCTCGAACATCACATGCGGCCGCTTGGGACGGACGATGATCTCACCGGCCGTGCCCGCAGGCAGCTCGACATCATTGTCGTCAACGATCCGCACGTCGAAATCGTCATTGTGATGGCCCGACGCCTTGCCGGGCTGAGTTTCGTCGATCGAGATGCTGGTCACGATCGCACACTCGGTCAGGCCATATCCGGCCGGTCCGCGCACATATTGGGGCTTGAACCGCTCGCGCCAAACCTCCTGCAGCTCGGGCGGAAACGGTGCGCCCGCGGCCACGCGGAGCTGGCCGACGCAGCGTTGCTGGGCTTCGTTGGGCGCGGCTTCAGCGATCAGGCGGATCATCGAAGACAGGATCTGCGTGACAGTCGCGCCGGTCCGCTCGATCTCGGGCCAGAAGTTCGAGACCGAGAAACGCGGATAGACCGCAGCCTTGGCTCCCGACATCAGCGCAGGCATCACTGTCGCGGTGTACTGATTGAAATGGAAGCCCGGCAGCGGGGTCCAGATCACGTCATCGGCGGTGTATTTCTGCACTCCCATCAGCTGGCGCGCCATGTTGCACACATAGTTGTGGCTGATCATGCACCCCTTCGACAGGCCGGTGGTGCCCGCGGTGTAGATCAGCATCGCCAGGTCCGAAGGCGCAGGCGTGAAGCCGGTCGGCTCCTCTGTCGGCACATAGGCCGATTCGAGTGGCCGAAGGTCCAGCTTGTCCGCGCCGTCTGCCCGCATTTCGCCCTTGACGAAAAGCACGCGCGCGTTCGGCAGACCGGCCTCGACTGCGATCAGCCGCTCGACATATTCCTTCTCTGCGACCAGCACTGCGCCATCCGCGTCGGATGCCTGATGCCGCAGATACTCTCCCTTATACGCGGTGTTCAGCGGGACATGGATCGCGCCGATCTTCGCGCAGGCGAACAACAGCAGGATTTGCTCGATGCAATTGTCGAGCACCGAGACGACGCTTTCGCCATGCTTGGCGCCCGCCGCGCGCAGCCCGTGCGCCAGGCTGGTGCTCTGCGCATCGAGATAGCCGAGCGTGTATTTCTTGCCCGAGAAATCGATGAATTCGTAATTGGGGCCGCTGCGCGCAAGCGCCTTCTCCAGCTCCTTCAGAACCGTCGTCTGCTCGCCGGGGGACCAGGTCGTCATCGTCTATCCTCTCGTCAAATTTCAGTCGCGAACCAGCAGCATCGCGCCCGCCATCGGCCCGCCGCCATTCGATACCGCTGCTACCTTCGGAGCGTTGGGCACCTGCCGCGCGCCGGCATTCCCGCGCAGCTGGGTCACAGCCTCATGGACAAAGCCGAAGCCGTGCGTGCGCCCCCCCGAAAGCTGCCCGCCGTGCGGATTGAGCGGCAATTCGCCATCGCGCGCGATCCGGTGGCCGCCCTCAACGAACGGCCCGCCCTCGCCTATTCCGCAAAAGCCCAAAGCCTCGAGCCAGTTGAGCGCGAGGAAGCTGAACCCGTCATAGAGCAACGCGATATCAACATCCTTCGGCTTGAAGTCGGTGCGCTTCCACAGCATCCGCCCCGCGTCGAACGCCGCCATGTCCGGCATATCCGCCTGGTCCCATCCCGAGCGGCCATGGATGCCACCCCCGACCGAATCGATACGGATGGCTGGCTTGCTGCGATCGGCGACCGCATCCGCCGCCGACAGCAGGATCGCAGTCGAGGCATCGGTCGGCGCATCGCAATCGAGCAGGCCGAGCGGCGACGAGATCATCCGCGCCGACAGATACTCATCCATCGTCAGCGGCTCGCGGAACAATGCCTTGGGGTTATCGACCGCCCCGCGCCGTTCGATGATCGCGATCTGACCCAGCTGCTCTCGCGTGGTGCCATAGAGGTGGAAGTGCCGCTGCGCGTAGAGCGACAGCCAGTTGGTCGCCGAGATCGCGTTGTACGGAAACAGATATTGAAACTCGCCGTCGAGCCGCGCGCGGTGGGTTCGGACCTCGGCATTTTCCTTCCACGATGCACCGCCCGATCCTTCCTTGACCGTGCGGAAGCACAGGACATGGCGAACCAGCCCTGCCTTGATCGCGGCATAGGCATTGATGATCGCGCCGATCTGCGCCGAGCCCTCCATCGCTCCGGCGAACCAGTCGAGCTTGAGGCCGAGCGCATCCTTGAGGTCCATCGTCCCGACGGGCGAGAAGGGGATCGCGTCGGGCCGGCGCCCGGGAAAGGTCGAAAGTCCGTCGATATCCGCGACGGTGAGCCCGGCGTCCGCAATCGCTTCGAGCGACGCATCGACGGTAAGCTCGAGCCCCGACTGGGCAAGCTTTCGCCCGACCGCCGACTGGCCGATTCCCGAAATGACGACGTCAATGCCAGCCATGCGTTTCGCTCTCCTGGCCCGTCCCTAGCTGACACAATGTCAGTTTTCCAAAGGAAGCTGCGGTCATCGGTCTTTCATCACATACATGCCGACAGTCAGGCGATGACGCCGTCGGCGGCAAGCCGATCGACAAGGTCCGGTGCATAGCCAAGCCCCGCCAGCACCATGCGGCTATCCTGCCCCAGCGTCGGCGGCGCTACGGGGTCGACCACCGGCGTGCGCCCGAGCTTGAGCGGAGACGCCACCAGCATGACTTCGCCTGCGCTCGGATGCGGCACCGTTCGGACCATATCACGCGCCGACGTCTCAGGTGCGGCGAGTGCGGCACCGACGTTGCGGACAGCGCCGGTTGGCACGCCCACCGCGCGTAATCCCGCAAGCCACCAGTCGGTCGGCTTCGCCGCAATCAGCGGGAACAGTTCGCCCAGCAGCGCTTCGCGATGGGCAACGCGCGCCGAATTCTTTGCAAACCGCGAATCGGCAGCGAGATCCGGGCGGTCGAGCAACCTCTCGCACAAAGCGGCAAACTGCCCGTCATTGCCGACCGCGATCACCACTTGCCCATCGCTGGTGTTGAACAGCTGATACGGAACCACAGTCGGGTGCCCGTTGCCGTAGCGCTTGGGCTCCGTCCCCGCCACCAGCGCCGCGCTGCCGACATTAGCGAGCATCGCCAGCTGGCAATCGAAAAGGGCCATGTCGATATGCTGCCCGACTCCGTCGCGGTCTGTGGCGATCAGCGCTGCAAGAACCGCCTGCGCGGCGGCCATCCCGGTGTAGAGATCCGCGACTGCCACGCCGACCTTCATCGGCTCGCCGTCCACTTCACCCGTAACCGACATCAGGCCGCCTTCGGCCTGGATGACATAATCATATCCTGGCCGTTCAGCGATCGGCGACGTCCGCCCGTATCCCGAAATCGAGCAATAGACGATGCGCGGGTTGATCGCCGAGATCGACGCGTAATCCAGGCCATATTTGTCGAGCCCGCCGAGCTTGTAGTTCTCGACCAGCACGTCCGCATGCGCAGCAAGCGCCCTGACGATCTCCTGCCCCTCGGGCTTCGAGATATCGAGTGCGATGCTGCGCTTGTTGCGGTTCGCGCAGAGATAATAGGCGGACTCGCCGCCGGTATAGGGCGGGCCCCAATGACGCGTGTCATCGCCCCCCTTGGGATGCTCGACCTTGGTGACTTCGGCGCCCAGATCGGCAAGCACCATCGTACACCAGGGGCCGGCAAGAACCCTCGACAAGTCCAGGACGCGGCGTCCAGCCAACGGCGCCGCGCCCTTTTGCAGCTCTGTCATCTCATTCCTCAATCGCGTTCGAGCTGTCTCGCCTTGGGCTCAATATGCCTGAAGCCGCGCCGGATCCGGGCGCGGCGCGTCCCGCAGCGTACCGGGCATCTGGACGACGTTGCGGCTTGCGCGGCCATAGCGAAGATCGACCTGCTCCTTGAGCGCGGCGGCCAGCTCTTCCTCGCGACTGCGCATCACTTCGCTAATTCCGCCGATGCCGAGGACCATGCGCGGCTGGCCGTTCTGGCGCGGCAACGCGGTGGCGATTATCCCGCCGCCGCGCGTGACCATGTCGCAGCTGAATGCATATCCCTTGCGGCGAATATCGGCGAGCGAGTCGAGCACGTCGCGGACCTTGATCAGCGGCTGGCCTTCCTCGGCCTCGGCATTGATCCGCATGATCAGCCGCGTGACTTCGTTGTCGGTCATCGTGCTGAGCAATGCATAGCCAGCGCCGGAGGCAGCCAGCGGGCGGACGGTGCCGAGCGTCATGTGAAGGCGCGCCGGACTGGTTGCCTGGATGACATGGATATATTGGATGTGGAGCCCGTTGCGGACGCCCAGCACGACGGTGTCGCCGGTCTTTTCGTTCAGCTCCTTCATCATGCTGATGATGGTGCCCTCGGCAAAGAACTGCGAATTGACCCAGCTTCCAAGCAGCGCAACGCGGCTCGACGTGACATAGGTGCGAGCCATCGCGTCATAATTGAGGTAGCCCAGGCTCACCAGGCTGCGCAGCAGCGCCGAGGTGCTCGACTGGGGATATCCAAGCGCGTCGGCGATTTCCATTACCGTCGAAGCGCGCTGAAGATCGTCGAAATATTCGAGGATTTCCAATACTCTGCCGGCAGACTTCACCGTCTTTTGTTCAACCGGTGCGCGCGCCGAGATACGGTCACGCGAGGCGCTCATGCGACGTCGGGCCATCAGGTCTCTCCTGCTTCAGGGGCACCTCTTTGGGCGCTTCGAATGCTCGATAACTGCGCCAATCACATTCGTGCTGTCGAGTCCTACCCCAGCACATATGTGATATGGCACGTCCAAATTGCATAAAAGCCGACAAGTTGTTATCTTTTTGCACAGGCCGACAACCGGTCGTGGAGAGGCAGCATGCAGGTACGCTTTCCCAAATGGGATTTCTCGAAGGTCCGCGCGCATTGGGCGCCGAATCACGAGTTTGCGCAGATGCAGAACGCCGCATCGACCGTGCCCGCCTATATCGAGCCTTATCTCGTCAAGGTGATGCAAAAGGCTCAGGCCGCCCTCCCCGCCAAGCACGAGAAGCTCCACCGCGATCTGACGATCTTCATCAAGCAGGAAATGCAGCATTGCCGCCAGCATCTCCTCTTCAACAAGGCGCTGCGCGCCGATGGCTATGAGGGGATGCTGGAGATCGAGAAGGAATATGAGGCGGATTACGCCCGTTTCCTCGCGACCAAATCACTCCGCTTCAATTGCGCCTATTCCGAAGGTTTCGAGGCAGTCAGTTCGGTCGCGGTGACCAATTATTTCGAGGAATTCGACGAGTTTCTCGTAGGCGCCGACTATGAGGCTGTCGAGATGTGGAAATGGCATCTTGCCGAGGAATTCGAGCACCGTGAGGTTGCGCACGAGGTGTACCACACGCTGTTCGGCAACGGCCCGATCGCTTATGTCTACCGCGTCTGGGCCTTCTTCTACGCGGTCAAGCACATCCGCTCGCACGTTCGCAAGGTGCAGGCCTATCTGCTCGCCAAGGATCGCGAAACCATGACGCCCGAGGAGCTCGAAGCCTCGATCGCGCGTCAGAAGCGCGTGCAGGAGGTTACGGCCAGCAAGGCGAAGGCGCACCTCAAGATGATCCTTTCGCCCTTCTACAGACCCGCCGACCGCGTCGCGCCTGCGGGGCTTGCCGAAGTCCTCGCCCGCTACGCGAAGCCGGAGCCGGTCGCCGCGTAACACATATGCGCTGACAGGGGGCCGCGCCTCGAAGATCGCGTGCAGCCCGGCTAGGCTCCCGCGCAACGGATTTGGGAGCGGGACATGCCTAAGAGATTGCTCGTGATCGGCGCATGCGGCGATATCGGCCAGGGCATTGCGCGCGGCGCACGTGCTCAGGGGCTCAGTGTGATCGCGGCGGACCGCAATGCAGAGCGCCTTCAGCGCTACGCCGACGGATCGGGCATCGCCACGATCACCGGCGATCTCGCCTCGGAGGAAGCCGCGATCGCGATGTGGGAAACGGCGCAAGCACCCTTCGGCGGCGTCGATGCCGTGGCGATTGCAGTCAATGCGCCCAACGCCACCAAGCCATTGATGGACTGGACCGGGGACGAGATGACGCAGGTCTATGCCACCAACCTCCTCACCCATTTCAATGCGATCAAGGCGATGCTGCGACGCCTGCCTGAAAACGGCATGTTGATCGGGATTGGCGGTGGAACTGCCGATTTCATCCTTCGCGACATGGCCCAGCTCTCGATGCTCCAGGCCGCCCAACGCATGATGTATCGCGGCTTTGCCAAGGAACGAAAATCGGGCGCGCAGATCCGCGAGCTGATGCTGATCTCGATGATCAACGGCGAGCGGAAGCGCGAGATCGCCCAACCCGACTGGGTCATGGATACCGAAGTCGGCGCTCATATCTGCGCGATCCTTGCCGATCCCGAGACGTTCGCAGGCCCGGTCCTTCGCCTCGAGTCACGTGAACAGGTTGGGAAGCCGGAACCCCGGAAGGCCGCAGCATGACCGTGTTGAAGGTCACGCGCGACGGTCCGGTCGTCGTCCTGACGATCGACGATCCAAAGACCAAAAACGCACTCAGCCCCGCGCTGACAAAGGAGCTGGTCGCCGCCTGCGCAGAGATCAACGCCGATATGACCGTGGGCTGCGCGATCCTCACCGCCGCGGGCGATGTGTTCTGCGCAGGCGGGAACATCAAGGATATGTACGCCCGAGCCAATCATTTTGCCGGCAACGCTGCGGAGATTCGCCGGACGTACCAGAATGGCGTCCAGACCATCGCCCGCGCGCTCTACGATCTCGAAGTGCCCATCATCGCTGCCGTCAATGGCGCGGCGATGGGTGCAGGCATGGACTTCGCGACGATGTGTACAATCCGCATCGCCAGCGAGACCGCCAAATTCGCCGAAAGCTTCATCAAGCTTGGCCTCACCTCCGCAGCGGGCGGAGCGTGGTTCCTCAATCGCGCGATAGGCACTTCTGCCGCCGCCGAGATGGCGCTGACGGGCGACACAATCGATGCCGCCCGCGCACTCGAGATTGGTCTGGTGTCTCGCGTCGTCCCGGCGGACGCCCTGCTCGATGAAGCCAAAGCGCTTGCGGCGCGAATTACCCGCCATCCGCCACATTCGATCCGGCTCAACACCAGGTTGCTCCGTGAATCGGCCAGGCTCGATCTGGGCGCGTCGCTGGAAATCGCCGCAGCGATGCAGGCGGTGGTCCAACAGACCGACGACCAGTATGAAGCAGTCGCCGCCGCGGTCGAGAAGCGGAAGCCGGGATATAAAGGCAAATGATGGATGCCTACCGGCTCGATGGCCGCCTCGCGGTCATCACTGGCGCGGCGTCGGGCATCGGATTGGAGACTGCACGCTTCTACGCAGCGGCGGGTGCTCAGGTCGTGATGGCCGATATCAACCATGCCGCGCTCGACGCCGCGGCGGCGGGCATCGGTCGTGCCGCATTCCCCTTCGCCGCCGATCTCTGCGACCCGGACGCCATCCAGCGCCTGGCGGACTTCGCGCAAGCCATCGCTCCGATCGACATCTGGGCCAATGTCGCCGGCACCGGCGCGCTCTTCCCGATCACGGAAGCGACGACCGAAGCGTATCAGCGCATCACTCGCATCAACATGGACGCCGTGTTTTGGGGTTGCGCAGCCGCCGCCCGGGCGATGGATTCGCGCGGCGGCACGATCATCACCGTCTCGTCGAATGCCGCCGACGAGCCGATTGCGGGCTTGTCGGTCTATGCCATGACCAAGGCGGCGGTGAATATGCTCACCCGCTCGCTGGCGCGCGAACTCGGCCCCAAGAACATCCGCGTGAATGCAGTCGCGCCCGGTTTCATCGTCACGCCGATGACGGGGGTCGAGCGCATGCCGCCCGAGCAGGCCGAAGCCACCCTCGCCCGCAACGCAGCCCGGTCGCCGATCGGCGCGGTCGGTGAGCCCGCCGACATCGCCCACGCCATGCTCTACCTCGCCAGCGACGCCAGCAAGTTCGTCACGGGCCAGATCATCCGCGTCAATGGCGGCGCGGCGATGCCTGGCTGAGCGTGGTTCGGGTGTGTTTCCAGCACCCCCGTGATGGATGGCCCCCTCACATTGCCGCCCGGCGAAATCCCGGCTTACCGGTTCATCGACAGCAACCGGAGCGCCTGCGTGACCAACCCGATGAATCTTGCCGGCCGAAACATCCTCGTCACCGGGGCTGCGCAGGGCATTGGCCTCGCCACCGCAAGGCTGCTTGCCGATCTCGGCGCGAACGTCACCTTGCTCGACCGCAGCGAGGAGCAGCTCTCCGTCGCACTCGCCGAATTCGATGCGCCCAGGGCGATGGCGATCGCCGGCAGCGTGACCGACCGGGATTTCGTGGCGCAGGCCGTCGCCGACAGCGCCGCACGTTTTGGCGGGGTGCATGGTCTGGTCAACAATGCAGGCATCACGCGCACCGCGATGATCGACAAGATGACGGCCGACGATTGGCAGGCCGTAATCGACGTCAACCTCACCGGCGCGTTCAACATGCTTCAGGCTGTCGGCAACGACATGATCCCACGCGCGAAGGGCGGCGAGAGCGATCCCGGTGCGATCGTCAACATCTCCTCCGATGCGGGCCGCAAGGGCACGATCGGCCAGATCAATTACGGCGCCGCCAAATCGGGCGTGCTCGGCCTCACGATGAGCGCCGCCCGCGAATGGGGACGCCACGGCATCCGCGTGAATTCCGTCGCCTACGGCATCGTCGAAACCGACATGACCGAGACCGTCCGCAGCGAGAAATTCCGCGACCGCTACCTCGCCAACATCCCGCTCGGTCGCTTCCTCAGCAAGGAGGAGGCCGCGAACTCGATCGCATTCCTCCTCTCGCCCGCGGCAGCGTTCATCACCGGCCAGCATCTGTCGGTGAACGGCGGATCGCACATCACCGCCTGATCGTGAGCGCCACCGCCCTTCATCTCGACCTGCCGGAACTTCCCGAGTCCGCAGAAGTCCTGCGCCGGCAAGTCCGCGCCTTCATCGCCGGTGAACGCGCGGCCGGCCATTTGCCTCCGCCGGAACGCATCGGCCTTGGATTCGACGTCGCCACGACCAAGCGCATCGCCGCGAAAGGCTGGGTCGGCCTGACCTGGCCGAAGCAATATGGCGGCGGCGAACGCACCGCGCTCGAACGCTATGTCGTCACCGAGGAATTGCTCGCGGCCGCCCTGCCCGTGGGCGCACATTGGGTCGCCGACCGGCAATCAGGGCCCGTGCTACTCAAGTTCGGCAGCGACGCGCAGAAGCAATTCTACCTGCCCAAAATCGCCGCGGGCGACTGCTACTTCTGCATCGGCATGAGCGAGCCTGAGTCCGGTTCCGACCTCGCATCGCTCAAGGCGAGGGCGGAAAAGATCGAAGGCGGCTGGCGGATCAATGGGCGCAAGATCTGGACCACCAACGCGCACCGCGTGCATTACATGATCGCATTGGTCCGCACCTCAACGGTCGAGGGATCGCGCCACGGCGGACTCAGCCAGCTGATCGTCGATCTCACGACGCCCGGCGTCAGCATCAGCCCAATCATTTCGATGGCCGGCGAGCACGACTTCAACGAAGTGCTGATGGAGGATGTGTTCGTCCCCGACGACGCTTTGATCGGACAGGAGGGCAATGGCTGGAACCAGGTTTCGGCCGAGCTCGCCTACGAACGCTCGGGCCCCGAACGCTGGCTCTCCAGCTTCCGGCTGGTCAGCGAGCTGATCGACGTGCTCGGACCCGACGCACGCTCCTCCAGCTTGGGGGAGCTCGGCCGCCTGCTCTCGCACCTGCTCGCGCTGCGCCAGCTCTCCATGTCGGTCGCCAGCATGATCCAGCGCGGGCTGTCGCCTAACCTGGAGGCGGCGATCGTCAAGGATCTCGGCACCAAGTTCGAGCAGGAGGCTGTCCGGGTCGTCCGCAACATCGTCAGTGCCGAGGATCTGACCGTGCAGGGGCGCAACGTCCGGCTCAAGGGGTTGCTTGCCCATGCCCAGGTCTATTCCCCTGCCTTCACGATCCGGGGCGGCACCAATGAGATTTTGCGCGGGATCATCGCCCGCGGAATCGGTCTGAGGTGAGCGAGAACCGCGCCTTTTTCCGCGAGACCGTCGAGCGCATCCTCGCCGACACGCTCGATCAGAACGCCATCGAGGCGACCGAGCACCGTACCCTGCCGGCTGCGCTCTATGCAGCGCTGGCCGAGAATGGCGTGACGCAGATGCTAGTGCCCGAAGCCGCAGGCGGGATCGGGGCCGATCTTGGCGACGCTGTCGCGATCCTGCGCGCTATCGGTGCTGCCGCCGCGCCCGGACCGTTGCTTGAGACGATGCTGGGCAACAAACTGCTTGCCGAAGCGGGGCTCGGGCCGGCCGAGGGCCTGATCGCGCTCGCCTTCGCAAATGACGACGCGACAGTGCTGCATGACATCCCTTGGGGCGGGCTCGCCGATCATCTCCTGATCGTCAGCCCGACAGGCCTGCGCCTTACCTCCACAGCAGACTGGACCGCCACCCCCGGTCTCGATGCCGCCGATGAACCGCGCGACGATATGAGCAATGGCCCATCGGGGATCGCGGCTCCGTTCGACACCAGCGCGGCGCTTCGCTCCGCGGCGATCCTCCGCGCCGGTCAGATCCTCGGCGCGGTCGAATGGACGCTCGCGCGCAGCATCGATTATGCCGGCGAGCGCAAGCAATTCGGGCGCGAAATCTCGAAATTCCAGGTCATCCAGCAGATGCTGGCGGAGCTGGCGGGCCATATGCTCGCCAGCGCCGTCCTGACCGAAGCCGCGGCCGAAAGCGTCAGTCAGACGATGATCGCAGCCGCCCGATCGAGGCTAGGAGATGCCGCCGACGCTGCGATTGCGATCGGGCATCAGGTGCATGGCGCGATGGGTTTCAGCCGCGAATATGCGCTCAACCACCGCACGCGCAGGCTGATGGCATGGCGCGACGATTATGGCAGCGTGCTCGAATGGCGCCGGGCGCTGGCAGGCGCATTCACCGGGTGTACGCGTGAGCAGTTCTGGCCGGCGGTATCGGATGCGGGGCTGAAGTCGGCCTGAGATGGACGAATGGTCCCCGCAGCGCATCGTCGACCGGATGCAGATTGCGGAGCGACTCTGTCTTTATTGCCGTGCGATCGACCGGATCGATATCGGATTGCTCGCCACGGTCTTCCTCTCCGATGCCGTGATCGACAAGGGTGATGGTGCCGTCCCTGTCGCATGCTTCATCGCAAATGTCGCAGCCCGTCACCCCGGCGTTCCCCGCGCCTCACACATGGTGACTCATCATTTGATCGACTTCACCGCGCCCGAAGCGGCGTTCGTCGAAAGCTGGTGCCTCGCCATCGAGCAGCACCCGGCGGCGGATGGCCCGACCATCGATCGGGTCTACCGCGTCCGATACGGCGACCGCTTCGCGCGGCGCGAAGGTGAGTGGCGCATCGCACACCGCACCTTCGTGGTCGATCATGTGATGAGCGTACCCGTCGATCCAGCGCTCGCACCCGACATGGGCGGCCGTTACGAGGGCCGGCGCGGCCCGGACGACGTGATCTCGCAGCTTCGCCGCTGAGCCTCAGCCGAGCTCGATCACTTTCGTCACCGACCGCGTCAGACCGAAGCTCGGCATCGCCATGCTGTGCTTGCCGACTCCGCCCGCGACGAAGAGCAGATAGTCCTCGGGCTTCGAAACCAACGGCACGAACGGATCGTCCACTGCGTTCCGGTCGAACGGCCCCATCGCATCGTAATTGTCGCGCGTGATTCCGACCAGCGCCGAGAGCCGGTTGCCGGCATTGGCGAACAACCACTCCTGGATCTCGCGGATGCCGATCCCGTCGCGTGCCATCGTGTCGGCATGCTCCGGCCCGATACAGATCGCGACCTCGCCTCGCCCCAGATACGAGTTGTTGTGGCCCAGCGTCGAAAGCGTACTCGCGAAGGTGCGCAGGATTCCCGCTCCGTCCTCGCTGGTATGGTTGTTGATCTCGTGCGGCGCTTCGGAGCCGTGAACGGTCACACTGCTCTGTCCCGGCTTGAATCCACGCCGGACGTGGAGCGGCTCCCAGGGCGAGGCCAGTTCGTTCTCGCCCACGCAAAAGCCGAGCTTTGCGGGCGTCCCGTGGGTCGCGCGGTCGCCATTGCCCGGTGTGCCGCCGGCGATATTGACGAGGATCAACCGGATCGCTCGCCCGATCGTGGCATTCGCGCGCCAGCCCTGCCCCATGCAGTTATAGCCGGAATTGATCCGCAACCGCTCGACCGCAGGTCCGTTAATCACGAGCATTGGCGTCACCGGATGGGTGGTCGCGTTGATCCCGTAGAGGTTGAAATCCTCGTCAAGCATCGCCTCGCACGCCGCAATCAGCACCGGCATATATTCGCGGCGGCATCCCGCCATCACGGCGTTGACCGCGATCTTCTCGATCGTCGCACGGCCATAGGCGGGACCCATCGCACCCAGAGACTGATCCGGATCGCGCCGGGTGCCCGCCAGCATCCTTGCCACGCGCGCCTCGGTCGGCGGGATTACCGGCAGGCCATCGGTCATTCCGCGCTGGTAAAGCTCCTCATTGGCTTCGTCGAAATCGAGCGCATCGGAGAGGTCCAGGAATCGCGTATCGCTCATGATCATATCTCGCAGAACATGTTCGAGCGGGCGAACTTGTCGCTCTCGCCGATATAGAGGTCGGTATAGTCGCTCTCGAGCGCGGCGGCGTCGCCGGTCAGAACGCGGATCAACTGCGGGATCATCGCCCGCGCCCGCTCGAGCACCACTTCGGCGCTGACATCGCCCATCGGATGCGGCACCATCACGATCGGCAGCCCGGGCACACCCAGCGCCACCGCCTCCTGCTGCCCCAGCACCACGAATGCGTCGCTATTGACCGTTGCGGTCGGCACGCCGCGCTTCTCCAGCGTCACGCCATCATGCACGCACCACGAGGTGCACGATCCGCAATCGCCATAGGCGTTGATGACCGCATCGCACTCGGCCAGCGCGTCGAGCATCATCGCCGGCGCGCCGGGCGACGAGCTGATCTTGCGCCAATAGACGACCTCGCGAACGCCGTGTTCGCGCATCAATATGTCTCCCGCAGCTCTCAGCAGCAGGTCGGCATTCTTCTTGGTATTGTCGAGTAACCCGATCTTCTTGCCCGCAAGGCTGTCGAGGCGCGGCGCAATCGGCTGGCGCTCGACGGGGTTGGATCCGATCGGACTCATGAGACGGCCGGTCATGGGCATTCTCCTTCGCCGCTTTCGATCCGCCGGGCGCGTTCGCGAGGCAAGCGCACGCGCGATTGATCATGGGCGTGATGGGGTTTCGAGCCACGCCGATGCTATCGAGATGCCGTGATCGTCGATGCACAAATTCATATCTGGGGAGAAGATCGGCCCGATCGGCCGTGGCCGAAAGCGGGTGCCGGCGGCCGCACGGTCCAGCCGCAGCGCGCCTCACCCATGTCGGCCGCGGAAGCGCTGGCCGAAATGGATGCAGCCGGCGTCGATCGCGCCATCCTTGTGCCCCCCAGCTGGGAGGGTGACCGCAACGATCTCGCGCTGGCCGCCGCCGCAGCGCATCCGGATCGCTTCGCAGTGATGGGCCGATTGCCAAAAGGCGCTGCCCTGACCGGCTGGCGCGATCAGCCGGGCATGCTCGGCGCCCGGATCATTCTGAGGAACGAGACTGCGATCGATGCGCTGTGGGGAGAGGCCGCAGATGCCGGAATTCCGATGATGATCGCCCCGGCTGGACGAATGAAACTGCTGGCTCTGATTGCCCGCCGCAACCCTGCCCTGCGCATCATCGTCGACCATATGGGTGCCCGCGTTCACCAGACCGGCGCCAGAGCCTTTGCCGATATCGATCATCTGCTCGCACTCGCCGCCCTGCAGAATGTGGCGGTCAAGGCGACGTGCCTTCCCGCCTATAGCGACAGCTTGAACACATGGTCCGATGTCACGCCTTATCTGCGCCGGCTGTACGACGCGTTCGGCGCCGACCGCCTGTTCTGGGGTTCCGACCTCAGCCGTCTGCCCTGCCCCTATGCCGAGCTCATCAGCTTCTTTCGTGACAGGCTCCCCTGGTTGACCGGCTCCGACCGTGATGCCGTGATGGGAAAGGCAATCCTCGAATGGCTGGACTGGCAATGACCGACACCAATCCCGCCAAGGGTGCGCGCTGGGCGCTGACTCTGCTGTTCCTGATCTACATCTGCAACAATATGGATCGCCACCTCATCGCGATCCTCGCCGAACCGATCCGTAAGGATCTGGCGCTCAGCGATACCCAGCTCGGGCTGCTATCCGGCCTGGTATTCGCGCTCTTTTACACGATCTTCGGGATTCCGGTCGGCTGGCTGGCGGACCAGTTCGGGCGGACGCGGGTGATCATGATCGCCTGTACGATCTGGTCGGCCTGCTCGGCGATGGGCGGATGGGCGGCCAGCTTCGCGCAGCTCGCCGCCGCCCGGATCGGCGTCGCGATCGGCGAGGCGGGGGGCTCCGCACCCTCCTATTCGCTGATTTCGGGCTACTATCCGCCCGCACGCCGGGGAGCAGCGCTCGGCATCTATCATCTCGGGTCACCGGTCGCCTCGCTGCTGGTCTCGGTGCTCGGCGCCTGGATCACCGCGCATTATGGCTGGCGCGCTGCCGTGATCGCGGTCAGTTGCCCCGGCATCGCCTTTGCGCTGCTGCTGCTTCTCACCGTGCGGGACGCGGGTCCGATCGAAAAGGCCCCGGCCCCGCCCTTTTTCCGCTCGATCCGCGAGTTTGTCGCGACGCCGATCCTGTTGTTCGCCGGGCTCGCCGCGGGACTCAGCTCGTTCACCGGCGCCGCGATCGCGGCCTGGGTTCCGGCCTTCCTGATGCGCGCGCGCGAAATGCCGCTTTCCGGCCTCGGCAGTTGGTACGCGGTCGGCAACGCCGCCGCGTTCGGCTTCGGCCTGTGGGTCGGCGGCTTCCTCGCCGACCGGCTCTGGCCGCATCACGGCGAGCGCGTATATGCGTTGGTCCCCTGCGCCGGGTTAGTCATTGCAATCCCCTTTGTCGCCGGAGCGGCGCTCGCCAGCGACTGGCATGTCTCGCTGCTGCTCTGGCTGATCCCCACCGCTTCGCTCGGCATGTTCCTCGCGCCTGCGGTCACCCTCGTCCAGAATGCAGCCGCGCCCGATCGCCGCGCAATATCGGGCGCGCTGTTCCTGTTGCTCAATTACCTGATCGGCGGAGGTCTGGGCCCTGTCTATGTCGGGCGCATCAGCGATTGGCTCAAACCGGTCTGGGGCGCAGACGCGCTCGGCATCGGGCTCGCCGCCTGCGTGCCGGTGATGCTCATCGCGATCGCACTTCAGCTCCGTCTGTCCCGCATGCTCAAGGAGAAGCCATGACCTCCCTCTACGACATTCCCGTCAAAATGATCGACGGGCGCGAAACCACGCTCGCCGAGCATGAAGGCAAGACGCTGCTGGTCGTCAACACGGCCTCCAAATGCGGGCTGACGCCGCAATACGAAGGGCTCGAAACGCTCTACCGCGACTATCGCGAGCGCGGCTTTGAAGTGCTCGGCTTTCCCGCCAACGATTTCCGCGGACAGGAGCCGGGCAGCGACGCGGAGATCGCCGACTTCTGCCAGTCGACCTATGCCGTCGATTTCCCGATGTTCGCCAAGATCAGCGTCGCCGGACCGGACAAGCATCCGCTCTACGCCGCACTCACTGCCGCCCGCCCGGAGGCGACCAGTTTCACCGATGACGGGATGCGCAAACGCCTTGAGAGCCACGGCGTCCCCGCCAATCCCGCGCCCGAAGTCCACTGGAATTTCGAGAAATTCGTGATTAGCCCCACGGGCAAGGTCACTGCCCGCTTCGCGCCGGACACGCTCCCCACCGATCCCGCCTTGGTTGCTGCGATCGAAGCGGAGCTGCCCCGATGACAGCGCTCGATCGCGCCACACTGATGCGCGAAGCCGCCGATGCGACTGGCCTTAGCGACTTTGGCGATCTGCCGTTTGAGGAGGCGCTCGACATGCTGATCTTCAGCCTCGAGCGCGAGGCCAAGCTCGACGATGCCCGCCGCGCGGGCGCTGCCGCGATGATCTGTGGCACGCTCGTCAAGAAACTTCGCCTCGCTGAAGACCGCAAGCGCTTCCCCGGCATTACGGACGAAAAGGTGGAGGCGCCGATCTTCATCCTCGGCCTGCCGCGCACCGGCTCGACCAATCTCCACGGCCTGATGGCGCAATGCGAAGGCATCCGCGCGCCCCGCCGTTGGGAAATGTCACGCCCTTCCCCACCCCCGCTTGCCGAAACCTACGAAACCGACCCCCGCATCGCCGAGGTTCATGCCGCCGAAGTCGCAGGCGCATCGGAAGAGCTCAAGAAGCGCCACCCGATCACTGCCGACCGGCCCGAGCAATGCCAGTCGCTGAACGATCACGCCTTCATGAACTGGGCGCTGCTCGCGCCGTTCGAGATTCCGAGTTATCGCGACTGGTTGCTGACCGCAGATCACCGCCCTTCCTATGAAGCGCACAAGCGCACGCTTCAGCATCTCCAGTTTCGCCATCCGGGCCGATGGGTGCTCAAATATCCCAAGCACGTCTTCGCGCTCGACGCGCTGATTGCGGTCTATCCGGATGCCAGATTGATCTGGACGCATCGCGACCCGATCAAGATCATCCCCTCGGTCGTCAGCCTGATCGGCACCTTCCGCAGCGCGACACCGGGCTATGATCCAAAGCTGCTTGGACGTTCCTGGTCCGCCTTCGAGGAATTGGGCCTTCGCCGCGGGCTCGACGTGCGCGCCTCGCTGTTCGCGCCCGGGAAGGTCTACGACATGCAGTATCGCGATGTGACGCGCGATCCGGTGGCGGCGATCGCGGCCGCGTATAACCATTTCGGCATGACGCTGTCGGAGACCTCGGGCGCCAATATCCGCACCTTCCTCGCCGACAATGCCAAGGACAAGCACGGCGCGCATCACTACACCGCCGAGGAATATGGCCTCACCGATGAGATGCTGCGCAGCACTTTCAAGGGCTATGTCGACCGGTTCCAGGTTGCATGATCCGCGACGAAAAAATCCTGATCACCGGCATCACCGGTATGGTCGCGGAGCCGCTCGCTGGCGCGCTGGCACAGGACAACGAAGTCTGGGGTGTCGCGCGCTTCGCTAATCCGGAGGCACGCATTGCCCTTGAGGAGGCGGGCGTCACCACGCGCGCGCTTGATCTTGGCGCACCCGATTTCAGCGATCTCCCTGCCGACTTCACCTATGTCCTCCACCTTGGCTGGATGCGCGCCGGCCTGTCCGAGCTGCAAGCGGCGCTCCGCACCAACGTCGAGGGCCCGGGCCTGTTGTTCCAGCACTGCCGCAGGGCGAAGGCGACGCTCGTGATGTCGGGCATGGGCGTCTATTCCCCGCATCCCGACCCCTGGCACGCCTATACCGAAACCGATCCGATCGGCCGCGCCGCCACTGCCTATGCCCCGACCAGCCCCGCCTCCAAGGCCGGGATCGAGGCTGTCGCGCGCTTCTGTGCCCGGGCCTTCGACATGCCGATCGTGATTGCCCGCCTCAATACCTGGATGGGCGGCACCCGGAGCTATCCCGCACAGATCATCCGCTCGGTGCTCGCCGGCGAGCCGATCCGCGTGCCGCACGATCCGCACCCGCAGACGCCGATCCATGCCGACGACATGATCTGGCAGCTCGAAGCGCTGCTCGACGCAGCAGCCACGCCCGCGCGCATCGTCAACTGGTGCGGCGACGAGACCCTGCCGATCCAGGATTGGGCGCGGATGGCTGGCGAATGGTCAGGCATGGAACCGCGCTTCGCGATCGAGGCCATCCCCGGCGCACCGCCCGGAAGCGCCTCCGATCCAACCCTTCGCCAATCGATCACAGGCCCGTCGCGCGTGAATTTCGCCGACGCGCTGCGTCGGCTCTCCGACGACATCGCACATCAGGAGGAACCAGCATGAGGCTCACCGGCAAGGTCGCGCTCGTCACCGGCGCCACGCAGGGAATCGGCACCCAGATCGTCCGCCGTCTCGCAGAGGAAGGCACCTCGGTCGCCTCACCGGGCGCACCGCCGAGAAGGGTCTCTCGGTGAAAGTCTGCGCGCCGACGGCCTGACGGTCACCTTCATTGTCAGCGACGTCAGCATCGAGGACGATGTCCGTGCCGCGATCGAGACAACGGTCGCGACCTATGGCCGCCTCGATATCCTGGTCAACAATGCCGCCGCCACCGACATCGCCGGCGCCGGCAAGCGCGATACCCACGTCGCAGAACTCGAGACCGAAGTCTGGGACCAGACCTTCCGCGTCGCCGCTTATGGCACCTTCTGGATGAGCAAATATGCGATCCCGCACATGCGCGCCGCCGGCGGCGGATCGATCGTCAACATCACTGCGGCCTCCAGCACGCGCGCGATTACCGGGCGGCCATCGTATCAGGCCTCCAAGGGTGCCGTGAATGCGCTGACCCGCCAGCTCGCGATCGACTATGCTCCCGAAAGCATACGCTGCAACGCTGTGGTGGTAGGCTTTATCAACACCGGCGAAGCCGGGATGCGCAAGCTTCTCGCCAACGAAGGCTTCATCAAGGAAGTCCGCCGCACCATCCCGACGCCCCGCCTTGGCGATCCGCGCGATATCGCCAATGCGGTCCTGTTCTTTGCGTCCGATGAGTCCAGCTATGTCACGGGTACGATGCTTCCGGTCGATGGCGGCCTGACTGCGCGGCTGGGGGTTCCCGACACCTCGAACGTTGCAGTCCTTCAGCCTGGCTGATCAGATCCGTACCTTGGCGTTCGTCCAATATCGCGCCCGCAGATCGCGCTTGAGCAGCTTGCCGTTGGGCATGCGAGGCAGTTGCTCGACGAAATCGACGCTGCGCGGGCATTTGTAGCGTGCCAGCTGGCTCTGGCAGTGCGCGATCAATTCCGCTGCCAGCGTATCCGATGCGGTCTCGCCCGCGCCAAGCTGGACCACCGCTTTCACTTCCTCGCCATATTCCGGATGCGGCACGCCGATCACCGCCACATCCTCCACCGCCGGATGCACCGCGAGCACATTTTCGGCCTCCTGCGGATAGATGTTCACACCGCCCGCGATGATCATGTGGGTCTTGCGGTCGGTTAGGTAGAGATAACCGTCGGCGTCGAGATACCCGATGTCGCCGATCGTGGTCCAACCCTGGCTGTCGCGCGCCTCCGCCGTCTTGGCCGGGTCGTTGTGATATTCGAACTGGGTCCAGGCGCTCGCGAAGTAGATCACGCCGACCTCGCCCGTCGGCATTAGTTGGCCATCCTCCCCGACGATCCGCACGTCGGGCGAACGGCCGACCGAACCCGGATGCGCCAGCCATTCCTGCGGGGTGATCGCGGTCAGCCCATTGCCCTCGGTCGCGGCATAGAATTCGTAGAGCACCGGCCCCCACCATTCGATCATCGCGCGCTTGGTGTCCTGCGGACACGGCGCGGCGGTGTGGATCGCATGAGTCAGGCTGCTGGTGTCGAAACGCTCGCGATCGGGCAGCTTGAGCATCCGGATCATCATCGTCGGCACCAGCCACGCCTTGTTGACGCGGTGTCGTCCAATCGCCTCCAGCGCCTCCGGCGCTTCAAAGTCACGCATCAGCACCAGCGTCCCGCCCGAGCGGTGCGTCACCATCGCGAAGTTGAGCGGCCCGGCATGGTAGAGCGGTGATGGGCAAAGGAAGACGGCATCCTCGTCCCATGCGTAAAGCCTGCGCAGCATTGCATCGCCGGCACCCAACGCCCCAAACGGAGCCCCGGTCACCGCGCGCTTGATCCCTTTGGGCCGCCCGGATGTGCCTGACGAATAGATCATCGACGAGCCCTCAAGGGCATCATAGGCGATGGGCTTGTGTGGCAGCCCTTGCTCAGGCGCAAAGCCCGAGGGCTCCTCGCGATCGCAAACCCAGAGCGACATGTCCGGGCATGCCGCCACCACTGGCTTGAGTACATCGCGCCGTGCATCGCTCGAAAGGACCGCCCGCGCCCCGCAATCCGAGACGATATATGCCACTTCGTCGGCCGTCAGATGCCAATTCACCGGGGTGTAGTAGAGGCCCGACCGGCTGGCAGCCCACACCGCGATCATGAACTCGAGCCGATTCTCCATCAGGATCGCGACATGCTGCCCCGCCTCGATCCCCGCCGCCGCCAGTTGTCCGGCCAGCGCATGCGATCGCGCGTCGAGCTCACGATAGGACAGGGTCGAACCATCATCGGTCATTACCACTGCCGCACGCTCGGGCCATCGCCCCGCGTGACTGACCAGGTGCGGAAGTGCGTCCTCGGTCATTGCTGTTCCTCGAACAGGCGTTTCACCGCCCCAAGATCCGGCTTCAACGAAGTCGTGCGCGGCAATCGATCCACGATCATGATCTTTGCGGGCACGTGATGTACGACCAGTACGCGCCTCGCGTGTTCCCGCAATTCGTCGCCAGTTACCACGGGCGCTGCATCGCGCAGTTCCACCGCGGCGACTGGAATTTCACCGAGCCGCTGATCAGCGATGCCTACGACTGCGGCATCAAGCACCGACGGATGCGCTTGCAGCCCCTCGACGATCTTCTCGGGCAGCACCTTGAAACCGCCTCGCACGATCGCGCCGTCGCCGCGGCCGAGATGGAAGACGAACCCATCGGCATCGATCACCGCCAGATCGGTGGTCCGGATCCAATCTTCGTTCACTGCAGGCACGATCGCTTCGAGGTAGCCCATTTCGCCGGGCGGCAGCGGTTCGTGCGTATCGGCATCGGTGACACGCAGACTGATCCCCGGCAACGCCTTGCCCATCGCGCCGCGCTTGCTGTCATGATGGGTCTCATATAGCGCGGGCGTCCAGCTGATGATCGTCCCGCAAAACTCGGTGGCCCCATAGGCCCAGATCACCTTGAGGTCGTAGGCGCTCTCGAATTCCTCCTGCAGTTCAGGCGAAAAGGGCGCGCCGCCGCCAAAGAAATATAGGACGCTCGCCATATCATCCATGGTGACGCCGGCATCCAGCGCCATCCGCGCGACCGCTGGCGGCCCGCTCAGGAACTTGGGGCGATGCCGACGCACTGCCTCGATCCACTCCGGCACGTTGAACTTGTCGAGCAAAGTCGTGTGGCGCTCTAGGATCACCCCAGCGACCAGGTTGCACATCCCGCCGATCCCGCCATAGGGCCAGGTCAGGATGTCGGGCTCGGGATCGATCCCGGTCCTCGCCGCGCTTACGCTTTCGACCGCGCGGACCAGCATGCGGAATGGAAAGAGGATGCGCTTGGGCTTGCCGGTCGTACCGCTCGACAGGATTTCGATCCCGCGCTCACCCTCAAGTGTCGGGAAGGGCCCCTCGCCTGCTTTGGCGAGACCCTCGCGATAGCCGATCAGCTTTGCTTCGTGGTTGAGCACAAGGCCGGCCGCGCCCGTCGCAATGGCCGCCGCCTGCACTTCAGCTGTCCAGTCCTGCATATCGGCGATCACCGCGCCAAAGCGCGTATCGAGGATTTCCGCCGCCATCGCTTCGGGCGATTGGATCGCATAGACCGTCGTCAGCAGCCGCCCGTGCGCGATCAGACCCAGCATCGCCGCCGCATGCAGCGCGCGATTACGCACGATCACCCCGATCCGCGCATCGGCAGGCACCCCCGCGGCGTCGAGCAGCGCTACGGCCCGATCCGCGAACGCGCTGATCTCGCCGCGCGAATATTCGCGGCCCTTATATTCGAAGAGATGGGCTTCGGGCGTCGCTCGAAGTGACGCTCTCAACTGATCGTTGAAATCCACCCAAATCCTTTCACTCGGTTTGACGATACCGTAGCGAATGTCCGCGCTGCATCGAAGCGATCAGCGCGTGCGAAAGATTTGAACACATGGCTGATCGGACAGCGGCACTGCCGACTCCTGCGCTGCTTCAAACCAAGGCTCGAAATGGCCAATTTCGAACCGGTCAGCCATTCCGTATCGAAGGTTTGAGCGAAAATTTTGTCAGGTCCGGATCAGCCGAAGCTGTCCTAAGACCACCAGCCGCACGAGTATGACCGAAAGTATGACCGAGTTCAGTATTGGCTAAAAAGAACCAATAAAAACAATGGCGTCTGGTGGAGCTGAGGGACGAGTCCCTACCGCACTCCAATGCTTCAAGCGCAAAACTCGGCCCACTCGTTCATCAGGGCCCGGCGCTTCTGGAGCAGATTGCCTCGACGGTACGCTGCCTCGGTCTTGTCTTTGACGGCATGTGCCAGTGCGGCTTCGGCGAGTTCGCCAGGGAAATCAGTCGTCTCGCTGACCCAGTCTCGAAAAGAAGATCGGAACCCGTGAACGGTCGCATTGACCTTCATGTCCCGAAGGACCTTTATCAAAGTCATGTCAGATAGGGCTCGGTCTGACTTGCTTCCAGGAAACACCAACTCCGTCCCTGTTGCACGGACCGAGGAACATCGTTCGAGAATGTCGAGCGCGGGCCGCGTCAGCGGTATCGCATGCTCACGGCCAGACTTCATTCTTGAGCCCGGGATAGTCCAAAGCCCGTTGGGAATATCAAACTCCGCCCATGTCGCATTCCGGACCTCGCCTGATCGAGTGGCGGTCAGGATCGTCAACTCCAAAGCGAGACGACCCAAAGTTTCCTTAGCCCGGAGCTTCGCCAGGAAGGTTGGGACGTCCGGATATGGAAGTGCCGCATGGTGCTCGTTGTTCCTTGGCTGGCGTGGTAGTCCCTTCGTGATTGAGCGCATCGGCGCCTCGGTCTCGCGATATCCGTTGGCGAATGCCCAATCGAGAACAGCGCCGACGCGCTGCCGAACCCGTCTCGCGGTTTCAGGCTTGGTAAGCCAGATCTCAGCGAGAACGTTGCGGATCATCGGTCCGGTGATCTCAGACACGCGGACGCCTCCCAGCGTCGGGTATACGAACTGCTCGAGCGTCCGCTTCCACTGCCACTCATGTTTTTCGTTGCGCCAGGTCTTTCGGTTGGCCGCGAACACCTTGGCTGCGGCCTCTTTGAACGTTGGGATGCCGCCGGCCTTCCGCTTCTCAAAGACTGGGTCGAGCCCAGACTCCATCCATCCGCGAACTTCTTCCGCGCGCTTCCGCGCAGTGGCCAGCGTCACTTTGCTGGCGCTCCCGAGGCCGATGTCGCGACGGCGCCCATTCTTCTGGACCCTGCATACCCAGCTCTTGCTGCCCGTAGTCCCGATGACCAGGAACAGGCCGTCGCCGTCCCCGAGACGACCGGGGCGTGTCGCCGCTCTAACTCCCGTCGCAGATAGCTTTCCCATCGCCAAAATATTCCCACATTCTTTCCCACAGGCAAATTCGGACAGGGCCGAAAGCCAGCGGACGGATGCGGATGCGAATCGCCGTAAGCGCTTCGAAAACCTCAGTTTTCAAAGACACCTACGGATGCGGTAATATGGGGGGATGGTGGACAGGGCTGGATTCGAACCAGCGTACGGGAAACCCGGGCAGATTTACAGTCTGCTGCCTTTAACCACTCGGCCACCTGTCCATGGCGCCGTTCGGCGAGAGGGGGCCCATTGCCGAAGCCCCGCGTCCCTGTCAACGCCTTGCGCACAACCTTTGCGCGGCATAGCGTCCGCCGTTTCCATGCAGAGACTTGATTGGGGGGCACCCATGCGCCGACTTTCCTTCGCCATCGCCACGCTGCTCGCGGCCACCGCCACGGTGCCGCTCGCCATCGCCAAGGGCCCGGACGGCCCCAGCGCGCCGGTCGACCAGATCGTGGACCAGGGCACCCGCCATGGCGAAGTGATGCGCATCGCCCAGTATCTCACCGACGTGATCGGCGCGCGCCTCACCAATTCGCCCGGCATGCGCCAGGCCGAGGACTGGACCCAGGCCAAGTTCCGCGAATGGGGCCTGACCAACGTCCACAAGGAAGGCTTCGAGTTCGGCCGCGGCTGGTCCGCCAGGAACGCCAGCGTGAAGATGGTCGCGCCGCGCCCGCTTACCCTGATCGCCGCGCCGCTCGCCTGGACGCCGGGCACCAACGGCCCGATCACCGGCCAGGTGGTGCTCGCCCCGATGGCCGACGAAGCCGCGCTCGACCAGTACAAGGGCAAGCTCAAGGGCAAGATCGTGCTGATCACGGAGCCGGCGGACATTGCCGATGCGACCAGCCCCGCGTTCCGCCGCTATGGCGACGCCGATCTCGACAAGGCCGACACGTTCGAGCTGCCGGGCGGTCCTTCCGCCGCCACACGCCCGCAGCGCGGCCCCGCGCGCCAGATCTTCCTCGCCAAGCGCGACGCCTTCCTGAAGGCCGAAGGCGCGATTGCGTACGCGACGATGTCGTCGCGCAACGGCAAGCTGATCCATGGCCAGAACAGCCAGTTCAGGGTCGGCGCCACGCCGCCGCTTCCGGGCTTCGAAATCGCCGCCGAGGATTATCGCCGCCTCGCCCGCCTGGCCAAGATGGGCGCGACCCCCAGCCTCGAGCTGAGCAGCGACGTCACCTATGACGACAGCGACACCAAGGCCTACAACGTCATCGCCGACATTCCCGGCACCGATGCCAAGGCAGGCTATGTGATGGCCGGCGCGCATATGGACAGCTGGGCGATGGGCGACGGCGCGGCGGACAATGCCGCAGGCGTATCGATGGTGATGGAAGCCGCACGCATCATCAAAGCCTTGAATATCAAGACGAAGCGCGCGATCCGCTTCGTGCTGTGGTCGGGCGAGGAGCAGGGCCTGCTCGGCTCGATGGCCTATATCGAGAACCACATCGCCACCCGCACGATCGACCCGACGCTGACCGGCCCCGCGCGCTATGCGGCCTGGGGCAAGTCCTTCCCGATCAAGCCGGGCCCCGACCATGCCAGGCTCGCCGCCTATTTCAACCTCGACAACGGCTCGGGCAGGATCCGCGGCATCTATACCCAGGGCAACACCGCCGTGGTGCCGATCTTCCGCGACTGGCTCGCGCCGTTCAGCTCGTTCGGGGCCACCAAGGTGGCGACCGCCCTCACCGACAGCACGGATCACGTGTTCTTCGACGTGGTGGGCATCCCGGCCTTCCAGTTCATCCAGGATCCGCTCGACTATGCCTCGACGGTGCACCACACCGATGTCGACACGTTCGATCACCTGAAACCCGAGGACATGCGCCAGGGCGCGATCATCCTCGCCGCCTTCCTGATCAACGCGGCCAACACATCCGACCCGCTGCCGCGCGTGCCGCTGGCGACCCAGCCCAAGACCTTGAGCGAATTCTACCCGGCACCGGGAGCGAAGTGATGGCCAAGCGCGGACACAGGCCGAGCCAGGCATCGTCGAACCGCCCCCGTTTCTACGGGCGGCACGCGGTGCTGGCGGCGCTCGACAATCCCGAGCGCAACGTGCGCAAGATCTGGGGCACGCACGAGGCGCTGGCCGGGCTCGACATTCCCTCGACGATTCCGATCACCTTCGCCAATGCCGCCGATCTCGGCCGGCTGGTGCCCGGCGACGCGCCGCATCAGGGGCTGGTCGCCGAAGTCGATCCGCTAGAGGAGATGTGGCTGGGCGACCTGCTCGCCCAGGGCGCGGACGACAACCGCCCGCTGCTCGTCCTCGACCAGGTGACCGACCCGCACAATGTCGGCGCGATTCTGCGCTCTGCAGCGGCATTCGATGCGCTCGGCATCGTCACCCAGGACCGGCATGCGCCGTCCGAGACGGGTACGCTCGCCCGCTCGGCGGCGGGCACGCTGGAAGTGGTGCCCTGGTGCCGCGTGGTGAACCTCGCCCGCGCGCTCGAGGAGATCGCCGAGGCGGGCTATTGGCGGATCGGGCTGACCGGACACGCCAACGGCACGCTCGCGCAGGTGATGGGCGGCCAGCAGAAGATCGCGCTGGTGCTCGGCGCCGAGGGCGAAGGCATGCGCCAGAACACGGAGGCGCATTGCGACGAGCTCGCGAAGCTGCCGATCTCGGACAAGGTCGAGAGCCTGAACGTGTCGAACGCGGCGGCGATCGCGCTCTATGCGGTGACGGTGCGGTAGATATCTCCTTCTCCCCATCGGGGAGAAGGAAAAGCCTCAATCCTCCTCGGCGATCCGCACGCGCAGCCCGTCGAGCTCGGGTCCGAACGGGATCTGGCACGACAGCCGCGAAGTCGCGTCGCGGTCGCCGGCGCTGTCGAGCAGATCGTCCTCGTCCATGCTCATCTTCGGCAGTTTGGCCGCAAATTCCGGATCGACATGGACGTGGCAGGTCGCGCAGGAGCAGCAACCGCCGCACAAAGCGAGCAGCTCGTCGAAGCCGTTCTCGCGGATCACTTCCATCACGCTCAGGCCCGCTTCACCCATGACCTCGCGCTCTTCACCACTCCTGGTCACGACGATAAGCTTGGGCATGAGATTCTCCTGTTCCGGCCCCGTCCATGCCGCCGAAAACGGCGCTTCGCAAGGCGGGCGCGCATGGGCCTGACCGCCGATCAGCTCAAGGCGTCGCTCGATGCGCTGGCGGAGCGCGAGCCGCTGATCGCTGCCGCGATCGGGCGCGTGGGCTATCCCCCGCCCCGCATCCGCGACCGCGGCTACGAAACGCTGCTGCGCACGATCATCGGCCAGCAGGTGAGCGTCGCCGCGGCGCAATCGATCTGGAACAAGATGGCCGCGCAGCTGGGGGTGCTGGCCGATCCCGGCAATATCGCCCGTGCCAGCGACGAGGATCTGCGCGCCGCCGGCCTGTCGCGGCAGAAAACGGCCTATGCGCGCAGCCTGGCCGAGGAAGTGACCAGCGGCCGGCTCGATTTCGCCCGCCTGCCGGAGGAGGACGAGGAAGCGATCGCCCAGCTGATCCGGATCAAGGGCATCGGCCGCTGGTCCGCCGAGATCTACCTGCTCTTCGCCGAGGGACGCCCCGATATCTGGCCCGCCGGCGACCTGGCCGTGCAGATCGAGGTCGGCCGGATCATGGGCCATGCCGAGCGGCCGAGCGAGAAGCTGACGCGGGAAATCGCCGAAGCCTGGCGCCCCCATCGCGGGGCCGCGGCGGTGCTGGCCTGGCACCATTATAATTCCGCGATGGAAGTGATCTGAGCGCGAGCATGGGCTAGTTCCCCGCACATGCATGTAGTGGACAGCATCCCTTCGGCCGAACTGCTCGCACGCTATGCGCGCGGCGTTCGCGAGTTCAGGAATCTGGAGGTTTCCGATGCGAACTGCACCCCGTTGGTCGGCGCGGATCTACGCGGCATCGTGATCGAGGATTGCTTCGTCGCCTGCGACTTCACGGGTGCCGATCTGCGCGGCGCTCGGATCCATGCCAACGTCAAGACCTGCATCTTCGCCAATGCGGATTTGCGCGATGCCGATTTCGGCGGCTCGGCGCTGTGCAGCACGACCTTCATCGGCGCGCAGATGGAGGGCGCAAACTTCGAAGACGCCTATTATCACGGTATCGATTTCGCCGCCGGATATCTGCCCGAATGGTGATCGCCGGCGGGTGGGACTCAGGCCCCCGCCCCCAGGCCCACCGCGATCGCGCCTAGCGGCCCCGCCATCGTTCCCAGCCCCGGCGTCCCCAGCCGGGCCTCGATATCCTCCGCCCACTCGGCAAGCGCGCCATAGCCGCCCAGGCTCTCGACCAGCCGCGCGCGCAGTTTCGGGAACAGATAGGGCCGCGCGGCCGTCACCCCGCCGCCGATCGCGATCCGCTCGGGCGCGGCGGTGACGACGAGATTGTGGAGCATGCCGGCCAGATCGTGCACGAACAGGTCCCATCCGGGCGCATCGTCGGGCAGCTGATCGCCCGGCATGCCGAAGCGCTCGGCAAGCGCCGGGCCGGCGATCAGCCCTTCCAGGCAATCGCCATGGAAGCGGCACCAGCCCGGATAGGTATCGCCCGGCGCGCGCGGCAGGCGCATATGGCCCGCCTCGCCATGCGCCCAGCCCATCACCGGCCTGCCGCCGCTCACCAGACCCACGCCAACGCCGGTGCCGATGGTGATATAGGCGTGCGCGGCCATGCCCTGGGCGGCGCCCCAGCGGCCCTCGGCGAGCGCGGCGCCTTCCACATCGGTCTGGAAGCCGATCGGCTTGCCGTAGCGCGCGTTCAGGCGACCGATCAGGTCGGTGCCGCTCCATCCGGGCTTGGTCGTCGCGGTGATCGTGCCGTAATCGGCACGCGCCGGATCGAGCCCCAGGGGCCCGAAGCTCGCCACGCCCATCGCGTCGAAAGTCCAGCGATCGAGCACCGCTTCGATCGCCGCCAGAGTCGCCCGCGGATCGGTGGTGGGCACGGTCGCCCGGTCGCGCACATCGTCCGGCCCGGTTGCCAGCAGCGCCACGCATTTTGTGCCGCCAAGCTCGATGCCCGCGATCAGTTTCGCCTCAGTCATGGGGCCCGTTAACCCGGTTCGGCGTGACAAAAAAGAGGCCGCCCGCAGGCAGCCACAGCCCCCGGAGACAGGGTTGGCAGCGGCGGCCGGGAAAGCCCGGCCGCCACTCCCCCTTTTGCCGAGAGGCCCCTAGAACCGGCCCCGCAGCCCGACCATGACCTGGCGGCCCGGATCGTAGAGCGTGAAGGCGGCATTGTTGAACTGGAAGTAGCTGCGCTGCTTCGACCTGGTGAGGTTGATCACGTCGAGCGTGAGCTCCGGCCCCCATTTCAGGTCGAGCACCTTGGCGAAGTCGACGCTCGCCGACATGTCGAACTGCTGATAGTCGTTCGAATAGAGCCGGGCGAGCGCAATGCCGTTCTGGTTCGCATCGGACGAGACCGAGCCGCGCTGGAAGGTGGTCGAAAGGCGGATGTTGATGCCGCCCTGCTCGTAATAGCCGGTGATGTTGTAGGTCACCGGCGACACGCCCACCGCAACTGCCGGGGCGGCGCCCGAGCCGGTCTGGTCGATCAGCGTCAGGTTCGCGTTGAACCCGAAGCCGTTCAGCCCGATCCTGCCGAGCAGGAAGTCAAGCGGCTGCACCCAGTTCACTTCAAGGCCGTTGACCTTGAGCGTGCCGGTCGCGTTGACCTGCTGGTTCAGCACCACGGTGGCGCTGTTCGGGCCGCCGCGCGAATTGATCGCGATCTGCTGGGTGGGCGTCAGCGTGTCATAGGTCACGCCATAGGTGGCCAGCGCCGTGAAGGGCACCGTCACCGTGCCGGTGGTGGTGAAGCCGGTCACTGCCTTGCGGAAGGCCGTGAAGCCGACATAGCCTTCCTTGCCGGTATAATATTCGAAGCCCAGGTCGATATTGGTCGAGAGATAGGGCTGGAGCGACGGATTGCCGACCGAGCCGACATCGGCGGAGGGCGTCGAGAAGTTGAGGCCCGGCAGCATCGTGTTCGGATTGGGCCGGGTCATCGTCCGCGACACTGCGGCGCGCACTACGGCAGCGTCGCCGATATGGAAGGCACCGCTCACCGAAGGGAGCCAGTTCGTGTAGCTCGTATCGGTGTAGACGAAATTGGTGATGTTCGGATAGCAGCTGCCGTCGCGCGGATTGCCGGTGCCCGGGCACGCCGCGGGCAGCGGGCCGGGGCCGTCCGGGTCCTGCGAGTTGCGCGGATCCGAAATCGAGACGCGGCCGCCGATCGTCTGATCGGTGTGCACATAGCGGACGCCGGCATTGTAGTTGAGGTGGTTGTCGCCCAGCTGCAGATCGCCATTCACTTCGGCATAGGCGCCGACCACCTTCTCGCGGACATAGCCGCCGCTGGCGCCCGTGTTCGACGAGCCGGCCTCGGGCGCCGCATTGTGGAAGGCGTCATAGTTGGACGCGGCCTTGAACCTGTTCCAGTCCACGGTGACGAAGCCCGCCGATGTCGGGCGCAGCAGCCCGGCAAGCTGCGCGTTCGAGATCAGCGAGCCGCCATAGGTCACCCCGCCGCTCGCGCCGGAGGAATAGCCGGTGCCATAGGCCGGATAGGTGGGATAGCCCGCCGGCGCCGCGCCAGGCTGGACCAGGCCGTTGCACGGTGGCTGGGTGTTGGGCGAGGGCAGGAACACGCTCGGGCGATTGCCGCACACCGCATTCTGCCAGGCCTGGCTGTTGTCGAAGGCGCTGATGCGCCGCGACGTGTCGTCATAGGCTGCGCCGACCTTGAGGTTGAACGCGTTGTCGCCCCAGGTCAGGTTGCCGCGAACGCCCTTGGTCTCGGTCTGGCGCCTTTCGTCCTGGATATTCACGCGCCCGCCCGGCCAGGCGAAATTGGCGGGATTGTTCAGGTCGATGTTCGTCGTGATCGACGGCACGTCGCCGCCGCTGTTGTCGTAATTCACCACCACGCCCGAATTGGGCGCGGTGAGCACCACGACGCTCGGGGATTCGCGGTGGAAGCTCGACCAGGTGTAATTGCCCTGCAGGTCGACCTTCAGCTTGTCGGCGATCTCCCATTCGAGCCCGGGATTGACGCCCCAGAACTTGGTCTTCTCGATGAAGGGGCGATATTCGAGGAACCACTGGGCATTGGCATAGGTGCCCTTGGTGACCACGCAGCCCTGGGTACAGTCCGAACGATCATATTGGGTGTTGATCGGGATCGCCGCGCCGTTGCGGCCCACCCAGTTCATGTCGACGCGCTCGAGCTGATTGTCCTTCCAGCCGAACATGCCGTCGACATAGGCGTGGAGCCGGTCGCCCTTATATTCCAGGCTGGCGATCGCGTTGATCCGGTCCTTGGTGCCTTCCTCGAACATCGGGCGGCCGAGGCGCGGGATGATCCCGTTGTCGATCTGCGAGATCGTCGCCCCCGGATTGCGCGCGAGCAGGAACGCCTGGTCGATCGTGGTGCCGGTGACCAGGCCCGCACCCGAATTGGCAGGCACCGTCCCCGGGATCGTCCAGTTGCCGCCGCCGGTGGGATTGCAGCCGCTGGTCGCGCCGCACTGGGCGGCGGAGAGATTCGGATTGGTCCAGCCGATCGTCTCGAAGCCGGTGGTGCGCACCTTGTTGTGCACGCCGGCAACGCCGAGCAGGACACCGAAATCGCCCATCGTCGTGCTGGCGAGCAGCGAGCCGCGATAGCCCCAGTCCTTGGCATTGGTGTTCTTGGTCAGCTGCGCGCCATAAGTGACGCGCGTGCCCGAGCGGTCGAACGGCCGGGCGCTGCGCATGTTGACCGTGCCGGCCGCGCCACCCTCGACCTGGTCGGCGATGCCGCTCTTGTTCACCGTCAGCGACGTGAACAGCTCGGTCGGGAACATGTCGAGATCGACTTCGCGATTGGTGTTCTGCGAATCGGTGCGGCCCGTCGAGGCGACCGCCACCGGCGCACCGTTCAGCAGCACGCGCGTGAAGTTGGTGCCCAGGCCGCGGATCGTGACGTTGAGGCCCTCGCCCGTCACTTCGCGCGCGATGGTCACGCCGGGGATGCGGTTGAAGCTCTCGGCGATGTTGGTGTCCGGGAACTTGCCGATATCTTCGGCGAAGATCGAATCGGTGAAGCCCACCGAATTCTTCTTCGCATTGGTCGAGCTCTGCAGCGACGCACGATATCCGGTGACGACGATCGACTGCTCCGCTTCCGGGACGCTCTGGTCCTGGGCGGCGGCGGGCGCGTCGCCGGGCTGGGTCTGGGCAAGCGTAGGCCAGGCCGTGCCGGCGAGCAGCGCGGCGCCGATCATTCCCAGACGGCGCGCAGTGAAACGAGGCGCAACTCGAGCGTGCATATTCCCCTCCTGTGAAGGCCTCTTCCCGGGCCATTGAGCCAATCGCGCGGATCGCGATGTTAGCGGTCACATTTGGCTATGCCGCGCCTGCGATGCTGTCAACTCATACATTTGCATCGGGTTAGTTTGACGCGGGAACAATCACTTATCGGCTCGCGACGGGAGAATTGCCGCATTGCACCATATTGTATGAGTTTAGTGACACCGTTGCCAGCGCCCGACTCAGGCCGATTTTCGTCGCACCGGGCCATTGCAGAGGCGCCGCCCGGACCACATTTGCGGAGGCGTCTCCCTCTCGCTTCCAGAGGTATCGCATGCGCTACAACCAGCTCGGCCGTTCGGGCCTGATCGTCTCGGAGCTCTGCCTCGGCACCATGACCTTCGGCGGCGAGGAAGGCATCTGGGGCCGGATCGGCCAGCTTCAGCAGGAAGCGGCCGACGGGCTGGTCAAGGCGGCGCTGGATGCCGGCATCAATTTCTTCGACACTGCGAACATCTATGCCGAGGGCCGCTCGGAACGGATTCTGGGCCAGGCGCTCAGGAACCTGGGCGTCGCGCGCGACGAGGTGGTGGTCGCCACCAAAGTGCTCGGCCGCATGCACGACGGGCCCAATGGCGCCGGCGCGTCGCGCGGCCACATCCTGGCCCAGGTCGAGAAGAGCCTGGAGCGGCTCGGCACCGGCCATATCGACCTCTACCAGATCCATGGCTTCGACACGGCGACGCCGATCGAGGAGACGCTCTACGCGCTCGACGGCCTCGTGCGGCGCGGAACGGTGCGGTACATCGGCCTTTCCAACTGGGCGGCGTGGCAAGTGATGAAGGCGGTCGGCATCGCGGCGGCCCGCAACTATGCCCCGATCGCCTCGCTCCAGGCCTATTACACGATCGCCGGGCGCGACCTCGAGCGCGAGGTGATTCCGATGCTCGAATCCGAAGGCGTGGGCCTGATGGTGTGGAGCCCGCTCGCCGGCGGCTTCCTTTCGGGCAAATATACGCGCGAGGGCGACGGCGAAGGCCGCCGCGCCGGCTTCGACTTCCCACCGGTGGACAAGGCGCGTGGCCATGACGTGGTCGACGTGCTGCGCGAACTCGCCGAGGGCAAGGGCCGTTCGGTCGCCCAGCTGGCGCTGGCCTGGCTACTGCATCAACATGCGGTCTCCAGCGTGATCGTCGGCGCCAAGCGGCCCGAGCAACTTGCCGACAATCTCGCCGCGGTGGACGTCGCATTCACTGCCGAGGAGCTCGCCCGGCTCGATGCGGTGAGCAAGCTGCCGGCGGAATATCCCGGCTGGATGCTCGAGCGCCAGCGCGGCTATCGCGGCGGCCCGTCGCCGCGGCGCTGACCCTCAGTCGAACACCAGGGTCAGCGCTTCGGCGAACGGCCCATTCTTGGCGAGGCGCCCGGCCTTGCCCGGCGCTCTCCGGAGATTCGGACGCTTCAACAACGGCTTGAGCATAAGGTGCAGCGTCGCGCGGTTGATGTGGCGGCCGAAGCACTGATGCAGGCCATAGCCGAAATGGATATAGTCGCTCGCCGGGCGATGGGGGTCGAAGCGCGCGGGATCGGTCAGCCGGCGCGGGTCCATCATCGCCGAGGCGAAAGCGGCGAGCACCGTGTCGCCCGCCTTCACCGCAGTCGCATGCGCAGTGCCGCGCGCGATCACGCCATCGGCCAGCACGATGCGCGGCAGCCCCGGCGCGAGCGGATCGAAGCGCATCGCTTCCTGGACATAGCCCCAGAGCAGGTCGTCGTCCCCGGCCCGCGCCGCCGCCTGCGCCCCGGCCAGCGCGGCGGGCCGGCGCAGCAGCTGCTCCATCGCCTGGGGCACGACCATCGGCGGCTGGGGCGGCCCGCCGACGATGAAGCCCATCAGGTTGGTGCGGATCTCCACATCGGAAAAGCCCGGCACGCCCCGCTTCTGCTGGGCCAGGCAGCGCGACAGCACATCGTCCTTGCCGGGCGCCGCCTTCCGCCTGGCGATCTCCCTGTCGATGTGCGCGCGCAGTGCCGGGGCGATCTGGTCGACGTCCGCACGCAGCGCCGGATCGCCCTTGGGATCGGCGAACTGGAACTCGAACAGCCGGGTACCCCATACCCGCAGATCGCCCCCCGCCGGATCGGGCACGCCGAAATAATCGCCGAGCAGGCTGAAGGTCACGCGCCGGACCAGCGTGTCGACCATTTCGATCCGCCCCGGCGCCGCCGCCACGATCGCCTCGGCCATCGCCTCCGCCTTCTGCGCCAGTTCGGGCAGGTCGCCGGGGCGGACCACGGTGCGCATCGCATCGGTGTCGCGGTGATAGAGCGGCGTGTCGGCCATGCCTAGGAAGAAGGGCTCGCCGCCCATGATCACGTCGAGCTTGGGCTTGTACGGCGCGCCGAACACCGGATCGGTGCCGAACACCTCGCGCACATCGTCATGGCGCGACGTCAGCACCATGCCGCCGAACTTCGCCACCGGCTTCCAGCGCCGCAGAAAGGCGAAGGCATAGGGCATGAGCGCGAACACCCGCCCCTCGATCCAGCGCGCCAGCCCCTTCTTGCCGGGGCGCAGCACCTCGCGCGAAGCCAGCGCGTTCACAGCGCCCCCAGATAGTCGAGCGCCGGCATGCTCGGCAGAAAGAAATATTCGCCGCCCGCCATCTGCACGAAGGTCTCGACGTCGATGATCCGCCGCAGCGGATCCTCGGGAATCGTCATCGTGCCCTTGGGGCCGATCAGCGGATCGGTCTCGTCATAGAGCGTCGCGAAGTTCGGGTTGAGCACCCAGGTCTGCTGGACGAACTCGAACTGGCGGGTGATGTCGGTGTTGAGACAGATGAACAACAGCCCGCGATCGACATCGTCGGGCGTCGGCGGCACGCTGATCGTCCTGCCATATTTGCGGCCGCGGCGAAGGATGCGGTGGTTGTTCGCCGCATCGAGCAGCGTCTGCCTGTCCGCCTCGACCGGGGCCAGCCCGTCGCGCGGATTGGCACGGCGGACATGGCTGCCCAGCGGACAGCCCATGCCGTGGCGATCCCGGTCCCAGAAGCCGAAATCATTGTCCGCCACCGGGATCGTCCCGCCCATCGGGCACAGCAGATTGCCATGGGTGTCGCGCCCCACCACGCGCTCGGCGAGCCAGGTGGTGGTGACATGCGCCGAGCCCTCGGGATCGCGCTCGCGAATGTGCCGGGCGGCGGCGCGCATCGATTCCCAGAACGCATAGACGTCCTGCTTGAGCTCGCGCACCACCATGTAGCTGCCGTTGCGCCCCAGGTCGCGGAAGCCCACGCCCTTGGGATGCGGCGGCAGCCCGGCGGTGTCGCCGATCCCGTCCGCGACCACCGGCCCCTGCGCGATCTCGTTATGCCCGTTGCGATGGCCCATCAGCACCTCGCCCAGCGGCACGCCGTTCCAATAGTCCTTGGGCACGTCGCCGCCGTCGCGATAGACGACAGTGCCCGGCTCGAACGGGATCGGCTGCGAGATGCCGTCGGCGAAACCGAAATGCTCGCGCGCGATGCCCTGCGGATCGAGCCGCAGGTCGAGCGGCAGATGATGGACCACCCGCACCTCGAACGGCGCCAGCGCGGCGCTCACCTGCTCGCACCAGGCCTCGGCCGCTTCGTCATGCTCGCAATAGAGCAGCAGCAGCGCATGGACGGTCAGCGGCGTCCTCACCCGCTGCTCGGGATCCTCCTGCCGATCGTCGAAGGCGCGCGCCTCGTCGTCCGTTGCGGCGGCGTCGAGCGGGGTGTTGCCGCTCCATTTCGGCCCGCCGGGGATCACCGTGCCCTGCCAATCATCGCCGCGCCGATCGCCCAGCCTGCGCAGGCGATCCTCCTGGAACATGCCCTCCTTGAACGGGCGATCGAACGACGCGAGCGCATTCGGGTTGAGCCCCATCTTCTGGAGCCCCGACCAGGTGAAGCCCATCGCCGCCGCGCGCGGATCGGGCTTCTCGGCATCGCTTACCCGCGCCACCTTGCGCAGCGCTTCCAGCCAGGCGCCGCCGCCCTTCTTCTTCACGCCCTTCCAGCCGAGCTCGAGGAACAGCGCGCGGCCGGTGGGCAGCGCGGCGAAACCGCTCACCACCAGGCCCTGGGTCTGCGCATTGTCCGGCGCGGCGAGATGCCAGCTCGGCGTGCGGCCGCCCTCGCTCACAGGTCGTTGATCCACGCCGCGGCCTCCTTCTCGCTGAGCTGCTTCTTCCTCAGGCCGCAGGCGATGCGGTAGTTCCGCTCCACCTGCTCCGCGGTGAGATCCTTGTAGGCCGAATACCAGAAGCGGCTGACCGCCATCGAATGGCGCGCCCATTCCTTGAACTGGCGGCCATGGCTGGCGCCGTCCTTCACCAGGAAGCGCGTCGGCGGGAAACCCACCCCGCAGCTCCAGGCCAGGGTGAGGCCGGCATGCGCCTTCTCGATGAAATCGTCGAGATAGCTTTCCCAGGTCTGGTCGAAGTTCGAGAAGAACATCAGCCGGCTGTTGTTGTTCACCCGCGCCCAATGCGCGAAATGGATCGTCCGCATCGAGCCGAGATAGCCCTGGCGCGTCCTGGGCAGCACGCGCAGCAGCAGGTGCAGGCCGAGATGCCCCGCGCGGATGATCACGGTACGCAGCACGCCCGGCTTGATCAGCACCACCGAGCCCATGTGGTTCTGCGGGATCCAGTCCTCGCGCCGCGCCATCTCGCGCAGCATCCGGGGATCGACCGGCGGCGCGTCCTGCGACGCGTCGCGCCGTTCGAGCCATCGCAGCCAGACGAGCAGGCCCGCCACCACCACCGCGACGCTGCCCGCGCTCCAGCCGGCCCAGATCGCCATGTCCCGCCACGCCGCCCAGAAGGGCCGGTGCGCGATCGCCGACCAGAAAGGCGCGGCGAGGAAGGCGGCGACCACGACATAGGCCGCCGCCGCGAGCGCCACCGGCACCAGCAGCCGCTTCAGGAAGAAGCCGAGAAAGCTGAACCGCGTCGGCGTCGCCGTGCCGGGCAGTGCCTTGCCCATGCGGTAGAGCATGCCGGTGAACAGCGCGAACAGCGCCAGGCAGAGCAGCACATAATGCGGCCAGGCGAGCTGGCTCTTCAGGATCAGCCCGGGAATCGACAGCGCGAATACCAGCGCCAGCACGAACAGGGCGAGCCGGGCATAGTCGCCGAGGCTCTGCGCCAGCGGGATGCGCGGCGGCGCCTTCCGGTCCAGCCAGCCGAATTGCGGGAGCAGCGCGGCGCGCAGCCGGGCATGGATCTCCACCGGCGTGAGCTTGCGATAGGGGCTGGGCCCGCCATCGTTGCTGTACGCCAGCTCGGCACGGGTGGCGAGGAACAGCTTGCCCTCGTCCAGGATGCGGTCGCGCGTCATCCCGCGATTGCCGTGGTGGAACACGGTGGGCGTGAGCGTCCGCGCCTCCAGATAGGGGGCGATCGGCGCCCGGCTGTCCGCCGCCGTCACGGCGTCGAACAACGGGCCGGTATGATCGAGCGGGCACTTGCAGCAGCGCAGGAAGCTCCGGAGATCGGGCCCGATCGCGGCTTCCAGCTGCGCCCAGAACGGGCCGGGCGCGCCGTCGAAATTGGCCTCGATCACGAAGAGCGGATCATAGTCGAAGCCCGGGAACACGCTGAGCGACAGGAAGTGCACCGCCGGCACCGTCGTCAGGAAATCGGCGAAGGGCCCCTTGCCCCCCGACGGATCCTGGCTGCGCCGGTCGCGCAGCGCGTCGAGCAGGCCCGACAGATGGTCGAAGCTCTCGGGCTTCACTTCAAGTGCCACCGATAGCGTGGTCTGCCGCATCCGCGTCCGCCCCCTCAAACGTGCGACGTTTGTAGGCACGGCATTTCCAACAATAATAGGAAATATTCGACTTCACGCCGAAGTGGACGAAACGGACACCAAAGGCAGCTGTTTCAGCATCGTCGAGGCCCCTTCCCCCCGGATGACATCGGTGTCATAAGTTTCGGCAAAGGGAGAGGAACTGCATGGACATCAGTCGGCGCGCGGCATTTGGGGCGGCTCTGGCGGGCGGCGCGGCGGCGCTGCTGCGGCCCGGCGAGGCGGGGGCCGCTCCCGACCGGACGCTTCCGGACGCTCCGCCCCCCGATTGGAAGCGCGGCTTCGACGATCAGCGCATCTGCGACCTGGGCGACGGGCGCTTCCTGAACCCGCTGCTCGCCGGCGACCATCCCGATCCCGCCATCCTGAAGGACGGCGCGGACTATTACATGACCTTCTCCAGCTTCGATTCCTATCCCGGCCTCACCATCTGGCACAGCCGCGACCTGGTGAACTGGCAGCCGCGCAAGGCGGCGCTCACGAAGAACATCGGCGCGGTCTGGGCGGTGAGCCTGGAGAAGCATGCAGGGCGCTATTTCCTCTACATCCCGGTGAAGGCCAGCCCCAATTCGATCTTCGTGATCTGGGCCGATCATATCGACGGGCCGTGGAGCGACCCGATCGACCTGGGCCTGCACGACCATATCGACCCCTGCCACGCCGTGGGCGAGGACGGCTCGCGCTGGCTGTTCCTCTCCGGCGGCGACCGGGTGCGCCTTTCCGAGGACGGACTGTCCACGATCGGCAAGGTCGAGCATGTCTACGACCCCTGGCACTATCCCGAGACATGGGACGTCGAAAGCTTCTCGCCCGAGGGACCGAAGATCCACCGCCACAAGGGCTGGTTCTACATGATCACCGCGGTGGGCGGCACGGCGGGTCCGCCGACCGGGCACATGGTGATCGCGGCGCGCGCGCGCTCGATCCACGGGCCCTGGGAGCAATGCCCCGCAAACCCGCTCGTCCGGACCGTCCGCAACGACGAGGCCTGGTGGTCGCGCGGCCACGCTTCACTGGTCGAGGCGCCGGACGGGAGCTGGTGGTCGGTCTATCACGGCTTCGAGAACGGCTATTGGACGCTGGGGCGCCAGGCGCTGCTCGATCCGATCGAATGGACGGCGGACGGCTGGTTCCGGATGACCGGCGGCGACCTGTCCCGGCCGATCCGCAAGCCCGGGGGCGGCGCGCCGGTGCCGCACGGCCAGGCGCTGTCGGACGACTTTTCGGGGCCGCTCGCGCTCGGGCGGAAATGGAATTTCTTCAAGCCTGCGCCGGGCGAATCGGACAGAGTGTCCGTCGAAGCCGGCACGCTGGTGCTGAAGGCATCGGGCAAGGCGCCGGCGGACTCCTCCCCGCTGCTGCTGATCGCCGGGGATACCGGCTATGCATTCGAATGCGACATCGAGATCGCGCCGGGCGGCACGGCGGGGCTGGTGCTCTTCTATGACGAGAAGCTCTATTGCGGGCTCGGCTTCGACGAGAAACGCTTCGTGACCCACCAATATGGCATGGAGCGCGGGCGCCCGGCCAACCCCTATGGCCGGCGGCTGCGGATGCGAGTGACCAACCGGCAGCACATCGTCGCCTTCCACCTCTCCGGCGATGGCGGGAAGACCTGGAAGCGCTTCGACCGGGGGATGGAAGTGTCCGGCTATCACCACAATGTACGCGGCGGCTTCCTGATGCTGCGGCCGGGGCTCTATTCGGCCGGCGCGGGCGCGGCGAAGTTCCGGGATTTCCGGTTCCGGGCACTGTAGCGGCCCGCCCTTGCTCCCCTCCCTTCCAGGGCGGGGGACGGTTTTCGTTCGCCCGTGGCAAAGCCCCGCGCTAAGCTCCTTCCCGCATGGGCAAGAGGCGTATCCTGATCGTCGGCGGGGGCACCGCGGGGTGGCTCGCGGCCGCCTATCTCGCGCGCTTCCTCGACCTGGCGGACCAGGCCCAGATCGAGATCACCCTGCTCGAATCCCCTGAGCTCGGCATCATCGGCGTGGGCGAAGGCACCTTCCCCACCATCCGCTCGACGCTGAAGTTCCTCGGCATCGACGAGACCCAGTTCATCCGCGCCACCTCGGCCACGTTCAAGCAGGGCATCCGCTTCAACGACTGGCTGCACGCGCCGCTGCCCGACGGCACGCGCCACCATTATCTCCATCCGTTCGAAGCGCCCTTCTACACCGAGGGCACCAGCCTGGTGCCCTATTGGCTGCTCCAGGACGCGGCGACGCGCCCGCCCTTCGCCGAGGCGGTGACGATCCAGAACCGCGTCGCCGAGAGCCGCCGCGCGCCCAAGAAACAGGGTGAGGGCGAATTCTCCGGCCCGCTCAACTATGCCTATCATTTCGACGCCGCGCGGCTCGCCCGCATCCTGCGCGAACGCGCCGAGGAACTGGGCGTGCGCCACGTCGCCGGACTGCTCACCGATGTCGAGCTGGGCGAGGACGGCGCGATCGCCCGCATCGTCACCCGCGAACAGGGCGCGCTGGAGGCGGATCTCTATATCGACTGTTCCGGCTTCCGCGCCGAGCTGATCGGCAAGGCACTGGGCGCGCGCTTCAAATCGGTGCGCGACATATTGTTCACCGACCGGGCGCTCGCCTGCAAGATCCCCTATGCCGAGCCCGACGCCCCGATCGAGAGCTTCACCATCGCCGCCGCGCACCCGGCGGGCTGGACCTGGGACATCGGGCTGGAAGGCGCGCGCGGCATCGGCACCGTCTATTCCTCCACCCACATGTCCGACGACGAAGCGGCGCAGGTGCTGCGCGCCTATATCGGGCATGACGACTACAAGGCGCGCATCATCCCGTTCGAGCCCGGCTATCGCGAAGCGCAATGGGTGAAGAACTGCGTCGCGGTCGGGCTGTCGGGCGGCTTTCTCGAGCCGCTGGAATCGACCGGCGTGGTGCTGATCGAGGCGGCGGTGGGGATGATCGCCGAACTGTTCCCGCACAACGGCCCCGTGGATGCGCCGGCCCGGCGCTTCAACGCGCTGATCGTCGGACGCTACGAGCGGATCATCGCCTTCCTCAAGCTGCATTATTGCCTGAGCCGGCGCGACGAGCCCTTCTGGCGCGACAATGCCGATCCGGCTTCGATCCCGGAGGAACTGCAGGAGCTGCTGCGCCAGTGGCGCCATCGCCCGCCAGGACGTTTCGACTTCCTGCTCGACCTCGAGAGCTTCGCCTTCTTCAACTATCAGTACATCCTCTACGGGATGGACTATCGCACCGACCTGTCGGGCGGCCGCGGCGACTTCCCCAATGTCGAAGCGGCGGAGAAGCTCTTCGCGCGCATCCGCACCTTCTCCGAACGCGCGACCGAGGATCTGCCGACCCACCGAGCGCTGATCCGGGCGATCAACGGGTGAGCCGGGCTCCCTCCCTTCCAGGGGGGAATTGCACGTGACGAACGTCTACAGGCTCCAGTCCAGCTGCAGCCAGAACTTGTCGGTATCCGTCGCGAACCTGTCCGCCCGGTAGCGCGCATAGCGGGCCGAGAGCGCATAATGGCCGCGCTTCACCCCGGCGATCAGGTCGAGCTCGTCGCCATAATGCTGGTCCAGCCGATCGCTCCCGAAACGGTGCCAGGTGGCACCCAGGGTGATCGCGTCGAGCGGCCCCACTTTCTTCCAGCCATAGCCCAGCGTCGCATAGAGATCGCGCAGGCCACCCGGCGGCGTGGTGCCGAACTTGCCGGCCCAGCCGTTGAACTTGAAATAGGATGCCAGCGGCGTCTGCACGCTGGTCAGCGCCGCGCCCGTGCCGGCGCCCAGCACCTCATAGCCTGTGGTCAGGCTCAGCGCCTTCGCGGCAAGGTTCAGCTCGCCCAGCCAATAGTCGGCGGCATAGCGATTGGGGTTGCGATGCCAGTCGCTCTGCCGCGCCCAGCTGGCGACATAACCGAGCGACACGTCCTTCGCGAGCGCCTGCCTGCCGGCGAAGCGCAGGCCGTAGGTCTGGCTCGACAGGCGGAAGCCCTGCAATGCCGCCAGGTCCTGGTCGACCAGATAGGCGAAGCCGCTCAGCGTGCCGGCCCTGGTGCCATAGCCGAGCACGGCGAAGACATTGTCGCCGCCGATCGATACCGGCCGCGCACCGGCGCCGTTGCGGCCGTTTATCGTGCGCACGTCCCAGCTATAGGCAAGGTCGAGATTGAGCCCGAGCGGCTTGCCGTACTGGACGCGCACCGCGTCGAAGGTCTGCTCGCTCTGGCGCCAGGGCGCGTTGCCGACGAAGCGATCGTCCGCGAAGTTCAGCCGCTGCCGCCCGGCGGTGACGGCCAGCCCGTCCTTGCCGGCGTAGCGGAGCTGCGCGCGGTTGAGCTCGATATTCTCGGGGTCGACGACCAGCGGATAGCGGATCTTGCCGTTGGTGCCGTCATTATAGCCGTTCGCGAGCGCGACCACGCCTTCGCCTTCCACCAGCGCCGACCAGCCCTTCCAGCTGGCGGCCAGGCCGGGGCGGACGCGCAGGGTCACGGCGTCGGCGTCCCTGGGCAGCCCGTCCTGGTCGACATGCTCGTAGCGCAGCCGCACGTCGGCGCTGGGCGTCAGCTTCACTTCCTGGGCATGCGCGGCGCCGGCGGCGAGCAGCCCCGTGGCGCACAGAAGCGCTCGTCTCATCATGCTTCCTTCGGAAAGCCCCGTCCCGCAGGGGTGTTGCGGGACGGGGAGGAGGACCTCAGGCGGCGGCCGCCAGCTTCGGGTCGAGCGCTTCCAGCTCGCCGCTCTCGCGGGCCTTGCGGCCATAGACCAGCTCGAACAGCGGGGTGGCCATCACGGTGGTGACGATCGCCATCAGCACCAGCATCGAGAAGAGCGTGGGGCCGATAATGCCCTTTTGCAGGCCGATGTTGATGATGATCAGCTCCATCAGCCCGCGCGAGTTCATCAGCGCGCCGATGCCGAGCGCGGTGCGGTTGTCCTCGCCGGCGAGCCGGGCCGCGGCCCAGCAGGCGCCGAACTTGGCGAGGACCGACACCGCCAGCACACCCAGCGCGATCAGCAGCAGCTCGACCGAGTTGACCATGTCCATCCGGGTATTGAGGCCCGAATAGGTGAAGAACATCGGCAGCAGCAGGACGACGGCGAGCGGCTCGACCTTCTTCTTCAGCTCCTCGACGAACAGGCCGCGCGGCATGCACACGCCCATCAGGAAGCCGCCGAAGATCGCGTGGATGCCGATCGCGTCCATCACGAAGGCGGAGGCGCAGAAGAGCATCATCGTGACGGCGAGCATCGCGGTGCTCATCTCGCCCTTCGCCTCGACGATGCGGCCGAGCGGGGCGAGCAGCTTGCGCCCGAACAGGAGCATGAAGCCGGTGTAGAGCACGGCGCCGCCGATCGCGAGCACCGCCACGCCCGGCCCGGCGCCGAAAGTGGCGAGCACCAGGGCGAGGACGCACCATGACGCGGCGTCGTCGAACGCGCCGGCGGTGAGCGAGAGCGTGCCGAGCGAACTGTTGGCCAGGCCGCGCTCGTTGATGATGCGCGCAAGCATCGGGAAGGCGGTGAGCGCGATGCAGGCGCCCATGAACAGCGTGGCGTTCGCCTGGCTGATGCCGGGGGTGAACAGGCCGGGCACGGTGAGCAGGAAGGGCGTGATCAGCGCGGCGAGCAGGAACGGCGCGACGATGCCCGCGGCCGAGACGCCGGCGGCGCTCTTCGCCTTGGACTGGAAATGGTCGAGCCGCAGCGTCAGGCCGACCATGAACATGTAGAGGCCGACGCCCAGCTGCGCGCCGGTGTAGAGCACGTTGCGCGTCTCCTTGGGGAAGATCGCGAGCTGGAGATCGGGGAAGAACAGGCCGAACAGCGACGGGCCGAGGACCACGCCGGCGATCATCTCGCCCACCACCTGGGGCTGCTTCAGCAGCTTCTGGCCGAGCCAGCCGACCACGCGGCAGGCGAGGATGATGATCGCCAGCTGCAGGAAGAAATGGATGCTGTAGTCGCCGGGCGCATAGCTCTTCGCGGCGTTCACCGCGGGCCCGTGCGGGCCGAGTACATCGGTCAATGCGTGCCAGGCACTGTTCAGCAGATCGAGCATGGTTACCTCCCCCCAATTCCCCGCGCGGTGCGTTTCCCGCCCGTCGCGAGGCTTCAGGGAGCGCGCGGCGCCGGCCGCGCGCAACTGCAAATCGCCCTACCCCCCTTATTTTCCCGGCCCGGCCGCGCTTTGTGTTGCACGGAGCGCACATAGTAGTAACGTACCTACATGACAACGCAGACAATCTAGGTATGTAGGTACGAAATGAAGGTGATCACCAGCCGCGAATTCAACCAGGACGTCAGCGCGGCGAAGCGATTCGCCCGGGCGGAGCCGGTGTTCGTCACCGATCGCGGGCGCCCCACCCATGTGCTGATGAGCATCGACATGTTCCGCCGGCTGAACGGCGAGCGCGAGAGCATCGTCGACTTGCTCGCCCTGCCCGCCGGCGCGCCCGACACGGCGCTGACGCCGCCGGAGCGCTGGTGATGTTCCTGCTCGATACGCCGATCGTCTTCGAGTTGCGCAAGGCGCGCGCGGGCGGCGCCGAGGCGGGACTCACCGCATGGGCATCGGGCGTGGCGCGCGAGCGGCTGTTCCTCTCGGCGATCTCGCTGGTGGAGCTGGAGGCCGGCGTTGCCGAAGCGACGCGGCGCGACAAGGCGGCGGGTGCGGCGTTGCGGAGCTGGATCGACGCGCAGCTCGTCCCCGCCTTTGAAGGGCATGTCCTGCCGCTCGACGTCGCCGTCGCCCGTCGCCGTGGCCAGCTCGCGCTTGCCGAGACCCGCGACGCGCTGTTCGCCGCCACCGCGCTGGAGCATGGCCTGACGCTGGTGACGCGCAACACCGCCGCCTATCGCGGCGCGCGCGTGAAGCTGTTCGACCCGCGGGGCTATACCGCCGATGCGGCCGAGGACGAAGGCGACTGGCGCGATGCCGCCCGCACCGGGCCGCTCTGGCTCAAGAACCTGTTCGTGCGCGCCTGAAACCCATCTTCTCGGCCATCCCGAGAATTGGAGTCCCAACCTAGGGTCACGACTCATGCAACGAACCCCGTCATCCCCGCGCAGGCGGGGATGACGAAAGAAATCAAGGTCTTGATCGAGATCTAACCCTAGGCGCGCACGTCGCCGTGCAGCATGGCCTGCACGCGCCGCGCCAGCAGCTCGGGCGTGAACGGCTTCACCAGATGGTCGCTAGCGCCTGCGTCCATTGCCTCGGCTCCCGCGCCGCTCCGTGCCGCCAGCATCAGGATCGGCGTGCGGCCCAGCGCCGGCAGCCGCCGCAGCGCCCGCAATATGTCGAGCCCCTGCGCGCCCGGCAGCGAGTGATCGAGGATCACCAGGTCCGGCTTTCTGAAGGCGATCGTGTCGAAGGCGAGTATGCCGTGATCGATCACCTCCACCATGTGCCCCGCCTCGCCCAGCACCCGCCGCACCATGGCTCCGACCCGCTCGTCGGCCTCGACATGGATTATCCGGGCCATCGCACCTCGCATTGCCGGGCGGATCGACGCCGCCCGAGTTGGATTATCACGCGCGGATGACAATTGGTTGCGCATCCGTGTCGCCCTTGTGGCGATTGCGTCTTTCCATCATTTTGCAGAAATCCGCCCAATCGGGCGTTAAGGCTCTTTCCGCGAAATCTCCGCGGAATCACGGCGATGGCCGGCATATTTGCGAATCCGGCCCAGGGGCCCGCCGATCGCGCTGCGCTACGCCCGCATATCGCGCTACGCTCCGGCGATACCGCCGATTCGAAAAAGAACGAACGGAAGCAGGAGCAGGAACATGGGAGCAGCCACCGCCTATATCGTCGATGCCGTGCGAACCGCCGGGGGGCGGCGCGGCGGCAGGCTCGCCGGGTGGCACCCCGTGGACATGGCGGCGGCGACCCTCGACGCGATCGTCGCGCGCAGCGGCATCGATCCCGCCGCGATCGACGACGTGATCATGGGCTGTGTCGGCCAGGGCGGCGAACAGGGCTTCCAGGTGGGCCGGGGCGCCGTGCTCGCCTCGAGCCTGCCCGAAAGCGTGCCGGCGGTGACGATCGACCGCCAGTGCGGCAGCTCGCAACAGGCGATCCAGTTCGCGGCCCAGGCCGTGCTCTCCGGCACCCAGGACGTGGTGATCGCCGCGGGCGTGGAGAGCATGACGCGCGTGCCGATGGGATCGACCGTCGCACTCTTCGCCCAGGCCGGGCTGGGCGGGCCCAAGTCGCCGCGCCAGGAGGCCCGCTATCCGGGCGTGCAGTTCAGCCAGTTCCTGGGCGCCGAGCTGGTGGCGCGCAAGCACGGCCTCGGCCGCGCCGCGCTCGACGCCTATGCGCTGGAAAGCCATCGCCGCGCCGCCGCCGCAACCGAGCGCGGCGATTTCGACGCCGAGATCGTGCCGCTGACGATCGACACGCCGGAAGGGCCGGCGATCCATGTCCGCGACGAGGGCATCCGCTTCGATGCTACCGCCGAGAGCATCGGATCGGTCAAGCTCCTCGCCGAGGACGGCGTGATCAGCGCGGCCAATGCCAGCCAGATCTGCGACGGGGCCAGCGCGGCGCTGATCGTCTCGGAAGCCGCGCTGAAGGCGCACGGCCTGACTCCGCTCGCGCGCATCCACCACCTCACCGTCACTGCGGGCGACCCGGTGATCATGCTCGAGGAGCCGCTGTTCGCCACCGACCGGGCGCTGCGCCGCGCGGGCATGACCATCGACGAGATCGACCTGTTCGAAGTGAACGAGGCCTTCGCCTCGGTGCCGCTCGCCTGGCTGCGGCACACCGGCGCCGATCCCGCGCGGCTCAACGTCAATGGCGGCGCGATCGCGCTGGGCCATCCGCTCGGCGCCTCGGGCACCAAGCTGATGGCGACGCTGGTCCATGCGCTCCGCAAACGGGGCAAGCGCTACGGCCTGCAGACGATGTGCGAGGGCGGCGGCATCGCCAACGTCACCATCGTCGAGCGGCTCTGAGCAAGGAGGAGGGAAGGATGAAGCTCGACGACAGCATCCCGGCGGTGGTCACCGGCGGCGCCTCGGGCCTCGGCGCGGCCACCGCGCGGGCGCTCGCGGCGCGGGGCGTGAAGGTGGCGATCTTCGACCTGCAGAAGGAGAAGGGCGAAGCGGTCGCGGCCGAGATCGGCGGCCTGTTCTGCGAAGTGAACGTGACGTCGGACGAAAGCGTCGACGCCGGCTTCGCCCGGGCGCGCGCCGCGCACGGCCAGGAGCGGATCCTGGTCAATTGCGCCGGCACCGGCAACGCCGTGAAGACCGCAAGCCGATCGAAGGAGGACGGCACGATCCGCCACTTCCCGCTCGAGGCGTTCAACTGGGTGATCCAGATCAACCTGGTCGGCACCTTCCGCTGCATCGCCAAATCGGCGGCGGGGATGCTGACGCTCGATCCGCTGGAGGATGGCGAGCGCGGCGTGATCGTCAACACCGCCAGCGTCGCGGCCGAGGACGGGCAGATCGGCCAGGCGGCCTATTCCGCGTCGAAGGGCGGCGTGGTCGGCATGACGCTGCCGATCGCGCGCGACCTGATGGGCGAGGGCATCCGGGTGAACACGATCCTGCCCGGCATCTTCGACACGCCGCTGCTCGCCGCCGCGCCGCCGAACGTGAAGGAAGCGCTGGCCGCCTCGGTCCCCTTCCCCAAGCGGCTCGGCCGGCCAGAGGAATATGCCCGGCTCGCGCTCTGCATGATCGAGACCGGCTATTTCAACGGCGAGGACGTCCGCCTCGACGGCGGCATCCGCATGGCGCCGCGCTGAGCGGGGCCGCCATCCCCCTCCCCGGAAGGGAGGGGAGCAAAGGAAACGGAATGCAGCCGCTCACCGGCATCCGGATCGTCGAGCTCGCCGCGATCGGCCCCACGCCCTTTTGCGGGATGATGCTGGCCGATCACGGCGCCGAAGTGCTGTACGTCCATCGGCCGGGCGCCGCGCCCGATCCGCGCGACCCGCTGCTGCGCGGGCGGGTGCCGGTGGAGGCCGATCTCAAATCATCGGGCGGCGTCGCCCATGTCCGCGCGCTGGCGGCGGCCGCGGACGGGCTGATCGAGGGCTTCCGCCCCGGCGTGATGGAGCGGCTCGGGCTCGGGCCCGCCGAGCTCCACGCCCTCAATCCGCGCCTCGTCTATGGCCGGATGACCGGCTGGGGGCAGACCGGCCCGCTCGCCGGGGCCGCCGGACATGACATCAACTATATTGCGCTCGCCGGCGCGCTCCACGCCTTTGGCCGCGCGGGCGACAAGCCGACGCCGCCGGTGAACGCGGTCGGCGATTTCGGCGGCGGCGGCATGCTGCTCGCCTTCGCCGTGGCGGCGGGGCTGCTCCAGGCCAGGACCGGCGGACACGGCACGGTGATCGACTGCGCGATGAGCGAAGGCGCGGCGCTGCTGATGTCCATGGCCTGGGGCTTTCGCGAGACGCTCGGCTGGCGCGACGCGCGCGGCGTCAACATCCTCGACGGCGGCGCGCATTTCTACGACAGCTACGAGACGGCCGACGGCAAATATGTCGCGATCGGCGCGATCGAGCCGCAATTCTATGCCCGGCTGCGCGCCGCGACGGGCCTGGCCGACGATCCCGACTTCGACGCGCAGATGAACCCCGCCGCGTGGCCGATGCTGAAGGACAAGCTCGCCGCGATCTTCCGCACCCGGACGCGCGACGCATGGTGTGCGCTGCTCGAAGGCACCGATGCCTGCTTCGCCCCGGTGCTCTCGATGGCGGAAGCGCCCGGCCATCCGCACAATGTCGCGCGCGGCGCCTTTATCGAGCGCGCGGGCGTGGTCCAGCCGGCCCCTGCCCCGCGCTTCTCGGCGCCTCAGGATTCGACCAGCGCGACCACTTCGAAGTCATAGCGTTCCCAGCCGCGCTGCTTCGCCGCCTCGGCGAGCGCGGCCCGCTTGCCCGTCGCTTCCTTAAGCGACTTGGCGTGCCCCCAGAACACTTCGGTCCGGCCGCCGCCGAGATGCGCGACAATCCGCCAATAATGGGTGAAGGGCACCGCGGTCGGCCCGATCGTCTTCACATAGCCATCGGCCATGGTCGCGGTGAGGATACGCTTCTTCTTTGCCATGCCGATCCCCACATATCGCGGCGAATGGAGATTTGCATGACCGACTATCGCAAGACCGACGAAGCCGTCGCCGCACTCTCGCCCGAGCAATATCGCGTGACCCAGCAGAACGGCACCGAACGCCCCGGCACCGGCGCCCTGCTGCACAACAAGGCGCCCGGCATCTATGTCGACATCGTCTCGGGCGAGCCGCTGTTCGCCTCGAGCGACAAATATGAATCCGGTTGCGGCTGGCCGAGCTTCACCCGGCCGATCGCGAACGTGGCCGAGTTGCGCGACACCAGCCATGGCATGATCCGCACCGAAGTGCGCTCCGCCCAGGGCGACAGCCATCTCGGCCATGTGTTCGACGACGGCCCGCGCGATCGCGGCGGCCTGCGCTATTGCATCAACTCGGCCTCGCTGCGCTTCGTGCCGCGCGCGGAGATGGAAGCCCAGGGCTATGGCGCCTGGCTCGACGAGGTCCAGGACCCCGCCTGATCCCGGCGGCAAGCTGTAGGGGCCCGCGCCCTGCCGTCGCCCCGGCCCCGAGCCGGGGTGACGGTCGGATTGCCGCCGGCTCGATTCGCATTTGCACCGATCCGGATTGAAAACCCCAATAACCCGCAACTTGCCGGCTGCCGCGACCCAGTGCCGCGCCACATTCTGTCGCAGTAATGCAACAGTTTGCATCAATCCGTAATTGGAAGCGGTTCCAATCATTTCGGCATGATTGACAGACAGTCTCTCGATGATAGCGATAACATCAGGGAGGCATTTCGCTCGCCCTAAATAAATAGAAAGTCGCGTCCGGCACAGGGCGCGCTGAAGGAGGGGTTATGACTAGTCAAAGGCGCATGCCTATACTTGCGCATTCCGTTTCCATATTCGCCGTCGCCGCCGGACTTGCCATGCCCGGCCTTGCCCGCGCGCAAGCCGACAACGCTGTCAATTCACAAGCAACGGAGAGCGGCCAGGGAGACGGCCAGGAAATCGTTGTTACCGGTATCCGTGCCAGCCTGGAGCGCGCGATCGCGATCAAGCGCGAGGCGCCGGGCATCGTCGACGCGATCTCGGCAGAGGACATCGGCAAATTTCCCGACACCAACCTGGCGGAATCGCTGCAGCGCATCCCGGGCGTGTCGATCAACCGCACCAACGGCGAAGGCTCGCAGGTCACCGTGCGCGGCTTCGGCCCGACCTACAACATGGTCACGCTGAACGGCCGCCAGCTCGCCACTTCGACCGTATCGGTGGTCGGCGGCGACCAGAATGCCGATGGCGCGCAGGGCACCAGCCGCTCGTTCGACTTCTCCAACCTCGCCACCGAAGGCGTGCGCACGCTGGAAGTCTACAAGACAGGTCGCGCGGCCGTCCCCTCGGGCGGCATCGGCGCCACGATCAACATCGTCTCGCGCCGCCCGCTCGACGAGCGCAAGAGCGGGCTGGACGGCAGCATCGGCGCCAAGGCGGTCTACGACACCAGCGTCAACGACTGCCTCGATTGCGGATCGAAGGTGACGCCCGAATTCTCCGGCGTGCTCAGCTGGAGCGACCCCGACCAGCGCTTCGGCGTCATGCTGTTCGGCAGCTACCAGAAGCGCAACTACACTTCGATCGCCGCGACGTCGAACGACTGGAACATCGTCACCTACGACACCTTCCTGACCGGCGGGTTCGCCCGTTCGGGCGGCGCCTGCCCCACTTCGACGCCGGGGCCGAACTGCACCGTGGTCAACAACGCGCCGTCGAACCCGAACCAGCTGGTCGCGATCCCGAACGACAGCCGCTACCATTATGCCGAGGGCACGCGCGAGCGCATCAACGGCCAGGCAGTGGTGCAGTTCAGACCCACCGACGCGCTGACGATCACCGCCGACGCGCTCTATGCGCAGAACAAGCAGCGCGAGACGCGTTCGGACCTGTCCAACTGGTTCAGCCGCCCGTTCGACGTGGTGACCTTCGACGGCAATCCCACGGTCGCCACCGCCACCTATCTGCACGAGACAATCAACGGCCAGAAGGACGAGGGTTTCGAGGCCCAGTCGCGCGCGCAGAAGGGCAAGCTGGAGGATTACGGCCTCAACCTCGAATGGGAGCTGGCGAGCAACTTCTCGCTGAAGCTAGACGGCCATATCTCGACTTCGTCGAGCACGCCGGACAATGCCAATGGCAACTCGTCGACGCTGGTCGGCATGGGCGCCAATGTCGTCGCCGCCCATTCGGTCGACTATTCGGGCGGCATTCCGCGCCAGGACATCACGCTGGGCGCCAGCGGCCCGCTCGACGTCAACGACGTGGGCTCGCAGGTCGGCCGCACCTTCCGCTCGACCCAGCGCCAGCGGGTGAAGGAATTGCGCGCGGACTTTGGCTGGGACCTGGGCGGCGAGAGCCGCTTCGACTTCGGCGGCAATTATCGCACCACCGACATGCGCCAGACCTTCGTCTCCACCCAGCAGACGCTGGGCGACTGGGGCATCACCAATCCGGGCGACGTGCAGGCGCTGGCGCCGGGCGCGCTCCGGGCCTTCTGCCTCGAGTGCAAGTTCCACAAGTTCGATCCCGGCGGCGATCCGGAATCGCAGCTCGCCTTTCGCGGCGTCGCCTCGGATCTCTATGCGATCCTCTCGCCCTATTATGCCAATCGCGGCAATGCAGTGGGCGTCACCGGCAGGCAGGACAACCAGATCAAGGAAGACATCTGGGCGGTCTATGGCCAGCTGACCTGGAAGGGCGAGCTGGGCGGCGCGCCGGCACGGCTGGTCGCCGGCATCCGCTACGAACACACCAAGTCGCACACCACGTCGCTCGAAGCGATTCCGGCCGGGATCGCCTGGGTGTCGGACAACGACTTCACCGTGTCGATCTCGAACCAGACGCAGTTCGTCAGCGACGGCGGCAGCTACAGCAACCTGCTGCCCCAGGTCGATTTCCAGGTGGAGTTCGCCAAGAACCTGATCGGCCGCCTGTCGTACAGCAAGACGATCGCCCGGCCGAACTACAACAACCTCTACACCTCGACCACCGTCGGCGGCCCGCCGCGGCCGACCTTCAACGGCGGCATCCCCGGCGCGACCACCGGCAACGCCCGGCTGCGCGCGCTCGAATCGGACAATTTCGACGCGTCGCTGGAATGGTATTTCAAGCCGGACAGCTATGTGTCGGTCGCGTTCTTCGACAAGCGCGTGCGCAACTTCATCGGCAACGGCCAGTTCAACTCGACGCTGTTCGGCCTGCGCGACCCCAGCTCGGGCGCGGCGGGCAGCCGTTCGGGCGCGGCGCGGACCGCGCTGGGCGGCCTGGGCGCCGATACCAGCGACGGCAACCTGTTCGTGATGTCGGCGCTGATCCAGGCCACCGGCTCGGTCGCCGCCGCCACCGCGCAGTTCGCGGCGCACTACAACGCCACGACGCGCCAGCTCGACGACGACTATCTCAAGCTGATCAACAACACCTATGACCTGAACGGCATCGCCAGCGATCCGCTCTACCAGTTCCAGGTGACGCAGCCGATCAACAACAAGGATGCCGAGATCTACGGCGTCGAGCTTGCCGGCCAGTATTTCTTCGGCCGGACCGGCATCGGCATCGCGGCGGCCTATACGCTGGTGCGCGGCGATGTCGGGTTCAACCTGGGGGCCAGTCCCGCGGAGGACCAGTTCGCGCTGCTCGGCCTTTCGGACACGATCAGCGGCACGCTGATCTACGAGAAGCACGGCATCTCGGCCCGCCTGGCCTATAACTGGCGCGACCGGTTCCTTTCGGGGATCAACCGCCAGGGCTCGCGCAATCCCGAGTTCACCGCGCCCTTCGGCCAGCTCGACGCATCGATCAGCTACGAGATCACGCCGCAGATCGCGATCACGCTGGAGGGCATCAACCTCACCGAGACGGCGGTGCGGACCTATGCCCGCGACAAGAAGGAGCTCTGGTACGCGCAGGAGCTCGACCGGCGCTTCCTGCTCGGCGCGCGCTTCAAGTTCTGACCCGGCTTCTCTCCCTCTCCTCTTCGGAGGAGAGGGTCTGGGAGGGGGGCATGGCGGAAGCGTGCCGCACATGCCCCTCTCCCGCCCCGATTGAGGCCCGGCGGGCTTTGCGCCATGCTCGGCCTTCCACAGACTGGACCCCGCTCGAATGACCCGACCGGTCGCGCTCGACAATGTCGCCCATGCGGATCTCCGCGTCGCGTTCCGCCACGGTGCCGCCTATGGCCATGCCGTCAACCAGGCGCTCGTCCTTCCCACCGAATTCGCCGAGGCCCAGCGCGACTTCCCCATCCTCTTCCGCCGGGACTCCGATGCGGGCCTCCAGGCCGTCGCCCTGCTCGGGCTCGACCGCGACGAGAACCTGTTCCTCGAGGGCGATCGCTGGATCAGCGGCCATATTCCGCTGAGCCTCCAGCGCGGCCCCTTCCTGATCGGGCTGACCGCGGACGGCGCCGCGCCGGTGATCCAGATCGATCTCGACGATCCGCGCGTCGGCGCCGCGGACGGCGAGCCGCTCTTCCTGCCCCATGGCGGCCAGACGCCCATGCTCGATCATGTCGGCCGCCTGCTCGCGGCGATCCATGTCGGCATGGCCGATGCCGGGCCGACATATGCCGCGTTCGACGCGCTCGGGCTGATCCAGCCGGCCACGCTCGAACTGATGCTCGACGACGAGCGCCGCTATGCGATCGGCGATCACGAGGTCCTGGCCGCCGAACGCCTGGAAGCGCTCGGCCCGGCCGAGCTCGGCGAACTCCACCAGGCGGGCCATCTCGCCGCCGCGTTCCTGCTCGCCGCCTCGCTCGGCAACATGCCGCGGCTGATCGCGCGCAAGAATGCGCGGGACGCCGCATGAACGTCGCGGCGGCCGGCGCCCCGCGGGTCCGCGCGCTGGACGGCGTGGTGCCGGGCGCCATTCCCCATGCCGAGCTGCTGGCGGGCCAGGCCCCGGTGATCCTGCGCGGAGTCGCGCGCGATTGGCCGCTGATCGCCGCCGCCCGCGAGTCCGACCGGGCAGCGATCGCCTATCTGGCAAGCTTCGATTCCGGCCAGCCGGTGGTGGGCTTCACCGGCCCGCCCGATATCCAGGGCCGCTTCCATTATGACCCCGGGCTGACCGGCTTCAATTTCGAGGGCGCCCGCGTCGGCCTGAGCGATTTCCTCGCGCGGATCCGGACGAGCCTCGACGCTCCCGCCACCGAGAGCCTCTATATCGGCTCGGCCGACCTCGACCGCCATCTCCCCGGCTTCCGCGCCGCGAACGACTTGCCGCTCGACGACCCGATGTTCGCGCACGGCGTGCTCGCCAGCATCTGGATCGGCAACCGCACCACGGCGCATGCGCATCACGACATGTCGCACAACCTGGCGGTCTGCGCGGCCGGGCGCCGACGCTTCACCCTGTTTCCGCCCGATCAGGTCGCCAATCTCTATCCCGGCCCGCTGGAGCCGACCCCCGGCGGCCAGGTAATCTCGATGGTCGACTTCGCCGATCCGGATTTCGCGCACCATCCCCGCTTCCGCGAAGCCATGGCCGCCGCGCAGGTGGCGGAGCTGGAGCCCGGCGACCTGCTCTTCTATCCCGCGCTCTGGTGGCACCATGTCGAGGCGCTGGAGCGCTTCAACGTCCTGGTGAACTATTGGTGGAACGACGCCCCCGCCTTTCTCGACACGCCCCAGACCACCCTGCTCCACGCCATGCTGAGCCTGCGCGACCGTTCGGATGCCGAGAAGGCCGGCTGGAAGGCGATGTTCGACTATTATGTCTTCGGCCCCGCCGGCCAGGCCGCGGCGCACCTGCCCGCACATATCCAGGGCCCGCTCGCGCCGATCGACGCGACGCTGGCGCGGCGGCTGCGGGCGCAGCTGATCAACAAGCTCAATCGCTAGGGGGACGAGGATGGACCAGGCACCGATCCGGCGGGTCGTGATCGCGGGCGGCGGCACCGCGGGCTGGATCGCGGCGGCCGCGCTCGCCAAGCTGATCGGGCCGCTGCTCGAGATCACCCTGATCGAGAGCGACGAGATCGGCACGATCGGCGTGGGCGAGAGCACCATCCCCACCGCCCGAACCTTCCATCAGCTGCTGGGGATCGACGAGCGCGCCTTCCTGCGCGACACGCGCTCCACCTTCAAGCTCGGCATCGCATTCGAGGATTGGGCGCGGGAGGGCGACCGCTATTTCCACAGCTTCGGCCAGATCGGCAAATCGACCTGGATGGGCGATTTCCACCATTTCTGGCTGGAGGCGCGCGCGGAAGGCTGGGGCGGCGAACTGGGCGACTATTGCTTCGAGCTGCAGGCGGCACGGGCGGGCCGCTTCGCCATCCCCGAACAGGGGCACATCAACTATGCCTATCACCTAGACGCCGGGCTCTACGCGCGTTTCCTGCGCGATTTCGCCGAGCCGCTGGGCGTGAACCGTATCGAGGGCAGGATCGAGCGCGTCGAACAGCACCCCGAGACCGGTTTCGTCACGGCGCTTCGCCTCGCCTCCGGGCAGCGGATCGAGGGCGATCTGTTCCTCGACTGCACCGGCTTTCGCGGCCTGCTGATCGAGCAGGCGCTGCGGGCGGGCTATGAGGAATGGGGCCATTGGCTCCCTACCGACAGCGCGATCGCGGTACAGACGGAATCCGTCGGCCCGGCAATGCCCTATACCCGCGCCGCCGCCCACCGGGCCGGCTGGCAATGGCGCATCCCGCTCCAGCACCGGGTGGGCAACGGGCTGGTCTATGCCCGCGATTTCCTCGACGACGACAGCGCCCGCGCACTGCTCGACGCCCGGATCGAAGGCGAGAAGCTGATCGAGCCGCGCATCATCCGCTTCAAGGCGGGGCGCCGGCGCACGCTATGGGATCGGAACGTGATCGCGCTCGGCCTGGCGAGCGGCTTCGTCGAGCCGCTCGAATCGACGAGCATCCACCTCATCATGATCGCGGTCACCCGTCTCGTGCAGCTCTTCCCCTTTGGCGGGATCGGCGAGGGCGTGGCGGCGCGCTTCAATGCGCTGGGCCGCACCGAGATCGAGCGGATCCGCGATTTCATCATCCTCCATTATCACCTGAACCAGCGCGCGGACGGCGGCTTCTGGGACCGGTGCCGGACGATGGCGATCCCCGACAGCCTGGCCGAGCGGATCGCGGCGTTCCGCGACGGCGCCGTCGCCTGGCAGGCCTCGGACGATCTGTTCCGGGTGGACAGCTGGGTGCAGGTGATGCTGGGCCAGCGGCTGGAGCCGCGGAGCCATCACCATATGGGCCGGATGATCGTCGACGGCGAGTTGCGGACCGCGCTCGGCGCGCTCAGGTCCGGCATTGCCCGCACGGTGGCGCAGATGCCGGCGCACCAGCAATTCCTGGAGCGCTACACCGCCGCCTGACGCGATGCCGAAACGCATCGGCCATTGCCCTTCGGGCACGAGGGCCTCGCTGATCCGGCAGCTCGCGAGCATGGGATCAAGCGACAGCGGATATGCACCCCGGACCTCGCGCCGCGCTTCGTCGTAGGCGAAGGACATTCCACCGCGATCCTCCCGGATCACGCGCCCCACCGCGCGATTGGAGAGCGGCGCGAAGCGTTCCTTGCCCATGCCGGCCGCCCCTTGGCCTTGCGATCGCGCCGATATCGACGATCTCCACCGCACCCGAGGCCGGGCTGGACGCATCGTCGCGATCGACGGCCAGGCTGAGGCCCAGGGCTTCCATTCGATCACACAGCGTCAAGTGTTACCACTCGCAGCAGCCACAAAATGAGCCTTTCTTTGTTGCTCTCTTGCTGGAATCGGCTGGATCAACCCGGGTGCCTGCCGGCGGTCGTCTGTGAAATCTTGCCTTGAAACCAGCCGCTTGCTGGAGGCCTCCGGACGAAACGGGAGACGGAAAATGGTGCCCAGAAGAGAACTTAATAAATATAGATATCAATTTGAGAAGATTTCTCTAACTGAAATTGATATCGATTATATCACCACAAATACGCCCAAAGCTTCGAGCGAAAAAGTGGTTTGAGTCCTTCGGAGCTAGCCTTTCACTTATCTTTGTCGACAAACAATCCATACTGTAATCTTGGGCTATTGTCCATATGAGTGTGAACGGATGCGCTAGCGCGCACTGTCCATATACTGAGGTCGCACAACTTCAAAGCCGCCCGTCGGCATGTCGCGCGGGTGTAATGCGATGTTCCGGAAGTGATGCTCGAGAGTGTGGGCGATCTCGCGAACCCCGGGGTTCGACCATTCCGTGCGTCATCCGGATTGCGCCTGATCGGCGCACACCGCTCGCCAATGACCGCTTTGAAGGTTCTCAGAACTATGCCGGACGTTTCTCCAGATCACTTCCTCCGCATGAAAGAGGTGCGACAGCGCACCGGCCTCTCGACATCGACGATTTATCGCAAAATCCAGGAAGGCACCTTCCCACCCGGCCACAGCCTCGGCGCGAAGGCCCGGCGGTGGCTGGGAAGCGAGGTTCAGTCCTGGATCGATGCGCAGCTCGCCGCCGAGCCGGAAGTCGAGCCCTGGAAGCCGCCATTGCCGCCTGCCCGGCGCATAGGTGAGAGGAAGCCTCCGCCTCTGGTGCCGAACGAGAAGGGCGCCGAGGCGGCAGCTAAGGTTGCCGGGGTCGTTGGCCTTGCCATCCCCGAGGGCGAGGCGCCGTCCGATCGTGAGATCGCCCTTCGTTTTCCCGATTGGCCGGAAATGATGCGGCAGCGGACGGCAGCCGCCTATCTCGACCTGTCCGAGTCAGCTTTCATCCGCGAAGTATATCGCGGTATTCTGCCGAACCCGGCGCTGCTTGGCGGGCGACAGAGCTGGAGCCGACAAGAGATCGACGCGGCTCTTGCCCGCCTTCTCAAGCGAGACGGGCGTGTCCGGTAATGGAGCAGAGCCGCCGCAGGCGCCGGGCCGTGGACCGACCACCCATGCCATTCTCCGCCTCGCGCAGCGTGGCCTCCTCAAAAAGGTATCGAACTGCGCTGTATTGGCTCGTCGAGGCGAGACATGTCCGGCGCCTCCCTAGATGCGGAATTCTCATAGAGATGGTTTCGCATTTTATCCCGTTCTTCCTCTGGCTTCGCCGCCCAGATCACACGTAGCTGCTCATCCATTGGCGGATAACTCGGCTCGTCATACGAGAGCTCACCGCCAAGAACCGTGTCCGCATCGAAGGCGAAACCGTCGACAAGCGGAAGACTCCAGTCGACCGCGCCGAATGCCGAGTACGCAACCTGCGCTTTTCGGAGATCGGCCCCTTCCAGATTGCATCGGTAGACGACCGATTCCTGCAGCAGCACGTCCTCCATAAAGGCTCCACCGAGGTTGTCGTGATGCAACTGCGCGTGGCGGAGCACAGCGTCATGCCAGTCGCTTCCGCTCAAATCGCAGTGACCAATCCGCGTATGGCGCTGACGTGCTCCCCTGAAACTCCTCCAGTTTGAGCTAGAGTCCTTCATTGAGGAGGACGGAGATGAAGCGCAGCAGGTTTAGCGAG
>NZ_MKWJ01000006.1:0-12422 GCF_001899725.1 Sphingomonas sp. 67-41 | reverse complement strand
CGAACAGCCTAGACCACCGGGATGAGGGGTCCCTTTTCGACGCCGATCACCCCGCTACCGGGGTCCTTTTTCCACGCCGATCCACAGTCATCGGCATAGCGGACAGGGTAGAAGACCGTTCGACCGGCCTTTCGATCCTTGTCGCGCTTGATCGCCGCGAGCCTGATCCCATCGGATTTCAGCTCCGGGCTTTCGGGGCGGCGTACCCAATCCCGATACCGTTCCTCGATTACGCTCAGCGCAATGTTGGCCAGCAGCGGTGAGAGCACGCCACCTTGAGGCGTGCCGGTGTCGGTGGGGCTGTACGTGACATGCTCCAAGACCCCGGCCTTGAGGAACTGCACGACTAACCGGTTCACCTTGAGGTCCGCGACGCCGTGGCGCACGCGTTCCATCAGGGGATGATGTCCGATGTTGTCGAAGCAGGCCTCAATGTCGCCTTCGATTACCCATTGGTACGGCGCATTGTGTCGGTAGCCATCTGCCGCAGGCTTACCCCGCGACTGGATGGTCACACGGATATGTTCGAGACAGGCCTGACTGCCGCGTCCGGGCCGGAACCCGTATGAGACAGGCCAGAACCGGGCCTCGAAGATCGGCTCCAGAACTTGCTTGACCGCGCACTGCACCACGCGATCCTTGACCGTAGGGATACCGAGGGGTCGGAACTTCCCCGGTTTGCCCGGCTTTGGAATCCACTTCCTTCGTGCAGGAGACGGACGATATTCGCCCGCCCGGAGTTCCTCGCGGAGCTCATGAAGGAATCTGTCGACACCAACTCCGGCAGCAATTTTCTCTACGGTCGCCCCGTCGATCCCCGGAGTGCGCTTGCCGCGATTACCGGCAATCGTCCTCCAGGCCATGTACAAGTTGCGGGGATCGGTCACCCAATTCCACAAGTCGTAGTATGGTTCTTCGGGGTTTTCCCGACTCCACTGGTAAAGCTTTCTTTGAACGCCGAGGAGCCAAGCCTGTGGGGCTTGATTACCAGAGTCCACTGGTAGTTCCTCCGTCATGACAGCCCACCGACTTCCTGCCCGCCTTCGCCATGTGGACGGCTTTCCCGCCCTCGGACTACTACGCAGGCTCCGCCCCACCAGCGCCCATCCCCGGTCTCCGCGGATAGCCTGCTCCGAAGCAGGCGGACGATGATGGTTCCCGTGTTCCGACGATCAACCTTGGACCCGTAGGTGCAACGCTTAACCCCTTGCGGCTCGGGCGTGCGGACAAGAAAGGACGACCCGCACACGAATGCTCGACGAGCATTCACCAGTAGGCAGCACAACAAACCAACCGGTTCACACCGCGATCTCCCCACCCCGTCAGGTGATCGGGAGTTCAACTGTAAATAAAGAGGCTTCAGACACGTCATTCGCTTGTATCTCACCTTAGGTCCTGTGGTAGCCCGACCTGCGGCTGACGGGCCGCATCCGGTACATTTCAGGTCTCCTGCTCTGAGGCCGACCGCCGGAACGCGGCAAACCTTGGAGACCCCCTTCCGACCCGATTCCTTCCATCGGGTGGGGTGGCATCGCAGCCACCGGTCAATCGTCAGCAAGACGATCGAAAGGATTATGATGTTGTTCTACATACATATTTCCTTTCCGCGCCGTCACGGCGCTCGCACGCAGCAATTGCGCTTGCGCCAGACAAGATAGCCCATGTCCTCTCCACCCGCGGGGAAGGCACGACCGGCATCTGGAGGCATTGTTGAAGCCCCGATGGCGGAGCAGGCGAACCGCCCGCTGACCGTCGGGATCGGATTGACCATCTGGAAGCGATACTGCTGCTTGCGCATGATGGGCATGAGGTACTTCTTGCACAAACCTGCAGAGCCCATCGTTCCCCAGGCAAGCGCCTGGCGATGCATCTTGTAGGCGAAGCGCGAGAGCGCCAGTCGCGAGGACTGAACATGCCCTATCGAGGCAGGAATATTGCCGTTGAGCGGGTACATGCTGCCCTGACAGCCGGCGCACCAGAACAGCGGATCGAGCGGAAGGCCCACTGTTCCTGCGATGCAGTCACCAGCGCACGCCGCCTTGGCAATGGGATTGGCAAAGACGATCGCTTCAGGGTTGATAAGCGCGCTCAGCCCGTCATCCTGCCAGAGCGGATCGACTTCGGTCATATAGGCAATGTCGAAGGACGCCTGCTCGAAGCACAGGAAATCGGTCAGGATCTCCATCCAGTAGAGCAGCGGATAGACGTACCAATGGACATGCCATTTGGCCGTGCTTTGCGAACGTCCGCCGACCATTGAAGGCCCGGCGAGATACCCCTGGCCAATGTCGAAACCGGGTGAGAGGCGCACGCCACCCAGATTGGGGAAACACCAGGGCTTCATCGTCACATCGGCGAGGCGAACCGGCTCCCAGAAGCCTACCGATATGCCAATCCGGGGCAAAGGATCCGCGCACGCGCAAATGGGCGATGCCGGATTGCTCGTATCCGGCCGGCCGCTCGGCCAGATTTTCGCGCCGCCGATCGAAAGGGGAAACAGGCACGACCAGCAAACATCGGTAATGGGATTGACGAACTTCCCATTGCAGGTCGGTCCCGCCGCCTGCGCAGGGCTGGCCGCAAGCGCAAAGCCTATCGTCAGCAAGAGGCAGGCAGCAAACGAGCGAAGCCAATTCATTGTGGCTTTCCTTCGCGAGAAGCGATCAGAGCCCGGTCTGCCCGGTTCTTCCGCGACCAGTAGACCGCCGTATGCAGGACAACGGCGACGAGCAGAGCGCCTGCCAGCGGGACCGCCAGATGCGGCGCGGCAGCCTGTATCTCCTCGAGCGAGATCAGGGTGGCTGCGAGCGACAGGCACAACAGCTGCCAGACGAGGCGCATTCGACGCAGCCCCGATGTTTCGGGCGCGGCCATCGGCGTGCGAAGGAGCTCGAGCCAGAGCGGCATCAGTCAGCCTTTCCTGGACGCAGGACCACTTCGGAGACGTGCATGACGTTGCCGGCGCGCGTGACGACCGCGGGCGTATGTCTGATGCCGAACTTGCTTGTGAGCTTGCCGTCCTGGTCGAAATAGAAGCGGCGCTTGCGCGACCCCATCGCCTCGAAAGGCGATCCGTTCACGAAGATTATCTTCGCCTTGGCGTCGACATATTGCCGGGTTGCCCAGTCGAGCTGGCCAGGACTATCGCCATCGACGAAGACCAGATCCTGTCGGAGGACGACGAAGTCGAGCGGATTGATCTTCTGCCCAGCTGCAGCGATGAGATTGCCCTTCTGGTCACGGATATCCCGTTCGATCGTCACGGTAGGATCGAACTTCCACTGGCGTGGGCGCTCGGCCGCCGTGATGCCGGCCACCGGCGTCGGCCGCTTGACCTTGGCCTCGACCTTCTTGGCGAACATGGCGTTCACACGGTCGAGCTCGCCGCTTGCCTCTGCGCGGCGCAGGCGGGATTCGATCGTTGCCAGCAAGTCGGTCTCGATCACCGGGAAGGTCTGGCCCATCTGGCCGTAGTCGCGAGCCTGGCTGGCCCCGGAGCCGGTCAGAAGCAGGGCGCAGCCGAGGCAGCAAAGACCGGCGACCAGATCGATTGCACGTCTCATAGCACTGGCGTCCCAACCCCGATGATCTGCCGCCGGCAGACCAGCCCGATCTCCGCGTAGCGACTGTCAAACCCGTCCCTGTGGGGGGTGCCGGCATAGTAGCAACCCGCAGGGATGGCCCCCGTCACTCCGGGCGTCAGAGCCTCCCCGAGCTTCGTGACGGCCTTCATCCGGGCGACCTCGCGCCCGTTCACCTGCACGCGCGATCCGTCATGGGCGATGATATCGCCGGGCATTCCATAGATGATCTTGCCGAACATCTGCGGGCGGGCGCCGAAATGTCGTTTGATGAGCGCGGAATGAGGTGGATCGAAGAACACATACTCGCCGCGTTCAGGCAATGCCCCTCGCCGGATCAGAAAGGCCCAGTTGGGCAGTGAATGCGTGGCGTTGACCAGGAAGAGATGATGGGCGCGCCAATCGGCGATAGCCGTAAGGACAACGCTGCCCGTCACGAACACGCCCAGCAAAATCCACAGGTGCCCGGCCGAACGCCTTCCCCGTACCGGGCTTTCACTGGCCGTTGCCATCGCCCGGGCCTCCAAAGGTTGAGACCGATGCCGAAGGTCGCGACACGTTGGGCTGCGAGACCGCTCCCTGCGGTCCGTCCGGGAACGGCGCCGGCGGATCGAAATTCTCGGTCTGGCCGATCGCCGGATCGACCGCCGGGATCGCGTCGACAAGGCTGGCGGGGGGCAGTTGTTCCTGAAGGCGTTGCAACGTCTGGGGAGAGGCTGCTGCCGGCAACTTAATGCCCCCCGCATAGACCGCGCGGCGAAGCGTGTCAGTGATATCGGGGACGTTTTTCGTCAGGACCGCTTCGCCCACCAGGACCACCTCGCCAGCGGCGCTGCGCTTCTGGAGTTCACCGTCGAGCGTGGCCATGAACGCCTTCATTTCGGCTTCGACCTGCGCAGGAGGCGCCGCAGAGCGTGCCTGCGCCTGCACATATTCGCCCACAATGTTCGAGAGCCGCGCAGCCACGATGTGATCGCGTTCGGGCGTAAGCAGTCGCTTCGTAACCCACATCGACCAGACCAGCGCGCAGGCGAGCAGGACAATGGCAACGAGTTGTCCGCGCGAGAAACCCGCAAACAGAGCGCGCTTGCGACGCGCCCCACTCTGTCGGGGCAATGGCAGATCCAGCTCCGGCTGCTGCTCAACCATGATACGCCTCCATCTTGGGTAGTAGGGCGTGGCGACGAAGAACGATCACCGCCCCGGACAAAAGCAGGTGGGAGACAAGGACCACGGTCCGGAAGTTCGCGATCCGGTCCGGGTCCGCTGCGACATAGCGCGAAGCGAGATTGGCGAGCTGGTGCATGAGACCGTCGAACGAGAAGCCGCCGATCGCGAGGAAGAAGAGAATGAACAGCCCCCAGGTGAGGAGAAGCGTAGTCGCAATCAGCCCGCAGGCATGAAGCGCCGCAAACAGGACTGCGCCCAGCGCAGGCCGCTTGTCTTTCCGCGGGACGGTCCTTGGGAAAAATGGCTTCATCGGATTACTCCGCCGCCAGCGGAGCAGCGTCATCGACGAGCGATGTCCACCTCTCCGGATTGTCAGGGTAGGCAACGCGTTCGATGGCCTCATCCATGGCGAGCCCGCTCTCGACAAGCGCCTCGATCATCGCGAAGGTCTTGGGGCTTGAGGAGAACAGCGCGGCCGAGAAGGGATCGAGCACCAGCCGGCCCACCGCCAGGGTGTCAGGCCCCTTGATCATGATGTCGGAATATTCGAACCCGTTGCGCTTGAGGGAGCGCAGCAGCGCATCGGTATAGTCGTCCATTTCGAAGCGGTCGTGCTTCTTGAAGTCGGCGATCGTCTCCGGCTTCTGCTGGAGGATCACGAACCAGTCGCTGTTCTCCAGCGCGGCGATCGAGCCTTCCGACTTGTAATAGTCGTTGAGGGACTGAGTCGCGGTCACGAGCGAAGCGCCATATTTCCGGCAGGTGCGCGCGTAGGTCTCGATGAAATCGGCCATCGCCCCTCCCTTGAGCATCTGCCAGGCTTCATCGAGGAGCAGCGCCTTGGGTGTGGCTCGGTCCACCTTGCGCATCATCTGCTGGCTCATGAACATGATCGCGGTCAGGACCACGCTGCGCAGCTCCTCGCGCGACGAGAGATCCGACAGCTCGAAGACGGTGAGCTGGGCTTTCAGCTCGAAGGAAACTTCCCCCTGAAAGAAGCGGCCATAAGTGCCGCCACTGGAGAAAGGGCGCATCGCGATGCCGAGGTTGGCGGCCAGCTCATTGCCGGTGGCGTCGAGTGCAGCAATCACATCATCGATCGAGCCTGCCCGACGCTTCTTCTCCCACACGGCGTTGACCGCTCCGTCGATCAGCCCGCGCTCGGTATCGTTGAGCCTGTCGATATGACGCGACATCTGATTGATGATCGCCTTCAGCATCGCCATGCAGTCGAGCAGATAATCCTCATCCGCCTCGGCCTGCGCCTCATCGATCATCGAGAAAGGGTTGAGGCAGAAGCCCGAGCTCATGGTGAACTCGACAAAAGCTCCGCCTTGCAGCTTGGCCGAGTGCTCAAACGAACGACCATCGTCGATCACGACAACCTTTGAGCCTGCGCCGCATAAGGAGGCGCACAATTCCTGCAGCGCGACCGACTTGCCCGACCCTGACTTGCCGAACACCGCGACATTGTGATTTCCCGCCGAATTCTCGAAGGGCGACCAGAAGAAGGGTTGGCCGCGACGCCCGATCAACAAGAGATGCGGCGTCTGTCCGCCCAGATACTCACCCTGTATCGGAGCAAGATTGGCCGCCGTCGTACTGAGCATCGTGCGCATGCGCTTCATGCGATCGAGGTCGCGGGCCAGCCCGTTCGCCATCGTCATCGGCATGGCGCACAACAGCCCCATGATCTGGAGATAGCGATCGTCCAGCAGGTCCCAGCCCGCCGCACGATAGACAGATTTCAGAATGCGCTCATTCGCATCACCCTTCCCTTTGGGGGAGAATGCCGACACGCTGTAGAACAGCCGGATGAGCTTGCGTCCCTGGCGGATCTCGTCGTTGACGTGCTTCCACTCCTGGCTCTGATCGCGCAGCTGCGGCAGAAATCTGGCGGACTTGGAATCCGCCAGACTGGTGGTGCGCATGAACTTGTAGCCCGCTTTGCTGCTCGCGGCCTGCGGATCGGGAAACTCAAGGCACAGATTGGTGGCGACCGGGCAAGGCATGCGCAGCTTGTCAGTGAACATGTCGCCGATCAGGCGAGCGCAATCCCAGGGTGCCCAACGCTGCGGAAGGTTGCGCACCGAGAAGGACCTGACGTCGAAGACATCGGGATAGATCTCCCCGATCTCTGGAGCCCCGCCCAATGTGCGGCCGGTCGGGCGAAATCGCTCGGTGCGAAGCAGGATCCTGTCCGGATCGATTTTCATCTCGATGTCGCGTCGGACAGCCTGATCGGCGATCGGATCGAGCGGATTATAGCTCACCGCATCATCGCCGGGTGCGGTCGTCGGCGAGGTGATATCATCGATCCACGCGATGAGCGCTTCCGGGTCCATTTTTCGGGCCGAGACGTTGACCGAGGCCAGAGCCGAGATCAGCCCGTCCATGACGGTGACGATATCCTCGGTTGAGACGCTGGAATTCTCGGGCGTTGAATAGGAGATCGCCACCCGGTGGTTGCGAAGCGAAAATGGGGCATCCCTGGATAGGGAATCCCAGACACCCGCGGTCAGAAACTCGACACGATGTTTCGCCATGCGCTCGTAGACGCCGGCGGCCGAGTATCGTGGCAGATACCAACGCGACAGGCGTTCGCTGACCCTGGGGCTCATCCATTGGTGAAACTGGAGGCAGCCGGGCGCCGGGATCGCTTCGGAGAGGAACTGCGTCAGGATTTCGCCGGTGCGTTCGTCGGCGCCAACCAATGGCGCCGCCTCGATCACGAAGCCCCGCGACGCGCTATTGTAGAAAATCCCGGTCTTGGGATCATAGCTTCGGTAGGGCAGCCAATGCGCGAGCATCGGCACACCGAGCGATGGTCTTTGAGCATCGGGGTGCCTGGCATCGCCCATCAGGCTTGCAAGAAGCTGATCCAGGAAACCGCGTTTCTTGGCCATCAGTCATGCTCCGGAACGGTCGCGGGGAAGCTTTCCGCCTTCACGCTCGCGCCTGTGACAGCGCCGCTCGCTGCGGCACGGGCTGTGCTCTCGATTGTCCCTGTGCTGCGCTGGTAGGGCTCGCTTGCCTTGATCTGGTCGGTCGCGGCACGGCCAGCCTCGGCCTTTTCGGCGGACACCGGCTTCTGCACTGCGTTCGAGCCGATAGAGCCGGCCGCTCGTTCTGGTTGCGCGGTCCCATCTTGCTTGGTGATCCCGACCGTTTTCGAGACGGCCTGAGGCGATGTGGGGCGTGGTCGATCGGCGTGCAGGCGCTGCGCGACATCGGCCTTTATTCCGTCGATCGGATTGGCGACCCTCGCGCGAGCCGCAGCTACGGCTGCAGGATCAGGCAAGATCGCGCCGACTGGGGCGGCATCATCTCGCGCAAGCGCGTCGCTGATGGATTCGCCGCCGGCTCCCGTAGCAGCAAGTCCTGTCGGCGGAAGTATGGCCGCGTCCTGACGGGCCTGCTCCTGCCATTCGCCCTGTTGGACGACGGCATGGATCGCGCTTGCCTCGTGGAGGCGGCCGCGCTCATCGACATAGGGCTGGAAGACGATGCGAAGCACCTTTTCGGACGTTCGGGGCGCCCCGACGGGGGAGACACCCGCGTTGGAGGTCGCCAATGCGGTGCGACTGATCTGGCGGGCCGAGACATTGCCCGCCGGTGCCGCATCGGCCCCGGCCGGAATGAAGCGGTCCCCCTCCTCGCCGGAGATCATCGCCAAAGCGCGATCGTCGATAGCGGAGGCCGGTGCGCACACCCCGTCGGGGGCGGGGCAGGAGAAACTACCCGCAATGTTTCCCCCAAGGCTCGCGCAGCCGCCAAGGGCGAAGAACGCGAGGAGCGTGGGGGCGCTGCCGGCACGCCGCCGGATTGGTTTCCCAATCATGGGCGTGCCGCCTTGAGCCAGGTTTCGAGAAATGCGCGTGGACGATAGCCTTCCAGCATCGCGCCATCGCTGCGTACAATGACCGGCGTGCCTGAAAGCCCGTGCTTTCGGGCAAAGCTCTCATTGGCATCGAGCCCGGAAGTGTCGCATTTTGCAGAACTGCCGCTCAGCGGTTCGCCCGAATAGGCCGCATGAAGAGCTTCCTCGCGGTTCTTTGCGCAATAGACCCGGTCCGCCAGATCCCGGCTGCCGAGCACGGATATGGGCCGCTCGACGACACGCACGTTCATCGAGCGCAGGACATTGCTCAAGGCGCGGCAATAGGAGCACCTGAAGTCGCTGAAGACTGTGACAGTGGGCCCTGCCGGATTGCCCCATATGATCGCTCCATCCTTCGGCAGGCTGGCGAGCGGCAATGTCGAGGGGCGGGCGGGAAGCGCCACTTTTGTGGCTGCCGCTCCCCGCCCCAGGCTCGCCAGTTCCTCCTCCTCGCGACCCGAGGGGCTCCCGGCGGCGTTCGCCGTAGCAGCGCCGCCAACCAACATGTCGGGGTTGATTTCGAGCAGGCGCGCGGCGGTCAGATCCTGCCGTGTCTCCATGTCATAGACGCGGCCGATGACCAGGTAGCGGGCCCCTTGATCGACATAGAAGAGATTGGCCCCCGCGGTCACTTCGCAAAGCCCGGTCAGCTTTTCGCAGTCGACCTTGGTCAGTTCCGTCTTGGGAAGGCGGGCCTTCAGGAGGCTCTCGACCTTCGCGCCTGGGCGTACGAGGTTCTGCGCAACCGCAACGCCGGCGGCGCCAATGACCGAGCACAGGGCGATTGCGGAAGCCGGTGCGATCCAGGATCGCGAAAGGCCCGTGGGAACACGCGCACGCAGCCACTTAATTGCGGACATAAACCCCCTCCAGGAACACGATTTCCACATCGATGCCGGTGGGCATCTCGATCACCGGCTGATATTGCTCGGCGCGCTCGATCAGATATTTCGAGACCATGTCGCCGGTCTGGGCCGCGCCTTCGCCAAAGCCGCCTTCAAGGAGTTCGCCGGCGGAAAGTTTGTCGCGCTTGCCGTTGGTGATGGTCGTACCTTGAAAAACCGAATTGGCGTTGGCGGAGAAGCCTCGCCCAAAGCCACCGAAGAGGCCTGCGATAAAGGCCTGGGTGACGAGGCCGCCCTCGCGCGACACGACCCGGCCGCGAACGCCGGTCTTGCCGCCAAAGGCCAGGAATCCCTTGACCTCCGACACCGCGTACCGGCCTCCGGGCTGGGGGCAGGTCATCTTCTGCAGCTTGACGTAGACTTTCTCGCTGGAAAGGTCCCCGCGTGCCGCGCCATTGACGAGGCAGCCCTGGATCTTCGTGGTCAGCAGCTTGCCGTTCTGAAGAACCGACCGTGCCGGACCCGTTATGCGCAGCACGACCGGCAGCGGGTCGCTCTGGCTGTTGACCCCGGCGCTGGCATCGACGCCGACAATGACCTTGGCTGAGGCGAAGCTGTTGGGCGGAAGGTAGTTGGGGCTGTCGGTGTAAACCGTGTTGCCCTTTGAAATCTTGGAAGCAGTGCTGGTATCCGCAGTCGTGAAATTGACGAGTTTCACCTCGCTGCCATAGCCCGCCGAGGGCGCAGTCTGGCCCGAACCCGGTTCGTCCGGACGCTGATAGGCCTGTGGTCCGCGCGGACCATAGAGCGCTGCCGGACCAGGGGCCGGCGCCGGCGGAGCGGCCGCGCGTTCGTTGATCTGGCGACGCAATTGCTCATTTTCCGCCTGATAGGCGGAGACAACTCTCTGCCCATCCGAGCGCATCGCCATGTTCTGGCCTTTGAGCGCTTCAACCTGTGCGGTGAGCGCATCCATGCGATCCCGCTGCCCATTCACGGCCTTGAGCTGGTTCTCGGTCGCCTGAAAGCGGTTTTCGGAAAGGGCCATCCACTCCTGTTGGGAGAGATTGCGGTTGACCATGTCCTTGGTCGAGACCGCGACCTCGGCTGCCTTATCGCTATCGAGCTTGTCGGCGCTGTCGCTGCCCGAAAAGATCCAGAATGAGGAAGCGAGCAGACCGACGCCTGCGACCCCGGCCAGCAACATGCGCTGCTTTCGCCGAACAGCCTCGTTTCCGGATAGCTCGTCGGCGATGGGCGAAACACCCTCTCCTTCCTCCTGGTCCAGAGGCCGGCGATCGCGTTTGAAGATGTCGGAAAGAGCCATGGCTTACCTCTGGTTTGATGATACGAGGTAGGCGGTCGTGACCTTCCCCGGCGCGAGCTTGGGTTCGGCGATCGACACGGCGAGCGCGCTGGTTGGCGCAACGGTGCGCTCTGTGAGTTCGACCGGGTCGCTGCCCGCATTCTCTATGCGCAGGACCCGCCCGATCAGATCAGTGCCGCGATACTCCGCGATCATCTGGACCTTGAGATTGCCGACAAAGACCGGACGGAATGACCGCTGCCGCATCTCGAAGCCCTCGACGGTGCCGTTCGTGTACATCGCACGGACCAGTTCGATGGCGGCATCCTGAGGGCCACTCGCTGCGCTTGCCGGCATGGTCTCCGCGACCTGGGCCCTGGCAATGGCCGGGTTGGAAACGAATATCTGAGCGGCCTGGTCGCCGCCGATCCGGCAAACGAACTTGTAGACGTAGCCCCGCTTGCTGGTTCCAAAGAAAGAGAGCGCAGAGCGCGAAAACCCGTTGGGGACAGACAGGTAGATGTCCCCCCTCACCGGTTCGTTGACGACCGAGAAATCGTCAATCGGATTGCCCGTCGAGATCTTGGAGACGCTCGCGAACTCGTCCTCGATCAGACTGATCCGCGTAAGGTCCTTTGCGGACGCCTGGCAGTCGACCTGAGCGCTATCGCCGGCCATGATGGTCTGGTCGGCCCATGCGGGAGTGGCAAGCGACATCAGCGACACGCCAAGCACCAGACCGCCAATGCTGCGGCTCACCATGCAATTGACCCGCGACGCCAGAAGGGTGCCGATGGCCGCGCCACCGGCCGCATAGACGATGATCATGAGGGGCGTCCCTTTTCGCTTGAGACCATTCCGAAACCGACGAGCCGAAGCGAAACACCCGAATATTCCCAGTCATACTGGAAGGTCCGCCGCTCCTTCGAGATCACCTTGTCGCCCACGATCGTGTGAAGCTCCCCGGTGACCCGAGACCGCAGATTGCGGGGATCGAGCTCCATTTTCTGGATCGTGAAAAACTGGGCGATGGACGAGCCGCGCTGCTCATCGAGTATCTTGAGGAGCTCGGTCTTGAGCTTACCGTGCGAGCGTGGCGAAGCGATCGCGAGCACTGACTCCATCCAGTATTCCAGGTTACTGGGTGAGCGGTCGAGCGTGAGGACCACGACATCCCGCGTGATCAGTTCGAGATATTCGCGGCTCACCCCGGCGCTTGAGATGGTGAGCGGTGACCGAAGCACCGGCTGCAATACGACCTCCCGGTCGCGCGAAAAGCCGATCAGCAGGAGGATCGCGGCCAGAACGGCCAGTGCGGATGCCGCGAGCAGCAGCAGGTTGCGCTGCTTGAGGAGGCGCTGGTTCTGCGCGTGGCTATAAGCGACTTCCATGTCAGCCTGCCATCAGCCGGAGATATGAGGGTGGCGTGGCCCGCATGCCGGTGAAACCGGCTGGCAAATGCCAATAAGCCAGATGAAGCAACCACGACGCCGTGCGCCCTGCTTTCGCCTTTCTAAGACCCCACCAGCCCGCAACCGCGAGTATCAACCCGATGAGGATATGCTGAAACACTGGACTTGTAACGGTTTTGTGCCGGTCACCTATCTCATTATGCCACCTTGGCTTCGAACGCGAGCGGG
>NZ_MKWJ01000005.1:0-11073 GCF_001899725.1 Sphingomonas sp. 67-41 | reverse complement strand
TCGATGATGGGGCAATATCCATAGCCCGTCAAAGAGAATGAATCGTCTCAATGGCGACATAATGGCTTTGTCTCGCGCAGAAAACGGGCGAGTTGATCACCCTTCCAGGCTGGTGCCTCCGCCTGATCATATTGGTGGAGGCTCGCGCCGCTCCGCGCCTTGTGACGGTCGAGGGTCTGTGGCGCAAGTCGACGCGTGAGCGCCCCGGCTCGATGACCCACTTCATCCGCGAACGCGCTCTGCTGCCTGCTTCCGAAATAGACGCGATCATTGCCGGCGCACCGGTTGATCTGATCGACTTCCAACGGGTCGCGGCCCAGATCCCACTCGCCGAACGACCGACGATGCGGGACTGGATCGATCGGTTCAATGCGGGTGTCGAACGGCTCGCGGCATGACGATACCGTCAATCTGTCTGCGACTGTTGTTGACTGCCAAACGGCTTCACCGAAAAACTCTCTTCATGCGACTTATCGATGACCTGGCCGCCGCGAGGCTCTATTATCACCGGCCACTCCCGACATTGCCGGATATCCTGCTGATCGACATCCCACCTCGCTTTTCGGGCGGAGGTCTGGCACTCGGCCGCTACTACCCCGTGATCCTCGAAAGCCTCGCAGAAATGCACGAATTCGAGGCATTTTTGTGCGAGCCGCGGACGACCCCGGTAGCGCCCGCTCTTCTCGACCGGCGCCCGTCTGCCTTGCGCACCCGTGACATCATCTTCGCTCGCTATGAGCCTCAGATACCGAACTGGCCCTGGCTGCTCATCTGCTTCTGGCCACAATCCTACACCGCCATGGTGCTGCCTTCCGCCGACACCTTCGCGCGGGGCAGCTATACCATCGATGCCTATTCCACCGAGGAAGAACTCACAGACGCTGAGCTTAAGCTTCTCGCTACGCTCGGACCCGAGCAAGCGCGCATCGTTCGCTCGGTGGCAACCCGCCTGGGAAATGCCTGAAAGTCACGCATCAGGCCATGCCAATGCACGCACGCATGTCGAAGATGAAGGGCGGCAAAAGGCTTGATTGTACCGAAGGTGGCCGCGTCAGTGGCGATAACCGAGGTCGGCCGCGATTGGCCGCGCCATATCTGCCCGCCGCTTCATCAAATCGGCAAGCCAGGCCAGATGCGCGGCTGCGTCCGCCAACGGCAGTTGGCAAACTTCATCGAATAGCTCATGCTGATAGGCAAGGTCGCGATCCAGAATATCACGCAGGAGAACACGGGCAGGGCTGTCCTCCTCCTCGATGCCCGCATTCGCCTCTCGGGCAGCATCGAGAAACGCCTCGGCCATCTCCTGGGCCTCGTAATAGCCGCCATCCAGACCTTCGCTCGCCGCGAGGCTCGCCAGCCGGCGGCGAACCAGTGGCAGATCAGGATCGACCGCCGCATCGTCCAGCGGCAAGTTATAATCATAGCTGGCGAGATAATCGCGGATCATGGCATGGCTCCTCAGTGTGCCTGAGAACATAAAATGAACAAGATTGCAAGTCTGAACACGCTTATGCCATGCGGAGGTAATGTCTGTTCTGTCTTTTTCATCCCGCTCGCCCCGGACAGTCTCCATTCCGGAGGCACTCGCCCATGACTGACAGCAAGGCGCCGCTGCGATTGCACGGGATACTGCGCCTCAACGAGCGTGGCCCTTTTCTGGAGGTCGAGGAGGGGCCTCTCTGGCGCCTTCAGACAGACTCGGATCTTCGGACGCATCAGGATCGACGGGTTCGGGTCGAGGCCTGGCAGCGCGGAGCAAGCATCCTCGAATTGCTGTGGATCGGTCCGGCCTGATGGCCGGGTAAGGGGGGAACTATGCCTCAAATCAGCCCGAACCTGTAACCGCCTCTGAAATGGCTTACGGACGGCAAGCGAGCAGGACAGCGCCGGGTTCGTTCGCGCGATATGAACAGGCCTCCTTACCCGCCGCCTCTCTGCCGAAACGTCGGCTGGTCACCGGCCATGAAGAGATCCTGCTCCCATCTCTCAAGCTCGGCAGCGTTGAGCGCCTCGAGCCGGCAAAGTCGGTCGACCTCCTCCCGCCCAAGCGCCTGCCGCGCGCTTGCCTCCCGGACGAAATCCTTCAGCATCATATTCTGGAGGAGGAAAAAGCCCCTGATCCGCTTGCCCGTCTTCATCGCACCACGATGCGCCGAGCGCCGCCGAATCGGTCGATCCGCGTCATTGCGATGTGCATCACGAGATCACGTCTGCCATATTCCAAATTTCCGGTTGGCATGGGTATAACATATGGACAGTGATGGTGTAAGATTGAAATATGATGTCTTATACGTCATAAGCGCAGCATGATCACCTCTCAGCAGATGCGCGCGGCGCGAGCCTTGCTCGGCATCGACCAGAAGCGACTGGCGGAACTGGCAAACGTATCGCTTCCCACGATCCAGCGGATGGAAGCGTCGGACGGACAGGTGCGGGGTGTCGTGGAAACGCTGGTCAAGGTCGTCACAGCGCTTGAACGCGCAGGTGTCGAGCTGATCGGCGAGAATGCGACCAGCCAGACCGGGGGACGCGGTGTGCGCTTGCGCCAGGCTGTCGCCGGCCAACAGTGACTGACCAAGGGACAAGGACAGATGACCGATAGCAACCAAGATTATGTCTATGATGAGGAAAGCGGCGAGTGGTTGCCAGCTTCCGAACTTGCCCAGCGCCAGCACGCCGCCGTTCAGCCAGAAGTCCGGGATGCTGTCGGCAACCTTCTCGCCGACGGCGATCAGGTGACACTCATCAAGGATCTGGACGTCAAAGGCGCTGGTCAGACGCTCAAGCGCGGAACGCTCATCAAGGCGATCCGCCTGACCGGTGACGCACAGAAAATCGATTGCAAGTTCGACGGCATCAAAGGCCTCGTGCTGCGCGCCGAGTTCGTTCGCAAGCGCTGATGGCGCGACGCCGGATACCGATGCCCTCTGCGATCGAAATCCGCGCGCTGGCGGATCGCGAAGGACGTCTCGCGCTGCGCGCCACGCCAAATGCTTCGGCCGACGCAATCCTTTTGCCATCGCAAGCCGGGAGCCTGGAACTTCTTGTACGCACAACGGCCACAGCCGAGGGCGGCAAGGCCAATGAAGCGATCCTGCGCCTTCTCGCCCACGCCCTGGGCCAGCCCGTCTCTTCGATCCAGATCGTTCGCGGCGAGACAGGCCGCACCAAAGTCGTGCGCATCGGGCAGCCGCGCGGATGATCGCGGAATGCTGATCCGCCAGGGCGACGCACGCGACAGTCGGCTGGACCGCAAGCTTGCCTTCGCGCTGGCGTGGGTGGCGGGCGGACTCAATGCGGCGGCGTTTCACGAGGTCGGCTTCTTCTCCGCCAACATGACCGGAAATGTGTCCGCCCTCTCCAGCCTGCTCGCGATGGGACAATGGGGGCATGCTCTTGGCTATCTCGCCATAGTCTTGTCCTTCATCATCGGTTCCTTGGTTTCGACGCTCGCAATCGGCTCAGGCCTGCGGCGCGGGATCGGCACCATCTACGCCCGCGTAATCCTGGTCGAAGCCGCTCTTCTTGCCGCGCTCGGTCTTGCGCGGATGGCGCTCGATCGCTCCGCAGGGGTGCCGATGCTGATCATCGGCCTCGCTTTCCTCATGGGGCAGCAGAACGCCATCGTTACCCATATTTCAAACGCGCGGGTGCGCACCACCCATGTATCGGGCATGGCCACTGACATCGGCATCGGACTCGCCAGGATGCTCGATATCCTTCGCGGTAAGGCTGGCCCCGCGGATCGCGGGGAGATTACAACCCGATTGAGCCTTCACACGGGTACGGTGCTGTCCTTCCTGCTCGGCGGAGTCGCGGGGGTGCTGGCGTGGCGCATCGTCGGCGACCTCTGTTTCGTGATTGCAGGCCTGGTTCTCGCAGCCATTGCGGCAACCTCGATGCGACGTGCCGGCCAGATCGTCCCGCAAAATGATCCGCTCGATTGATCACCATTACTTCATCGCTCGTTACTATGGCGAAATGAGGCCGCCGGCCCGAACAGTCACCGAGGGCCGATGAACCTGCTGCCACAATGGACCGAAAAAGCCGAAAAGCGCGGGCTCGACCCGCTCGGCATGCAGAATAGCGGCGTGCTGCTCTATCAGTCACTGCTCCCGGGCATCAGCAACGTCACGCTGCGCATGCGCTACTATGGCTATTATTGCTGGGTGAGCGAAACCTATGCCCGCCGGGGCGCGACCAGCGACTTCGAAGCCTGGCGCATCTGGGTGCGCCGCGCCGAGGCACTCTACGCCCTCGTGTCAGCACGGACGGGTGAGACCGGCGTCGGCGGTATCGAGTGGGCCAATCGCCGCCTCGCGACCTCGGGACGCGTGATCGACTTTGAAGCCGCCGCCTCGACCGATCCCGCGCAGGAACGGTACCTTCGCCAATCGCTCGGGGTCTTCGGGGGCGCCTATTACAGCCAGATGGCTGAAATGAACCTCTTCACCGAAAACCGCCACGGCATCCAGGTCGCCACCAAGGATCTCGGCCGTCGCGCGGCCTCCCTGTTCGCCGATGCCATCGGACCGGACCTCGCCAGACTCCTGCGACAGAAGATCGTCGACGCTAAGGTAAGCCTGCGTGAACTCGACCGGCTTCAACCCATCGCACCTTCGCAGATCGCGGAAGAAAGCGAGGAGCGGACTTTCTACGAAACACTGCTCTTCGCCCGGTCCGATGACGCGAGCAAGTCAGGGCCGAGCCGCGCGGCATCGCTCGACCTCATCCTCGAAACCGCCTTCACGCAAGAGGAGTGGCCAAGCCCCGAACAGGTCCGCTGGCATCTTTTCGATCCACCCGAGCCGGCCCTTCCTCCCAGCCTCGAAACCCAGCGGCTCGCCTGGGAAGCCTATCAATGCCAGGACATGATGCAGGTAGCATGCGCCGCACTGCTCGCATGGGGCATAAAGATCATCAACGCCGAGGCTCAAGGCAAGTCGCTTACTGAGATCCGCGCTGATATCCTCACCCATCTGGAAACGCTGGATGAGCCCCATCCAGACCTGAGTTGGCGCGCGCTGCGACTCGGCCTCGATCCACGTACCTTCGATTATGCCGAGATGTGGGACGAACTCACCGGCGCACGCGGCGCAGCCGCCGACAAGGCCGTCAGCGCACTCCTGCTGATAGCCGCGCTCCATCAGAGGCTCCTTGACCGTCCCGATCTGGCTGCCGCCGCGGCGCAAGGTCTGCCCGAACGCGGGATGGCGCACTCGCTACGGACAGAAATATCATGGCTCGAAGGCAGGGAAGGGGAGCGCATCGCCACGCTCATCGCCGACTATATGATCGAGCGCGTCATCAGACGGCACAGCCATGTCGCCATGCAAAAACTGCGGCGACAGGGCGATTATACGTTCCTGTTCGAACAGCGCGAGGGACGTTTCGTCTATCTCGCCGCCTACCAGCCGGTCGCCACCACGCCGCGGCTGGCATCCGCAATCCAGTTTCTCGCCGACATCCATCTCCTTGATGATGATGGCCTGACGTCGCTTGGTCTGGCGGCGCGGGATGCTGGCCGATGAAGCTCCCCGATCGTCTGGGTCGCCGCAGCGGCCGCCCTTTCCATAGTGCGATCGCCACCAGCTTCGCCCTGGAGTTCGCTGCGGTCGAGGAAATCCTGCTGCCCCAGCTCATGGCCAGCGGCGCCACGAACCTCCTCCTTCTGACTGACGCGCGCATGACCGCGCTCGCGCTTGCGGACGGCTCAACCCTTCCGGCCGCCCTCGGTCGCGACTATGCACTCTACAGCCCGCCAGCCGCCAACGGCATTTTCCATCCAAAAATCATCCTGCAAATTGGCCGGGAAAGCGCCCGGGCGATCGTCAGTTCCGCCAACCTCACCGCATCAGGCCTTGCCGGTAACGCCGAGGTCGCGGTCGAAATCGAATGCAAGAATACGCCAAGCCCCGAGCAGGACATCATTCGCTCTATCTGGCGCTATCTCGACGCACTCGTGCCCGCCGCCCCTTCTCCGGCGCGCGATGCGCTGCGTTGGACACAAGAGCGTGCGACCTGGCTCGGCGGGCCAGCAGGGGATGCCGTGCACGAACTGGATGGAACTGGCATCGCTTTCCTCCATGGGCCCGGCGACACGGGAATCGCAGACCGGTTCGTGTCGCTGATCCAGGGCGCGAAGGTCCAGAGTCTGACGGTAATCAGTCCCTATTGGGACCATGATCTCGCTGCGCTGGCCGATCTCTCGCAGCGCCTCTCCCCGACCCGGATCATCCTCCCGATCAACCGCAGCCATCATGAATTTCCGGTCGATGCACGCTTTGCCAAAAAGGCGACGATCGTCGATCTTCAGTGGCCATCCCGGCGCTTCACGCACGCCAAGATCATCATCGCCTCGACCATTGATCACGACCATATCCTCTTCGGCAGCGCCAACTGTACCAGTGCCGCCCTCGGATCAGCCGGGATGCCAGGCGCCAATGCCGAAGCCTGCATCTATCGCAGGCTTCCCGCCGGCGCAGCGCGGCAAGCGTTGGGCCTCGAACGCTGGATCGATGCCACGCCGATCAAGCTCTCCGACCTGTCACCGCCGATTGTGACATCCCCGATCCCGCTCGATACCATCGAAGCCCGACAGCCCGGCATCTTCGAACTCGACCAGGGCCAGCTCATCTGGACAACCGCGAAAGCGGATGTGGCAGATGGAGACATCGAGCTGCTCGACCGGTCTGCACGCCTGATCGGGACGATCCCGGTGCGATCCTTCGTCCAGATCGATAATCGGCGGCGCGCACCGGTAGAGCCCGCATTGCACAAGTCCCTCTGCTTCGCTCGACTGGTCACCGGCGATATCGTCTCGACCCTCGCGCACATCACGCATCGCGAGATATTGCGCGCCCGACGTCGGGAGGTAGCGACCGGCAGCGTGGCCCGGGCGCTCGCGCCCTTCACCGATGGCGCTGATTTCGATCTCTGGATGCACCAGGCATTCGAGACCCTTGTGCGCGCAGATTTCGAGGCCGTGACCCAGCCGCGCGCCCTGTCGGCCGCCCGGCCGCAAGAGCGCAAAAGCGTGGACGAGCCGGCGGCCCCCGTTTCATTGAGCTATGAGGAGTTCACCCAGGCGCGCTCCGGCGCCGGCCGCTCGGGCGGCGAGGGCGATAACAGTCTTGCCGGCACATATAGCGACACGATTCGCGACTTCCTCAATCTGCTCTCCGGCCGCGGCCCTCAAGCAGATCAATCCGCCGAAGACGACACAGCTTTCGACGACCTCTCGGACGAAAAGGCCGACACCGACCGTGAGGATGACCCGGCCGATGAAAGCGTTGAACATCGCGATACTGGCAAGCCATCGCTCGCGCCCGCGCCGGTCGACGCCCGGCTCTATGAGCGGCATATTCTTGGCTATACCGAAGGACTCAAAGGCGACGAAGAGGCGCTCGGTCCCAGCGACGTGCTGCGGCTGCGCTACTGGATCCTGTTCCTCCTCTACAAGGCCCGATGCCCTGATCTGCCGAAGGGCCTGGATACATCCAGTGCCCTCCTTGGCTGGCCACGCTTCGTCGTGCGTGTCCTTGTCGCCTTTTTCTGCGGCGGCAAGCCCGCAATACGGCGCGTCATGCTCGCACGCGATTTCGAGGCCATGCCGGTCGATTTCATGGAATGCTGGATCACCATATTATGGAGTCTTGAGGCGATCGAGACGCTGTTGGCGAACCAGCGCAAGGACCGCGAATTCCTGAAATATATTCCCGAGCTGCGCCGCCGCGTGATTTCCCTTCTCGGTCTGAGACCCGATGAACTGAATGGCGATATCGCCGCCGCCATTCGTGCGGGACTCGACGAGTCAATCGGGACCAGGCTCGGCCTTGATCCGATCGCTGTTCGGCTCGATGTGCCCCAGCCATAAAGGGAGCCGGCTGTTCTTGAAGTCCCACGCCCCAAGCGGTGCAAACCATTCGGGCACCGCCTTACCATGGAGCTGGATCACCTGATCGCCGTCGACCGTCTGCGCGGCATAATAGCGGCTGAAAATCCGGCTGGCCCAGCCGATCCCGTCAAAGCCCTGGTCCGATGGCTCCTCAGGCTGCGCCACGAACTCGACACCTCCGATCTCGACACCATCCATCCGTGCGATCGGCTCGCCCACGGTCCAATCCCCGAACAGGAAGAGAATCTGCGCCAGCCTGCGATCCCGAGGATCGGTGAGTTCTGTGTCCCCACTATACATGCGCGCGGCGCCGATCATGAACTCCGCCAACCCCTCCGGGCTCAACTTTCTCGGCATTTTCCGGTCGGCGTCGAGCACCAGGCGGAGCGGTGGCCGCGTCATGATGATCACCTCGCCGAGCCTGCCGAACTCATTCGCCATCACAGCCTCCTGCATAGTCACACGCAGGCCGCCATCGGAACGGCGAAAACGCTCCGGTGGAATGATCGTCCAGATGTTCCAGAGCGACCAGAAGATCGCCAGCCTGAGCGGCGTGCCGACCATGTCGGCATAGCACTGCAGCGAGTTGAGATAAGCCGCCGACATGGAGGTGCGCTGCCTGAGCGGCTTATCGCTACGGACATTCTTGACCTCGACCAGCCATTGCGCGCCGTCGTCGAGAACAACCCGGAAATCCGGCGCACGCGATGCCCCGCTGCCATGAACACGGCCGATGTCCTCGGTCTTCAGCATCCGATAGCGTCCAAGGGTCAGAACCGTCGCCTCGAACAGCCGTTCGATCCGTGAGCCATGGATCAGGGCCGCGTCGGACAACGCCATTTCCAGCCTCGGTCGAGCATCGGTCATGAACCTGTCGATTAGCGTCGGATCGTTGAGGGCGACGCCTTCACGCTGCGCAAAGGCTGCCAGCGACGCCAGCAGATCAAACGCCTTCGGCTGGGTTTGCGCAGGCATGCCCTTGGTCATGGCGTGCTCCCGTTCGAACCTGGTGGCTCGACATCGTGCGGGTTCATATAGTGCCGAAATCCGGTCAGATCCTCATCGCTTGGATTGTCCGCCTCAGGGAAAAACCGGATCGTCTCCGCAATGTCGCGACGGGAGACATAGCCGATAATCGAGCCGCCATTGCTCATCTCATAGTCCATCGACCCGGTATGGCGATTGGGAAGGGCCAGCCCCGGAGCAAAGGCGATGGGCTTCTTGTTGCCCTTCTTGCTGACCTCATGCTTGGCGAGCGCAACCCGGATGAACTCCAGCGTGGTGAACCCCATTTCCGTGCGGCGCAGATCGACTCGCATCTGATCCACCAGTTCCGGGCGTTCCTGCGCATCACGCAACTGCTGCGCGCGAAGCTCCCGGTCATAATGACGGTACCCAAGCTCGCGCTCGAGATGGCTCGCCTTCTGGTCGAACCCACCATTTTCGGCCAGTTTGATGACCTCTTCACAGCGCTGCCGCCACGTGCGCAGCAATTCATAGGCAGCGAAGATCCACATCGGCGAAAGCGCCTGCACCATGGCCATGGTCGATCGTGGCGGATCATCCTCCGCCATCTGTTGCAGGACCTGCTCTTCAAGGCCGTTCAGCAGATTATCGACATGGCAAAGCTGGCTCGCCTGCATCACGAGAAACGGGTTCTCGGCAAAGCCGGCCAGCGACTTCAGCGCCTCGAAAAGATCGCTCCGCCCGATGTCGGACACCCGACGATAGCGTGGCTCTTCGTCCTCCGGTTCGAACATCTCCGGCACGCCGTCATAGGCTCCCATAAGGCGGATTCTTCACCGCCAGGGGAAGGGGATCGGCCAAGCCCCAGAACCGCGTGGTGGCCCGGATATAGCGCTCAAGGTCCGCTTGCCGGATGCGCACATGTTCACTTGCCACCGGCGTTCCGGGGAGGAGATCGTGATAGTCGACAGATTCCTCATCCCAGAGGTGCGGGGCAAGCGCGCGCAGCCTTTCGCAGGATCGCCCCTCTCCATGACGCACGACATTGGCAACCACGAACATCTCCGTCAGAGCCTCTCCAAGAGGCTCAAGCATAAGGTCGATACCGGCGCGCTCGGCACAGCCGGCGAGCAGTGCTTCAAAGCCGTTGAGCTTGCCCATATCGGAACCCCCAGCATCCTGTATCGCGCGCGCCCAGCGGCTCATTTGTCGCTCGAACAAACCGGCGAGGGTAAGGACAAACGCCTTGGCCGCCTCATTGGCAGTATAATTGTCGACCTGCGCCGCCGCCCGATCGAGAAACTGATCAAGGCTATCGGTCTCCCCGGTCTCAAGCTCCGCATGGGACGGCAGCTTGTCCATGACGGGCAAGATCACGCGATCGAAGAACCGCCCGAGATTTGCCTGAAAGATCCTGGGTAACTGCTCCGCCGTCGACATCATCGCAATCCTCTTGCGCGCTTCCTCGCGCGTCCCAAAAGGTGAAGCTTTCTCCCATAGTTGCAAGTCATCAAAACCTCGCCGTGGTGACGGACGATGCGATAGAGTTGCGTGCAATCAGACACAGGGGAATGCGTGAAGAGTGCCAAAGGCGATGCCCACCGAAAATCTTCGCGGAAGCCCTATAATGAGCGCACCGACCTTGAGAAACTCCAGTCCCAGTGGACCAAATTGTCGGGGCTCCATGGGCGCGATGAACCATCCGCAGCGATCGTGCGTTGCGCCACGGCTGCGGAAATCGCCGCCAATTATGCGGTACGCACCGAGTGGGGCAAGAAGACCCAGTTCGATGCAGCCATCGTCGACCAGTTCCTCCGTTGGGCAAATAGTCTCCCACTGAAGGTCGAGCGCCTGTTCGTACCCGTTTTCTTCGCGACCCCCCGGACAAGCCCAACGGCACGCGCCCTGATCAGCTCGGCGGGCAAGATCAACACCGTCCGCAACGCCGTCGTCCACCAAGGTTCCTTCAGCAACAAGGAGGAGGCCGAGGCGGTGATCGCGGTGGCCAAGACCTTCATCAACATGATCGTCGGCCTCTCGATCGACGGCTTTGATATCGACGCACAGGCCGCATCGGTCAGGGCTGCGCCCCCTGCCGAGGGAACGCCAGAATGGACTTGTAACGGATTTGCGCCGGTCACCTGAGCGATTAGAGTTCGCAACAGGAGACCGACGAGATGATCAAGCACACAGAAGAGTTCAAGCAGGAG
>NZ_MKWJ01000004.1:275368-295012 GCF_001899725.1 Sphingomonas sp. 67-41 | reverse complement strand
TCCTCGCTAAACCTGCTGCGCTTCATCTCCGTCCTCCTCAATGAAGGACTCTAGCTCAAACTGGAGGAGTTTCAGGGGAGCACGTCACCTCCCTGCACGAACGAGGCGGAAACCCGCTTCGAGCCGTCGATTATGAATACGATGCTCTGCGGCACGCCGATGCTGTTGGGCGATCCATAGGTGGTGTCTATTTCCGTTTCATTGTGGAAGAAGAAGCCAACCCTTGCGATCTTTCCGTCCGCTCGATTCCGCATCACTAACGGCTCAAGATAAAGCCCCTGCCCGTTGATGTAGATTCCCCCAGCCGGGGACTTTTTCGAGATACGATTGTTCAGTCCCATGAACGTGATCGTCGGGGCATCGGAGAATCGGTCGTCTGTTTGCTCGATCTTGAATTTGCCCGGACCGAAAAGACCTTGCGCAGATGCTGGAGCGGTTAGCGCCAAACTTCCGGCAAACAAAATCCCGACGCCGATCAGTTTTCCAAGCGTTCGCATATGGCGGGGATTACGCAACATCATATTCACGCACTCCTACACGCCTGCGAGCAGATTCCACACGGGAACGCAGTTCCTCCCGCAGCGAGCGGGCATCTTCGACATTATTGATCTGAAAGGTCGTTCTCCGCCCCTCGCCTACGCCCGTCGCATCGGACGAGATGACCGAGAGATCGCCGTTACCGAAGAATTGCTGCACCAGCGAGAAATGGACCTTGATGTCCTTGATCCGGTAGAGTTCGATTTCTTCTTCGCTGCGCATGAGAATACCGCGCCGCATGAAAAGCCGGTCACCTTCCAGCCAATAAAGGCTGGTGCGATTGGTCAGCACCTTGAAGGCGAGGATGGGAAGCGTCACAACCCCTGCCCCGCCCATGGTGAGCAGCGTTATTGCGATCATAAACCAGCCGGTTGCTGACTTGAGCAGAAAGGCTTTCGTCGAAGAGCGAAACTCGATTGTGCTGGATGATATGTTGGCTCTTATGTCCCTGAACGCGGCGGTCGCCATGGCATTCTCCTTCGTCTGGCATGACCCCCAAATAGCCCTCACAGGTTAATAGGGACTATATTCCCTAGAGAATATATGCCCGACCGCCATCCATCGTCAGATGGACGACTGGCGCGCCATTGTTGGAAAGAATGTGAGGCGATTCCGCCAACGCGCCGATATGACGCAGGAGCAACTGGCGTTCGCGGCGGAGATCGACCTGACCTATGTCGGTGGCATAGAACGCGGAAAGCGCAATCCGTCCGTTCTGGTTCTGGTTAGGATCGCAACGGCGCTTGGCACGGAACCAGCCGAATTGCTCAAGGCTGTTTCTAAATAGGCAGAATTGCGAAGATCAGCGATCCTGCGTTAATGTGTTAATTTCCACATTAGTCATATCTAACAATCGCTTGCACGCATAATTTCCTGTTTCTTTTATGTTGATTTGGATACCCGCCGTTGCATCCAGAAGTGGGCGCATGGCGCAGCGGCGAAATGGGCGATTACAGCGCTGGCTCGCGGCATGGGTATGCACGGGGGCGGCAATCCCTGTTCGCGGCCCCAGCGCCCGGCGCTGTCGGCCTGTGTGGCACCTTGCGGCGTGCGCAACGCACCTACCCCACGCTGGCGGCCAAATGCCGGTGTAAAGCGGGCGATAAAGGTGCGTTGAAAATGGTGCGTTGCCTATACAGGGTAACGCAGCAACGCACCCTTGGGGGTGCTGCTGCTCCCTGCGGGTTCGGGTGGCGTTAAAGAGGGGCAACGCACCCCCAACGCCCCCTCGGCGCGTTGCAACGCACCCGGCTCAAGCTGCGCCTCCTGTGGGAAGATCGACCGGGCGGAGCCACTTCGCGCCCGAGGGACCGCCCGGCGTGTCCTCCAAACGACCGACACCCTTCAGCCGGTCAATCGCGGCGCGGAGTCGCTTTTGGGTCAGGTTACGGCGTCCGGCAACATGGACCCGCTGGGCATCCAGCCACCGACCTGTGGGACGCTTGCCCGCCATCACCTCCTCACGAACCCATTCGTCCACAAATGCATCATCATCGTTTGCCTCCGCCGCGTCGTCCGCCTCGGTCCTGAACGGATTGTCTGAATCAGCGCCATCGCCCGCCAGCGGGGGCACAACGACGAGCGACGACATATAATCGCCGTCCTCATCAATCCCGATCTGAACCGGCTGCAAAAGGAATTTTGTGCTGACGCCGCTCGTACCGTCCTTCACCTTCGTAAGCACAAATTCAGCTGCGAGAGCCGCGCTGTCCTTGTCGCGCTGGCATTCGATCACAAAGTCCATCGCTGCATGAAGGCCCGACCATCCGCGCATTCCCCTCGAAGCATCCTTGCCGCTGTGGTGGATGAGCAGAATGACGCCGCCGAGGCGCAATTGCAGGTCGCGGAAGATGCTAATCATTTCCGCCATGGCGCTGCTATTTTCGTCCAGCCCGGCAGATGCGTGAGCGAGCGTGTCGATACACATCACGCCGCTGGCCCAGCCGTTCTCCGTCAACGTCCCGACCAAAGTGTCCCGATCCTCTTTCTCGCGCAGGTTAATCGGGTCCATGATGACAGCGATGTTCGTCCGCACGTCCTCGGGCGGAACGACGGACATAAGCACCTCGGGGTTGCGCTGCGCCGCTTGCGCCAATCGCCATGCTTTCACGCGACTGGGAACGCCGCCCTGCCCCTCGAAGGGAACGTAGACAGCGGGAGCCTGCTTGACGCGATGGCCAAACCATTCCTGCCCATTTGAAATGTGAGCGAGTAGATCAAGCGTCAGAAACGATTTGAACGTGCCTGAATCGCCATAGATCGCGCCGATACCCGCGTCGGGAATGACTCGCTTCACCAGCCATCGCAATGGCGGCTGGCGCTCCAAGTCTCCATCAAGCAGCAATCGGAAATGGCGCTCATTGTGGGGGGCTGGTCCCTGCCAGAACAATCCCGCCGCCATATCCGCACCGACCTGCAAGTGAAGGGCATCGTTAGCAAGATGCTGAAGCGCCAGCGCTATGGTTCGCCGCGCATAATCGGGCCGGTTCGCCTTTTCCCGCCCACCCAGCTTCGAGAGGCGGAATGTGCGCCAGCATTCTAGCGGCGACTCCGTGATGGGCAGGAGCAGCTTGACGAGCGCAAGGTCCGCCTCAGATTGAGATTCGTATCGATCTTCCCAATCGCCGCGGAACAGGCGTCCCAATTCACCGGTATCTTCCGCAGCCTGTGCCGCAGCAGACCAATCGACATTGTCATCGCCGGTAAGCTCAACTTCGGGAGGCGCTGCTGGTGCCATCTGCTTCACCATGTTGGCGAGCATGGCCTGCCGCTCTGCGATAGGGCGGTCATGCACGACATTGCCGGTGCAGATGATAAACCGTTCCTGCGAATACACCTCCACGGCGTCGCGCCGCCTGCCTTTGCCAATGGCACCGATGACAAAGACGTGCCATCCTCGGCCAGAGCGGGACAGTTCCGTGTAGCTATCCGACTCAGCAATAATGCGTTGATGCCGTTGAAGGTAAGCGTCTGGCGTGCTGTCTTTCACATCAAGGTCGATACAGGCGAACGGGTCAGTTTCATGCAGCATGAACCCAACATGCCAACCGCGCTCCGCTGCCGCAGCGCAGGCGGCGTCGAAGCTGCTCCAGGTAGATGGATTGGTGCTGCTGGCGAGGCGTCCGTCAAGTGAACGAGGTGCCTTGTCTCCATCCAGACCAGGACTGATGCACCATTGTGGGCGCTCACGCAGTTCAGATGGGATGTGCGCCCAGCGCTCGGCGGTCGAATCAGACATGACGCGCCTCCCTGCCGGTAGGGGTATGCGTAAAATCCTGCCAATCGCCATCTACACTCGGCAAATTTTTACTCGGCGCGAATTTCCCGAATAGTTCGGCACGTGTTGATGTTTGCGACCTTCTGCCGCCTTCGGTTACACTGCTGCTGTTCACGGTAATACTCCGGCGGCAGGACGTGGTGGACGCCCGGTCCTGCCGCTATTCGTGAGGAAAGGATCAGGCGGCGATTTGCTCGCTGGTGCTGTATCGCGCCCCGGTGGCCAGCCATGCCAGCACGTCGCGTTCCGCATACCGGACGATACGGGTTCCGGGCGGAGCGAAATGGCGAAGGGGAATGCCGCGCCCTCGGTATCCTTCGAGGGTATCCACGGACACGCCGATCAGTTTGGCGCATTCCTTAGGATCAAGGGGACGCCCTTTGGGCGTATAATTGAACAGCTCGCAAAGCTGCTCGAAAGACAGGTCAGACATACACGCAACTCCGGCGCATCCCGCCAATGGCAGGTTCGTCATGCCTCCGAGTTTTGTGTCGTCACCTGCCCCAGTCGGCATCGGGGGTGTCCGGGGCCTAGGGGGCTTTCACCCTTACGCCTCACCGGCTTGCGTCTCTGGAATTTTCCTCGTGGGCACGCCCCAGTGCGGCGCTGTCACCCGTAGGTGACGGTGAAAACCTTATGCTACCGGCAATCAGTCGCGCAAGCTCTTATTTTCTCTTGATAAGCACATGCTTATGTCACGATGCGGACAGGCTGTAGCAAGCCGTTTGGGTGCGATCGGCACGTTGCCGCCCCTGCACCGGCGGCGCGCTGCGATCGGGGCTGTAACCCCGGCTGTTGCGGCCCCAACCATGCATCACGCGCGCTGTGGCATGGGGACCACGTTCGCGCCGCTCGCCTGTGCCGCCTGCTGCTCAATCCAGTCCGCAATGCGCTGGGTTTCCGGCTTGAGATAGTCGAGGCGCGAGGTTTCGAGGTAATGCTTGGCGGTGACGCCGGTAGGGATGTGATTGGTCAGCAACTCGACCTTGTAATAATCCAAGTTGCAATTCGCCACGCCGATGGTGATGTAGGTCCGGCGCAGATCGTGGTTCATGATCTTCGTTCCGGCAACCTCGCTGATCTTCCGGCGTGTATCGCGCGGGTCGATAATGTGACCCGACCGCGACCACGACGCGAACACATGCCGATTGCCTTCAACCCTTGCCCGTGATTCCAATAGCGCAACCGCCTGCGACGACAACGGGAGCCACACCGGATTCCGGTTCTTCGGGTCGGGCAGATGGAACCAACCCTCCTCCAGATTAACGCGATCCCATGTGAGCGAGGCGGCTTCCTTGAGGCGGCACCCGGTCAACAGCAAGAACATCGAAAGGTCGATGGCAGCGAGGGTTTCGCGGTTGTGCGTATCGCCGCGCCACTGTTCCAGCGCGTTCCACACCGCGCCAACCTTGGAGTCGGGGACGCGGCTGGTGCGCGGTTTCAACTGAATCCAGTCGTCTTTGAGTGCACCGACCGGATTGTGCGTGATGACGGGCGACCCGTCCGAGCGCTTGTAGCGGCGGCTGGCGAAGTTAATCAGCGCGCGCAGCACGGCAAACCCCTGATTTGCTTGGCCGGGTGCACCTGCCTTTCCGCGCAGACCCTTCGTCAGCATCTCGCGATACCGCTTCCGCACATCGTCCTCGGTGATGGAAGCAATGGGCTTGGACAGCCACGCCTCAAATGTGGTGGTGACGTGACGCTCGATCACGTCCGCGCTCGAACCCTTGAGCTTGCCCGGCCGGTCCTTGTAGGCGTCGGCTACATCGCGGAGCGTCACCGCTACCGCCGCGTCATGCTTCTTGGCATCGCGCGGGTCGATCCCCTCCCGCATGTCCTGCAACAGCTTCTGCGCCCGCTTGCGCGCGGCGTCCTCAGTGTAGGTGCCATACGCGCCGATGGTGAACTGGATCGACTTACCCGCGACCCGCCCCATGACGATGAACACCCGGCGCGGCGGCTTGCCCGGGTCGGGTGGCGGAGCGACCCGCAACCCATAGCCCTTCACCGAATCGTCCCAATGGACCTGATAACCCTTCTCCGGCGCTTGGACCTTGTCGATAAACGCCTTGGTGAGCTTCACCATATGACCTCCTTCTAGCGCATTTCTAGCACGCGGCACAGTGCTACGACGTGCTGCCACGAGCTTGCAAGGAGGTTATATTATTGATTCATAAGGCATTTTAAGGCGTCTGCGTGCTACTACGGGTTACTGCCGGGCCGAGTGTCCCAAACTTGAAAACCGCCGTGCGCGCAAGCGTACCGTGGGTTCGAATCCCACCCTCTCCGCCAGACAACCGGGGGGCATGGGCATGTACAGGGGCTGGCTCGCAACGATCGCCGCCATCGCGTTGCTCGCGCCGGGCGCCGCCCTTGCCGGCCCCTGCGAGGACAAGGCCGCCTGGGCCGCCGCCGCCCAGCCCGAAATCGAGAAGGCCTTCGCGCTGATGAAGGCGCAGGACAAGCCCGGCTTCGCGGCCCTGCTCCCGATCCTGCAGAAGCGCTACGCTCTCCTCCCCGCCACCATGCCGGCGCCCGAGCGCTGCGGCGCGGAAGTGCGCGTCTATGACGAGCACCAGTATCTCGCCTATGCCGATGCCGCCAGGGCCGGCCGCGCGATCGACGGCTTCCCGGCCGGCTCCAACTTCGTGCTGACCAACCTCCATTATGCCGACCTCGCCTATGCCGTCGGCTGGATCCAGTACGAGATGGAGGATTATGCCGCCGCCAAGGCCAGCTACGCCAAGGGGCTGGCGATCGCGCCGAACCAGCACGACCTGACCAAGGAATATGTCGCAACGCTGCTCAGCCTCTCCGCCTATGGCGAGATGGCGCCGTTCATCGACAAGTTCCTTGCCGGCGACCGCGACATGGATGGCCCGGGCCGCGCCAATCTGATCGCGGCGAAGGGCATCGGCTTCGTCGCGCTGGGCGACATGCCGGGCGCCGCCAATGCCGCGAACCAAGCCAAGGCGCTCGATCCGAACAACGAATATGCCAGCCTGGTGCTCAATCTCGTCGCGCAGAAGCAGAAGGCCAACTGAGCGCCCCGCCCCCGGGCCGAGGCGCGCCGGGCGTCAGTTCCCCGGCATCACCTGCCAGATGGCGGAGGCAACCCCGCCACCGCCCACGCTGAGCGGCGCGCTGCCTTCCTCGCCATCGATGCGCAGCACCAGCATCGTGCTGAACGCGGAACGGCGGAAGCGCGGTTTGCGGTAGTCGGAAAGTATGTCGTACACTGCCCAGCTGCCGCCACGCGCGCTGGTCGCATCGGCGCCGGTATCGAACGCCGCGAGATGCCGAAGCGGCCGGGCGCGCAATTCGGCGATCGAGAAATCAGTGGTGAGCCGAATCGGCTCCTGCGGCAGAGACGTGGTGGGCAGCGCGCGAATCCCGCCCCCCTCCAGTCCGCGATAGGCGATCGGCATGAAGGTCGTGGGCCGCGGCCGGACCAGCTTCCGGCCGGGGACCGTGCGCGCAACGCCATCCGCAGCGAGCAACGCCTTGAGATTGGGGACGATCGGCAGGTCCTTCTCGCCCGCCTTAGCCGTCATGGGTGCGGCACATGCGGCCGCGCAAAGCAGCAGACCCTTTATCATCACCAGTTTCCCCAGCAGGTGAATTCGGGCGAGGATGTCCTATCTTGCGGGTGAACGCAATCGCGCCGCGCCGCCTTTCGGCGCACGATGCCGTCGCTACGTCGTAAGTGTCTCGAAAGCTTCGGGAGTCAGCGCGGCCTGAAATTCGAGGCCTGCCTCGAAATCATTGGACCAGACGACGCGCGCCGCGACGTGCCCGATCCCCGGCAGCGCGAGCCAGATCATCGAACTGGCCTTGATCAGCGAATAGGTCTGGATGCGGGCGCCATGCAGCGACACGTCGACCACCTTGCACAACGCGCGATCGAGGCCGCCCCGGCCGATCTTCGCGTCGAGCGACACGGGCGCGCGCATCGAACGCCGCCGGCCAAGTTCCTCGGCCGGTTCGAATTCCGCTGCGAATGCTCGTGCTGCGCTTGCCATGACGAGCAAGCTAGCCCTGGCTGGCTAACGGCGCGTTAACGTCGTAACGCGCCGAAAGCCCAGGGAATTACTTCTTGCCGAGGTTGAGGCCGCCAAAGCGCTTGTTGAAGCGCGCGACCTGGCCACCCTGATCGAGAAGACGCTGCGAACCGCCGGTCCAGGCCGGGTGCGCCAGCGGATCGATGTCGAGGGTCATCGTGTCGCCTTCCTTGCCCCAGGTGGAGCGGGTCTCGTACACGGTGCCGTCGGTCATCTGCACCTTGATCATGTGATAGTCGGGGTGAGTGTCTTTCTTCACGTCGAATTCCTTGGAAAGCCGCCGGTTTCCGACCGGCAGCGGAGGCGCGCGCCTAGCAGAGACGCGGACGCCGCGCAACCTGGGGCTGCGCGGCGCCGGAAACCGGATGCCGGACCCTGCCCCGGCACCCTTGGCTCATGCCGAAGGCGGATCCGCGATCATCGCGGTGAACTCGCATTCGGTGGCGACTTCGCCGTCGAGCATCGCCCGGCCGGCGAACTTGCAGACGCGCGAACGCTTCTGGACGAACTCGACCTCGAGGCGGAGCAGGCAACCGGGCTCGACCGGCTTGCGGAACTTCACCCCGTCGATCGACATGAAATAGACGAGCTTGCCCGAACCGGCGAGGCCGAGGCTCTCCACCGCGAGCACGCCCGCCGCCTGTGCCAGCGCCTCCACCTGGAGGACGCCGGGCATGATCGGCCTTCCCGGGAAATGCCCCTGGAAGAATTCCTCGTTCATGCTGACCGCCTTGATCGCGACGATTCGCTGGTCGGGGACCAGTTCCTCGACGCGATCGACGAGCAGCATCGGGTAGCGATGCGGCAGCGCCGCCATCACCCGCTGAATGTTCAGCGGGCCCCCGGACTTCTCCGGAGCGGCGGCGACTGCCGAAACGTCCTCGCTCACCGCGGCTCGGCGGGCTTGTTGCCGGCCGGCTTGGCACCCGCGGGCGCGGCCGGCGCCGGCGCGGCACCCGCACCGCGCTGCTGCTGCTGCTGCTGCGCCGCTGCCTGATAGGCGCGCATCTGCTCGATCTGGGCCAGCTGCTGCTGCATCGCCAGCGTCTCGCGCGCCGGCTGCCAATCGGCCGGCGGCTGGATGCTCACCGTCGGCACCGACTTGTCGAGCTCGGCGGTGATCGCGTCGCTGATATCGGCCGAATCGGGAGCGTACATGAAGACTTCCGGCGAAAGCACGACGCCGATCTTGCGCGCGGTGACGACGCGCAGCTGCGCGGGCTCATACTGGCGCAGGATCGATTCGATCGCGAACAGCTCGGCGCGGGCGGCCGGATTGCTCAGCTTCTGGACGTCGGCATTCGCCGCGTTCTGGATCGCCGCGATCTTGTCGAGCACCGGGTTCTTGGCGGCCTGGGCAGCCTTGAGCTCGGCGTCGTCGACCTTCTTGTCCTTGTTGGTGTCGAGCTGCGCGAGGAGCGGCTCGGCTTCCTTCTGCGCAGCCTGACGGCGGGCATTGATCTGGTCGAACGCCGCCTTGTAGGTGGTCTGGATCTGCTGCTGGGCAGCGGTGAACGCCTTGCTGGCGTCGATGACGCGAACCGGGCTGGCGGTGGCGATGCCGTTGACCTGTGCGCGCGCGGGAGCCGCGACGACAAGCGCGGCGGGCGCCGCGAGCAGCGCGGCGAGAATGCGCTTCTTGGTAATCATCAGAATTGAGTCCCTACGTTGAAGGTTACAAGCTTGGTGTCGTCGCCCTTGGCGTGGAGCAACGTCTTGGCCACATCGATACGCAGCGGGCCGAAGGGCGAATTCCAGTTCACGCCGAAGCCGATCGACAGGCGCGGCGACGCGGTGTCGCCGACATAGCGTTCGAAGAAGGGCGCGATCGGCGAATTGGCGATGGCGTTGATAGAGGTACCGACGCACGGCGCAGTCGCGCTCGCCGAATAGCCGACCTTACAGGTGGTATAGGCGCCCGAATTGGTCGGGTCGGACGCGCTGACGATGTAGAGCTGGTTGCCGGACGGATCCTTGATGAAATTGTCCTTGGGCAGCAGCGTCGGCGAACCGTCCTTGTTGTACAGCAGGTTGCCGTTGGTGTCCTTCGCCTGGGCGAACTCGATCGTCTTGCCCGGGCGAGTGATGTTGAACAGGCTGCCCGCCATGATGAAGATCGACGGCCGCAGGCCCATCTCGCGCGCGCCGGCGCCCAGCGGAATCTCCAGCTCGGCCTTGGTGAGGTAATAGGCCTTGCCGCCGATCGCATCGTCGACGATCTGGTCGCGATCGGTCACCAGCAGCTGCGTGCCCGCGGTCGGATCGCCCGTATAGTTGATGCGCTGGACGCGCGGGCCGACGCCGCGGATGTCGAAGCCGCGGAACTGCGGCTCGCCCAGATAGAAGCGGTCGGTGATGCGCACCGGATCGATGCCCGGGCCGCTCGCCTTTTCAAGGCTGTGGATGAGGCCGCCCTCGGCCGAGACCGAAGCGATGAAGCCGCCACCGACATTCCAGTATTTGTCGGCATTCGCACGCGCGCGCAGATAGCGCACGTCGCCGGCCAGGCCGGCGAAGTCGCCGCTCACCGACAGGCGCTGGCCGCGCGTCGGACGAATGCGGCTGTTCAGGCTGTCATAGGTCAGCGTCAGGCCGACCAGCGACGTGATGCGATTGCCCACCGCCTCGCAATAATAGCGGCCGGCCTTGAGCGGATCGCAGACGCCGTTGGTGTAGAAGCTCGCCTTGTCGAGCGTCACATTGTCCTGGGCGAGATAATAGCGGCCCGACAGCGTCCAATATTCGGTCAGCGGCACGCCGGCGACGATCTGGAAGCCGGTCGAAACCTGGCTGTAGGTCGTCGAGCGGTCCGAACCGATATAGTTGAACGCGTTATAGTCGCGGCGGAAGATCGTGCCGCCCAGCGCGATGTTCTTGTCGAACAGATAGGGCTCGGTGAATCCCAGCTCCACCGACTTGGAATAGGTCGAATAGTCGACCGAGGCGGACACCGTCTGGCCCATGCCGCGGAAGTTGCGCTGACGGATCGAGGCCTGGAGGATGAACTGCTCGAGGCTCGAAAAGCCCGCCGACAGCGTCAGCTCGCCATTGGCGCGCTCTTCCACATTGGCCTTGAGCACGATGCGATCCGGCGCCGAGCCCTCGACCCGCTCGACCTCGAACTTGTCCTGGAAATAGCCGAGCGAGTTGATGCGGTCCTGCGAACGCTTGACCAGGAAGGTGTTGAAGGCGTCGCCTTCGGCCACGCGGAACTCGCGGCGGATCACCTTGTCCTGGGTCTGGCGGTTGCCGGTGATGTCGATGCGCTCGATATAGGTGCGATTGGCTTCCGCGATGTGGAAGTTCATCGCCATGGTCAGCGTGTCCTTGTCACGCTGGAACTCGGGGCGCACATCGGCAAAGGCATAGCCCGCGATGCCGGCGGTCTCGCTCAGCTGCTCGACCGTGTCTTCCACGGCCTTGGCGTTGTACCAGTCGCCTTCCTTGATGCTCAGCGCGGCGGCGAGCTTCTTGTCGTCGAAGTCGCGGATCGCGCTGTCGACGCTCACCGGGCCGAACTTGTAGCGCGGGCCTTCCTCCACCACGTAAGTGATGATGAAGTCCTTCTTGTCCGGCGTCAGCTCGGCCACGGCCGAGATCACGCGGAAATCGGCATAGCCGTTGGTCAGGTAGAACTGGCGCAGCTTCTGCTGGTCATAGGCCAGGCGATCCTGGTCGTAGCTCGTGTTCGAGCTCATCAGGTGGGTGAGGCTCGCCACCTTGGTCGCCATCTCGCCGCGCAGCTTGCTGTCGGAGAACACGGTGTTGCCGATGATGTTGATCTGGCGGACCTTGGACTTCGGCCCTTCATGGACCTCGAAGATCACGTCGACGCGATTCTGGTCGAGGCTGACCATCTTCGGCTCGACCACGGCGGCGAACCGGCCCTGGCGGCGATACAGTTCGATGATGCGCGCCACGTCGGCGCGCACGGCCGTGCGGGTGAAGATCTGGCGCGGCGCCAGCTTCACTTCCTTCTTGATCTTGTCTTCCTTGAGCCGCTTGTTGCCCTCGTAGATCACGCGGTTGATCACCGGGTTCTCGCGGATGCGGATCACCAGGTCGCCGGTCTCGACGCCTTCGATCGTCACATCGGCGAGCAGCTCGGAAGCGAGCAGGTCCTTGATCGCCTGGTCGATCGTCTCGTTGGTATAGGCGTCGCCCACGCGCAGACGCGTGTAGCTCATCACCGTCTCGGACTCGATCCGCTGCGAGCCCTGGACGCGGATCGACTTGATCGTGCGCGTCACCGGGGCGGGAACAGCGGGAGCCGGAGCGGCCTGTGCTGCCGGGGGCGCGGCGGCCGGAGCCGTCTGGGGCGCAGTCTGTGCGGCCGCCATGCCCGAGAGCATGGTGCCCGCGAGGAGGGTCGCCGTGGCGCGCGCGCCGATTTTCGTTGCCTTGATCGCAGTCACCATCCCACCCCAGTCGGAATCAAAATACCCGGCCGTCAGCCACGCGGCTTGCACCGCCCTGCACGAACCACATCAGCCGATCAACCCGGCCAGACTTCTCCACACGCCGAACGCGCCGAGATCGTTGAACGTAACGAACAGCATGAGCGCGAGAATTGCGACCAAACCGCCACGATAGGCCCATTCCATCACCTGCGGCTCCACCGGGCGGCGGCGAACGGCTTCCACTGCGTAGAACAGAAGATGGCCGCCATCCAGCACCGGGACTGGCAACAGGTTGATGAATCCCAGATTAATCGAAATCAGCGCGATCAGATACACCAGTTCGAGCGGTCCCATCGCGAGACTCTGGCCCGAGACCTGGGCGATCTTCAGCGGCCCGCCCAGCTCGCTCACGGGGATGCGGCCGAGAATGATGCGCTTCAGCCCTTCCACCGTGGTGCGCACGATGTCGATGGTCTGCGTCAGCCCCACCACCGGCGCTTCCCAGAGCGCCACCGGCTGCATCACCGGCCTGACGCCGTAGAAGCCGAGCACGCCGCGCGTGGAGATGTTGCCGAAGCGATCCTTTTCCTTGAGCGTGCCGATCGTGGCGGCGACGCTCCGCTCCTGCCCGTCCCGCACGAAGGCGATGGTCACGGTCTCGCCGGCGCGCAGCGCGGTGAAGAGCTGGAGATCGCGGAAATCGTCGATCCGCCGCCCGTCGAGCGTGGCGATCCGGTCGCCCGCCTGCAGCCCCGCATGCGCCGCGGCCCCGGCCGGATCGATCCGGCCGACCACGGGCGGCGTGACATTCTGTCCGAACGCGACCGCGAAGGCACCCAGGATCGCGATCGCGACGAGGAAGTTCATGATCGGCCCGGCGGCGACGATGATCGCGCGCTGCCAGAGCGGCTTGGCCTGGAAGGTCTGCGCGCGCTGCTGCGCCGGCAGCGAGAGCCATTCGGGCGAAGGCTGGCTGGCCGGGTTCATGTCGCCGGCGAAACGGACATAGCCGCCCAGGGGCAGCCAGCCGAACTTCCAGCGCGTCCCGCGCCGGTCGGTGAAGCCGGCCACCTCGCGGCCGAAGCCGATCGAGAACTCCTCGGCCTTCACGCCGAACCAGCGCCCCGCGAGGTAATGGCCCAGCTCGTGCAGGAACACGAGCGGCCCCAGCACCAGCATGAATGCGAATATGGTGACCAGGATGCCGGGATTTTGAATCAAGCGACGCCGTCCTTCACACGCTCGCCCGCGATCCGCCTAGCCTCGGCGTCGATTGCCCAAACGGCTTCGAGGCTTTCCGGAGCGACCGGGTCATAGCGATCAAGCGTATCGGCAGAGATTGCGGCAATTTCAAGAAAGTTGAGACGGCCCGCAAGGAAGGCGGCCACCGCCACTTCATTGGCGGCATTCAGGATCGCCGGGCGGGCGCCCCCGGCCTCCAGCGCCTCGCGCGCCAGCCGCAATGCCGGGAAGCGCACGGGATCGGGCGCCGCGAAGTCCAGCCTTGCCATCGCCACAAAGTCGAGCGGCGGCATCGGCGTCGCCATCCGGTCGGGCCAGGCGAGCGTGTGCGCGATCGGCACGCGCATGTCCGACGGGCCCATCTGCGCGAGCACCGAACCGTCGACATATTCCACCATCGAGTGGATAACCGACTGGCGGTGCACAAGAATCTCCAGCGCCTCATTCGCCACGGGAAACAGCCGCGCAGCCTCGATCAGCTCGAGTCCCTTGTTCATCATCGTCGCCGAATCGACCGAGATCTTGGCACCCATCGACCAGTTGGGATGCGCGCAGGCCTGGGCCGGAGTCACGCCGCGCATCGCCGCGACGTCCCAATCGCGGAACGGGCCGCCGCTCGCGGTCAGGATGATCCGCCTGACTCGCTCCGGCCGGGCGAAATCGAAGCATTGGTAGATGGCATTATGCTCCGAATCGGCGGGCAGGATCGTGGCGCCGTGGCGTCGTGCCGCCGCAGTCACCAGATCGCCGGCCGAGACCAGGGGCTCCTTGTTGGCGAGCACCACCGTGCCGCCGCCCTCGATCGCCGCCATCGCGGAACCCAGGCCCGCGAGCCCGACGATCGCCGCCATCGTCCAGTCGGCGCCCATGCGAGCCGCCTCGCAGACCGCCCGCGGGCCGCCTGCCGCAGCGATCCCCGTCCCCGCCAGCCGCGCGCGGAGCGCCGGCAGGCAGCTTTCGTCGGCAACCACCGCATGGCGCGCGCCGGTGCGGATCGCGGCGGCGGCAAGCTTTTCGACATCGCAATTGGCGGTAAGCGCGATCACTTCGAATCGCTCGGGTTCGCGCTCGATCAGGTCGAGCGTCGAGCCGCCCACCGATCCGGTAGCGCCCAGGATCGTGACGCTGCGCCTCATCGGACCAGCCAAAGCACCAGCAAGGCCGCCACCGGCGCAGTCGCGACCAGCCCGTCCAGCCGATCGAGCATGCCCCCATGGCCGGGCAGCAGGTTACCCGAATCCTTCACGCCGGCCACGCGCTTCAAATGGCTCTCGAACAGGTCGCCGAGCTGCGCGAGCACCGCGAGCACCGGCGTCGCCCAGGCAAGCGCGGCCGGCAGGCCGCAAAGCCAGACCAGCACGAAGGCGAACAGAGTCGCGCCCGCGATCCCGCCCAGGAACCCGGCCCAGGTCTTGTTCGGGCTGATCGCCGGGGCGAGCCTGGGCCCGCCGATCGCGCGGCCGGCAAAATAGGCGGCGCTGTCGCACGCCCAGACCAGCGCCATCGCCCAGAAGGTGAGCAGCAGGCCATGCCCGGGCTGCTCGCGGAGCAGCACCAGCGCGAGGATCGGCAGGCCGACATAGAAGGCGCCGAATGCCAGTTGCGCGCGCTTCGTGACGATCATCAGGAAGAAGAAGGCGCCGATGATCAGCCCCAGCGCCAGGAAACCCGGCCCGGCCGCAAGTTCTGGCGCCATCGCGGCGAGCGGGACGGAGACCGCATATTGGGCGAGCCGCTTGCCCCGGAAATTCGCGCCCGCGAGCAGCGCCCATTCGCCCATCATCAGCACGCCGGCGACGCTGACCACCAGCCAGAAGCCCAGCCCCCCCGCATAGAGCGCGGCAAAGGCCAGGCCGATCAGCACGAAGGCGACGCCCAGCCGGGTGGCGAGCTCGGAACCGGTCTTGCTCACAAGCCCCCGAAGCGCCGCTGACGCCGGCCATATTGCGCGAGCGCCCCGGCCAGCGCGTCCTCGTCGAAATCCGGCCAGAGCGTGTCGACGAACAGGAACTCGGCATAGGCCGCCTGCCAGAGCAGGAAATTCGACAGGCGCTGCTCGCCCGAAGTGCGGATCAGCAGGTCGAGCGGCGGCAGGTCGCCGGTGTCGAGCGCCGCCTCGAACGCCTTCTCGTCGATGTCCGCAGGATCGATCTCACCCGTCTTCGCCTTCTCGGCAAGCGTCCGCGCCGCTTCGGCCAGCTCGGCCTGGGCGCCATAGTTGAGCGCGATCACCAGCGTCGGCCCCGGATTGCCCGCGGTGCGCGCGATCGCCCCGTCGATCAGCGCGACCAGATCGGGCGACAGCCTTCGCCACGCACCGATCACGCGGAGCTTCACGCCTTCGGACACCAGCTCGTCCAGCTCGCTCGCCAGGAAGTGGCGGAGCAGGCCCATCAGGTCGCGGACCTCCTCTTCCGGCCGCCGCCAATTCTCCGAGGAGAAGGCATAGAGCGTCAGCACCTCGATGCCGAGCTTGCGCGCGGCGCGGCTGATGCGCCGCACCGCCTCGACGCCCTGCTTGTGCCCGGCGATGCGCGGCAGCAGGCGCTTCTTCGCCCAGCGCCCGTTGCCGTCCATGATGATGGCGACATGGCGCGGCGGCGCGGCGCCTTCCGACGCGGGAACAGGCTTGGCGGCCATCGTGCGAACCACCACCGTCACTCTCGCGAAAGCGGGGATCCATCTTCTGCCGGCGCCGCGTCGCACAACAGCCGTTGTGTGACAGGCCCGCCGGAGAGATGGCCCCCCGCTTTCGCGGAGGTGACGGGAAAAGACGAGGAAAAGGCGGAAGCCAGGCTCACTTGCCCAGGATTTCCTTTTCCTTGGCGCTCGCCGCCGCGTCGATGTCGGCGATGGTGCTGTCGGTCAGCTTCTGCACTTCGGTCTCGTGGCGCTTGCGGTCGTCCTCGCCGAACAGCCCCTTCTTCTCGTCGGCCTTGAGGCTGTCATTGCCGTCGCGGCGCACGTTGCGCACCGCGATGCGGGCCTTTTCGGCATATTGGCTGGCGAGCTTGGCGAGCTCCTTGCGGCGCTCCTCGGTCAGGTCCGGGATCGGCAGGCGCAGCGTCTGGCCGTCGACGATCGGATTGAGGCCGAGGCCCGCCGAGCGGATCGCCTTGTCCACCGGGCCGACATTGGTCTTGTCCCATACCTGCACCGAGAGCAGGCGCGGCTCGGGCGCCGAGACGGTGGCCACCTGGTTGATCGGCATGTGCGCGCCATATACCTCGACCGTCACCGGATCGAGCAGCGTCGCGCTCGCGCGGCCGGTGCGCAGCCCCGCCAGGTCATGCTTCAGCGACTCCACCGCGCCGTGCATGCGGCGCTCGAGGTCGGCCTTGTCGTATGCGGCCATTATCGGCTCCTCTTATCTATGCGAATTGGGGTTCGTTCTGAACGATCGTCGACGTGCCTTCACCGCGCAGCACGCGGGTGAGGTTGCCGGCATCGCGGATGTTGAACACGACGATCGGAATGTCGTTGTCGCGGCACAGCGCGACGGCGGACGCATCCATCACCTTCAGATTGTCCGCAAGGACACGGTCGTAGCTCAACGTATCGTAGCGCTTCGCCGTCTTCACCTTCTTGGGATCGGCATCATAGACGCCGTCCACCGAAGTGCCCTTGAACAGCGCATCGCACTGCATCTCGGCCGCGCGCAACGCCGCCGTGGTGTCGGTGGTGAAGAACGGCAGGCCGGTGCCTGCCGCGAACAGGACCACGCGGCCCTTCTCCATGTGCCGCTCGGCGCGGCGGCGGATATAGGGCTCGCAGACCGACGCCATCGGGATCGCCGACTGGACGCGCGTGTCCACGCCGATCTTCTCGAGCGCGTTCTGCATTGCCAGCGCGTTCATCACCGTGGCGAGCATGCCCATATAGTCGGCCGAGGCGCGATCGAAGCCCTGCGCCGCGCCGGCGAGCCCGCGAAAGATGTTGCCGCCACCGACGACCATGCAGATCTCGAGGCCGCTCTCCTTGGCATCCTTCACTTCGAGCGCAACGCGCTCGCAGGTGTCCGGGTCGATGCCGAACTGTCCCTGCCCCATCAGGACCTCGCCCGAGAGTTTGAGGAGGATGCGTTTGAATCGGGGAGCGGTCATCGGAGCCTTTGGTTACGACGGATACTGGGAGCGGCGCGGACCCTAGAGGAGGCCGCCGACTGTAACAAGCGCTCAGATGCCGGTTATCCGCCGCTTTGACGACTCTGCCGCCATGCGAGCGCCAGCCCCCAGAGCAGCATCGCCGCGACCAGGCTCAGCGCCGCGATCAGCGCGACGACGATCGCTCCGGTCGGCTCGCCATTGGGTGCGCGGATGCCATAGGACATCGCCTCCAGCCGCCCGAACACGCTGCGCCAGCCAAAGCCGAGCGCATAGGCCCAGCCCGCCGCCAGCAGCCCCGCCGCGCTTCCCGGCCGGGCGGTCAGCGACGCGAAGCCGCCGAGCAGCATCAGCGCGTTGCAGATATAGTCCACCAGCAGCGCCTGGAGCGGCTGGCCCCAAATGAGATGATACCAGGTCTCCAGCGTGAAATGCGTCGCGGCGGCGAACAGGGTGATGACCGCCAGCGCGGTTTCCGAACGATGCCGCATCCCGAACCTCCCCGCCCCCGATCTAGGCAAATTCGCACGCCGGGCGCCGCGAGTCGACGGGGGCTCAGCGCGCGGCCGAGTTGCGCGCGGCCGTGCAGGCGATCGTGCCGCCGCGCCCGTCCGCGACGCGGCGGATCCGGATGACCGGCACGGCCTCCGCACCCGGGACGAGAAACGCCACCTGGCATATTCCCTCGCGCGCCAGCGCGCGCATCGCTATCTGCATCTCCCGCTTCCCGGCGCCGTCCGGAAGGCGTGCGGTCAGATAGGGACCGATATCGTCCGGCCCCCGCGGACCCGGTTGCGGCCGGACCAACCCGGCGGCCGAGGCTTGCCGCCTGCCGTCGGCGATCCAGCCGCCCGTCGCCGGATCGAACATGGGAAGCTTCGCCAGCTCCGCCGCTTCCCGTCCCGGCGTGAGCTCGGCCGAGAAATTGGTGATCTCGAACTCGGTATCGGGCGCTGCGACCTTGCCCGCCGCCAGGAACCACCAGCCATAGCCGAGCAGGATCAGGACGATCGCCCCCACCAGCACGATCCGCGTCTTGATCCCGAACCCCCGCATGCGCGCCAAGCTGCACGAGGCGCGCGCCAAACGCAAACGGGCGCGGCACCCCTGGGATGCCGCGCCCGCGCATTCAGGTCCGGGAAGACCTTACTTGGTGAGGCCCGCCGTCGCGGCCACTTCGGCGGCGAAGTCGCTCTCTTCCTTCTCGATGCCTTCGCCGAGCTGGAAGCGGACATAGTCCTTGAGCACGATCGACGAACCGGCATCCTTGCCGGCCTTGGCGATCACGTCCGCGATCGGGGTCTTGCCGTCCATGACGAACAGCTGGCTGAGCAGCGCGTTCTCCTTGGCGAACTTCTTCACCGCGCCTTCGACCATCTTGTCGATGATGTCGGCCGGCTTGCCGCTCTCGGCCGCCTTCTCCTTGGCGATCGCGCGCTCGCGCTCCAGCGTCTCCTGGTCGAGGCCGGTCTCGTCGAGCGCCAGCGGGAAGGCCGCCGCGATGTGCATCGCGACCTGCTTGCCCAGCGGCTCGAGCACGTCGACGCCGGCATCGCTCTCGAGCGCGACGAGCACGCCGATCTTGCCCAGCCCCGGTGCCGCGGCGTTATGGACGTACGGGATCACCGCGCCCTGCGACACCTGCACCAGCTTGGCGCGGCGCAGGACCTGGTTCTCGCCGATCGTCGAGATGTTGTTGGTCAGCACTTCCTCGACGCTGCCGGCCGGCAGCGGCGCCGCCTTGATCACCTCGATATCGTCGCCCAGCTCGAGCGCGACCGACGTCACGTCCCGCACGAAGGTCTGGAAGATTTCGTTCTTGGCGACGAAATCGGTCTGCGAATTGACCTCGACGGCCACGCCCTTGGTGCCGGCGACGGCGACGCCGACCAGGCCCTCGGCCGCGGTGCGGCTCGACTTCTTGGCAGCGGCGGCCAGGCCCTTCGAGCGCAGCCAGTCGCTGGCGGCCTCGAGGTCGCCATTGGTCTCGGTCAGCGCCTTCTTGCAGTCCATCATGCCGGCGC